>DATJUB010000085.1:0-11212 GCA_035502775.1 Solirubrobacterales bacterium | reverse complement strand
CCGCTCCGGCTGAGTCGCCAACGCAGCGATCGCATCCGCGTCCTTGGTGCCGAGCGCCATCACCATCACCTCCGGTTTGGTTTGCTCATCGGTCGTGGAATCGACCAAACCCGACGCAAGCCCGCGGATCTCACCCTTCATGTTCGCGAACGAGGACTTCGACTGCGGCTCGACGAACGGTTTCCAGCCAGACTGATTCACGAACTTCTTCGTCATCTGCGAAACCATCGAATCACCCGCGACCACCGTTCTCTTGCCGGTACCCGCCGGCCACTTCGACAGGTAGGTGTTGCACGTGTCGCTGTCGCGGGCGAGACCGGAACCGTTGGTCCTGAAGGACACCCGAGGACTTCCGAGCGGATAGGGGTTCGTCGCCAGAATGTCGGTTCGCTGATCCTCCGCACCCCACGACGCCGCGTAGTCCCAGGCGTTGGTCGCGCCCGGATAGTCGGGATCACCCCAGCTGCCGGAGGGACTCACGATGCTCGCGATCGTCGAAAGGGAGTACCACTCCAGCTTCGACACATCACCCCAGGTATCCACGTAGTCCCTGAAGAAAGCCTCGCTCGGCGCCTTACCCCGGATGTCGGTAATGTCGATCGTCGAGTTCGGACCGGCCTCCCAGAACGTGCGATAGGTCGAGCCGCCCGGGACCTTGCACTCACTGAACCGGGTCATCGACTGCACCGCATCCGCCGCGTTCAAACGACCCTCCGTGACCGTCTTGCCGACCAGCGAGGCGGTCGGCGTCACATTCTCGAGAATCGCGCTCTTGACTTCCTGGGTGGTCGCCGATGGTTCCATCGAATACACCAGGCCGGCCACACCGGAAACATGAGGGGCGGCTATCGAGGTGCCGCTGGCGGGACCGTATCCGGCGGGAACACCCGCGTTGGTCGAGTAGGTGCCGGCACTGGGAGCTCCGAGATGCACCAGCTGATCGCTGTAGTTGGAGCCGCCCCAGAGGTTCCCGTCCTTCTCGGTCGCCGCCACGCAGATCGAGTTCGCGAGTTCGTATCCGCAGGGGAAGGTCGGTTCGATGTCGAGGTCACGGCCCTGGTTGGCCGCGGCGAAGACATAGAGGGAATCCGGGTGCTGGGCGACGGCGTCTCTCACGAGTGAGACGGGCTGCCCCTCATGTTCCTCGGACATGAAGGCGATGCTCACGTTCACCACTTCGGCATCGACGTCCCCCGCGTAATCCAGCGCGGCCGCGACGTCGCTGACCGTGCCCGCACCGAAGGCGCTCAGGGCCTTGATCGCGATCAGGTTCGTATCCCAGTTGATGCCGCTGATGCCGATTCCGTTGTTTCCTTCGGCGCCGATCGTGCCCGCACTCGGGGTCCCGTGGTTGAAGTCGTCGGTCCAATCGGTGGGATCGGCACCCGGACCCGAATGGAAGTTCCGGCTGAGCTGGAAGTCGACGTTGCCGTCGAGATCGGGATGAGCGTCCTGAGGCAGGGGCGCCCCGTAGTCGGCCTTGCCGGCCACACCGGTATCGACCACCGCGATGTCCACGTTGGGACTGCCGGTCGTGTACTCCCACGCCTGCTCGGCGTTGATGTCCATGTCGGGGGCGACCGTGTCGCGGTGGCCCCACTGCTGGTTGAAGAACGGATCGTTCGGCGTCGCGGTGACGCGAACGATGAAGTTCGGGTGGGCGTACTCGACACCGGGCTGTTCGTTCAGCCGACGGATCGCGGTGCCGATCGTGACGGATTCCCCGAGTTCGACCACCCGGGCGCCGGCGATGTCACCGACCGGATCCACTTCGGTCGCGCCGATCGAACGGATCGCCTCCGATCGCTGGGCACCGCTGGCGTCGGGATCCAGCTTCACGACCACCTCTCCGGCCGCCATCTCCACACCGCCGGAGCTGGTGACTGTGCGGATTCGATCTTCCGGGGCCGCCGCGGCGGTTCCCGTGGCGATGATCGTCAGGAAGAAAGCGATGAGGACGGAACCTGTCCGGAACGCTCCCGGGATTGAGACTGACTTCTGAATCGTGGCCTTCACACGAACCTCCATGCTCGTCGACTGGGTAGGGCGAATCTGTACTCGTGGGAACAATCGGCACCCCGGTCACCCGCCTCCTGCGAGTGACCGGGATCCGATCGTCCTGTGGTCTTCCTTGACCAAGCTCCGGCCGGTCTATCGAACCGCGATCGTGGCTTTCGCCCCCTTGCTCGCGAGTCCGCTGCCGCTGGCCGTGAAGTTCAGGGAGATCTTCTTCCCCTTCTTGGCCTTCTTCTTCACCGCGACCTTGAAGGTCTTGGTGCTGGTGGCACCCGAACCGAGGCCACCGACCGTCTGGCACTTCTTCACCTTGACGGTCTTCGGCGCCTTGACGCAGACCTTGACCCCGCTGGCGGACTTGCCGCCGGCGTTGACCACGATCGCCGCCACGCTGCCCTTCTTGCCCCGCTTGACCTTGATGGTCTTGGGACTCGAGATCAGCGCGAGCTTCGCGCCGCCACCCTGGCAATCACCCGGCTTCGCCTTGCAGTGGTCGTAGCCACCGCAACCCGGCTTGGTGTTGTCGGCCGCACAGGGATCCGTGATCGGATCGTCCGTATTGGTCGTGGTGAACGTCTTGTCGTCACCGTAGTAGGTGAGGCCAAGGTCGTTCGTGACGACCGCCCGGTAGTGGTAGGTGGTGTTCTTGGTGAGCCCGGTCAGATCGGCCGAGGACGACTCACCGGAGCCACTCGCCCCGATCTCCTCGACCGGGGTCTCCGATCCATACTCATCCGTCGTGCCGTACTCGAACTTCACCTCGACGTCACGGTTGTTCGTCGTGACACCTGCCCCTACCGAGGCCGTGGTATTGCCAACCCCCATCGCCTTGCCGGTGCTTGTCTTCGACATGAAGCTCCTTGCGTGGACGACGCTATAGCGACCGGGGCTTTCGCCGAATGTCCCAGCCCGCGCTCCGACGAAGAAATCAGTCATTTCATCGCCGTCGAGATCACCGAGGGGTGCGTATTTGGTCCCCACCATGTCCGAGTGCTCACCGCGAAACGCGATCCCATGGTCCGGGGTTAGCGACCGTCCCAATCCCAATGGAGCATCCGGTACTGGGTTCTGCCCAAACATGACATACATGGCTCCAGCAGACACGAAACCGTCCGCCTGTGCTTGTTTGGCGCTGGTCAGAAAATCCCCGACGCCGTCGTTGTTCATGTCGCCCAGAGGCATCGCCTGTACGGTTCCAAGGTCAGACAGATTCGGTTCACCACGCTCGATTTCGTAGCTCGCGATCTCCTCCGAACCTTCGCCGACCAGGATGTAGCCGTCGCTGCCACGCTCGGGAGCATCAAAGATGCTCACGGTTTGATCCTCGTCCGGCACCCCGCTGTAGCTGGTACCGGCAAGGTCGGGAGTTCCGTTTCCATTCACATCCCCGATCGGGGCAAGCATCATTCCGGACACGGCCGGGCTATAGACCTTGAACCCATCATCCGGGTCCAGAGTGGTCACCGAGAACTCACCGGTTGAGATCTCCCGGCCGTACACAACACAACTTCCTCCGCCGAGGTCATCCCTGAGCAGAACGTCGTCCTTGCCATCCCCATCGAGGTCTCCCATCGAGGTTATCTCCATGCCCGCGGAGGCCAGACCCACAAAGGTCTGCTTTTCGCCGGCCGGGAGGGAATCGAGAGCGATGGTTCCACTCCGCTCCTTGCCCTTGACCACGTAGTAGCGGCCTGAGTTGACCCCACCCGAGATAAGCAGGTCCTGAACTCCGTCACCGTCAAAATCAGCGGTAGTTCTTTCCGGAACGTTCGTGCCGCCAATCCTCTCGGAGGAAGTCAACGTGGTGATCGTGTAGCCCTCGTCGGCATCAAGCGAAGTGATGTCCAGGCATCGAGCGGAAGACGAGCTGCATGTCGGCAGACTTGTCACATCGAATCCACCGTAGACGACGACGAACGTGTACGGCATGACACCGAACGACCCGCCCAATTCAACGATGAAATCGTCGATGCCATCCCCATTCTGGTCTCCGGCACCAGCAACGGTATTGACGCCGGGCCAGCCGACCCCATCTGGGAATTCGACTCGGACACCTTCATCTGGCATTTGAGTCCCAAGCGTCCGGTTTCCGCGAGTCCCCTTGGAACCGAAGATGATGTCCAGCGAGCCGTTTGGATCGCCGAACATGCCTAGGATGCCATCCTTCGTCGGGACTCCAAAGTCACCGAGACCATCTCCGTTGATATCGCCGAGTGAACGTCCGGCGGGATCCGCCTCATTCTGCATGACACCGTTCCAGTTTTCCGACGCCGCCTCCCTGAGTGGCAATGAGGGGTTCGGATTGGGCACGGATTTGGTCCACGTAGCCGGGTCAGTTCCGGGCCCCCAACCATGTTGGTTGCCGCCGCGTACCTCGAATGTGTGCTCGCCATTTCCGGGGAATCGGATCTCGCCGTCGTTGCATTCTCTCCAAGCGTCACCATCGATGCGGCACTGATAGAGGTTGATCTTTCCTTCTTCGCCAGCACCTGGCTCCCATTCGAACCCGAGGTTGACTATCTCATCAGGGTCGTCCGGCTGTTTCGTAAGCACGGGAGGAAGTGCGGGAACCGAAACATTCTGGGTCCACTCATAGGTTGCAATCGGACCCTGAGTCGCGATATCAGCCGATTCGCGGGCCGCGACCTGGAAGGTCCTGTTCTCATTGGGAAGAGTTCTGTTCTCCGTCCAGTACGGCGGATCGCCCGCGGTGTTGTAGCAAGAGAACCATCCCAGGGTGGGAGCCGGGGGTGTGCCTGTCGGAAAATGACGACAGTAGAAGTACAGAGTGGGTGCCGTAGAGGTTTCACCTTCCCCGACCGCGTAGTCGAAGCGCACCGTAGCCTCGGTCGTATTGGGATTTTCGGGAGCGTTCGTGATCTCTGGTGCCTCTGTTACCGCCGCCGAGGCGGAGTTGGCACCCACAAAAGCGAGAAAGACAACCGCAATCATCGCGAGAAGCACCTTCGCTGAGACAGTCCTGTTCAGTATCGGTTGCAATGCACTCATTTTCTTGTCTCCTTTCAAGAGAACGGTCAGACCGACCTCCCTTCCCCACTCGCTGGGGCAGGGAGGCCGGTCTCGACTACTTGACCTTTACCGAGGCCTTGGCGCTCTTGACGCCCGCGTTATTTGAAGTCGCCTTGAACGCAAGCGTGATCCTCTTGCCTTTCCTGGCCTTCTTCTTGATGGTCACCTTGAACTTCTTGGTCGTCGTGCCGCCCGCGGCGAGAGTTCCCTGTCCAATGCACTTCGCACCGCCAACGAGTCGCTTGGGGGCTCTGAGACAGACCTTCACCCCCGCGGCCTCGGCGTCGCCCGTATTGCGGATCTTCACCGTGAACGTGGTCTTCTTGCCTCTCTTGACCGCTCGGTTCTTCGGGCTGACGGAAAGGGCACCCAGCTTGGCTTCCCCTCCAGGACCAGTTCCCGACGTGATTGTCCAGTCGTATTTGGACACAGGGCCCTCGCCCTGCGGATTGATCGCCTTCACTTCGAAGGAATGGGCACCAACCGCGAGACCGCTGTATTTCTTGGTACCGGCGTCACAGGCCTCAAAGGCACCGCCATCCAACTTGCACATGAATCCGGTGACGGCTGAGGTCTCTCCTTCGCCCTGGGTGAAGGTGAAATCCGCGTCGGTCTTGTCGGTGGAAGTGGCCGGTGTTCCTGTGATCTTGGGGGCAACCTTCGGTGCCTGCTGAACCGGCGGATCGATATCGGTTCCAGCCTTGCCCGCAAGCCAAACTCCGCCCGGTCCTGAAAGTAACCCGTCCATGGCCGGACAAACAATCCCGGCGAGTGATCCGGCTTCGGCATCAGACGCGGGAAGCGTGGCCCACTTCGCGATCATCGCTCCGGTGAAGCCCGGAGACGCAAAATGTGCGGAGTCATACTCGGCAGCCGGTCGCGGAGGTTCGGCTGCTGGATCGCCCGGGTCCGACATGTTTTCCGGCTCCGTGGAGAATTCGAGATTGAAGCCGTCGATCCGACACTTGGCTACGAAAGCCGGTGAGCCCGCCGAGAAGATGGTCATCAGCACGTCGGCCGGTATCGATACGTCAGTTTCGCCAGTACCCAGATCGAACGATCCCGTGATCGGGCCGTCGGCCGCGATCGCCACGTTGGCGTCGATGAACGGAAGCAGAGCATCGCCTGTCGCGAGGTCCTCGATTCGCTTGGGTGGAAAGAAGAAGTCTCCTTGCTCGGCCGTCAATGTGCCGTCTGCCGCGACGTCGGCGGCGATTGTCGCCGGGGCATCCGGGGGCGAAAGCTCAGGATCGATCAACTTGGCCCAGAGCCCTTCCTCCTCACCGCCGAGATTGATCACGCCTCGGTCAAGTTCATACCCGACCTCTTCTGCCTTTGCAGAACTTGCTGCGATCGCCACAAAACCAAGTAGCCCCGCAACGGCGAGGAGAAGGATCGATACCTGACGAAACGTCCGAGACCCCTCCCTTGCTTCAACAGTTCCGTACCTCATTTGTTCCTCCTCCTTGAAGCCCTCTCACGAGTGGCTGTCGATTTCAATTCGTTCATCAATCGAGTTGGCTGCGGCCGGAGATCCGGCCGCTGAGAGGTCGCGGTAGCCTCGGCCGGTTGCCCGGTCGTGCTGGTCCCGCTTCATTTGCCTTGCTGGTGCTCTCATAGCCCTCTCCTCGACAAATCAACTTCTGCTCAATCGCGAAGTCGACTCTCCCGATATCGCCCCCTGCCGGCCGAGACTTTTCCCTGGCCCTTGGAACGCGGATCTCTTCGGAGTCCCTCCCTCAAGAACAAAGTGCATTTCCCATGCCTTGATTCGTAACTCGTACAACAGTGTACGTGTACGTGATGGTTCTTGTCAAGTCGTGCTCGATCAAATTCAATGATTGGCTGTTCATGAAACCGATCAGTGAGTTGCTTCCCGAGCTACGGAAGGCAAGGGGTTGGAGCCGGGATCGGCTTTCCCATGAGGCCTTCAACATCGATCCGACCGGCACCAGCAGCCAGCAGATCGCGAGCATCGAGTTGGGCCGACGGCCCGCTTCGGCCCGGACGATCGCCGCGCTGTCCGAGGCCCTCGGAGTCGAGCCGACCGAGTTCATCGAGTACCGGCTGGCACTCGCCCGCCATGCCCTGGACGAGGAGCGGGTGGGTATCGAGCGTGCCGCCAAGACCCTTTCCGAGTCGGGGATCGAACCGGTCGACGTCACCCTCGAAGAGATCAAGGAACACTCTCACCGGCGTCGGAGCCCGGTGGCTCGTGCTCGAGAGATAGCCGAGGAGACCGTCCAGCGAGTACAGCCCAAACGCCAAAGTCCGTGAGCGCCCAGGCACGGCACTCGTGGTCGTCGAAGGCCTGAGCCCTGTCCGCGACGAACTCCGCGATCTCCAGTGCGAGCGCGACATCCTCCCGCGGTATCCCCGAGGCATTGAACCCGGCGGGGGAAAGCCTCCGGTCAGAACCGGGGACCTCGGCCGGCATCGAATGATCAAAGGCCATGGGAACCGCCTCTCGGCTCCTTCATGCTCCGGGCGGGTCGATCACGGAATCCGTGCCGCGGCGGTCGAGACGACTGGCGTCCCGATCCCTTCCTCCTGAAGGAATCGGGGCACAGTCGGTTTCCGGTCCTCCATGACCAAGGTGGCGCCGCCGGACCGTCGGTCCCGAACCATTCATCGGACCGGATCCTCCGGCGGAAAGTGACAAGAACGGTGCTTCCTGGGTCTCATGCCGCTACCTGCTCCTCCAAACGAACTCATCTCGTTGACGCGCAGGTCAGCTCTCCCCGGATCCCGGCCCTTTCGGAACGTGTCCGGGATCCACTTCCCGCGAATCCCTAGAAACAGTCGATTCCAACTCGACGTTCACGAGTGTACATGTACATACTGGTTTTTGTCAAGTCAGGACGCAATTTCGCCCTGTGGAGCGGAATCAGGTGTAAGCGCGAGCGGACTCGGCGCCTAGTCGGTCCGCGGCGGGACCGTGATGTTCACCGTCGGCCGAGCCTCCCCTCGAGTGGGTCCTCGGGCCTCAACGGCTCCAGCGACAGTTTTGCCGTGCGTCCGCCCAGAACGGCCCAGACCCCGAAGTCCGTGAGTGCCCAAGCTCGGCACTCATGGTCGACGAAGTACTGCGCCCGGTCGGCTACGAACTCAGCGATCTCGAGCGCCATGCAGACATCGACATCGCGACCATTTGAATCCTGCCCACGTGACAGTTCAAACAACTGCTGATCCATTTCGGTCTCTTTCCCTGAGTTTTCCCCGAATTTCGACCATAACTCGGGGATTCATGGAGGTCAATACTCAGGGAGATCGCTCATCACCCTCCGCCGTCACGGGTGCGGCCAGGGTCAGACGAGCTCGCCGGCCGGCCAGTGATGCCCAGGCCGAGAAATCGGTGAGCGCCCAGGCCCGGCATTCGTGATGACCGAAATCGAAGGCCCGGTCCGCGACGAACTCGGCGATCTCCCTGGCGAGATTCAGATCCTTGTCAGACATCGGTCCCAAAACGCGAGCGATTCATTCCGCCACCCTTCCGCCTCGTGCGGTCATCGGTCTTCAATGCGCGGGGCAAGGTAGCAACTCCCGGCGCGGTTCGCGGCCAGACGGCGAATCCATCCGAATTTCGCCGGATGGATCGCGGGTGTGTATAGGGTGAAATCACTCGCGGCAATTCGAGTCGATACGGAGAATGAGCATGGATGCATTCAGAGTCAGTCACGAAGACGCTCGGGAAATTCGCCATGGGGGACGCCGGTCCGCCGCGAGACACGACAGGGCGGCGCCTCTGCAATCGATCCCCCGCGACGAGCGCCGAGAGGTCATCCTCGACCGCATCGTCGACTTCCTGAACCGCGAGGGGACCAGTGAATCCGACTGGACCATCGCTCAGCTCGCAAGGTCCGCCAACACCACCCGAGTCACGCTCTACGAGTACTTCGGCAACCTCGACGGAGTGCGCGCGGCCGTTCAGTTCAGACTGGTCGGCCGGGTCAAGTCGATCGTCCAGGAGCTCTACGGAATACCTCGCGAAGAGCGGCGGGCCGTCGCTGTCGCGACCTGGATGAGTTGGGTGGACCAGAACCGACGGCTGGCGATCCGGGCGCTCTGGATCGAGGACTCGAACCCGGCCTTCAAGACCTTCGTGAACGGCACCGCGCAATCTCTTATCCGGCAGATCGCGGATGTCTTCCTCGGTGTCGAGCAGCCCTCCCGTGCCCTGCAGCGTCAGATCGAGGTCTACCTGCGCGGAGCCGAGTTCTGCCTGCGCATGTGGCTGCTGGAGGGGCGCATGCAGCGAGCCGAGGTGCAGACCACGATCGAGCGCCTGACCGAGGACGTGGTCCGGATGGGCGAGACGAGAGACGACGTACCGAAACCTATCCCGACCTGATACGTACGTTCCAAACGCGTACGTACTTGATGTGTACACTTCGTACCTGTATGCTGACCGCTCCGCCATGGCCGGCGGACCTAGTGAACGAATCGGGAGAGATAAATGCAACGAATGCGAAGTGTCCCCATGGTGGCCGCCCTCTTGGCCGCCCTGGTCGTCCTGGCAGGGTCGATCACTGTTTCAACCGCCGGAGCCGCCGACGGGCAGGCATCCGCGTCGAAGCCCGGCAAGAAGAAACCACAGCTGAAGAAAGCACCCAAGGCCAACGCTCAGGCTAGCTTCACCGCGCGAGGATCGGTGGGCGACGCGTACGTCACCAACGCAGCAGCAGGAATCAAGCTGCTGCTGGTGAACAACCAAAACCGCATCGTCGCCGAGGGCAACGCCGACAGTTTCGGCAGCAAGATCTTCTATGACCAAAAGCCCGGTCCGGGCTATCGGGTTCTGAGCCGCAAGGGTTCGGAGGTCGCGGGTACCGCGAAGTTCGCGATCCTGAAGCCGGGAGCCAATCCCCCGCAGTCCTTCTATGACGCCGTGGACCTTCATGAAGGTCTCAACTACGTGAAGATGCGCGACGGGGTGGAGTTGGCGATGACGGTCCGCCTGCCCGCCGGCAAGACGATGGCCGACGGTCCCTTCGCGACCTTCATCGAACATTCCGGCTACCCCACCGCGGCCCCGAAGGGCGCGCTGACCGACATTCTCGCCGGTGATCCGCTGGCCCCCGCGGCATCGACCGCGGTCGGTTCGATCGTCGGTCCGCTGCTCGGGTTCGCGACCGTGAGCGTGCAGATGCGCGGTTCCGGCTGCTCCGGTGGCGCCTTCGATCTGTTCGGTCTGCCGACCACCTACGACGGCTACGACATGGTCGAGATGGTCGGATCCCAGCCCTGGGTCAAGGGCGGCAAGGTCGGTATGGGCGGCATCTCCTTCTCGGGGATCTCGCAGCTATTCGCGGCCGGCACCCGGCCACCGCATCTGTCCGCGATCTCCCCACTCTCGATTACCGACGACCTGTATTCCGGCACCGGCTACCCGGGCGGCATCTTCAACAAGGGCTTCGCGCTCTCCTGGATCCAGGAACGGATGGATGAGGCCCAGCCCGCCCCCGGGGGAGGCCAGGAATGGGCGAGGATCCTGACCCAGCAGGGTGACCAGCACTGCATCGAGAATCAGAAGCTGCGCTACCAGACCCGCAACGCGGTTCAGCTGGTGGAGAAGAATCCGTATCGCACCCCGAAGCTCTTCAAGTACCGCTCACCCGGCTACTGGATGAGCAGGATCGAGGTGCCCACCCTGTTCGCCAGCCAGTTCCAGGACGAGCAGACCGGCGGCCGCTTCGGGGAGAGCCTCGGCAATCTGAAGAACAACCCGAACGTCTGGATGATCCTTCAGAACGGTCCGCATGTCGACTCACTGGGCCCGAGTGTGATCACCCGTTGGGTCGAGTTCATGAAGCTGTTCGTCGCCGATGAGGTTCCGGTGATCGATCCGGCCGTGATCGGCCTCGGTCCCGCTCTGTATGAGGCGGTTGCTCCCGGAGCCGGCTCGGCCCCGCTCCAGCAGACCAGATTCACCGACTACACGAGCGCCGAATCCGCGATGAACGTGTTCAGGCAGGATCCGCGGGTCAGGCTGCTCATGGAGAACGGAAACGCCTTGGCTGACAAGCCGGGTGCGATCGGTGCGAAGTGGGAGCTTGACTATGACTCCTGGCCGATCAAGGAAGCGAAAGCGACCCCGTTCTACTTGGGTGGCAAGGGTGCGTTGACGAAGGCGAAGCCGAAGTCAAACAAGAAGGTCACCTATACC
>DATJUB010000084.1:0-83788 GCA_035502775.1 Solirubrobacterales bacterium | reverse complement strand
ACCCAAAACGCCCCCAGAACCCCTCACGCCCGTTGCCTTGATCGTTCTGGGTCGAATCTGATGGTTATTTGGTGGGCTATTCGACCCAGAACGGTTGGTGGGGTTGGGTTCTGGGTGTTTCTTTGGCCCGGTGCTGCCTGGTCAGTCGCAGTTTTCGCAGGTTCCCTTGAGGGTTATGTCGTGGCTTCTGATGCTGAAACCCTTCGGCTTCGGCACTTCGTGGATCACCTCTTCCAGGGCCGGATCCTCGAAGGGGACCACCTTGCCGCAATCGGTGCAGACGATGTGGTGGTGATGATGGCCCTCCGGATCGACCTTCTCGTATCCTGACGAGTCCCCGCCGACGTCGATCTTCTGGACCAGGCCGAGTTCCTCCATCTGCTCGAGGGCGCGGTACACCGTCGCGCGGCCCACGCCATCGAGCCTGCCATCGAGATCCAGGGCGGTGATCGCGCAGGACTGATCACCCAGCAGCTCGACCACCTTGCGGCGGGAACCGCCGCTGCGATAGCCGGCCTCGCTGAGTCGGCCGAGGGCGTACTCGGACCATGAAGTCGAATGCCTCGCTGATTTCGCGGCCTGGGCCATCACCCGATTCTACCTGTCCCTCGGGGCCAGCCTGCCCTGCAGAACACCGGTCGCGGCGGCGATCAGATAGCAGCCCATCAGTGCGATCACGACCGAAGCTCCGGCCGCAGTGCGCAGGTAGTAGGAGGCGTATATGCCGGCGATGCCGGCGACCACGGCGACCACCGCCGCGATCATCATCATCGGCCGGATCCGGCGGGTCACCAGCCGGGCCGCGGCCGCCGGACCGACCAGGATCGCCGCCACCAACAGATTGCCGAGACCCTGCACCGCGACCAGGATCGTCAGCGATACGAGCGCCAGCAGAATCACGTTGAGAGTGCCCACCGAGATCCCCAGAGCACGCCCCGAATCACTGTCGAAACCGACCGCCAACAGCCGGTCATGAAGTAGCCACAGGACACCGAGAACCGCGGCACCGACCGCCGACGCGATCGCGATATCGCCGGTTGACGCACCCAGCAGATCACCGAACAGCAGCTCCTGGATACCCGGTGGGCTGGAGGGGGAGAGGGCGAGCAGGACGCCCGCTCCGAACAGGGTCGTGATCACCACGGCGATCGCCGTGTCGGAGCTCTCGTCGGTCAGCCGTGTCGCGAGCACGACCAGGAGTGCCGCGACCAGCACGCCGACCGCCCCGCCGAGCAGCAGAGGCGCGCCGATCAGCGCCGCGATCACGAGTCCCGGAAAGAGCCCGTGGGCCAGGGACTCGGCACTGTAGGACAACTCGTACAGCACGATCCAGCAGCCGATCGCTCCGCTGACGATGCCGAGCACCGTGATCTCGACCAGCGCGCGCAGCGTGGTTCCATGGGACAGGGGCTCGAACACGGAGTCGATCAATGTCCATCCTCATGATCATGTTCGTGATCGCAGTGGTGGGCGGGCATCACGGCCTGGCCCGGCTGGCCCGGGATCTCGACGATGTGACCACCGTACGTCGCCTCAAGGACCTCACGCGAAAGCGACTCCGCGGGTTCACCGAAGGCGATCTGGCGCTCGTTCAGGCAGAGGACCCGATCCCAGGCCCGAGTCTGGTCCACGTCGTGGGTCGCGATCATCACCGAGCAGCCCCGCGCCGCGAGATCCTCGATCAGCCGGTCGAGCCGGGCGGCGCTGGCCGAATCGAGCCCGGTGTAGGGCTCGTCCAGCAGCAGCAGCTCGGCCTCGGCAGTCAGGGCGCGCGCGATCAGGACCCGCTGGCGCTGACCGCCGGAGAGATCACCGAAGCTGTCCTTGGCCCGGTCGGCCAGTCCGACCGTCTCCAGCCCTTCCAGCGCCTTCGCCCGATCCCGGCGCCCCGGGCGGCGCCACCAGGGCAGGCGGGCGAGAGCCCCCATCGTCGCCACATCGAGGCAGGTGACGGGATAGTCGAGGCGGGAGCGATCCGACTGGGGAACGGTGGCCGTGGTGGCATCGACCTTCAGCGAACCGGCAAGCGGACGGATCTGGCCGAGCAGAGCCCGGAACAGGGTCGTCTTGCCGCCGCCGTTCGGTCCCAGCAGACCGACCTTCATACCGGGGCCTATCGTGAAATCCACCCCGCTCAGAACGACCCTGCCGTCGTAGCCGGTGGCGAACGAATCGGCCACCGCGAAACTCCGGCCGGGCACCGCGGCCATGTCCCGTGGTTCAGTCGAAGTCACAGCCTCGCTCACCTCCCGTGAGTCCCAGCATGATGCTGTTCGCGTTCGACTGGATCATCGTGATGTAGGTGGATCCATCCGAGTCCTCGGGCCCGAGGCTATCCCCGAACAGTTCATGCTCAGTGCTCGCTCCGGTGTCCCCGGCGACCGCGTCCGAAAGCTTCTTCGAAACCGAGCTTTCGGGGAAGACCGCCTTCACGTTCTCGTCCCGGATCGTCCGCTCCAGCTCGGCGAGGTCTCCGGCCGAGGGCTGGGCCTGGGTGGTCAGGGCGGGAATCACCGCGCCGACCACCTCGATGCCGTAACGCGAGGCGAAATAGTTGAACGCGTCGTGATCGGTGACCATCTTGCGCTCCGCGGCGGGGATCGACCCGAAGCACTTGGCGATCGTCCGGTTCAGAGTGGCCAGTTGCGCTTCGTAGTGCTCGGCATTGGTGCGGAAGGCGCTCTTGGCCGCCGGATCGGCCTCGATCAGGGCGGTCTCGATCTCTCCGACGGCGGCCTTCGCGTTCACCGGGTCATGCCACCAATGGGGATCGGTCTCCTCGCCGTCCTCGGAATGTTCCTCCTCGTGACCGGCCTCCTCACCGTCATGTTCATGCGAATGCTCGCCGGCATGCAGCTCGACCGGCAGGTTCGCGCTCAGATCGACCACGGCCGCGTCGCTGCCGCTGTCCTCGATCATCTGGTCGGTCCACTCGTCGAGATGGCCGCCGCTCTTGAACACGAGCTTCGCGTCCACGAACGCCTCGACGTCCGAAGGTCGCGGCTCGTAGTCGTGGGGATCGGTGTTCGGCTGCAGGATCTGGGTGACCTCGATCTGCTCGCCGCCGACCTCGCGGACCAGGTCGGCCACCTGGGTGGTGGTGGCGACCACCTTGACCGGTCCGCCGTCATCTCCACCGCCGCTGCCGCATCCGGCGGCGAACAGGACCAGGCCGAGCGCCGCGACCGCGAGGGCGGCCGGACGAGAGTTCCGGACCGTGCGGCCGAGCAGGACAAGCGCGAATACGGCGCCGCTCACGACCGCGATCGTCGCGCCCGGGGGAGCGTCGGTCTTCACCGAAAGCCAGAGGCCGAGGGTGCCCTCGGCCGCGACCAGCAGGACCGTCCCCACCTGGAGCGTCTGGACCCGCCTCGTGACCATGCGGACGGTCGCGGCCGGAATCACCATGAGGGCGGCCACCAGCAGTGCGCCGACCGCGCTGAGAGCCGCGGTGACGGTGACCGCGACCACGGCCAGAAGGGCGACGTCGAACCAGACCGACCCCGACTTCGGGTTCCCGGCCGAGCCCTCGTCGAAGCCTTTGGCCAGCCAATGGGCGGCGCAGAGACGGGTCACCACGATCGCCAGCAGGGCGGCGCCCCCGGCCAGCCAGAGGTCGTTCGGGCCGATCGCGAGCAGCGAGCCGAAGAGCAGGGTGTCGACGTTGGCGCCCGAGTTGAACACGTCGCTGGCCAGGATCACGCCGGCGGCCAGGCAGGAGACGAGGGCGAGCGCGGTGACGCTGTCGGCCGCGGTGCGCTTGGAGCGGGCGATCAGCGTCGAGAGGGCGGTGAACACGCCCGCCATGCCGAAGGCCCCGAGTGCGGCCGAGAAACCGAGGCCGTCGGCCAGGACGAGCCCCGGGAAGGAGGCGGTGCCGATCGCGTGGGAGTAGAAGGAGAGGCCGCGCAGAACCACCCAGGAACCGATCAGGCCGGCGGCGATCGAGAGCAGCAGGATCTCGATCAGGCCTTCTTGGACGTAGGGCAGGGTGAATGGTTCGAGCATTGGGATCTCCGGGTCGGGCGGGCGGACCGGGGGGTTTATATCATAATGAGATTCGTTCTCACTATGAAGCCGCTCGGGGATCGGAGGTCGGGTCTGCGGACGGTTGCGATCGGGGTTCTGACCGGTTTGGCGACCGCAGACAGGAGGTAGCGTTCGGCGGTGCCGAGATGAACCGCGCCGAGACCGAAGCCGAACTGGAGGACCGCCCACGGCGCGACCGTTCGAACCACAAGAAGATCTTCGTCGGGGTCGTCGCCGCAGTCGCCGTGGCGACCCTGGTCGGCCTCGCCGTGCTCTGGCCCTCCGGCGACTCCGAGTTCCAGCTGGGAACCGGTCCCGTGGGGGACACCGAGAAGGGCGAGATCCGGACTGTCAATTCACGGGAATGCCCGCCGCCGCGTCAGGGGACCTGCACCGACGCCGAGGTCGAGATCGTCTCCGGCGAGGAGGCCGGCAAGGTCGTGCCGATCCAGATATCGACCGGCGGGCCGACCGCGGTCTACGAGGTCGGTGACAAGGTGCGGGTCGCGAAGGTCCAGTTCGCGCCTAGCGCGGACCAGTTCGAGGCCTCCCAGGTCGAACCGGTCTACTCCCTGATCGACTTCGAACGGCGGGCCCCGATGATCTGGCTCGCGCTCGCCTTCGCTCTGCTCGTGGTGCTCTTCGGGCGGCTGCGCGGCGCGCTCTCACTGGTCGGCCTCGCGGCGAGCCTGGGAGTGGTCCTGCTTTTCATCGTGCCGGCGATCCTCGACGGCAAGCCGCCCCTGGCGGTGGCCCTGGTCGGGTCGATGGCGGTGATGCTCGTGACCATCGCGCTCGCCCACGGACTCGGTCCGAAGAGCCTGGCCGCCATTCTCGGCACCGCCTTCAGCCTGCTCCTGGTCGGGGTGATGGCCGTGATCTTCACCGGCCTGACCAACCTGACCGGATTCTCGTCCGAGGAGGCGACGGCACTCGCGGTGAGCGACTCCGGCATCTCGATCAGCGGCCTGCTGATCGCCGGGATCGTGATCGGCGCGCTCGGGGTGCTCGACGACGTCACGATCAGCCAGGCATCCACCGTGCTCGCGCTGCGGGCCGCCAATCCGACCCAGCGGTTCGGTGCTCTCTACCGGCGGGCGATCGACGTCGGCCGCGATCACGTCAGCGCGACCGTCAACACCCTGGTGCTGGCCTATGTCGGTTCCTCACTGCCGGTTCTGGTGATCCTCGGTTCGGGACAGCTCGGGATCGTGGACGCGGTCAACCTCGAGCTGATCGCCAAGGAGATCGTCGCCACCCTGGTCGGCTCGATCGGCCTGATCGCCGCGGTCCCGATCACCACCGCACTGGCCGCCCTGATGGCCGACACGCTCAGCGACGAGGAACTCCACGCGGCCGCCGAGGGCGGCCACCAGCACTGAGCGGGTCAGGCTCCGTTCAGGGCTGAAGACCCGCGGCGAGCACGCCCAGGGTCAGCAGACAGGCGGTCGTCACCTTCATCAGCTTCGGCGTGAGCCAGCCCGGCCGGCGGGCGCCGATCCAGGCGCGCAGGCCGGTCGCCGACGCGGTCGCGACCACGGAGGCTCCGGCCACGCACTGCATGCACATCAGCTGTACTTGTCCCAGCGCTTCAGGGATGGGGTCGGATCGAGGAAGCTGCCGCCCTGATACCAGCCCGGGGAGGACCAGATCTCGAAGTGGAGATGGCAGGCACTGCTGCGGCCGGTGGTGCCGACCGTACCGATCCGCTGGCCGGTCTTGACCTTGGTGCCGACCTTCAGCGGGGAGGGCTCGATCATGTGCATGTACACGTGGCTCTTGCCCGATCCCTTGACGTTGATCACCAGATAGTTTCCGGCGCCGCTGGCCTGGTAGTCGTTGTAATGGACGGTCCCGCCACGGGCCGCTATGAGCGGGATGCCGCACTTGCCGAGCAGGTCCTGTCCCTGATGGCCGCGGCCGGCGCCGACGCTGTCACCGTAGGTGTGGGCGCCGCGCATCGGGAAGACGTACCCGTACATGCTGAAGGCGAACGGATCCGCCGCCTTGCCGCGACTCGCCTTGCGCTGGACCTTGGCCAGCCCCTTGGACGGAGTGGCCTCGGTGCCGTCCACCGAGCGGACCACGAAGCGGTAGGAGCCGTTCGGGGCCGGCTTGCCGTTGGAGCCCTTTCCGTCCCAGCTCACCGATTGGGTCGATCCGGTCGGAACGCCCTTGCGGATCTTGCTGGCGACGATCTCGCCGGCCGAGTTGGTGATGTCGACCCGCAGGTCGTTGGAAGCGCTGCCGCCGGTCAGGATGTAGGAGAGCTTGGGCCTCTTCTTGCCGTACTGGTAGGCCTTGACCGGGGTGGTGGAGGCGTCGGTGATGGTCAGCTTGGAGGAACCGCTGAAGGTGAGGGCGGGACCGATGGTGAGTTTCGCCGCCGAGAACCCGGACTGGGTGCCGCCGACCGAGATCAGCCGGATCCGGCCGGACTTGGCGCCGGTCGGCACCTCGGCCTCGATCCGGGTGGCCGAGACGAACGAGGGCTTGACCGTGACCCGCTTGCCGTTGCCGGGGAAGCTGACGTTCTCGGTCGAGGCGAGGTCGGTGCCGGTGATCTGGATGCTGCCGCCGGGGGAGGAGGTCCTCATCTCGGTGCAGCCGGAGAGGCAGATCACATCGGTGATGACCGCGGCCTTGGGTGGCGCGAATCCGCCGCCACCGGTGGTGATGGCGTTCGATACGGCGGGAAAAGCGAAAACAGTCAGAACCGCGAATACGGTCAGAACTGAAGACTTGGCTCGTCTCTTGCTCAAATTCTCTTTCGGTCATGCCTGCGGAGTTAGCTGGCGGGCTCGCGCTGAAAGAGTTGCGCTACGAAGCGGAAATGCCTTCGATTCGCCCCTGGGCCGGTGACTTCGGTTTTCGCAACCTCTGCCCCGATCCCTTTGGTTCCTCCGCCCCCATGTGATCTACACACGGAGTTCGGCAGTATGAATGCGGGGCAGTATAGGGATCCGGCCGGAGGACATGCGTGACCTCGCTCCGGTTTTCCCCGCTATTTCCGTCTCATGGACCTGGGAGTGGGGCGCCACGGGCCTGGGAGCAGACCTCGAGGCCCCAAATTCCCTATCATGCGCAAGCCGCGTTCGCAGCACCTGTCTGCCCGCGCACACTTACCCATGAAGACTTACGTAGCCACTCCCACAAAACGCCAGAGAGACTGGTATGTCGTTGACGCCGAGGGTCAGACCCTGGGGCGCCTCGCCACCCAGCTCGCCGATACCTTGCGCGGCAAGCGCAAGCCGGACTACACCCCTCACATCGATACCGGTGACTTCGTCGTCGTTGTCAATGCCGAGAAGATCCGGGTGACCGGTGACAAGATGAATTCCAAGATCTACTGGCGCCACAGCGGCTACCCGGGCGGAATCAAGTCACGCACCCTGGGCGAGATGCTGGAGAAGCAGCCGGAGGAAGTCATCCGCAAGGCCGTCAAGGGAATGATGCCGCGCAACAAGCTTGGCCGGGCGCAGCTTCTGAAGCTGAAGGTTTATGCCGGACCGGAGCACAACAACCACGCCCAGCAGCCGAAGCCGATGGAGATCACGAAGTGAGCGAAGAAGAGAAGGAAGTCGAAGTCGACGTCGAGCTCGATGTGACTGAGGAAGTCGCCGAGGATGGCTCCGTCGAAGTCGAAGCGGTCGAAACCGAAACCGTCACCGAAGGTGGCGAAGTGGTCGAGGAGACCGTGATCGTCGAGGAAGCCGTCGTCGAAGACGGTGAAGTCGTCGAGGAGGAAGTGTTCGTCGCCGAAGCTTCCGCCGAACCGAAGTCAGACCTTCCGCCCGGTGCCGATCTCGAGCCGATCTCGGTCGAGCCGATCGCCGAGCTCAGCATCGAAGAGCGTGCCCGTCTGGAAGCCGAAGAGGAAGAGCGTCTCGCCGCCGAGGCCGCCGAGGCCGACGGTGAGGACGAGGAAGCCGCTCCGGCTCCCCGCGAGCTCGCCGAGATCGCCAAGGATGCCCGCTACATCGCCACCGGCAAGCGCAAGCGTTCGGTCGCCCGCGTGATCGTTCTGGGCGGCGAGGGCAAGATCACGGTCAACGACCGCGAGATCGAGGAGTACTTCCCCCGTGCCCGTCATCGCACGATCGTCAACTCGCCGCTGGTCGCCACCGGCTACGAGTCGAACCTTGAGATCCGCATCCGCGTTCACGGCGGCGGCATCAGCGGCCAGGCCGGAGCGGTCCGTCACGGCATCGCCCGGGCACTGCTCGAAGTCGATCCCGAGCTGCGTGGCGAACTGAAGCGCCGAGGTTTCCTGACCCGTGACGCACGGGCCAAGGAACGTCGCAAGGCGGGCTTCAAGAAGGCTCGTAAGAAGCCGCAGTTCTCCAAGCGCTAGGGCCCTGGCTCCTTCAGCCCGCACCCTTTTCGGCACGGACGGAGTCCGCGGCCGCGTCGGCGAAAAACTGAATGCGGAACTCGCCCTGGCCATCGGCCGGGCGGGTACCTCCGCGCTGGGCAAGGACCGGCCCCAGGTCCTGATCATCCGCGAC
Organism: Solirubrobacterales bacterium; assembly: GCA_035502775.1. Lineage (GTDB taxonomy): Bacteria > Actinomycetota > Thermoleophilia > Solirubrobacterales > 70-9 > 67-14. The sequence continues at coordinate 75,251 of DATJUB010000084.1, read as the reverse complement.
ACCCGCGAGTCGGGACCGATGCTGGAGGCCGCTCTGGCCGCGGGCATCACCGAAGCCGGCGGGGACGTCATGCTGGGCGGCATCCTGCCCACGCCGGCGGCCGCCCTGCTCTGCCGCAAGTACGGCTTCGACATGGCGGCGGTCGTCTCCGCCTCCCACAACCCGTACTGGGACAACGGGATCAAGCTTTTCGGGGGTGACGGCGGCAAGCTCGACGACGAGACCGAGGCCGGGGTGGAGGCGTTGATGGCCGACCCGAAGCCGCCCGCCGAGCGTCCCGGGAGGATCACCGAACTGCGGGCCGCCGAGCAGGACTACCTGCGCGCCCTCCATGAGGCTTTCCGGCTGGATCTGAACGGTCTCAAGGTCGTTCTCGACTGTGCCAACGGCGCCACCTATCGGGTCGCGGGTGAGATCTTCACGCGGCTCGGCGCCGAAGTGGAACTGATGGCCGACCGGCCCGACGGGCGCAACATCAACCTGGATTGCGGCTCGACCTCACTCGGTCAGCTGTCGGAACGGGTCGCGGCATCGGCGGCGACGATCGGTTTCGCCTTCGACGGTGACGGCGACCGCGTGCTCGCCGTGGACGGCGACGGCGAGATTCACGACGGTGACCAGCTGATCAGCCTGATCGCGGCCCATCGCGGCCGTCAGGGCACGCTGGGCGGCGGTGTGGCCGTGACCGTGATGACCAACTACGGGTTTCACAACGCGATGGCGGCGGCCGGGGTCGAGGTCGAGGTGACCAGCGTCGGTGACCGCTACGTGCTCGAGGCGCTGAAGAACCGGCAGTGGGTTCTCGGCGGCGAGCAGTCGGGCCACATCATCTCGACCGACTACGCACCGACCGGGGATGGCATCGCGGCCGCGCTGATGGTTCTCGACGCGCTCGGGGGACGGCCGCTGGCCGAGGCCTCGGTGATGGAGAAGCTGCCGCAGACCCTGGTCAACGTGACCGTCGCCGACCGTGAGGCGATCGCCGGGGCGGCGCCCGTCTGGAGCGCCGTCGATGCCGCGAACAAGGAACTCGAAGGCCACGGGCGGGTCCTGGTCCGGGCCTCCGGCACCGAGCCGCTGGTGCGGGTCATGGTCGAAGCGCCGACCCAGGCCGAAGCGGACCGAATCTGCAGCGATCTAGTCGACTTGGTCAAGACCGAACTCGGCTAGAACAAGGAACCGCCGACGGGCGCCAACCCGTAGCCTTACCGGACCTTATGTGCGGAATCATCGGATACGTGGGTGAAAGACCCTGCGAAGAAATTCTTGTTGCCGGACTCGAGAAGCTCGAGTATCGGGGCTACGACTCGGCCGGCGTTGCGATGCTGGTTCCCGGCGGAGTCGAAAAGGTCCGTGCGACCGGCAATCTGGCGAACCTGAGGGAGGCGCTCGCCGCCACCGAACTGGCCGGACTCTCCGACTCTCCGACGGCCGACGGGGCCTGGACCGGCATCGGTCACACCCGCTGGGCGACCCACGGCCGGGTCACCGAAGCCAACGCCCATCCCCATGCCGACGAGACCGGCGAGGTTCAGATCGCGCTCAACGGCATCGTCGAGAACCATGCCGACCTGCGGGCGGAACTCGAGGCCGAGGGCCGTGTGTTCAGCTCCGAGACCGACGCCGAAGTCGTCGCCCACCTGATCGCCAAGCATTTCGACGGTGACCTGACCGAGGCCGTGCGGGCCGCCTACCACGAGCTGCGGGGCCACTACTCGTTCGTCGCGATGCACGCCGAAACTCCCGGTGTGCTGGTCGGCGCGCGCCTGGAGGTGCCGCTGATCATCGGCATCGGCGAGAACGGCAGCGAGAACTTCATCGCTTCGGCGATTCCCGCGTTCATGGCCGAGACCCGCCGGGTCATGCTGATCAAGAACGGTGAGATCGTCACGGTCGACCGGACCGGCGTTTCGATCACCACCGCCGAGGGCGTGCCGGTCGAGCGGGCGCCCGAGACGGTCGAGTGGGACGAGGAGCAGGCCGAGAAGGCCGGCTACGACACCTTCATGATGAAGGAGATCCACGAGCAGCCCGAGGCGATCGCCGAGACGATCCTCGACCGGATGCCCCACGACGACGGGGTGGACCTCTCCGACGTCGGACTCAGCGACGAGTTCCTGACCAACGTCGAACGCATCATCATCGTCGCCTGCGGCACCTCCTACCACGCCGGGCTGGTCGGCCGGTACGCGATCGGCGAGTGGGCGCGGGTCCCGGTGGGCATGGACATTGCCTCCGAGTTCCGCTACAGCAACCCGGTGATCGGCCCCGGCGATCTGGTCATCGGCATCACCCAGTCCGGTGAGACCGCCGACACCCTCGCGGCGATGCGGCTGGCCCGTGAGGCCGGGGCGACCGTGCTCGCGGTGACCAACATCATGGGCAGCCAGGCGACCCGCGACTCGGACGCGGTGCTCTACACGCGGGCCGGGCTCGAGATCGGCGTCGCCGCGACCAAGACCTTCGTCGCCCAGGTGGCGGCGATGTACCTGCTTGCGCTGCGGCTGGCCGAACTTCGCGGAACCCTGCCGCAGGAGCGGGTGGTCGAGTTGGTGGCCGAGCTGAAACGCATTCCGGACGCGATGGAGGCGACCATCGATCAGGTCTCGGACCAGGTTCTGGAGATCTCCAAACGCCACTACCAGCAGACGTTCTTCCTCTTCCTGGGACGCCACATCGGCCTGCCGATCTGCCTCGAGGGCGCCCTGAAGCTGAAGGAGGTCTCCTACATTCCGAGCGACGCCTACGCGGCCGGCGAGATGAAGCACGGCCCGATCGCGCTGCTGGACGAATCGACACCGGTCGTCTGCGTCGCCACCGACAGTCCGATCCTCGACAAGATGCTCTCGAACATCGAGGAGACCCGGGCCCGTGGGGCCCAGACGATCGCGGTCGCGACCGAGGGTTCCGGCAAGGTCGAAGCGGTGGCCGAGGAGACGATCACGGTCCCGCGCACCGACTGGGTGCTGCAGCCCCTGCTGGCGATCCTGCCGCTGCAGCTGCTGGCCTACCACGTGGCCCGTCTGAACGGTCTGAACGTCGACCAGCCACGGAACCTCGCCAAGACCGTCACAGTCGAGTAACGACCTACTCAAAAGCTCCCGAACGCGCAAGGTTTTCGCAAGGGCAGGCGGTAGGATGCCGGTCTATGCCCAAATACTTGAATCGCTTCACTGTCCCGTCCATTGTCGCCGTCACCCTCACCTCCTTCGCTCTCGCCGCCTGCGGTGGCAGCGACAGCGGGGATGACGCCGCATCCAATCTGGCCAAGTACGTGCCCGCCGACGCTTCGGTCTACGTCGAGGGAACCCTGCGTCCCGACCAGGATGTCGCCGACGACGTCGACTCGATCTCGACCAAGCTCACCGGCAAGTCGCTGAGCGCCACGATCGACGAGGCCCTGGCCCAGGCGCAGGACGCCGAGCTCACCTACGAGGCCGATGTGAAGCCTTGGCTCGGTGACAACGCCGCTCTGTACGTGCCGGAAGAGACCATCTCCTCGGCCGCGGCGACCGACGTGAGCGTCGGCGACCCCGCGACCGCCATGGTCGATTCCAGTTCCGACATCTTCGGAATGATCGCCGAGAGCACCGATGTAGACGCCTCCCAGGCGTTCATCGACAAGGCCGCCGAAGCGGAGACTCCCGGTGGCGGAGAGGCTTCCGGCGGGGAGTACGAAGGTTTCTCGTACCGGATCAGCAACAGCGACGGCTCGGTTCTCGGCATCGTTGACGACAACGTCGTCATGGCCTCATCCGAAGACATCTTCAAGGCCATGGTCGACGCCTCCAAGGGCGATTCGCTCGAAGGCAACTCGACCTTCTCCGATGTGATCGGCAAGGCCGCCGACGACAGCATCGTCGACATCTATACCCCGAATGAGCCGCTCATCACTTCCGCCCAGGGTGGCGATGACGCCTTCGGACTCGTCAACCTGTACAAGGCTCTGGGCGGCAACCTGGAGGACACCGGCTCGGTGATCAGTCTGGTTCCCTCTGCCGATGAGATCTCGGTCGTGGGAGTCACCAATGCCGATGCGGCACTGGTCAGTGGCGATCCCAGCGCGGTGATCGAGTCCTTCCCGGCCAATTCGCTTTTCGCCACCGGTTCCGGTGACGTCGGCGCGAACATCACCAAGGTCATCGACACGATCGACAAGGAAGGTCTCGGAGACGTATTGAAGCCCGGTGAGCTCAACAAGCAGATCGATGAGATCTCGAGCCAGGGTCTGGACATCGTCAGCGTCGCCGAGTCCCTGGAGACCGTCGGTTTCTTCGTCAGCGGAGACTCGCTCGACACGCTGGGCGGCGCCCTGCTGGCGACGACCTCCGACCCCCAGCCTCTTGAGAACGCGCTCGGCGCCTTCTCGCAGCTGATCGGGCTGGCCGACGACGCCAAGGTCAAGCCGCTCCGCGGTGACATGACCGGCTTCAGTGTCAAGACGCCGGAGCTGCCGGGCCGTCCGGTAGTGATCGCGATCCAGGGTGATCGCCTCGCCATCGGAATCGGCATGCCGGCCACCAAGCAGGCTCTCTCCGGAAGTGGCGAGACCCTCGCCGACTCGGATGCCTACAAGGCGGCCGAAGAGTCGCTCGACGGTCAGAACGTCGACATGTTCGGTAACCCCGCCGCGATCGCCTCGGTGGTCGAGAGCTTCACCGCGGGTGACCCGATCGGTGACAAGGCCGTCGAGATCATCAACAAGTTCGAGTACATGGTCAGTGGCTCGGGCTCCGACGACAAGACCTTCGCGTTCAATCTCGGACTGAAGGACTGAGTCGAAAATGACGTCCGCCGGGCTGGGGATGGACCTGATCGAGATCGCGCGCATCGAGCGCGCGCTCGACAGGCGTCCCCGGCTCGCGGATCGCCTGTTCACCGAGCGTGAGCTGGCGTACGCGGCCTCCAAGGGCCGTCCGGGCCGCCATCTGGCGGCCCGTTTCGCCGCAAAGGAAGCAGTGGTCAAGGCGATGGCTCTGGGGCCGGGAACGGCGCTGCGGGACATCGAGGTCGTGGCTGGGGCCCCGCCCGAGATCGAACTTCACGATGAGGTGGCCCGGATCGCGGCCGAACGCGGACTCGCCCTGAAGGTGAGTCTCACCCACGCGACCGAGATGGCGGCGGCGGTCGTGATCGCCGAGGAGAGCTGATGGGCGGCTGGCTCGATCCGGTCTTCGATGCCGAGGGCATGGGCCGGGCCGACCGCTGGGCGATCGAGCAGTCCGGCATCCCCTCGCTCGACCTGATGGAGGCCGCCGGCCGTGGGCTGGCCGACGCCGCCGCGTCGCTCGCGGGCCACGGGCCGATCCGGGTCGTCTGCGGCAAGGGCAACAACGGGGGCGACGGCCTGGTCGCCGCCCGGCACCTGGCCGCCGCCGGATTCCAGACCGAGGTGCTGCTGCTCTGGCCGGTCGACCGGTTCAGCCCCGACAGCCGCACCAACTTCGACCGGCTCCGCGGGGTGGAGGTGTATGAGGGCGCCGCCGGTCTCTCTCGCCTTCCCGGTTCCGGACTGATCGTCGACGCGATGCTCGGCACCGGCTTCGAAGGCACCCCGAGAGAGCCGGTCAGTGGCGCGATCGACGCCGTGAACGCGGCCGGATCGCCGGTGGTCTGCTGCGACGTTCCTTCCGGCCTCGACGCGTCCACCGGCGAAGCCGACCAGGCGGTCAACGGCAGCCTCACCATCACTTTCCACGGATTGAAGATCGGCCACCTGATCTCACCCGGAAAGCAGCTCTGCGGGCCGGTCGAGGTGATCGACATCGGTATCCCGAAAGGGGCGCCCTCCGGTGACGCGGCCGGACGGATCAACTCGTCGGTGTTGGAACTGCTGCCGCGGAGGGGGGCCGCCTCGAACAAGTTCACCTCCGGACGGGTCTCGATCGTCGGCGGCTCCCGCGGCCTTACCGGCGCGGTCTGCCTCGCGGCCGAAGCCGCGATCCGGGCCGGAGCCGGATACGCGACGGCCGCGGTGCCTTTCGATCTCGAACCGATCTTCGAGGTCAAGCTGACCGAGGTGATGTCGATCGGATGCGGTGACACCGAGGGGTATCTCGGCCGCACGGCGCGCGAAGAGATCCTCGAGCATTGCGACGAGTCGGCCTCGGTGGTGCTCGGATCGGGCATGGGCCGGCGGAAGGACACCGGTAAGCTGATCCGCTCCCTGACCACGCGGCTGAAAGGCCCGCTGGTGCTGGACGCCGATGGGCTCGGCGGACTCGACGGCAAGCTGGAGCGGGTGAAAGCCAGGAGCGGGGCCACGATCCTCACGCCACATGCCGGGGAGATGGGCCGTCTGATCGGACTCACCGCGTCCGAGGTGACCGCGCATCGGCTGCGGTCGGCTCTGACCCTGGCGCGCGGCACCGGAGGGATCGCGGTGCTGAAGGGCGACGACACGATCGTCACCGACGGTGAGCGGGTCGCGATCAACGACCTTCCGTCCCCGGCGCTCGCCACCGCCGGGACCGGCGACATGCTCGCCGGGATCACGGCGGGCTTCGTGGCCCGGGGCGTCGAGCCGTTCGCGGCAGCCTGCGCCGCCGTCCATTGCGGCTGCCGTGCGGGACGGATCGCGGCGGAGCGGGCGGGAAGCGCCGAGGGAGTGATCGCCACCGACGCGATCGCCGCCCTGCCCGCCGCCATGCGAGTCGCTAACGCGAACGACCGGGTCTTGGAATAATCTGACGCTTAATGCCGACCGTAGCCGAAATCATGGACCGTGAACCCGCGACCGTCACTCCGGACACCAAAGTTCGGGACTTGATCGAGGTTCTCCAGACTCACGACCTTCCCGGTGTGCCGGTCGTCGACGAGTACCGCAAGGTCGTCGGGATCGTCACCGAGTCCGACCTCGTGATCTCGGATGAGAACGCGGACTTCCACCTGCCGCATTTCGTCAACATCATGGGTGCCGACATCTTCCTCGAGTCGACCAAGCACTTCGAGAAACGGGCCCAGAAGGCATTCGCGGCCACAGCCGGGGAGATGATGACGGCGGATCCCTACACGGTCGGTCCCGACGATCCGGCGGAGCTTGCCGGAAAGCTGATCTCGGAGAAGCGCCACAACCGCCTGCCGGTGGTCGACGATGAGGGCCGCCTGGTCGGTGTGGTGACTCGGATCGACGTCCTGGCCGCCCTCACCTCGGACTGATGTACCAGCGGGCCGAGGCCCGGATCGACCTCGATGCCCTGCGGCACAACGTCCGCCATCTGCGGGGCCTGCTCGCCCCCGGGGTCGAGCTCTGCCCGGTCCTGAAGGCCGACGGCTACGGCCATGGCGCCGGGCACTCGGCGAGCGCCGTGGTCGGCGCCGGCGCGGACCGGATCGCGGTCGCGACCGCGCGCGAGGCGGTCCAGATCCGCAGTGCCGAGCCGCGCGTGCCGCTGCTGGTGCTGGGCGCCCTGGCTCCGCCCGAGGTCGAGATGGCGGTATCGGCGGGAACCGACGTCTCGGCATGGGAGCCTGGCTTCGTCGCCGATCTCGGGTCTCGGGCCGAGGCCGCCGGGCAGACGGTCGGCGTCCACGTCAAGTACGACACCGGCATGGGCCGCCTGGGCTCGGCCGACCGCGATCTGGTGATCGAGATGTGCCGCTCGGTCGCGACCCATCCGAACCTGGAGCTGAAGGCTCTCTGGACCCATTTCGCGACCGCCGACGAGCGCGAGGGTGACTTCCAGGCGACCCAGCGGGACCGTCTGGCCGCGCTGGGCGAACGAATCCGCTCGGAGTTCCCGGACATCAAGCTCCATGCCGCCAACAGCGCCGCCCTGATCGCCGATCCGGCGGCTCATTTCGACATGGTCCGGCCGGGGGTCGCGGTGTACGGATTGGATCCGTTCGGGGTCGACGCCGGTGAGCATGAGCTGAGGCCGGCGATGTCGTTTCACTCCTACGTCGCTTCGATCAAGGACTTCGAGCCGGGCATGAGTACCGGCTACGGCCGGACCTGGATCGCCGATCGTCCGACCCGCATCGCCACCGTTCCGGTCGGGTACGGGGATGGTGTGCGCCGGGGGCTTTCGAACCGCGGTGACGTACTGATCGGCGGGCGGGCCTTTCCGATCTCGGGCACGATCTCGATGGACAACCTCACCGTGGACATCGGCCCGGCGGGCGGCGGCGAGATCCGGATCGGCGACGAGGTGACCCTGATCGGCAGCCAGGGGACGGCCCGGATTACCGCCGAACAGGTCGCGGCTCGGCTGGACACGATCAATTACGAGGTCACCTGCGGAATCTCCCCCCGCGTTCCGCGGCGGGGCGTGGGGCAGAGTTGAACCTGAGCGAGGTCGCGTCGGCCACGATGTCGGTCGATCTGGTCGGCCGGGTGAACACGGCGCTCGATGGCGCCTCGGCCTGGGTGGTCGGCGGCGCGGTGCGGGACGTGGCACTCGGCCGTGAGGTGAGCGATCTCGATCTCGCGGTCGCCGAATCCCCCCGCCGGAGCGCCCGGGCGGTGGCCGACGCTCTGGGCGGCTTCGCCTTCGAACTCTCCTCGGAATTCCCCACGTGGCGGGCCCGCGACCGTGACGGCAGCTGGCAGGTCGATCTGGCCGAGCTGCGCGGGGGAGACATCGGCTCCGACCTTTCTCTCCGCGATTTCACGGTCGGGGCGATCGCGGTCGACCTGGTCACCGGCGACGGTCTCGACCCGACCGGCGGCCTGGGCGACATCGAGGCCGGGATCATCCGGGCGGCCGGACCGGAATCGTTCAGCCAGGATCCCCTGCGGCTGATGCGGGCAGCCCGGCTCGCTTCCCAGTTCGGCTGGCGGATCGACCCCGGCACGGTCGCGCTGGGCCTGAAGACCGCTCCACGAGCGGCGGAACCGGCCGGCGAGCGCATCCTGGCCGAGCTCTGCCAGCTGATGGCCACCGAGGATCCGGTGATCGGCCTGAACGCGATGGATTCACTCGGTCTGTTCGAGTCGGTCCTGCCCGAGATCGGTGCGCTGAAGGGTGTCGTCCAGGGTCCGAACCATCATCTCGACGTGTACGGACACACCATCGAGGTCCTCGAGGGCGTGCTCCGGATCGAGTCCGACCTCGAGGCCTTCGTCGGCGAGAGCGCCGAAGCGGTCCGGGCCCTGCTGGACACCGAGCTTGCTGACGGGATCAGCCGCTCGACCGGGCTGCGGCTCGGGGCGCTGTTCCACGACTGCGCGAAACCGGAGACCCGCCGTGACGAGGATGGTTTCGTCACGTTCCGCGGTCACGATGCCGCCGGTGCCGCCAAGATCGCGGCCGTCTTCAAGCGGCTGAGATCCAGTAACCGGCTCTCCGAGTATGTCGCCGCGCTGGCCCGTCACCACCTGATCCTCGGCTTCATGGTGGTGGACAGGCCACTGTCGCGACGCCGGATATACGGCTACCTGACCCGGACCGATCCGGTGTCGGTGGACGTGACCCTGCTGACCGTGGCCGACCGTCTCGGGGCACGTGGGGCGGGCAGCGTCGCCAGCGACGAGATGATCGCCGGACATCTGGAACTGGCGAGCGAGATGGTGGCCGACGGCCTGGAGTGGCGCCGCACCGGTCCGCCGGCCCAGTTCCTGCCGGGCGACGAACTGGCCGACCGGCTCGGCATCGAACCGGGGCCGGACCTGGGCCGGATCATGGACGGCCTGGCCGAGGCGCGGTACGCGGGCGAGATCGATTCTGCAAGCGAAGCTGTGGAATTGGCCCGTCGCCTCCTCGATGTCGACTGAGTAGTACGCTCTCTCGTCGCATGGCTAAAGAAGAAAAGATTGAGATGGAGGGCGAGATCACCGAAGCTCTCCCGAATACGATGTTTCGCGTCAAGCTCGACAACGACCACGAGGTGCTCGGGCACATCTCCGGCAAGATGCGCCGCCATTACATCCGCATCCTGCCCGGGGACAGGGTCAAGATCGAGCTGTCGCCCTACGACCTCACACGCGGTCGAATCACCTACCGCTACAAGTAGGCCGTCCGGCGGGGGCGCAACCATTTCGCCCATCCCGTGTTCTTGGAACAGATGCCTAACCTCAAGCTAACACTTTCTGAACAATCTGTGAACCGTTTGCAGACCTTGTTCCTCTTCGCTCTGATACTGGCCGTGATGGTGCCGCTACCGATTCTCGGCACTCCAGATTCGGCAAACGCCGCCTCTGCCAAGCGTGTCGAACTCGGCAAGAAGAATCTCTCTCTCGATCCGAATTGTGGGCGTAATTTCGTCCGCGAATGCACCGTCGAGGGCAAGGTCACCGCCTACCAGGCACTCTCAAAGAAGAACCCCGGACGCAATTTCGTCGTGCCCTTCGATGGCAAGGTTGTTTCATGGAGCATCAAGCTGGCCAAGCCCCTCACCAAGGAAGTGACAGAGGGCGCGTTGATCCACCCGGCGGAGTCCCCATTTTTCAATGAGCTTTTCGGTTCGCCCGCTCAGGCACGAATCGCGGTTCTTCGTCAGGTCGAAAAGAAGAAAAAGGGTCCGCCTAGGTACAAGATGGTCCGGCAGAGCCCCGTTCAGGTCTTGAATCCATACTTCGGCACCACGGTCCAGTTCGCGTTGTCTGAACCTCTCAACGTCTACAAGAACAACGTAATCGCATTGACGATTCCAACATGGGCACCGATCATCTGGAAGCCGGCGATCTGTAATTCAGCAGAAGTGAAGCCGACCGGGTGTATCCAGGCTGAACGCGACTACACCTGGCGAGGAAGTCGTGCGCCCGACAAGTGCGATATTTCGATCGATAGAGATACCGGCGCACACAGCATCGGCCTTCAGAAGACCAGGCCTCAGCAGAAGGTGGATTCGGTCAAGCGGTACGGCTGCTACTACGGATCAAACGTGCTGCTCTACAGCGCGACCATCGTCGGTCCGTAGCGGGCGACCACCTCACGCTCGACCTCGAGGAGGCGAGCGTGAGTGAGACGACCGGGCTTCAACTGGTGGTGATGACGTTTAGACAACCCGTGACCACATCTACCTGGGTCACGTAGCAGGTGTCGTCACCGTCGTTGCCGTAGATGTAGTCGCGAGTGTTGTCTCCGTTGGCATAGATGATGTCGTCACCTTCATTGCCGTAAAGCATGTCGGCTCCGGATTGACCAAGAATCAGGTCATCACCTTCGCCGCCGTAGATGTCGTCATTTCCATCCCCTCCGACGAGCCGCGGCGAGTTCGGACCCAGCCCGATGCCACCTCCACCTTGCTGGGTGATGTAGCAGTACTGTCCGGTGTCGTTCCCACCTCCACCGCTGATGGTGTCGTTCCCTGGGCCGCCCCAGAGAGCGTCGGCGCTGCCGTAGCCTCTCATCGTGTCAGCTCCGTTCGTCCCCGAGAAGCAGTCCTGGTTGGGTCCTCCTTCAAAAAGGTCCCCCTGCGCAGCCGATGGTGCCGCGACAGCAGCCCCGAAAGCCATTGTCAAGATGGCGGTAATACGAAATGCCCGCCTAAATAGACCCTGCATGTGTCTCCTTTGATAGTTCGATGAATCACATCGAACGACACCGTATCGGTAGAGACTGATTGCTGCGAAGGCCCCTGAGCAAAGCCAGGGGCCGCGAAGCTAGCCGAACGGCAGACCGCAGAACTCGCAGGTGGCGAGGTCGCGGGCGGTGAGCTGCTCGCAGCGGCGGCAGACCTTGAGGTTCACCGGGGTGCGCGGCAGGCGCGAGGCCGAAGGGGAGAGCGGCAGGACCTGCGCGACCGGATCCATCGCTTCGCCGGTCTCGGCGTCGCGGTAGACGACACCCTGCTCGGCGGTGGCGAACGCTTCGCGCCCGGAGGCGGGCGCCCGGAGGCGGTAGATCTGCTCGTTGGTCGTGCTCATTTGCGGGAGAATAACTCTTAATGAAGATCCTCATATTCCACGGCTATCTCCTGCGCGGCACCGGCAGCAACATCTACAACGCGAATCTGGCGCAGGCGCTGGCCAGACTGGGGCACGACGTCCATCTGCTCTGCCAGGACCGGGACGCGGAGAAGCTGGAGTGGGTCGACCGGATCGGAACCTGGGATGGGGGTGAGCTGGCGGTCGAGGACCTGCGGTCGGCGCGGGAAGGCGGAACGGTCGCCGTGTACCGCCCGCCGATCGGCGATCTCCTGCCCGTATACGTGGAGGACCCCTACGAAGGGTTCGAGGCCCGTGCCTTCCCCCGCCTGAGCGAGGAGGAGGTCGAGCACTACATAAAGGTGAACGTGTCGGCCGTCCAGGACGTGCTGCTGCGGATCGGTGGCCACGACGCGGCGCTGGCCAACCATCTGATCATGGGACCCGTGATCTTCGCCCGGGCCGGAGTCCGGCCCTACGCGGTCAAGAACCACGGCTCCGACCTCGAGTACATCGTCAAGCCGTTCCCCCGTTTCGTTCCGTTCGCGAAGGAGGGCCTCGAGCCCGCCGCGGCGGTGCTGGTCGGCTCGCATCACACGGCCGCGAGCCTGTGGGAGGCCGTGCCCGGCCTCGACCTCGAGTCGAAGACCGGCATGGGGCCGCCCGGGGTCGACACCGACGAGTTCAAGGCGATCCCGGCGGACCGCAGGACCGCGTCGCTGATCGATCTGGCGGAGCGGATCGATCATGGGCCGCCCTCGACCGTGTTCGGAAGGGAGGAGGAGGATGCGGTCAACGGTCTGCGCGAGTACGCCGCGGCCGCGGGTCCGCGGGTGATGTTCGTCGGCAAGATGATCGTCTCGAAGGGAGTCGACCTGGCGGTGGCGGCCTGGCCGCTGGTCCACGCCGCCAATCCGGGCGCGCGGCTGCTGCTGATCGGCTTCGGTGCCTACGAAGCCGGCCTGCGGGCCTTGGTGACCGCGCTCGGCGAGGGCGATCTGGACGCGGCCCGGCACATCGCCGAGGAGGGCCGGGCGCTGGAGGGCGGCGAGGCCGGGCCGCTCACCTATCTCATGGATTTCCTTGATTCGCCGCCCGAGGGCTACCGCGAGGCGGCGATCGCGGCGAACGGCAGCATCTCGTTCGGCGGCCGGTTCGAACACGACGAGGTCGCCGGCGTCCTGCCCGCTTCCGACGCGATGGTCGTTCCCAGCACGTTCCCCGAGGCATTCGGCATGGTTGCGGCCGAAGGCGCGTCCTGCGGGGTGCTGCCGATCTGCGCCGAACACTCCGGTCTGGCCGAAGTCACGAAGACGCTGAGCGACGAGGTTCCGGCGGCAGCGGACCTGATCGGCTTCGACCTCGGTCCCCGGGCGGTCTCCGATCTCGCCGACCGGATCAACGGCTGGCTTGCCCTCGAGCCCTCCGAAAGAGCCGCGATCGGCCGGGATATAGCCGACTCCGCTGATCGGAATTGGAGTTGGCAGGGTGTCGCGAGGGACGTGATTTCCGCATCAGCAGGCCAAGTCCGTCCGGTGCTGAAACCGTGAGCGAGGCGCGGAACCCTTTCGCCCGCAGCATCAATAGAATGCCGGTCGTCTCATGACTCGACTTCCATATTTGAAACTGGCGCTGGCCACCCTTGCCTCGGGCGCGATAATTTCCGTCGTCCTGTTGCAGTTCAACTGGTTCGGAGACGAGGCCTCTACGGCCGCGCCCGACATCGACCGACTGCTGGACATCATGATCGTCCTTTCGTCGTTCATCTTCGCGGGCGTATGCGTCGCCCTCGGCTACGCCCTGATCAAGTGGCGGGTCAAGCCCGGAGACGAGAGCGACGGACTGCCGATCCACGGCAACACCAAGCTCGAGATCATCTGGACTCTGATCCCGACCATCATCGTGCTCTTCGCCGGTGGCTACAGCTGGATCGTCCTCAACGACATCGAGAAGGAAGATCCGGACCGCCTCACGGTCAACGTCTACTCGCAGCAGTTCGCCTGGACCTTCGGTTACCCGGAGAACGGCAACAAGTGGTCGGAGGGTGAGCTTCACGTCCCCGTGAACCGCCAGATCGACTTCCAGCTCCACGCGCAGGACGTGATCCACTCCTTCTGGGTGCCCGAGTGGCGGATCAAGAAGGACAACGTCCCCGGCATCACGACCGACGCGATCGTGACTCCCGACAAGATCGGCACCTATCAGCTGATCTGTACAGAACTTTGCGGTATCGGCCACACCACCATGCGAGCCAAGGTGGTCGTCGAATCCGAAGAGGATTACGCCAAATGGGTCAAGGGACTCGATTCAGAGGTTCCCGAGCAGCTCGTGATGACGGCCGATCAGGCCCTCGAACTCGAGAAGCAGATCCAAGAGAAAAGTGACGGCATTGACAGCAGTGGGGTTGATGAAACCGAGAAGGACAATGTCGATCAGTCATGATGGAGGACAGCTAGATGGCATACGCAATTAAGCAACCGGGGTGGTACCGCGGGGCGATCGGCACCCTGGTGGGCGCCGCGTTCGGCTTCCTCCTGGTCATCGGGTTGCGAGCCCTCATGGGTCTCGACATCTTCCAGACCGAACAGACCGGCTACCCGCACGTCGTGGTGCCGCTGATCACCGCTCCGTTCGGTTTCCTGATCGGCTTCGGCGCGTTCGACTACTGGTTCCGTTGGGCGGCGGGCAAGCCGACCATCCCGGAAGACCATTCCGGTCACGGCGCGACCAGCTGGAAGGACTACTTCAAGTTCAACACCGATCACAAGGTGATCGGCACCCAGTACGTCGTCGTCACCCTGATCTTCTTCCTGATCGGCGGATTGCTGGCACTGCTGATGCGGGCGGAGCTCGCCCAGCCCGGCAGCCAGATCGTGGCGGCCAACACCTTCAACGGACTCTTCTCCACGCACGCCGTGGTGATGATCTTCCTGTTCATCATTCCGGTCTTCGCCGGACTGGCCAACTACGTCCTGCCGCTGATGATCGGCGCGCCGGACATGGCCTTCCCGAGGCTCAACGCCCTCAGTTTCTGGCTGCTGCCGATCGCCGGCATCATCTTCATCAGCTCGTTCCTCGCTCCGGGCGGCTCGTTCGACGCCGGTTGGACCGGGTACGCGCCGCTCTCGACAGGGGCGCCGTTGGGCCAGACCTTCTTCAACATCGGCGTGCAGTTCGCCGGTGCGTCGTCGATCGCGACCGCGCTGAACTTCCTGGTCACGATCATCACCATGCGTGCCCCCGGCATGAACCTGTGGCGCATGCCGCTGCTGGTCTGGGCCAACCTCTCGACCTCGCTGCTCGTGGTCGGCGCGACCCCGTTCATCGCGGGCGCCCAGTTCA
The DNA here is from genome assembly GCA_035502775.1 of Solirubrobacterales bacterium. Classification (GTDB taxonomy): domain Bacteria; phylum Actinomycetota; class Thermoleophilia; order Solirubrobacterales; family 70-9; genus 67-14. The sequence continues at coordinate 60,100 of DATJUB010000084.1, read as the reverse complement.
TGGTCCTCTTCGACCGGGTGCTCGGCATGAACTTCTTCGAGTTCCTGCAGGGAGGTGACGTCCTCTCCTACCAGCACATCTTCTGGTTCTACTCGCATCCAGCGGTGTACATCATGATGCTGCCCGGATTCGGGATCGTCTCCGAGATCATCTCGACCCATGCCCGAAAGCCCGTGTTCGGCTATCGATTGATGGCCCTGGCGCTGATCGGCATCGTCGTGCTCAGCTACTCGGTCTGGGCCCACCACATGTTCGTCGCCGGAATGTTCAGCTGGCTGCGCGTGCCGATCATGTTCACCACGCTGCTGATCGCGGTGCCCACCGGAATCAAGGTCTTCTCCTGGCTGGGAACGCTGTTCTACGGCAAGATCCACACGTACTCGACGGCGATGCTGTTCTCGCTCGCCTTCATCGTGACCTTCACCATCGGCGGTATCTCGGGCGTCATGCTCGGCATGATCCCGATCGACATCCACGTGTCGGACACGTACTTCATCGTCGCCCACATTCACTTCGTGCTGTTCGGCGGATCGGTGTTCACGATCTTCGCCGGGATCTATCACTGGTTCCCGAAGATGACCGGCCGCATGTACGACGAGAAGCTCGGCCGCATCCACTTCTGGGGCACCGTGATCGGCACCTGGGGCACCTTCGTCCCGATGCACTGGGTCGGCATGGACGGCATGCCCAGGCGTGTCGCCGACTACGCCAGTCAGTACGGCGATTGGAACCTCTTCATCTCGGTCTTCGCCTTCATCCTGGGCGCGGTCCAGCTGGTCTTCTTCTACAACATGATCGTCAGCTGGCGGTTCGGCCCGAAGGCCGGCGACAACCCCTGGCGCGCCAACACGATCGAGTGGCAGGTCTCCTCGCCGCCGCCCGTGTTCAACTTCGATGAGATCCCGCGTGTCGTCGGTGGTCCGTACGAGTTCGGCACGCCCGGTGCGCGCCACGCGATCATGGGTGGAGATGCTGAATCCGATGTGCCCGAACCCAAACCGACCACGGTGACCGCTCCGTCATGAAGCCACTCGTCCTATTCCTGAATGAAGTCGCTGGGGGGCGCAAGCTGATCCAGGCGACGCTCGAACGCGCGTCCGAGGCCAGCTATGTGGTCGTCGTCGCGCCGCAGAACCAGCCGGCCGCCGGCCAGCTGTTCAGCCCCGAAGAGGCGGCCGAGGCCGCGCGCAGCCGGGTCGACGTGACCCTGGCCGTGCTCGACGAGTTCGGCATCGAGGCGGTCGGCGAGGTTCTCGACCCTGCCTCCGATCTCGCGCTCGGTGACGCGATCCGCAGCCACCGTCCGTCCGAGGTGCTGCTCTCCTGCCTCTACGACAGCCGTTTCGGCCTGACCAGGCGCGCGCTCGAAGAGTGGGCGGAAGGCACCTTCGAGCCCGAGGTCAAGATCACGCACATCCCCGTGCGGATCGAGGACGACTCGATCAGCCTCAACGTGACCCACACGCTGGTCGTCGCCAACCAGACACTTTCAAGCCAGGATCTCGTCGATCGCCTGCTCGACCGGTCGAAGGAGCGTCCGCATCGCTTCACGATCATCGCCCCGCAGACCGACGGCGTGCCGCTGAACAAGGTCTCTCGCGACCTCGCCGCACTGATGGCCGAGCTCTACCGTGACGACATCGACGCGACCGGGCAGCCGATGAGCCCCGATCCGTTCGAGTCGGTCAAGGAGGCGATCGCCCACTACCGCGTCGACGACGTGCTGATCTCGACCCTGAGCGGTGAGCAGTCGCGCTGGCTCGAGGACGACCTGGTCGGCCGCGTGCGCGAGATCACCGACAAGCCCGTGGCCCATCACGAAGCCGGGAGCACCCCGGAAGTCGTCGCGGCGGTCGTCGCGGAGGGCGAGCCGATCGTCGAAGCCGGCGATCCTGAAACCGTGGAAGACAAAGAGGCATAGAGATGGAAAGCGCAAGCATCCCGGTCGGACACGGCCACGCGGAAGATCATCATCACGGACCGCCGGAAGCTCACCAGAGCGCCCGGATCGACCGCACGATCCTCGGCATCCTGCTCTTCATCCTCTCGGAGATCATGCTGTTCGCGGCCTTCTTCGCCGCCTACTTCTTCCTCCGGGTCGTCGCCAACCCCGATTCGTGGCCACCGGAGGGTGTTCACCTCCCGGTCCTGATCGCCTTCATCAACACGGTGGTTCTGGTCTCATCCAGTTTCACCGTCCACTACGCCCTCGAAGCGATCAAGCACAACAACCATCGCGGTCTGAAGCTCGGCCTGGCCTTGACCTGGCTGCTCGGAGCGACCTTCCTCTTCATCCAGATCAACGAGTACATCCACATCGGGTTCAGCGCCCGTGACGGAGCGTTCGGCTCGATCTTCTACAGCCTCACCGGCCTGCACGGAGCGCACGTCTTCGTCGGACTGCTGCTGCTGACCTTCGCGAACATCCGCGCCTGGCGCGGACATTTCGGTCCCGAACAGAAGAACCACCTGGGAGTCGAAGTACCGGGCATCTACTGGCACTTCGTCGACATCATGTGGATCATTGTGTTCGTCGCCGTCTACATCGTCTAGGTAGACGGGCGACGCGGTGGGCAACCCGCTTACATCCGAAGTTGCCGCCTTCCGCTGGATGGTCGCCGTGCTCGTCGCGGCGGCCTCGGTGGCGCTCGTGGCGAAGCTGTTCGGCTCGACGGCAGGGATCTTCTACGGCATGTTCCTGCTGCTGGTCCTGGCAGGCTTCATCGTGAAGGGCATGATCTACATGCTGGGTTCCCCCGACGACGATGAGGAAGAAGACGACGTCGTCACCGAGCTGAGGAACGACGACTACAACGAGTGAGGCATGAGTCCGGAGGCTGTCGGCTCAGCTCCGGGCGGCGATCGCGCGGTTCATCGCGTGGATCGGATCCTCGATCGGCCGGCCGTGGCCGACCGCAAGGCGCGAAGGACCGAGGTTCCGCAGCTTCTTGGCGCTCTCGAGCGCGGTGGGGCGGTGCCAGGTGACGAAACCGGGCAACGGAAACTTCCAGTAGGGGCCGGCGGTGGTCGCCAGGCCGCCCAGGCTGGAGTAGGCGTCGGCGGCGATCAGGGTCCCGTCCCGCGTGTCGAGAAAGGCCTGCTGGCCGGGGGAGTGGCCGGGGGTGTCGTAGACCTCGAGCGATCCGACCCGGTCGCCTTCGGTCAGCTCACGGTCGATCGTGACGTCGATCGGCGGGTAGCCGCCGAGCAGCTTGCCGTCGGGTTCGCCGGGCTCCGGTGTCTTGTCGCCCCGGATCAGCTTCGCGTCCCGTTTCGGCGCGAGCACCTCGGCTTCGGGCAGGGCCTTGGCGATCGCGGCGAGGGAGCCCACATGATCGTCGTGGGCATGGGTGACCAGGACACGCACGATCGGGGCGCCGGCCTCCGCGGCGGCGGCGATCAGCTTCAGCTCGGAGCCCTTGATCATCGTGTCGACCAGGGTGAAGCCGTCGTCTTCACGCACGAGAAAGGCGTTGACCAGGCCGAACCGGGTGAGCTGGATGACGTTCGATCCCACCGCTGTGCTCTTCATCGGCCGATTATGGCGAACTTTGTACGGCTGTACAGTTGACAGGGGCCGATGGAGTTCGTAGGATTATCGAATTGTTCAACAATTCCTTCAACTAAGGGAGCGAAAGTAGATGTCAGCGATTCAGCACCTATCCATGAGGAAGATCGTCCTGGCCGCGGCCGGCCTGACGCTCGTCCTCGCTTTGGTCGCTCTGATCGCGAAGAATGATTCGTCGAAGGCGGAGGATCCGACTCCCGCCACGAGCGTGATCATTCTCAGCGGTGACGGCATGGGAATACAGCAGCGAACGGCAATCCAGTACGCGCTCTACGGCCTCGAGGAACGCCAGCCGATGGACGCGCTGCCCTACACCGGATTCCTCGACACGATCTCACTCGGTCCCGGCGCGGTGACCGATTCCGCCGCGGGCGCGACCGCCTGGGCGATCGGCCAGAAGACGATCAACGGCTACACCGGCCTCGGCAAGGACAAGAAGCGGGTTCCGACCCTGCTCGATATCGCCAAGGAGCAGGGCAAGACCACCGCGCTGATCAACGATCACGACGTCACCAACGCCACCCTCGCCGCCTTCGGCGGTCCGGTGATCAACCGTGACTGGAAGTCGGTGATCGCCGACAAGGAGATCACCAACGGCAAGGTCGACATCCTGATGGGCGGCAACGAGGCCTACTGGTATCCGCCCGGCAACGACGGCAAGATCCCCAACACCAACAAGGACGGCGAGGACGACTCGGAGGGCACCAAGGGCAACCTGGTCAAGAAGGCGGTCGACCAGGGCTACCAGTACGCCTACGACAAGAAGACCGTCGCCGCGCTGACCGGTCCCAAGGTCCTCGCTCTGGTCCAGGACAGCGCCAAGCGCCGCTGGATCGAGACCAAGGGCTACAAGATCAGCAAGGACCCGCACTACGTGCCGGTCAAGGACATGGTCAAGAAGGCGCTCGAGATCGCCGGGCAGAACCCGAACGGGTTCTTCATGGCGATGGAGAGCGACGACCTGGATTCCGCCGGGCACGAACACGACGTGCGCAACGTGATCCAGTCGGGCAGGACCGTCAACCAGATGGTCGAGGCGATCCAGGAATACCGGGAGACCAACCCGAACGTTCTGGTGATCGTCACCGCCGATCACGAGACCGGCGGCATGACGATCGAGCCGATGGGCGAGACCAACACCAACTCGGACGGCGACGACCCGATCCCCTACTGGGGCAAGCCATTGAACAACGCCGGTCCGAAGGGTCAGGTTCCGATCAGGAGCGGCCCGGTCAAGATCAAGGGCACCAACCGCAGGTTCAAGGTCGACTGGACCACCGGCGAGCACACCGGCGGCATGGTGCCGGTGACCGCGGTCGGACCCAACGCCGATGAGATGGTCGGCGTCTGGCCGAACACCCACGTGTTCGACGTGGCGAAGAAGACCCTGCTCGGCACGCCGTAAGGCACCAAGCCCGGCCGAACAACCGCCCTGGCAACGATTTCCTATGACTATCAGTGGAAATCGTTGCCGGGGGGTTGTTGGCCACTACAGTGATCTCAGACTTGACTGAACCTTTGGACAATCTTCCGCCTTTGCCGGGGCCTTTGCCGGGGCCGAAGAGCGGTGTGGAGCTTTCGCGGCTGCGTGAGCTGGTCTATCCCGGCACCTCTCACCACCTCGCTCCCTTCGTCATCGAATCGAAGCAACGCCACTTCGTGACCGACATCGACGGCAACACCTTCGTCGATCTCGTCTCCTCCTCGGCCTCGGTGCCGCTCGGGGCCGGGCGCTCGGACTTCATCGATCCGATGGTCGAGACCCTGCGGAGGATCGGCAACGAGGACAGCCACGGCGTCGCCTCGACCGAGATGCTGCCGCTCGCCGAGAAGCTGCTCGCGATCACCCCGGGCTCGCTGACCAGGCTCGACCTCGGCCTGAACGGCACCGAGGCGGTCGAGACCGCGGTGAAGATGATGAGGCGGGCGACCGGCCGGCCGATCGTGATCGGCTTCCTCGGCGGATATCACGGCGAGACCTCGCTGACGTCGGCACTGGGAGCCGAGGAAAACGAGATCAGCCGTGGAATCCGGGCGCTCTCGGCCGGATTCGCGCACGTGCCCTACCCGAACCCGTACCGCTCGCCGTTCGGCCCGCCGCGTCCCGGCGGCAGCGGCGACTCCACCATCGACTATCTGCGCGATCACCTGCTCTTCCACGCGATTGATCCCGGCGAGGTGGCCGGCGTGCTGATCGAACCGATCCTCGGTTCCGGTGGCTGCGTCGCCCCGTCCGACGCGTTCTGGAAAGCCCTCACCGGGCTCTGCGACGAGTTCGGATGGCTGCTCGCCGTGGACGAGGTCAAGACCGGCTTCGGCCGCTCCGGCCACATGTTCGCGGTCGAACGCTGGGGCATCGAGCCCGATCTGATGTGTCTCGGCAAGGCGATGGGCGGCGGCGTCGCACCGATCGCCGCGGTGCTCGGCACCGAACGGGCGATGGGCGGCTACGACGACGTGCCGACCGGATCGACCTGGTCCTGGCTGCCGTGGGCCTGCGCCGCCTCGATCGCCACGATCGAGGCATTCGAGCGCGAACCGGTCCTCGAGAACGTCCGCGAGCTCGAACGGGTCGGGGAGCTGAAGCTGGGTGAGCTGGCCGATCGCTTCGAACAGATCGGCGAGGCCCGGGCGGTCGGCGGATTCCAGGCGCTGGAGTTCGTCAGGGACCGGGCCAGCAAGGAACGAGACCCCGAGCTTCAGCAGCTGGTCGGGAGACGGGCGGTCGAGCTCGGCATCCTGACCGACTCCAGCTCGACCTCGCTCAACATCCAGCCATCGCTCGCGATGCCGCCCGAACAGTACGCCGCCTGCCTCGACCGCATCGGCACAGCGGTCGAGCGCGCCGTGACGGAGCTCGGCAGGTGACCGCCCGCGAGGCGCTGCGCGGCGAGCTGCGCTCCGAGCTCGACCAGATGGCGGCGAGCGGCACGCTGAAGGAACCGAAGGTCTACGAATCGCCCCAGGGGCCACTGGTCCGGCTGCGCGAGCGCGGCGAGGTGCTCGTGCTCTCCTCCAACGATTATCTCGGCCTGGCGAACAACCCGGCCGTGGTCGAGGCCGGGATCGAGGGACTGCGGCGCTACGGCGCGGGAACCGCCTCGGTGCGATTCATCTGCGGGCTCTTCGAGCCGCACCTCGCACTGGAACGGGACCTGGCCGAGTTTCTCGGCACCGAGGCCGCGATCACCTACGTCTCCTGCTGGAACGCCAACCACGCGATCCTCGACGCGCTCTGCGACCGCGAGACCCACGTCTTCTCCGACGCGCTCAACCACGCCTCGATCATCGACGCGATGCGGCTGGCGCGGCCCGGAGCCAAGACCGTGTACCCCCACTGCGACATGGCCGCGCTCGAGGCCGCGCTGGCCGGCTCGGCGGGGGCCGGACGCCGGCTGATCGTCACCGACGGCGTGTTCAGCATGGAGGGAGATCTCGCGCCGCTGCCGGAGCTGGTCGAGATCGCCGGGCGCCACGACGCCGTGCTGATCGTCGACGACTCCCATGGGCTCGGGGTGATGGGAGAAACCGGACGCGGAACCGCCGAGCATTTCGGGCTCGAGGGCGGGATCGACATCGTCACCGGCACCCTGGGCAAGGCGCTCGGCGGCGGGGCCGGGGGGTTCGTCGCCGGCGACCGGGAGCTCTGTTCGATGCTCGAACAGCGCTCGCGGCCCCAGCTCTTCTCGAACGGCCTGCCGCCGACGGTCGCCTGCAGCGCCCGCGAGGCCCTCAGGCAGCTGCGCGAGAACCCGGATCTGATCGACCGTCTCCGGCGGAACACGGCCGAGTACCGCCGGCTTCTGGGCGAGGCCGGATTCGACCCGGTGCCCGGAGAGAGCGCGATCGTGCCGGTGGTCGTCGGCGAGACATCGACCGCGATCGAGATCTCGGCGAGGATGCTGGAGGAGGGTGTGTTCGTGACCGGGTTCGGCTATCCGGTGGTCCCCGAGGGAACGGCCAGGATCAGGGCCCAGATGTCGGCGGTGCTGGAGGCCGAGCACCTCCGGCGAGCGGTCGAAGCGATGGGGCGGGCCACCACCCCGGCCGATCCGGTGACCTGACCACGGGATTCGAGTTATGCTCAGGATTATCTGAGCAAAATGGTAGGCGGCCGCCGTGAGGCGCCGCCGAGCGATCCGGGCGTTCTCGTGGGACGCGCGAATACGAAAGGGACTTCGTGAACCGAGCCGTGAACTCGATCGAACCGGTCTTGCGCCTGGCCGCGGCGGGATTGGCGCTCGCCGTGGTGGTGGCCCTGTCCTGGCCGGCCCCGAGCCCCGCCGGCTCGGTCTGGGTGGAGGACTGGACCGAGGTCGGCGAGACCAAGTTCACGACCGGTCAATCGATCCTCAACCTGCCGGAGGGCCTGCGCAGCGCCGAGGTGGAGGCGGTCGGTGGAAAAGGGGCCGACAAGGGCACCATCCTCGGCGGACAGCCGGCCGAGGTCAAGGGGCGGATAGCGGTGACTTCCGGAGGCCGCCTCTACATTCTGGTGGCCGGTGACGGCAGCGGGACCGACGGCGGCTTCAACGGCGGCGGTGACGCCATGTTCGCCAGCGCGGCAGCGGTCGGCGGAGGCGGCGGTGGCGCCACCGACATTCGCACGATCGAGCCCGGCGAGCCCGGAAGCCTCGAGAGCCGGCTGATCGTCGCGGCCGGAGGCGGCGGCGCCGGATCGACCGCGAACGGCGGCGGCAAGGCGGGCGGGGCCGGGGGTCATGCGGGGGTCATGGGCGGCAGAGCCGAATCGGCCGGGCCGGGCAACACCGTGGGATCCGGTGGCTTTGGGGGTGGGGTTGGTGCAGAAAGTGTCCCTGGCCTTGGCGGGGGACCTGGATATCCCTACGCGGGATCACCGGGATTCGGGCAGACGGGCCATAGCGGAAACGACGGTTCTCTCGGAACGGGCGGAGATGGTGGTGCGGGTCCGCCTAGTACTCCAGCTGGTTGGGGCGGGGGTGGAGGCGGTGGTGTCTTCGGTGGTGGAGGCGGAGGCGGTGGAGGAACGATGACGAGTGGAACTCCGACAGCCACTGGAGGCGGTGGTGGAGGCGGAGGATCGCTGCTGGTTCCTGCGGGTGGGATCGCAGCACTCGAATCCCGCCCCTCAACGCCAAGCGTTCTCTTCCAGTACACGATTCCCGGCACCGAGATCAGTTCCGGGCCGCCGGAGGCCCACGACTCCACCTCGGCCGCCTTCGAGATCGCCTCGACCGAGGAGGGCTCGATTCTGGAGTGTCAGATGGACTTCGAGGGATACGAGGTCTGCGAGTCGCCATTCGAACCGTCCGGTCTCGGGCAGGGTCCGCACACCCTGCGGGTCCGCTCGGTCAACTCGATGGACAACTTCGATCCGACACCGGCCGTCTGGAGCTTCTCGGTCGACTCGATCGCCCCGGTCACCAGCATCGACGGCGGACCGGACGGCCGGACCGAGATCCGCCGCCCCGAGTTCAGGTTCAGCGCGAACGAGCCGAACGTGACCTTCAGCTGCCGCTTCGACAGCGACGACTTCGGCCCCTGCGCCGAGGCCGGCTCGGAGATTCCCGGAAGCGCGCTCTCCTACGCTCCGCACACCTTCGCGGTCCGGGCGACCGACCCGACCGGAAACGTCGGGCCCGCCGCGACCCGCTCGTTCGAGGTGGTCGAGGGATCCGGCACCGGGCGTCCCGCCGTTCCGCGGCGCCCGACCCTGAAGCTCGGCCGGCCCAAACTGAAACCGAAACGGGGCATGGCCCTGCTGCCGGTCACGGTCTCGGGTGCGGGCCGGGTGAAGTTGATCGGGACCAAACGCGTCAAGGCGCACGCGATCGGTGTCGAAGGCCCCGCCACCGTGCGATTGAAGGTGCGGGCCAAGGGGAGCGGCCTGAAGAAGCTGCATCGCAAGCGCAGGCTCACCCTGACCGCCGCGGTCTCGTTCGTCGCGAGCGACGGAACCGGGATCGTCCGGAAGAAGAAGCTGACCTTGAAGCTCAAGGCGGTGAAGAAGCGGAGCTAGACACCAGGGCTAGAGCTTGACCCGCACCTTGTAGACATGAAAGACGGTGCTCGTCTTCGTGTTTCGCTCGGCACGGATTCGCCTGGAACGGATCTTCTGCTTGACGACGAGCAGCTTCTCGTCCGTGAAGGTCATCGCCGCGACCTTGGCCCGGAAGCCAGGCCTGATCAGGAAAGTGGTTCGCTTCCACCTGTCCGAGACGATCCTCTTCCTTGTCGGCTTCACCGCCATCGGCTTGCCCTTCTTGGTTTTCAGGGTGACCGGGGTCGTGGTGCTCAGGCACTTCGGCTTGAAGCGGACCGGGCATTTCAGACGGATGTGGAGGCGCTTGCCATCGAAGAGCGCGGTGGTATCGGTCGGGTTCTTCTTCCCAGGGAGGGGCTTCTCGTGGAAGGGCTTTCTCGCAAAACCTGCCGTCGCCTGTGCCGCTTCCTCGATCGTGAGCAGGCAGCTCGGCTGCTTGCCCGATGTCTGGCAGGCTCCACCCCAGCCGCTGAAGGAGCTGCCGGCCTCGGGGGTGGCCGTGAGAGTGACCATGGTGTGGCTCGTGAAGGTCGCCTCGCAGAGCGCGCCGCAATCGATTCCCACCGGTGCTGAACTCACCCTGCCGGCTCCGTCTCCCTGCTTGATCACGGTCAGCTTGTGCTCGGGGAGGCTGGTGGAAGCGGCCTGGGTGATGAGGTTGTTGCCGTCGGTTCGCGACCAGACGGCGGTGGTGGTGCCGTCGGGGCCGGCTGTGATCTGAGGGACTGATGCGTTCTGGCCGGCCGCCGAGAGATCGATCGGGGCTTCGAAGGCGCTGCCCGGGGGGCGGGTGGCGGCTTGGATGATGTGGTCGTCGCCGTTGTTGCGTGACCAGATGGCGGTCGTGGTGCCGTCGGGGCTGGTCGTGATCTGAGGGTCTATCGCGTTCTGGCCGGCCGTCGAGAGATTGAACGGGGCTCCGAAGTCCCCGCCCGGGGGACGGGTGGACGCTTGGATGGTCCAGTCATTGCCGTCGGTGTGCCGCCAGATGGCGGTGGTGCCGCCGTCGGGGCTGGTGGTGATCTGAGGGATCGATGCGTTCTGGCCGGCTGCCGAGAGATCGATCGGGGCTTCGAAGGCGCCGTCCGGGGGACGGGTGGCGGCCTGGACGATCCAGTCGTTGCCGTTGTTGCGCGACCAGACGGCGGTGGTGGTGTTATCGGGGCCGGCGGTGATCTGAGGGGCTGTCGCATCCTGGCCGGCTGCCGAGAGATCGAACGGGGCCCCGAAGGCGCCGCCAGGGGGACGAATGGCGGCCTGGACGATCCAGTCATTGCCGTTGTTGCGCCGCCAGATGGCGGTGGTGGTGTTATCTGGGCCGGCGGTGATCTGAGGGACTGCCGCATCCTGGCCGCCCGCCGAGAGGCTGATCGGGGCTTCGAAGGCGCCACCCGGGGGACGGGTGGCAGTTTGGATGATGAGATCGTTGCCGTCGTAGCGCGACCAGATGGCGGTCGTGGTGCCGTCGGGACTGGTCGTGATCTGAGGGGCTGATGCGTTCTGGCCGGCTGCGGATAGATCTATCGGGGCTCCGAAGTCCCCGCCCGGGGGACGGGTCGCAGTTTGGATGATCCAGTTGTTGCCGTTGCGGCGCGTCCAGATGGCGGTGGCGGTGCCATCGGGACTCGTCGTGATCTGAGGGGATGACGCGTTCTGACCGTCCACCGAGAGATCGATCGGGACTCCGAAGCCGCCCGCCGGAGGGCGGGTCGCAGCCTGGATGATCCAGTTGTTGCCGCTGCGGCGCCAGATGGCGGTGGTGGTGCCGTCGGGACTGGCGGTGATCTGGGGTTCTGACGAATCCAGGCCGACCTCAGAAAGCGAAGTCGCGGGCAGGGCCCAAGGTCCCTGCGGAGCGGCCTCTGCCCGCTCGGATGCCAGGCTCACTGTCCAGGAAGCAGCAAGGAGTACCAGAAGGAGCCCCAAATGCCATGCACGGCGGACGGAGAAATCGATCATCAGATCACCCTAGGAACCTCCGGGTCAGCATTCATGAGAGGCGTCACCCCTGCCTGCCCGATCCTTGGGGGTCCCAGATCGTGGAACCCAGATCATTCTTCGGCAACAGGCACCGGTACTCGGAAGCCTCGTTTCCGGGGGTGGTGCTACACCTGGCCCGCGATCCAGTACGCCTTCAGCACGGTCTCCTCGACCGTCCATTTGGTCTTCTCACCACCGGCGAACCGGTGGGTCACGCCGGGCCGCAGCTCGATCGTGCTCCCGTCCTCGAACTCGACGCTTCCCCTGCCGGTGATCACGAGGAAGCTCTCCTCGACCTCGGTGTCGCTGACCACACCGGGCGTGCAGCGCCACAGGCCGCTCTCGGCACCGTCGCCGTCCTCGGCCAGGGTGAGCGAAGAGGTCTTCGGATTGCCGAACAGGACCTGTTCCGGGTCGAGCGGTTCCGGTTCGAGCCGGTCGGTGACGGGATGGACTGTCTTCAAGGTTCGGCCTTTCGGTAGCGGGGCTGATCCGGCCGGGACGGCGCGGCGGTGATCGCCGCGATGCTCGGCGGCTCCAACAGTGTGGCGAATATCCGGGCGCACTCGGCGATCTGGGTCACATCGATGTGTTCGGCGGGGGTGTGGGCCGAGTCGATCGAACCCGGGCCGAACACCATCGCCTCGGAGCCGCCGAAATCGACGAAGTTGTGGGCGTCGGTCCAGGCGGGCACCCCCAGCGGCTCCGGCCTGGCGCCGCGGACCTCCTCCGTCGCCCGATCGACGACGGCGCGCAGGGGGGAACCGGCCGGCAGTTCGAACGGCACGGTGCCCTCGACCATCTGCAGCGTGGCGTTGAACCCGGCGCAGTACTCGGAGACCAGCCGGATCGTCTCGCGCAGGTCCTGCCCCGGGACCAGCTTGATCTGCAGGCGCAGCGTGCAGCGGTCGGGCACCACGTTCATGCCGTCGCCGGTCGCGATCTCGTTGACGCTCGCCCGCGACTCGCCGAGCAGGGGATGGCGATGCTGAGCCAGGCCCAGTGAGGGCAGCCCGGCGATCAGCCTCGCGGCCGCGTGCACTGCGTTGTCGCCGAGCTCGAGCGAGCCGTGGGCGGAGACACCACTCACATGGACCAGCGCTTCGAGGTCACCGCACTCGGCGGTCCCCGGTCTCAGCCCGGTTCCCTCCAGGGCGATCGCGAAGCGCGGGGCGAGATCGACCGCCAGAGAGCGTGAGCCGCTGCCTCCGGTCTCCTCGTCGACCGCGAAGGCGAATACCGCCGGAACGTCGTCGAGGTGTCCACCGGCCTTCTGGAAGGCCAGGGCGGCCATCATGCAGGCGACCACACCGCCCTTGTCGTCGACCGCCCCGAGCCCATGGACCACGTCGCCCTCGGTTCGCGGGACCGTCGCGCCGGGCCAGGTGGGGGTGATCGTGTCGACGTGGGCGACGATCGCCAGCAGCGGATCGGCACAGGCGCCGATCACCAGGCTGTCCCGCCCGATCTCGGCCGGCACCCGCCGCGAGGTCAGATCGTGCGCGCCGGCCCATGCCTCCAGATGGTCGACGATCGGCCCCTCGCCACCGGACGGCGAGTAGATCGCGATCAGATCGGCCAGCAGGGAGCGGGCCTCGCCGAGTTCACCTTCGGTGACCGCCGCGCGTTCCATCCGAGGCTCAGTTCCGGGCCTGCCGCCTGAGCAGTCCACGGCGCCGGCCGCGCTTCTCGTCCCGGATCACCTCGCGGGCACAGTTGCGGCCGTTGGCTCCGGTGACACCGCCGCCCGGATGGGTGCCGGCGCCGCACAGGTAGAGGCCCTCGACCGGCGTGCGGTAGTCGGCCCAGTTGCGGACCGGCCGCAGGGTGAAGAGCTGGTCGAAGGCCATGTCACCATGGAGCGCGTGGCCGCCGCTGATCCCGAGCAGCCGCTCCAGGTCGAGCGGGCTCAGCACCTGGCGTTGGACGATCGATCCGGTCAGGCCGGGAAAGTAGGTCTCCAGCTTGGCGATCGCCCGGTCGGCGACCTCGTCCTTGATCTCGTCCCACCCGGCCCCGGCCAGGTCGTATGGCTGCGAGTTGACGTCGATCGTCAGCACGTGATGGCCATCCGGCGCGAGCGAGGGATCATGAACCGTCGGGATGCACATCTCGACGTGAGGATCCTCGCCCGATCGCCCGGCACGGGCCTCGGCCTGCGCCCGGTCCATGTCGGCCAGCGGCTGGTTCACCTCCATGATCCCGAGGTGGTAGGGCTGGATGCCCTCGCCGGGCATGTTGGTCGCGACGGGAAGCGCATTCACGCCCAGGTTGATCTTCATGCTGGTGCCCTGGCAGCGGTAGGCGCGCACCGCGGCGGTGAACTCCGCCGGCAGCTCCCTCTCCTCGAGCAGGCCGAGAAAGGTCTTCTTCGGATCGGCGTTCGAAAGCACCCGCGAGGCGCGGATCTCGCCGCCGCCGGCCAGCTTCAGTCCGACGGCCCGGCCGCCTTCGACGATCACCCGCTCGACCTCGGCCCCGGTGCGGATCTCGACCCCGGCCTCGCGGGCCGCGTCGGCCATCGCCTCGGTGACCCGGCCGATGCCGCCGCGCACGAAACCCCAGGAGCGGGCGCCGCCCTCGACGTTCTCGCCGGCGTGGTCGTGGAGCAGGATGTAGGCGGTGCCCGGGGTGGAGGGGCCCGAGATCGAGTCGTTGATCGCGTGCCAGCCGATCGCGGCCTTCACGTACTCGTTCTCGAAACGCTCGTCGAGGAACTGGGTGACCGAGGTGGTGAACAGGAAAAGCGCCTCGTTGATGTCGTCGCGCCGTTTCGCGGCCATGCCGCCGAGCTTCAGCAGCGAGGCGACGTCGGCGGCGCTCCTCGGCCTCACGTCGGGCGGCGTCGTATCGATCAGCGGGGTCACCAGCCGCGCCAGTTCCGCCAGGTCGTCCTCGAACTTCGGGTATGCCGCGGCATCGGCCTCGGAGAACTCGCGGATCGCCGCCTGCGCGGCCGGAGTGTCGTCCGAGAGCTCCAGGCGGGTGCCGTCGGCGAACAGGTGGAGCGAGGGTCCGGCGGGATCGACCACGATGCCGCGATCGACCAGCCGCATGTCCCGCCAGATCGGCTCGCGCAGCATGCTGAGCACGTAGGCCCCGGTCGAGGCCCGGAAGCCCGGGGCGAACTCCTCGGTCACACAGCAGCCGCCGACGATCTCGCGCCGCTCGCAGACCACCGTCTTCATCCCGGCTCGGGCCAGGTAGTAGGCGGCGACGAGACCGTTGTGTCCGCCGCCGATGATTGCCGCGTCGTATTTCACTTCGCTCCTTGTTTGATCCGGGACAGCTGATAGGCGACCAGTGAGAAGAGCGCGGCGCCGAGCAGCATCAGGAAGCTCATCGCGGCACCCGCGTTCAGGTTGCCGTTCTCCAGCACCAGGTCGCTGACCACGTTGCCGAGCATGTAGCCGGTGGTGCCGCCGACCAGGGTGGGGGCGGCGAAGTCGGTGAAGAGCGGCACGTAGACCAGCAGCAGGGCGATGAAGATGCCCGGCGCGATCAGCGGCAGCAGCACCCGGCGGAAGGTCGTGAACCAGCCGGCGCCCATGTCCCGTGCGGCCTCGAACAGGCCCGCGTCGACCGCCTTCATCGAGGCGTAGATCGGGATCACGGTGTAGGTCAGGTAGCTGGTGGAGAGCACCACGATCACCGAGAACTTGTTGAAGAGCAGGGCGTCGATCGGCACGTCGATCAGGTTGAGTGACATCAGCGCCTCGTTGATCAGGCCCTCGCGGCCGAGCAGCATGCGCCACGCGTAGATCCGCACCATCGGGTTGAGCTCGTCGGCCAGGACCAATGCCAGCAGCAGCGGCAGCTCGAACCTACCTGCCTTGAAGGCGATCACGTAGGCCAGGGGCAGCCCGACCAGCAGCTGGGCGATCATCGCGATCGTCGCGATCTGGAAGGTCGTCCAGGCGATCTCGCGGTAGAGCGAATCGCCGAGGATGTCGGTGAAGTTGGTCAGGGTGAAGCCCGAGTTGCCGCTCAGATCCCCGTACTGGAAGCTGAACCAGGCGAGGATCGCCATCGGCATCAGGAACAGGAAGAAGAGCGTCGCGGTCGGCAGCGACATGAACGCGAACGGCTTCAGGAACTTGCGGAACGCGCTGGGGCGTTCTCCGACCACGGGGACGGAAGCGGCTTCCATGGTCTACCTCACCGATCCGGTCATCATCTCGGCCATGTCCTGATCGGTCCCTCCGCGGCGCTTGGTCATCAATTTCATGCCGTACCAGAGGCCGAAGACCAGGATCACCTGGGCCAGCGCGATCACGGTCGAGGCCGCGTTCACGACCGGCAGGTTGGAGGAGTGCCGCAGCACGCCGAACACCCAGACCGGGAAGGTCTGCTCGAAGCCGCCGGTGAAGAAGCTGATCTCGAAGTTGTTGAAGGACCAGGCGAAAGCGAAGATCGCGGCCGCGGCGAGCGAAGGCGCGATCTGGGGCAGCACCACGTAGCGCATCATCTGCATCTGGGTGGCGCCCATGTCGATCGCGGCCTCCTCGATCGATCGGTTGAACCTGATCAGGCCCGCCGAGACGACCGCGACGACCAGCGGGAAGGTGACGACGATGTGCATCAGCATGATCGTCTGGAGCGAAAGCGCGTACTCGATCTGGCTGAAGAAGATCAGCCCGGCGACGCCGATGATCAGCCACGGCACGACCAGCACCGCGCCGTGAACCCCGGCGATCAGGGGCCGCCCGCGAAAATCGATGCGGGTCAGCCCCCAAGCCGCCAAAGTGCCGAGAACCAGTGAGACCACCATTACGATGCTGGCTACCAGCACTGAATTGCCGATCGCCGTCATCGCGCCGTCGTCGTTCAGGGCCTCGGAGTACCACTTGGTCGTGAAGCCCTCCCAGGGGAGGGAGATCACGGTCGAGTCGTTGAACGAGAACAGCGCGAGCAGCAGGACGGGCCCGAACAGGATTGCCAGCACCGCCACAACCAGGGTGGCGCTGAGGATGTTGGGCATCGCCCTCTGTATACGACGGCTGAAAGGCATTTCAGATCAGCCCGTGCGGACTTCCTGCCATGCGCGGGTGTAAGCCTCGATGTCGTCCGGGGCGGTCAGCGGGATCGCTCCCTCGATGCTCTTCGGATCCGACGTCTCCCGGTACTTCTGCGGCACCAGTTTCTCTGCCTCGGGATTCGTGATCACGAACCCGTTCTCGGCCGAGATCGCCTGTGCCTCGGGATCCGCGTAGTAGTTGAGCAGCTTGTAGGCCGCGTCGGTGTTCTTCACCTTCGAGGTCAGGCCGAGTCCGCAGACCCAGGACCACATTCCCTCCTCGGGCGCCACCCACTTGACCGGCAGGCCCTCCGCGATCATGTCCTGCGCGGTGCCTCGGCCGCCGTTGGCGACGACCACCTCGCCGGTCTTGAACAGGTTGACCATGTCCGAATCCGAATCGGGATAGCTGCGGATCTTGTCGCGGTTGTCGATCAGGAAATCCTTCGCCTGCTCGAGCTGGTCGGCGTCCATGTTGAAGGGATCGTCGAAGCCGAGCGCGAACGCGGCGACCGCGAGCGGGGCAACCGAGCTGCTGCCCTCGACGGCCATGCGCCCGGCGAACTCGTCGCTGAACATCTGCTCGTAGGAGGTGACGCCCTCCGGCACCTCTTCGGTGTTGTAGATGATCCCGTAGGGGCCGGCCGAGAGCGGCACCGTGATGACCTCGCCGTCTTGGCGGACCTCGGGCTGATCACGGAAGGCGAGGTTGTCCCAGGCCGAGATGCCGGCCGTGTCGATCGGGCGCAGCTGGTTGCGGACCAGCAGCGGCTCGGCCTCGTCGAGACATACCTCGACCACGTCGGCCTCGAAACCGCCGGCCAGCTTCGCCGCCGCCTCCTCGTTCGAGTTGAAGGTCGCGATCTTCAGGTCGACGTCCGGGTTCGCCTTGCGGAACGGATCGAGCTGCTCGTCGGTGACCGTGTCGTCATAGGCGAACAGCCGCAATGTGCCGGTGGCGGGCTTGTCGGCCTCGGCCTTGCTCGGGGCCGCGGCCTCCTCGGTGGTGCCGCCATCGGAGCCGCCGCAGGCCGCAAGGCCCAGCGAGGCTGCCGCGAGGATCGTGCCCAGGAGGGCCCATCTCTTCAATCGGTTCATGTGCTCTTCCCTACATTCATGGTTTGCGCCTTTGCCGGTCGGTGTCGGTGGGTTGATGCGGTGCTAGTTGGCCTGGAAGGTCTCGAAGGTGCGGACCCACTCGTCGTAGAGCGGGGGATAGGTCTCGGGGATCGCGTCGGCGAGGCTCGACGGGTCGGCGGTCTCGCGGTCGGCCTTCGGGATCAGCGGGATCGCGTCGGGGTTGGTGACGACGTAGCCGTTCTCGCCGCGGATCGCCTGCGCCTCGGCCGAGGCCTGCCAATTGATCAGGCGGTACGCGGCCTTGAGGTTCTGGGCCTTGGAGGAGATGCCGAAGCCGCAGACCCAGGAGAGCGTGCCCTCGCTCGGCGCGACCCATCTGACCGGCACTCCCGCTTCCCGGAGGCGTTTCGCCTGGCCGCTGTTGCCGTCCGAGATCACGACCTCGCCCGACTTGTAGAGGTTGACCAGATCGGAATCGGAGCGCCACAGGGCCCGGAACTGGTCGCGGTGCTCGTCCATGTACTCACCGACCCGGGCCAGTTCCTCTTCGTCCATGTTCATCGGATCCTCGATTCCGATCGCCAGCGCTGTGACCGCGATCGGTGGCAGGGCGTAGTCGCCCTCGATCGCGGTGCGGCCCTTGAATCGAGGGTCGAAGAGATCGGCGTAGGAGCCGATTCCGGCTCCGTCGACCTCCTCGGTGTTGTAGATCACGCCATGCGGCCCGGCCGAGAGCGGCACCATGATCGCGCCGCCGTCCTGGCGCACACCGGGGGAGTCGTGGAAGGCGATCCGGTTCCACTCGGTTATCCCGCTGGTATCGAGCGGCCGCAGCAGGTTGCGTCTGAGCAGCGGCTCGGCCTCGTCGAGACAGACCTCGACCACATCGGCCTGGAAACCGCCGGCCAGTTTGGCCGCGGCCTCGGAGTTCGAGTCGAAGGTCGCGGTCTTGATCTCCAGATCCGGGTTCTGCTCCCGGAACGGATCCATCATCTCGGGGGTGACCGAGTCCTCGTAGGCGAAGACCCGCAGCTCGCCGGTCGCCGGGCTGTCCAGGTCCTTCGGTGCCGTCGCGGTCTCGGTCGTGCCGCCGGATCCGCCGCAGGCGGAAAGTGCCAGCAGCAGGCAGAGGGATGTGAGCGCGCCCACCGCACGCCATGACGTTGTGCGGGGGGAGAGAATCACGCCGGATCGCCCTCGATCACGAAGCTGTGCTCCGTGTCCCAGCCGAGGATGACCTCGGCCCCCGGCGCGATCGGCTCGCCGCCGCTCTGATCGTTCAGCTGATGGACGATCAGGCGCTCGCCGGTCTGGATCTCGACGATCAGCTGGGTCATCGAACCGAGATACACGTTCTCGACCACCCGTCCGCGCACCCTCGAGCCGGGGCCGTCCGGATCCTCGACCAGCTTGATCTTCTCGGGGCGGATCGTGATCGTGAGCTCGGACCCGCCGTCGCCGTTGTCGACGCAGGTGAGCCTCATCCCCTCGCCGAGCGAGGCCGAGGCGACTCCGCCGTCACGGGAATCGACCGGGAGGGTGAGCAGGTTCGAGGTGCCGATGAAACCGGCGACGAACGAGGTCTTGGGCTCCTCGTAGAGTTCACGCGGCGCCGCGACCTGCTCGACGTTGCCGCCGTTCATCACCGCGACCCGGTCCGACATCGTCAGCGCCTCCTCCTGGTCGTGGGTGACGTATACGAAGGTCGTGCCGGTGCGCTGCTGGATCGATTTCAACTCCAGCTGCATCTCCTTGCGCAGCTTCATGTCGAGCGCGCCGAGCGGCTCGTCGAGCAGCAGGGCGGCGGGCTGGTTCACCAGGGCACGGGCCAGGGCGACCCGCTGGCGCTGTCCGCCGGAAAGCTGGGCGGGCAGGCGGTCCTCGAAGCCCTCGAGCCGGACCGCCCCGATCATCTCGGCGATCCGCGGTTTCGCTTCGGCCGCCTTGACCTTCTTGATCTTCAAGCCGAACTCGACGTTCTCGCGGACCGACATGTGCGGGAAGAGCGCGTAGTCCTGGAAGACCATGTTCACCTTGCGCTTGCGCGGCGAGGTCCAGGTGACCTCCTCGCCCGCAAGCATGATCCGGCCCGAAGTCGGCTCCTCGAAGCCGGCGATCATGCGCAGCGTAGTCGTCTTGCCGCAGCCGCTCGGACCGAGCATCGAGAAGAACTCGCCGTTCGCGATCTCCAGGTCGATCCCGTTCACGGCGGTCTGCTCGCCGAAGATCTTGGTCAGGTCATGAAGTTCGATCATCGGCATGCTCGGTGGGCCTCAGCTTTCGGTTTCGCCGACTACGGCTACGAAGAGGTCGTTTACGTTGGTTCCGGTGGCGCCGGTGATGATCAGGTCCCCGAGTCGTTCGAAGGGCTCCTTGGCGCCGTGCCGCATCAATGCCTTGCGCAGGTCCAGATCGACCTCGTTCGCGCGGCGGACGGTCTTGCCGTCGGCGATCGCGCCGGCGGCCTCGGTGCCGCCGTCGGAGCCGTCGGTGTCCATGAAGAGGGTCACGACGCGGGCGCCGTCGAGTTCCATCGCGGCCGCCAGCGCGGCCTCCTGCCCGGGGCCGCCGTCGCCGAAAGCGCCCTTGCCGCCGATCGCGACCGAGTTCTCGCTGCCGCAGCCGAGCAGTACCGTTCCCGGGCGGAAGGGGTACGAGGAATTCAGGCTGGAGAGCGAGATGTCGGCGATGAAGCGGCCCATCTCGCGGGCCTCGCCTTCGAGCGTCGTGGTCAGGATCACCGGTTCGTAGCCGCGCGACCTGGCCTCTTCGACCATCGCCTCGCAGACACCGACCCCGGTCACGAGCAGTTCGGTGGTGATCTCGATGCCCTCCAGATCGGGCGACTCGGCGAGCGGCGAGCGGAGATATCCGGTGATCGAGGCGGGGAGCCGGTCCCAGAGGTCGTAGTCCTCGAGGACCGAGATCGCGTCGGCGACCGTCGAGGTGTCGCGGACGGTGGGATCGGTGATCACGTCGAGCACGTCCCCGGCGACGTCGGAGACGGTCAGGTTGACGATCCGGGCGGGGGCGATGCGCTGGGCGAGACGGCCGCCCTTGATCGTCGAGACGTGTTTGCGGACCGAGTTGACCTCGGCGATCGGCATGCCCGAGCCGAGCAGGATCTCGTGGAGCAGGCGCTTGTCCTCGAAGGTGATCCCCTCGGGGGGCAGGGAGGCGAGGGCGGAGCTGCCGCCGGTGAAGCAGGCCAGGACGAGATCGTCGGGGCCGACCCGGTTCGCCAGTTCTTCCAGGCGGAGCGCTCCGGCGACGCTCTGGCGGGTCGGCAGGGGGTGGTCGGCGATGTAGACCTCGAGGTGCTTCAGGTTCGCGACCTCGCCGCGGCGGAGGATCACGGCGCCGGCGTCGATCCGGTCGCCGAGCACGTCTTCGAGCGCCTCGGCGATCGGCAGGGTCGCCTTGCCGGCACCGAGCACGACCAGCTTGGCGCCGGGGGAGAGCTCGTACTCGGTCCCGGAGATGACGATGCCGTTCTCGGAGAGCGAGACCGCGTTCGCGGTGGCCCGGGCGCCGTCGCAGGCTTCGAGGCCGACCACGGCGATGCCGAGCGCGTCGGCGCGCAGGTCCCGGTGGCCGTGGGAGCAGAGCTCGTCCAGATTGGTGACCCGCACCCCGTGGTTGTGTGCGGTCGGCTCCATCAACTCTCGGTCGCGGCCGCGTCGGCGCGGCTGTTGTGGAGTGAGACGAGGTTGGTGACGGCCTCTTCGAGGTGGCGGCGGAACAGTTCCTCGGCGAGTTCGACGTCGCCGGACTTGATCGGCGCGAGCAGCTCCTCGTGCTCGGCGGCGACCTCGGCGGGCGCGTCGTAGGCCGGTTCCAGCTGCGCGAGACAGAGCGTGATCTCCGACTGGAGGCCCAGGTAGGCGCGCTGCAGGCGGGGGCTGTTGGTCGCCTCGATGATCGCTGTGTGGAAGCGCTGGTCGGGCCAGACGACCTCCCGCCAGGGCGCGTCGTCGGCCAGGGCCGACATCTCGGTGACCGCGCGCTGGGCGGCGGCGGGCACTATTCCGGCTGCGCCGACCAGCCGGACGGCCTCGAGCTCCAGTGCCTCGCGCAGCTTGAAGATGTCGGTGATGTCCGCGGCCGAGAGCACCGGGACCTCGACCCCGCGATGGGGCTCGCGCTTCAGCAGCCCTTCGCCGATGAGGATCTGGGTGGCGGCGCGGAAGGAGTGCCTCGCGATGCCGAGCCTCTCGGCGTACTCGTGCTCGCGCAGGCGAGCGCCGGGGGTGAGCTTTCCGTCGAGGATCAGCTCACGCAGGGCGTTGGCGGCGGCTTCAACCGTGGAGACCGGGGATACACGTACACCAATATCTGGGATTTCGTCAGTCATAGTGTTGGATTCTTCCACAATCGATCAATCCGGTGTTGAAGCCGCCTGAATCTCAGTCCCTTCCGCCGAACACGTCGCCCGGATAGGTCGCGGTGTCGCCGAGTTCCTCCTCGATCCGGAGCAGGCGGTTGTACTTCGCGGTGCGCTCACCGCGCACCGGGGCCCCGGTCTTGATCTGGCCGGCGCCGAGCGCGACCGTGAAGTCGCTGATGATCGGATCCTCGGTTTCGCCTGACCGCTCGGAGACCACGACGGTGTAGCCCGCCTTGTGAGCCATCTCGGCGGCGTCCAGTGCCTCGGAAAGGGTGCCGATCTGGTTGAACTTCCACAGCAGCGAGTTGGCGGCACCGACCTCCAGGCCGCGGGCCAGGCGCTTCGGGTTGGTCGTGAAGAGATCGTCACCTACGATCTGGATGCCGGACTCCTCGGTCAGCTTGGCGAAGCCCTCGAAATCCTCTTCGTCGAGCGGATCCTCGATCGTGACGATGTCGTACTTCTCGATCAGCTCCTTGTAGAGCCCGATCATGCCGTCACGGTCCCGTTCGACCCCGTTCACCAGGTAGGTGCCCTTGTCCTTGTCGTAGTAGTGGGTCGAGGCGGCGTCCAGGCCGTAGCGGAAGCGGCCTTCGTAGCCGGCCGCGGCGACCGCTTCGTGGAGCAGGCCGAGCGCCTCGTGAGGGTCGCTGATCGGCGGTGCGAAGCCACCTTCGTCGCCTGTGTTGAGCGCGACCTTACCGTAGCGCTCGAGCAGGATCTCGGCGAGGACGAGGTTGACCTCGGACGAGATCTGGAGGGCCTCCAGCATCGATTCGGCGCCGACCGGCAGGATGATGAACTCCTGGAAGTCGAGGTCGTTCGAGGCGTGCTTGCCGCCGTTGATCAGGTTGACCAGCGGCACCGGCAGGATGTGGGCGTTGGAGCTGATCGAGCGGTAGAGGGGGAGGCCGCGGTACTCGGCGGCGGCACGGGCGGCGGCGAGGGATACGCCGAGGATCGCGTTGGCGCCGAGGCGGCTCTTGTCCTCGGTGCCGTCGAGCTCGATCAGCTGGGTATCGAGCGAGCGCTGGTCGGTGAGGGCGGTGCCGAGGATCGCGTCCGCGATCTCGCCGGTCACGTTGCCGGCGGCCTTCAGGACGCCGAAGCCGCCGAAGCGGGTCCCGCCGTCGCGCAGCTCGAAGGCCTCGTTGGCTCCGGTCGAGCGGCCGGTCGGCACGTCGGCGGTCGCCGTGATCGCCTCGTCGAGCGTGAGGTCCACCTGGAGGGTGGGCAGACCGCGGCAGTCGAGAACTTCTCGTGCTGCGAGTCCGGTGATTACGGGTGGTGCGAGAGTCATCGCGGTTATCTCCTTGGGTCTTCCTGTTTCGTTCTTCTTTGTTGGATCATTCCACAAAACAACAGAATGCAGCTAGCCTGTCAAGCAGTGATCCCCGGAAAACACCACGAGAAAGCCGTCAAATGACCAATCCATCAGGAATCGTCCAGATCGAAAAAGAAACGACCAGAGCACTGATGGGACGGGAATTGGCGGCCTTCGAGGCGGCCCATCCCCGCTCGAAGGAGATCCACGAGGGTGCCGACGAGGCACTTCTCTCGGGTGTCCCGATGAACTGGATGACCCGCTGGCCGGGGGCCTTCCCGGTCTTCTTCGAACGCGCGAACGGCAACTCGCTGGTCGACGTCGATGGCAACGAACTGATCGATTTCTGCCTCGGGGACACCGGCGCGATGACCGGTCATTCACCCGCTCCGACCGTGGCCGCGGCCACCGCGCGGATCGGGAAGGGCATCACCACCATGCTGCCAAGCGAGGACGCCTTGCCGCTCGGCAAGGAGATGGTCCGCCGGTTCGGGCTGGGCCACTGGCAGTTCTCGCTCTCGGCCAGTGACGCCAACCGGTTCTCGATCCGGCTCTGCCGCGAAGTGACCGGGCGCGACAAGGTCCTGGTCTTCAACCACTGCTACCACGGCTCGGTCGACGAGACCGTGGCGATGCTACGGGACGGGCAGCCCTCGTTCAGGGTGGGGAACATCGGCCCGCCGGTGCCGATCGCCGAGACCACCCGCGTGGTCGAGTTCAACGACGTCGAGGGCCTGGAGCGTGAACTGGCGCATGGCGACGTCGCCTGTGTGCTCGCCGAACCGGCCCTGACCAACATCGGCATCGTGCTGCCCGATCCCGGCTTTCTGGACGAACTGCGCCGCCTGACCAGGGAGGCGGGGACGCTGCTGATCATCGACGAGACCCACACCTTCTGCTGCGGTCCCGGCGGCTACACGAGAGCACACGGACTCTCGCCCGACATGATCACGATCGGCAAGCCGATCGCCGGAGGCATTCCGACGGGCGCCTACGGCATGACCGACGAGATGGCCGAGAGGGTGCTGAGCCACACCGTGTGGGAGGCCGCCGACGTCGGCGGGGTGGGAGGCACCCTCGCCGGCAACGCGCTCTCGATGGCCGCCGCCCGGGCCACGCTCGAGCAGGTGCTCACCGAGGACAGCTTCGAACACATGATCCAGATGGGCGAACGCTTCGAAGAGGGCGTGAGGGATGTGATCACCGAGCACGGCCTCGCCTGGACCGTCACCCGCCTGGGCTGCCGGGCCGAGTACATGCTCGGAGCCGAAAGGCCGCGCTCAGGGGCGGAGGCCGCGGCCGCGTTCGACACCGAGCTCGACGCGCTGCTTCACCTCTACATGCTGAACCGGGGAATCCTGATGACCCCGTTCCACATGATGGCCCTGATGTGCCCGGACACGAGCGAGACCGACGTCGACATCCACACAAGGGCGCTGGGCGAGGCGGCAGCCGAGCTGACAGGAGGCTGACCGAACGCCAAAAGCAGGTTCTGGGGGCGATTTGGGAGCCACCAGCTCCCAAATCGCCCCCAGGATTGGCTTGGGGTGGCTCGGGCTTTCTTAGGACGCCGCGGGGGCTTCTGCCGTCGGGCGCTTCTCGAGCTGGCCCGCGGTTGCCACCGACCAGAGGATCGCCACCCAGGTGAGCGTTGCGATCGCCACGTGGACCCAGACGAGTGCCGCCGGGAGGTGGAGCAGCCACTGGGTGATTCCGACCGCGATCTGAAGGAGGATCATTCCGAACGCGACCACCAGCGGTTTCACGGCTCGCCGGTCGCCGCCGCTCCGGCGCAGGATGAAGATCACGGCGAGAACCGAAAGGGCGAAGAAGATGGCCGAGGCGCCGTGGCGCTGGGCGATCCACTCGAGCGTGTCCTCGCCCTTGAAGTCGAAGCGGTGGACCAGTTCCTTGTCGTGGTCGCCCGGATGGGGGCCTGAGGCGGTCGTGATCGTGCCCAGGAAGATCGTGAGCTGCCCGATCGGGATCAGGGCGCGAACCGCCCAGA
Organism: Solirubrobacterales bacterium; assembly: GCA_035502775.1. Taxonomy (GTDB): domain Bacteria; phylum Actinomycetota; class Thermoleophilia; order Solirubrobacterales; family 70-9; genus 67-14. Next base: position 34,711 of record DATJUB010000084.1, on the reverse strand, counting down.
CGCCCAGGCGATCGGTCGAGAACCGCCGCTCGCCGACCTCATACCGCGAGCACCAGAACAGGGCGAAGGCGGCATCGATCAGGATCATCGAGAGGATGAAGTGGAAGATCACCAGCTCCGGAGGCAGGTGGTACTTGACCACGAACGCGCCGAGGACCGCCTGTCCGATCACCCCGAGGGGGAGCAGGCCGCCGAAGAGGGCCAGATGCCAGCGGTAGGGGCGGCGGACGAAGGCGAGGAGGGAGGCCGCGATCACGGCGAAGCCGACGAAGCCGGTCAACAGGCGGTTGCCGTACTCGATCCAGGCGTTGATCTGGGCGGGGGCGACGTAGCCGCCGTAGCACTTGGGCCAATCGGGACAGCCGAGGCCGGAGGCCGTCAGCCTCACCGCCGATCCGGTGAAGACGATCAGGATCAGCGCGACCAGGGCGACGGCGGTCACCTGGGCGTAGCGTTCTGGTGATATCTGGATGCGCTTCAGCATGAAATACGTTGCATCCCGGTCGGCGCGCCCCTTGGGCGCTGACTTGGATCCCTGGTCAGGAGTTGTCGGCCGCGGCCGACGACATCAGGAACTGGATGAGGTCGTTCAGCTGATCCTTCGGGATCGAGTCGAACCGGTCGGGCATGACCGCATTCTCGTATCCGGCGGGCTTCTTCGCGTTGGGATCGAGGATCGACTGTTCGATCTCGGCCCTGCTCATCTCGGGGATCACCTCGTCGAGGTTGGGGCCGAGAACACCGGCGGACTCCGCGGCGGCGAGAACGTGGCAGCTTCCGCAGCCGTTGTTGGCGTAGACCTGGGCGCCGGGACCCTCTCCGGGAGCGATCGGAGGCTTGGCTCCGGGCACGCCGGCGTAGCGGGCGACGTACTCGGCGACGTCGTCGAGATCCTTGCCGGTGACGATGTTGGCCGGCATCGAGACGCCGGGGAAGCCGTCGACCGAAGGCTGGGGACGCTTGACCTGGGCGTGGACGACACCGCGGATGGTGTCGTCATCCATGCCGGCCTCACGGGCGGCGGCGAAGGCGTCGTCGAGATCCGGACCCTGCTCACCGACCGAAGCGGCGGCGGCCATCTTGTGGCAGGTGCCGCACTTCGCGTTGAAGAGCTGGCGGCCACGGTCCTGGAAGTCACCGTTGATCGGAGCGGAGTCCGAAGTTCCACAACCGGAAAGGACGATTACGCCGAGTCCGATCGAGGCCAGAAGGACAGAAATCTTGTGCGTGAGTTTGTTTGCAGGCATAGGTGAGGTCGAAGCCCGGCCATTCTATATATCGGCGCGGCTTTCACGGCTTGACCTTCGCCAATCCTGATGGTAATAATTGTCACAAGCGGTCCATCGGAGCCTGAGAGGGGCATTTGAATGCGAGTCAGCGTCGGTATGTCAGAGGTGGTTCTTCGTGTCGGTCCGGGTCACACGCTGCGTGAGGCCGCGACGAAAATGACCGAGCACGGAATCGGCGCGGCGATCGTCGAGGACGAAGGATGGCCCGTCCCCCGGATCCTGACCGAGCGCGACATCCTCAAGTCGATCGGCGCGGGAGAGGATCCCGACGTGGAGAAGGTCGGCGATCACATGTCCGAAAGCGTGATCACCGCGTCACCCGAATGGAGCATGGAGCGGGCCGCGATGGAGATGTCCCGGAGGAAGATCCGCCACCTGGCGATCTACCGGGACGGAGAACTGGTCGGAGTGCTCTCGATGAGGGACATCATGCGGGTCTGGACCACCGAAGGAGCCACCTCCGGCGGCCCACCCTGAGGCCAGGTCGGACGGTCTCGTCAAGGCCGGCAAGCGTTCTGTCGCCCGCTGGCCGAGACATGCCGGGTGAAATGGCCGACAGAACCCCTGGCCTGTCTTTCCCCCGGGCTCGGCTGCAACGAGAAGGGCGCCCTTGGGCGCCCTTTGTTACTCGTGGGTCGGAGCTGAGAAGCTCTCGACCGGAAGTTCGGATCTCACGTCTCCCTGCTCGCGCGGGAGGCTGTAGTAGGCCCTCGTGCCCTTCTTGGCCATGCTGCGGATCGCGGCGATCACGAAGATCGCTCCGACCGCGGCGTACCACCAGGACGGGAACATGAAGCCGGTCGCGAACACGCCGGCGAGCAGCCCGAGGATGCCGAAGGCCAGCAGGGCCGGTCCCCAGGACGGGGCGGGCAGCTGAATGGTCTCGGTGGGCTCGATGATCTGATTCGAATCGCTCATGTCCAGGTTCCAGTCTTGGGTCAGGCCGCGATGTAGAGCATCGCGAAAAGGAAGCACAGGGCGAAGATCGCGGCGGATCCGGCACCCAGCAGCATGCCGGTCGAGAAGTTTGATTTAGAGGTCTTGCGATCCATGGCCTGAGTTTTATCAGGACACGGCGTCGACAGCCATGGCCACGAACAGCAGGGCCAGGTAGGCGAGCGAGTAAAGGTAGGTCTGCAGGGTCAGCGAGGCCGACGGATTGCGCCACAGGGCGAAGGAGAAGCCGAAGAAGATGGCTCCGAGCACGATCGCCGAGAAGAGGTAGAAGGGGCCGAGCAGTCCGGTGCAGTAGGGGCCGGCGGTGAAGCCGATCATGAAGACGGTGTAGATCAGGATCTGGCGGCGGGTCTCGGGCTCGCCCTTGACCACCGGCATCATCGGCACGCCGGTGCGCACGTAGTCGTCCTTGATCATCAGCGAAAGCGCCCAGAAATGGGGCGGGGTCCAGAAGAACACGATCAGGAAGGGCCACATCGCCTCCCAAGAGAGGCTGCCCGCGGCGGCGGCCCAGCCGACCAGAGGCGGCACGGCGCCCGCGGCACCGCCGATCACGATGTTCTGCGGAGTGATCGGCTTCAGCCAGAGGGTGTAGACGAAGACATAGCCGAGCAGGCCGACCATCGCCAGCGCCGCGGCCAGGAAGTTAACCGTGATCCAGAGCTGGAGGAAGGCGATCACGCCGAGCGAGATACCGAAGATCAAACCGTGGACCGGGGTGATCCGGCCGTTGACCAGGGGCCGGGCGCTCGTGCGGGCCATGTTCGCGTCGCGCTCGCGATCGACGTAGTGATTGATCGCACCGGCGCCTCCGGCGGCGAGATAGCCGCCGAGCATCGTCCAGAGGATCAGCGACAGCTTCGGGCCGGACGGATCGGCGACGTACATCGTCGCCAGGGTCGTGAGCAGCAGCAGACTGATCACCCTGGGCTTGGTCAGGGTGATGTAGCCGCGAATCAGATCCAGCGCGTCACCGAGGGGACTTGCCGGAGCTGATTGAACTGTCTGGGATACGCGCGATGTACGCGCATCGGCGCTGCCGATCATGGAATCAGGCTACCGGCTGCGGCTCGTCGGCCGTGTTGCCGGCCTCGGCATCACGGCGAACGAGGGCATCGCGAATGTCGCGCATCGGCTGCGTGCCGCGAACGTCGGGCAGCACATCGAAGTTGTGGGCGACCGGCGGTGAGAGGGCCAGCCACTCGAGCGTGTCACCCCGATACGGATCCGGCAGGGCGGCGTCTTCCTCGGTCCGGCTCTTGATCAGGTTGCCGACGGCCATGATCACTCCGACGAACAGGATCAGGGTGCCGATCGCCGAGATCAGGTTGAAGACGTCGTAACCCTGGCCGCTCACGTAGCGGTAGGAATCGGTGACCTGACCCTCGACACCGGCGCCGAACAGCGGCACCAGGGCGATCAGGGCGCCGGCGAACATCACACCGAAGGAGATCTTGGCGCGCTCCTCGTTCAGCAGGCGCCCGGTGATCTTCGGGTACCAGTAGCTGACCGCGGCGAAACCGCCGAACAGCGCGAAGCCGATCAGGGCGAAGTGGGTCGCGGCCCAGGCGTCATAGGTGTGCTGAAGCTGGGTGCCGACCGCGATGGTCGACTGGGCGATCTCGGCGAGCAGGCCGATCGAGGCGAGCGAGAGCGCGCCCATCGCGTAACGGAGCGGCGCGCGCATGTGGAAATCGCTGGCCGAGACGGTGGCGATCAGGTTGTAGAAGATCAGTCCGAACGGCACGATCAGCGAGATCGACATCAGCATGCCGTAGTACTTCCAGCCGCTCGGCAGCGGCGCGGTGATCATGTTCTGGGTCCAGGCGAGAGTGCCGAGGACGGCGATGGCGGCCAGGGAGCCGATCACGACGTTGCGGTTCAGCAGCTGGCGCCGGGTGAAGGTCTGGACGATCTCGGAGATCGCGGCCAGGAAGGTGACGGCGATGATCATGTAGCTGGCGCTGAAGAAGATGTAGCTCATGTGCTGCCACAGGATGGGGGAGCCGCCGGAGCCGCCGACGAAGAAGGTTCCGCCGAGCTTGCGGTCGACCATCAGCATGGTGATCGCGGCGAGCATGATCGGCACGACGACGACCATCAGCCAGGTCACGATCGCGGCGGCCCAGGTGAAGATCGGGGCGCGGCGCCAGGCCATGCCCGGGGCACGCAGGTTGTGAAGCGTGGTCAGCAGATCGATCGAGAGCAGCAGCAGGCCCAGGATGATCATCCCGGTCGAGGCGAGCCAGACGTCGACGCCGTTGTTGCCTGTGAAACTCAGCTCCGAAAGGGGCGGCAGCGGATTGATGCCGGCCTCGGGCGGGGTGAAGAGGAATGACGCGTAAAGGACGAATCCGCCCAGGATGAAGAGCCAGAGCCCGGTCTGTCCGACGCGGGGCAGGGCCGTACCGCGGGCGCCGATCTGGAGCGGCACCACGTAGTAGAAGAGCCCGATGCAGAGCGGCAGCGCGAACAGGAAGATCGCGGTCTCTCCATATACGGAGAGCAGACGGTCGAAAGTGACCGCGTTGAGGAAGACGTTGTCCGGGACCGAGAGCTGGACCCGCACGAGCAGCAGCTCGAGCGCGGCCAGGAAGAGCGATCCGAAGGAGCCGGCGAGCAGGATCTGCCCGATCGTCTTGTGATCGGCGCTGGTCGCGAGCTGAATCCAGCGGGCGCGGGATTCGGTGGGGGCTCCGGCGGAGACCTCCGGTCGAGTCGGAGGCATCGTGGTGGGGTAGCTGCTCACTGTTCCTTCTCCGCGGTCTTCATTGTCTTGTCTTGAGCGTCATCCTTGAGCGCGCCGGCCGAAACGTCGGTGGTGGCCGCGGCACCCTCGTGGTTGGTCTGCTCGACCGCGTCCTGCGCATCCTGGATGTCGGTCTTCAGCTGCTCGATGAAAGTCTCGTATTCGTCGGGGGACACGACTTCCACCTTGGCTTCCATCGTGTCGTAGCCCTGGCCGGAGAGGATGGCGGAGCGCCCGGTGTGGACACCCTCCTCGTCGGCCCGGAAGTAGACCCAGTTGGTCTTGCCGGGCACCGCGTCGGCCTTGCCGGTGAGCGAAGGCACGTTCCAGCCGTGGATGACGTCGGTCGAAACCAGCTTCAGAGCGACGGTCACGCCGGCCGGGACGACCAGGCGATGGTAGGAGAATGCCCCGTTCGGGTAGTTGAAGCGCCACAGCCACTGCTGGCCGGTCGCGACGATCTCAAGCTGCTTCGACTCGTTCACGTCGGCCACGGTCTCGGTGCTGACCGGGACGACCCGTGACTGGTCGGAGAACACGGTGGCGGTGACGAAGATCGCGAGGGCGACGACTCCGAGTCCGAGCCCGACCTTCAACTGGCTGCCCTTGCGGGCCGATCCGCCGTTCGGCACGTGGCGGTTGCGCGGGCGGGCGGCGCGGATGATCGCCAGGTTGACGGCGACGATCGCGATCACGATCACCACGAAGATGATCCAGTGGAAGGTGTTCGCCTTCTCGATCCCGGGCGAGCCGGCCTCCGGGTTAAGCGACAGGGCCATAGCCGGTCCGGCGAGGACACCCATGCCGGTCAGGAATCCGGCCAGCGCGATGAACAAAGACACGGTTTTTTTGGAACGAGGCAGCAAGGCCGGGCCATTGTAATCGCAAGAGCCGGACAAGCGACTTCGCGCCATACGCATTGGCGCCTGAAGGTCGCATACTGTGTCAGTCCAGGATGAGACTGCCCAAAGCGTTCAAGCCTCGGATCCCATCGCCCAGAACCACCGTACGGTCCGCCGCGGTGGCGGCTCTGGTTGCGGCGGTGGTGGTCCCGCATGTGCGCCGGCAGCTGAAGATCCCGGCGGTGGTCACGGTCGCCTCGACCGTCTCGGCGCCGCTCGCTATGGCGGTGCTCTGGCCCCGGTCGAGGGGCCGCGACCTCGGGCTCTTCGCGGGGCAGATGTGGGCCTTCGCGGTCAGCCACGAGCTTCCGTACGACGATCCCGAACGCCTGCGCGAGCGGCTGCGGATCGAGTACCCGATCAAGATCGACCGCTGGATCGGCCGCGGCGTGCTGCCCAACGCCCGCCTCCAGCGGACCCTTCACGCGAGTTCGGCCGGCAACGTCGTCACCAAGATCTCGGCCTGGGCCCATTGGCTCTGGTTCATCGAACCGTACATGGCGATCTTCTGGATCCTGCTGCGCAAGAACGACAAGTTTCCGCAGTCGGCCCGGCAGATGGCCGCCACCTTCGACCTGGGCTGCCTGCTCTACTTCCTGGTTCCGACCGCGCCGCCGTGGTGGGCCTCGGAGAACGGTTACACCAGGGAGGTCGTCAATCGCGAGATCGGCGAGGAGATCGAGGAGGTGGACGAGACCATCAAGCGGGTCATGGTCGAGTTCGGGGAGGACATCTGGGGTCCCAGCTGGACCCGGATCTTCGGCACGCTCAACGGCAATCCCTGGGCCGCGATGCCCTCGCTCCACTTCGCGACCGCGCTGATGGCGGCGATCCTGGTGACCGACGCCGGAGGCAAGGTGGAGGGCACGATCGCCTGGGGGTACGCGGCGACGCTCGGTTTCGCGCTGGTCTATCTGGGCGAGCATTACGTCACCGATCTGCTCGCGGGAGCGGGTGTGGTGGCCGTCGCGCGGAACGCCGAACCGCTGACCCGGCCGCTGGTCAAGTTGATCAACAACCGCCTGCGACGCCTCGAGGGCATCGCCGCCGGTTGATCTAGCATGGCTGTCGAGGTGTGTCTCGCTGACTGAAGAACCCAAGAGTCCGTCCGTCGATCCAGGGGAAGACGACGAAGGCGACGGGCTCCCCGTTTTCTCCACCAAGGCCGCGGTCCAGACCGTGGTGGTCATGTCGATCCTCGTCGTCGGGATCTACTTCCTGCTGCCGAAACTGGTCGGATTCGGTGACGCGGTGGGCAAGCTGCAGGACGCGAAGCCGCTCTACGTGGCGATCGCGGTCGGGTTCTGTGTCCTTTCCTTCATCACCTACATCGCGCTCTTCCGGGCCGTGGTCGGTGGCCAGGCCTTCCCGATCTCCTGGCGCGAGGCCTACGAGATCAACATGGCGGGCTTCGCGGCGACCCTGCTCTTCTCGGCCGGTGGTGCCGGCGGGGTGGTCTTGACCTACTGGGCGCTGCGGCAGGGAGGGATGGAGCGGCGGGATGTCGGTACGAGGATGGTCGCCTTCATCGTCCTGCACTATCTCTTCTACCCGCTGGCGATCGTGATCTTCGGTGTGCTGCTGCGAACCGGTGTGCTCCACGGCAGCACCGAGGTGTCCCTGACCATCGTGCCGGCCGCGATCGCGGGGCTGATCATGATCATCGGCCTGGCGATCGCCCTGGTGCCGAGCGACATCGAGCGCCGGATCAAGCGGCTCGCCGCGAGCCGGCCGAAGATGAAGTTCCTGGCGAAGCTGGCGACCGTGCCGGCCACCCTGGCCGAGGGGGTGCGGGTCGCCCTGCGCCTGGTCGCACATCCCTCGCGGGCGGGGCTGGCGGTGCTGGGCGCGGTCGGTTTCTGGGCGGCGAACATCGGCATCCTGTGGGCGTCGTTCAAGGCTTTCGGCATCGCGGTGCCGTTCGGCGTGGTCGTGATGGGTTTCTTCATTGGCATGGCGGCGAACCTGATCCCCTTCGCTCCGGCCGGGGTGGGCGCGGTCGATGCCGGCATGATCGGCACCTTCGTGTTGTTCGGACTGCCGGAGACCGAGGTTTTCGCGGCTATCCTGATCTATCGTCTGGTGGCGTTCTGGCTGCCGATCCCGCCGGGGGTCATAGCCTTCTTCCAGCTGCGGACCACGATCAAGCGCTGGAAGGCCGAGGGGCTGCCGGTCGATCGGGCTCCCCAGCCGACCCTGATCAAGACGGGGACTTGATCCAGGGTCTATACTTCATTAAGTGAAGTGACCCCTAGAGATACGAACTTTTTAGCCGAAATCAACTGAGACAACTCGAAGGAAGCGGATAAATGAGCAGCGACAAGGTTGAAAACCTGATCATCATCGGTGGCGGACCCGCCGGATACACAGCCGCTCTCTACGCCGCCCGGGCCGAGCTCGACCCGCTCGTCTTCGAGGGCTTCCAGTGGGGCGGCCAGCTTCAGAACACGACCGACGTCGAGAACTTCCCCGGCTTCCCGGAGGGCATCATGGGCCCCGAGATGATGACCAAGTTCCGGGCCCAGGCCGAGCGCTTCGGCACTCGTTTCGTGACCGATGACGTCGACCGGGTGGAATTGAGTGACGGCGGCGTCCACAAGGTGTTCCTCGGTGATGAGGAGTACCGGGCGAAGGCCGTGATCCTGGCGATGGGCGCCGAGCCCAAGCGCCTCGGGATCCCGGGTGAGATGGAGCTTTCCGGACGCGGCGTCTCCACCTGCGGTGTCTGCGACGGCGCTTTCTTCAAGGACAAGTCGACGATGGTGATCGGCGGCGGCGACACCGCGCTCGAGGACGCTCTCTTCATCTCGAAGTTCGCCTCCAGCCTTGACCTGGTCCACCGCCGGGACGAGTTCCGGGCCTCGAAGATCATGCAGGAGCGGGCCGAGAGCCTCTCGAACATCGCTCTGAAGACCCCTTGGACACCCGAGGAGTTCCTCGCCGGCGAGAACGGCGCGCTGGAGAAGGTGCGGCTGCGCCGCTCCGATACCGGCGAGACAGAGGACGTGGCGGTCGACGGCGCTTTCGTCGCGATCGGTCACATCCCGCGCTCGGAGATCGTCACCGGGCAGATCGACACCGACGATGAGGGCTACGTCAAGGTCGAGGAGCCTTCGACCCAGACCAACCTGAAGGGCGTGTTCGCGATCGGCGACCTGGTCGACCGGACCTACCGCCAGGCGATCACCGCCGCCGGATCAGGCTGCCGCGGAGCCCTCGACGCCGAGTGGTACCTACGCGACTTGACCTAGGTAACAGATACGCCCACTCACGCGGCGTGACTTCGAAATCTGGATTGGCTTCCGCTGGGCTTTCTTGGCTGGCTGGGATTTGAGGATGTCAATCCAGATTCCTTGTTTTACGCCCACTCACGCGGCGTGACTTCGAAATCCGAATTGGCTTCCACTGGGCTGTCTTGGCTGGCTGGGATTCAGGGATGTCAATTCGGATTCCTTGTTCTACGCCCACTCACGCGGCGTGACTTCGAAATCCGGATTCCTTGTTCTATGAGCCGTCGCCGAGCGCGGCCCTGAAGGCGGCTGCGGCTTCCAGAGTCCGCGGGGCGGGGAAGGTCGGGATCTTCTCGCCGTCGATCGACTCGACCGGCTGGACTTCGCGCGTGGTCGAGGCGAGGAACGCCTCGGATGAGGCCATTGCGTCTTCGATCGGGAAACGGCCGGTCTCGACCTCGCAGCGTTCGATGATCTTCGCCCGGGTGATCGAGTCGAGTACGCCGGCATCGGTGTCGGTGGTCCTGAGGGCACCCGTGGGGGAGACCCAGAAGAGGGTGGAGGTCGGCGCCTCGAGCACGGTGCCCTCGGGGGTGACCAGCAGCGCCTCGCCGGCGCCGGCCCGTTTGGCGATCCTGGTCGCCTCCATGTTGGCCGCGTAGGAGAGGGACTTGACCTTGTTGAGGATCACGGTCGGGCTGTAGGGCACGGTCGCCAGGGAGATCGAGGCGGGATGGACCAGCAGGCTCTCCAGGGTGATCACCCGGCGGCCCGTCCGGGTCACCACGATCCGCAGCAGGCAGTCGGCCTTCTCGGCCCGGTCGAGCAGCGCGAGTGCCTCGGTCTCGATCGGACCGCGCTCGACCGGCAGTTCGATCGCGGCGGCGGAGCGCTCGAGCCGGTCGAGGTGCTCGCCGAGAGCGAAGAGCCGGCCGGCGTAGGAGCGCAGGACCTCGAAGACGCCGTCGCCGCGGAAGAGGCCGTCGTCGGGCAGCGGCAGCAGGGCTTCATCCGAGGGAGTGATCGCTCCGTCGATGCTCGTCAGAAGCGGTGGCGCGCCCATTCCGGCAGCTTACGGAAAAGGCCGGCGAGTCCAATTAGGTAAAATCTGATAGGAATTAATGCAATTAAATACCGGAGCCCCGAATCGGCTCCGTTCCGACTAATCGGAGGCGACAGATGAGTTACGCAAAAGACGTTCTGGTGGACACGGACTGGGTGGCCGATCATCTCGGCGACGATTCGGTCCGAATACTCGAGGTGGACGAGAACCCGGCGCTCTACGCCGAGGCCCACATTCCCGGCGCGATCGGATTCGACTGGAAGACCGAGCTTCAGGACCAGGTGTCCCGCGACTTCCTCGACGCCGAGGCCTTCGGGCGGACGCTAGGGGACAAGGGGATCTCGAACGACCACACGATCGTGCTCTACGGCGATCGCAACAACTGGTTCGCGGCCTATACCTACTGGTACCTGCGCTACTACGGGCATGACGACGTGAAATTGATCGACGGTCCGCGCGAGAAATGGATCGGCGAGGGACGTGAGACCACGAGCGAAGTGCCGGCGTACGAACCCGCGACCTTCACCGCGAAGCCCGGCGACGACTCGATCCGCGCCTACCAGCGAGAGGTCCAGGATTCGCTCGGCCGGGACGTGCGCCTGGTCGACGTGCGCAGCCCGCAGGAATTCTCCGGCGAGCTGATCGCGATGGCCGGCTACGAACAGGAAGGCGCCCAGCGCGGCGGCCACATCCCCGGCGCGGCCTCGGTCCCGTGGTCCCAGTCGGTGAACGAGGACGGAACCTTCAAGTCGGCCGACGAGCTCAGGGATCTCTACGCGGGCAAGGGCGTGATCACCGAGAGCGACGACCCGATCATCGCCTACTGCCGGATCGGAGAGCGCTCGGCCCACACCTGGTTCGTCCTCCACGAGCTGCTGGGAAAGAAAGACGTAAAGAACTACGACGGCTCCTGGACCGAGTGGGGCAACCTGGTCGGAGTCCCGATCGAGAAGGGCGCCTGAGAACCGGCGTCCGAGCATTCTGTCGCACCTCCGACCCGCTCCTCGCGGGCTGAGGTTCGACAGAACGCCGGTGGGGCGGCCGTTGGGCCGCCCCCTATTTGAAGGCTTTGATTCGGGTCAGGAAGTCGGTGAGGATCCTTGCGGTCGCTCCCCAGATCAAGACCCTCTCCATCTCGAAGGTGGGGGTGCGGATCGGGACCCCTCGCCTGACCAGCCTTCTCATCGCGTAGGCATCGACCAGCTCATCGATCCCGAAATGGAGGATCGCCGCGACCTCCGACGGGTTCGCGACCAGCGACTGGTCTCCGGACACCAGGCCGACGAAAGGCTGGATCCGGAACGAGGTGACGAAGGTGCCCACCGGGGCCAGCGCGCCCTGGATCTCGACCCGGTCCGGGGAGATGCTGACCTCCTCGTGGGTTTCCCGGAGTGCGGTCCAGGTGAGGTCCGGGTCGGCCTCTTCGCTCATCCCGCCCGGGAACGAGATCTCCCCGGCATGCTTCTTCAGATCGGCGTTCCGTTCGGTGAAGATCAGCTTCGGATCGTCGGGCCAGCCGGTGATCGGCAGCAGCACCCCCGCTTCACGGTTGCCGTGGGCCTCGAGGTCGATCGCGTCCTCGGCGGTGAGGAGAAGGTCCTTCAGGTCGAGCGACGCGTAGTCCACGCTTGGATAATGACTGACCCCGGCGCCGTTAGTCTTTTGATCATGAAAGCCCGCACGGCCGCCGTGATCCTGGTTCTCGCCGTGTTCGGCCTCGGTGCGCCGGCGGCCTCGGCCGCGCCCGGTGGCACCTACCGGGGCGAGACCGGGGGTGAGGCGGACGTGAAGCTCAAGGTGCGGAAGAACCGGGTGGTCCATTTCGAGAGCTCCGTCCATGCCTCATGTGGCCTGGACGACTTCACGCTCGCCTTCGCCTACCCTCCGGCGGGCAAGAAGGGAGCCTCGGTCAGGATCAAGCGGGACGGCTCGTTCAAGGTCGTCTTCAACGGCAGCCGGAGAGCCAGTTTCAACGACAACAAGAGAACCCTGAAAGGCAAGTTCAAGCGGGGGAGGGTGACCGGAACGATCAAGGTCGAAGGCATCTGCTCAGGAGAAACGACCTTCACCGCGAAGAGGTAGCCGTATGGGCCTGCGCGACCTCATCCGGGAGATCCCAGACTTCCCCGAGCCGGGAATCGTGTTCCGGGACATCACGCCCCTGCTGCTCGACCCCGAGGCCTCGAGGGGCGTGACCCGCGACCTGGCCGAGTTCGCCCGTCCGCTGGAGGTGGATGTGGTGGTCGCGACCGAGGCCCGCGGATTCATCTTCGGTGGCGCGCTGGCCCAGGAACTCGGCGCCGGATTCGTTCCGGCCCGGAAACCGGGTCATCTGCCGGCCGAGACGGTCTCGGTCGAGTACGAACTCGAATACGGAGTGGATGCGCTCGAGGTGCACGCCGACGCGCTCGGCGCGGGTCACCGCGTGCTGGTCCACGACGACCTGATCGCGACCGGTGGAACCGCCGCGGCGACGATCGAGGCGGTCGAGAAGCTGGGCGCCGAGGTGGTCGGCTGCGCCTTCGTGGTCGAGCTCGGCTTCCTGAACGGCCGGGAGAGGCTGGCCGGACTGCCGGTCCGCACGCTGCTCACCTGCGACTGAGCTTCGCCCCGAACCTCACCTTGCCGCGGGTCGCGGCGGGCTCCAGAAACTCCAGCAGCCGCCGGCCCTCACGCTTGAGCTCGTCTTTCGCCTCGGGAGGCAGGGCCCGGAACGGTCTCAACTCGAGCAGACCCTCCTTGCCCCTGCTCTCGTTCCTCCAGACCCCGGCCACGAACCCGTCCCAGAGGAACATCGGCGGGATGCGTCCGTTCGGCGAGAAGACCAGCTTCAGGTCCTCCGGGGAGATGATCCGGTCCCGTTCGTCGTGGGACAGGGTCAGATTGTCGAAGGCGGGGATGAACCTGGCCGGTGCGGTCACATGGCTTCCGGGACGCGGGGCCTCGGGCAGGTCGAACAGCTCGCGGCCCCGCTCGTCCTCGAAGGTGATCAGATCCGGTCGCAGCCGATCGAAGATCCCGCGCACCCCGGGCAGGCCCGACCAGACACCGAAATCGTGCGGGGTGGCCGGTCCGAAAGCGGCCAGATAGCGCCGGGCCAGATCCGGTTTGGACAGTGGCTTTCCGGGCTTGCCGCCGATCCAGTCCGAGGCCACGGCGAACGGCGCGTTGCCCTTCCAGCCACGTGGATCACCGGCATCGGGAACCAGGACCATCGGCAGCTTGACCCGCAGCGCGTGGCGCAGTTCCTGGCCGTCGGCGCCGGGGAAATCGGGGGCGAGCAGCGGGATCAGATCCTTCATGCTGCGCGGCGTCTCGGTCAGCAGCTCGCTCGCCCTGCTGATCAGCAGATCGAGGTCGAGATCCTCGGCCCGCCCGCCGGTCGAAGCGGATGTGCGGTCCAGGGCGTCCTGGACCGCCGGCCGGATCCGCGGGAAGTCCCGGGCGGTGAGCAGGTGGAGCGTGCCGCGCATCGCCGTGCCGCGGACCACCGTGCGATCGAGGGCCGACCGCCGGAACCCGGCCGGGTCGAAATCGGCGAGGCGGGTCCAGAGCCCGGTGAATACCGGCGAGGGTTCCTGCGCCTGAAGCCCCGCGAGGCGCTCGATCGCCTCGGTGGGCGATATCTCGCTTCGTTCAAGCAGCATCTGCCGGGCGAGCAGCGCCCGGTTCAGAGCCTTCGGCGAAAGGGCCTCGGTCAGATGATCACCGGAACGGATCCGCCGTCCACGCTCCAGGCCGCGCCGGAGACGAAGGAGGCGCGATCCGAACAGAGGAAGGTGATCGCCGAGGCGATCTCCTCCGGCGTGGCCAGCCTGCCGATCGGGCGCTTCGCACCGACCGCGGCCCTCGCCTCCTCGCGGGACTCGGCACCGGATGCCTCCTTCGACTGGTCGAGCAGGCCGCCCGGCTCGAGCCAGAGCTCGGAGGCGGTCGGGCCGGGGCAGACCGCGTTGACCAGCACGCCCCGGTCGGCGTACTTGTCGGCGAACAGCTTCGAGAGCGACAGCATCGCCGCCTTGCCGACCGAGTAGTCGGGCATCAGCGGGGAGGGGCGCTTGCCGGAGCTGGAGGAGACGTTGACGACCCGGCCCCAGCCGCGGTCGACCATGTCGGGGATCGAGGCTCGCATCAGGTTGAGCGGGGCCATCACACTCAGTTCGAACTGGTCGCGGAAATCCTGCTCCGGGGCGTCCTCGAGATCCCGCCATTGCGAGACCCCGGCGTTGTTGACCAGCACGTCGAGCCGGCCGAACTCCTGCTTGGCGGCGGCGACGATGTGCTCACCGGCGTGATCGGAGGTGATGTCGATCACCAGGACACCGGCCTCGCCGCCCTCTGCCCGGACGACCTCGGCCATCGCGGCGAGCTGCTCCGGGTTGCGGGAGATCATCAGGACCTTGGCACCCTCCGAGCAGAGCTGGCGGGTGACCTCGAAACCGATGCCGCTGCTGGCACCGGTCACCGCGCAGACCCGGTTCTCCAGACCCAGGTTCATCGGCAGATGGTCTCCACGGGAACGCTCTCGATCAGCAGGCGATGGACCGGGCACTTGTGGGCGACCACTCGCAAGCGTTCCTTCTGTTCGGTGTCGAGATGGCCGGGGAGCTCGAGCGACACCTTGAAGTTGCTCGGTTTGGGACCGTCGTACTCGGTGTCGACCTGGACCCGGATGCCCTCGACGTCCCAGCCCTTGCGGCCCGCGTACATCTCGACCGTCATCGCCGTGCATGCCGCGAGCGACGCGCTGACCGCCTCGGTCGGGGTGAAGCCGGAGCCGGTGCCGCCGGCCGCCTCCGACGCGTCGAAAGTCAGGCTGCGGCCCGTGTCGGTCTCGGCGATGTTGATCAGACCCTCGCCCTTGGTCGCGACGGTGCGGCTCATCCGGACTTCCGGCGGCCCTCGAAGAGGTGCGGATCGTCGATGTCGGCGAACCGCGCCATCGCGAAGCAGAGGTCGGAGGAGCGGTTGAGGAAACGCAGGATCTCGGTCGAGGCGAGCTCACCGGCCAGCTGGATCAGCACCGTCTTGCGCTCGGCGCGGCGCACGATCGTGCGGGCCACGTCGAGCTGGGCGGAAAGCCGGTTGCCTCCCGGGATCACGAACTTCGGGGGAAGCTCGACCCGGGACATGTACTTGTCGATCTCGGGATCGAGCGCGTCGACCATCCCGGCGGTGATCCGGCTGATCCCGTCCTCGAGCCGTTCGGCGGCCTCGGGCGCGGTCGCGAGCTCGGCGCCCGCGACGAAGAGCTCGTTCTGCAGAGCGAGGATGTCGGCCGCGAGCTCGGCCTGCTCCTGGTCGCAGAGGGCACGGGCCACGCCGAGGGCCGAGCAGGCCTCGTCCAGCGTGCCGTAGGCGTCGGTGCGGTTCCCGGACTTCTCGACCCGGCCGCCGTACCAGAGCCCGGTCGTGCCGTCGTCGCCCTTCTTCGTATAGATCTTCATTGACCCGATCCTAGCCGAGGGATGCGGCCGTTCCGGGTGGGGTATCCGGGCGGGGTAGGATGGCGCGATGATCCGGGGGCGCATCAAGCATCAGAGGAAAAGCTCGGCCGATGCCGAGAGCGCGCCGCCGGACGTGGTCGAGATCGACCCCGGTGAGCTGAGCGGGATATTCCGGGTACCGGACTGGCTCCGGGACATCGGCCTGATGGCCTGGCTCCTGGTCGGGGTCGCCCTGCTGCTCGGAGCCCTCGTCTGGCTGGCGTCGCTCACGCAGGTGATCGTGATCCCGGTCCTGACCGCGGCGATCATCGCCGTGGTGGCGATTCCCCTGGTCACCTGGCTCGAGCACCATCGCGTTCCGCGCGGGCTCGGAGCGCTGCTCGTCATGCTCGGGATCGTGCTGGTCGCGGTCGGCATGGGGGTGGCGATCGTGGTCAGCATCACCGGCGAGGCGAGCAACATCGCCCATCAGCTCAACTCGGCCAAGGACGACATCGCCGGATGGCTGAAGGATCTCGGGGTCACCACCGAGAAATCGAAGCAGACGGCCAGCTCCCTCGGGACGGGCTCCAGCGACGCGGTCAACACCCTGCTCTCGGGAGTGGTCAGTGGGCTGTCCGCCCTCTCCGGCCTGGTCTTCTTCATGGCGATGGCGGCTCTCAGCACCTTCTTCCTGCTGAAGGACGGGCCGGTCATCCGTGCCTGGACCGAAGACCACTCGGGGCTGCCCGGTCCGGTGACCCGCGTGATCACCCAGCGGGCGATCGGATCGCTCCGCGGCTACTTCCTCGGCACCACGATCGTCGCGGTCTTCAGCGCCGTCGTGGTCGGCATCGGCTCGGTGATCATCGGCGTGCCTTACATCGCCGCGATCGTCGGTGTCACCTTCATCGCCGGCTACATCCCGTACATCGGGGCGTGGGCGGCGGGGGCCTTCACCGTCCTGCTCGCGCTGGGCAGCGACGGCATGACCGCCGCGGCGGCGATGATCGTCGTCCAGGTCCTGGCGAACGGTGTGCTCCAGCAGTTCATCCAGCCGTTCGCGATGGGGGCCGCGCTCGGCATACACCCGCTGGTGGTGCTCGTGGTCACGATCGCCGGAGGAGCGCTGTTCGGCGCGATGGGACTGATCCTGGCGGCGCCGGTCGTCTCGGCGATCGTCGGCATCAGCCACGATCTCGCGCAGGCCAAGGCCGAAGGCGAGGCTGAGGCGAAAGCGGCCGCGGCGGCCGCCTCACCGGCGGTCAGCTCAACGGGTTGAACGCCATTCCCGAGAGCAGTTTCGGGAAGAAGTAGGTCGATTTGGGCGGCATCGTCTCTCCGGCGGCGGCGACCGCGCGAACCTGTTCGATCGGTGTCGCCCGCAGGATGAAGGCGGCCTGGTAGGCACCCTCGTCGAGCAGCTTGAGTGACGCGTCGATGCTCTTGGCGTAGCCGATGCCGCGCTTCGCCTCGACGTCCTCCTCGGACATGCCGAGCAGGTCCTGGAGCACGACCTTTTCCAGGATCGCCGCGTCGAGGTGGCGATATGCCTCCGAGCGTCCTTCCATCAGCCGGTCGAGCGAGAGCGGATCCCTGAGACGCAGCCGGAAATGACGGCCGGTCGTGGCATCGGCGTAGCCGAAGCAGCCGATGCCCTCCATGCCCTTCGGGTCGAGCCCGTCGAGATCGGTCTCCTCGGCCTCGAAGGCGGCGTGGATCCCGTTCTCGAGGTGATCGCGGATGTCCGGATTGCCGTTCAGGCCGGAAAGCAGGCGATGGGTGGGGAAGACGGTGAGGCCGGGATCGTCGAGGCCGGTGAGGGCCATCAGGGTGAAGCACTGCGGACCTTCGCCCGGGACCTCGGCCATGTAGGCGCGGGCCGTCTCGTAGCGGTGGTGCCCGTCGGCGATCAGCAGTTCCGCGTCGGCCAGGGTCTCGGCCACGGCGGTGTGAACGGCGGGGTCGTCGATCGGCCAGATCCGGTGGACCGTGCCATCCTCGTCGGTGACCGTGGCCCAGGGCTCGACCTCGGTCGAGGGCGCGACCCGGGGCCAGGCGTCGCGGCCGGTCAGAGAGAAGATCGGCGAGAGGTTGTGACGGGTGGCGCGGGTCAGGTCGAGCCGGTCCTGCTTGGGGCCCGGCTGCGTCCGTTCGTGCGGCCGGATCCGTCCGGGCCCGTACTCGGTCACCCGGACCCGGGCGAGGATGCCGTTGCGGGTATGGGTGGTGCCGTCCGGAGCCCGGTACTCCTGGGACAGCGCCCACAGCTTCGGAGCCCGGTCCTGGGTGAGGATGCCGC
Organism: Solirubrobacterales bacterium; assembly: GCA_035502775.1. Taxonomy (GTDB): domain Bacteria; phylum Actinomycetota; class Thermoleophilia; order Solirubrobacterales; family 70-9; genus 67-14. Next base: position 16,793 of record DATJUB010000084.1, on the reverse strand, counting down.
TGAGGGTCCATTCCTCGAGCGTCTCGTCGGCGTGGGCGTACGGATCGGAGCCCTCGCCGGTGGCGACCGGCAGGTCGATCTCGACCACGTTGAACGGCGAATGCTGGAGCAGCTTCGACCGCTCGGAGGCGTCGATCACGTCGTAGGGCGGCGCGGTCACGGCGCCCAGGTCACCGACTGCGGCGAGGTTGTAATGGAGCGCGGGGAACGGTCGGACGTCAGCCATGCGTTCAACCTATCGGCTGCACAGTAGGATCACGCCCCATGGGAACTGGAGAGGATGCTTTGGAGAAGCCGCTGCCCTATGCCGTGATCGGAGCCGGCCCGGCGGGTCTCGCCGGAGCGAGGAATCTGGCCAAGCGCGGGATCGAGTTCGTCGGTTTCGAGATCCACACCGGGGTCGGTGGGCTCTGGGACATCGACAGTCCGAAGAGCACGATGTACGAGTCGGCCCACCTGATCTCGTCCCGCACCACCACCGCCTATGACGAGTTCCCGATGGGCGAGGACGTCGCCGACTATCCCAGCCACTGGGAGATGCGCACCTACTTCAACGACTACGCCGACACCTTCGACCTGCGCAGGCACTACCGGTTCGAGACCGAAGTGATCCGGGCCGAGCAGGAAGGTGAGACCTGGCTGATCACGAGTCGCGGCAAGGACGGCGAAGAGGTGACCGAGCCCTACGCCGGGATCATCATCGCCAACGGGATCCTCTCCGAACCGAGCATCCCCGAGTTCGAGGGCGAGTTCACCGGCGAGCTTCTCCACACAAGTTCATACAAAAAGCCAAAAATCTTCAAAGGCAAGCGGGTCCTGATCATCGGTGCCGGCAACTCCGGCTGTGACATCGCCGTCGACGCGGTCCATTACGCGAAATCGGTCGACATGAGCATGCGCAGCGGCTACTGGTTCTTCCCCAAGTACATCTTCGGCAAGCCCTCCGACACCCTGAACGAAGGCAAGGCCCTGCCCGCCTGGATCAAGACCAGGGTCGATGGCAAGGCGATCCGCCTGATCACCGGCAATCCCGCCCGGCTCGGCTTCCCGGAGCCCGAGGGCCGGATCTACGAGACCCATCCTGTGATGAACACGTTGGTGCTCTACCACGCCGGTCACGGCGACATCAAGATCCGTAAGAACGTTGAGCGCTTCGACGGTTCCGAGGTGAAGTTCGTCGACGGCACGAGCCGCGAGTACGACATGGTGATGCTCGCGACCGGCTACAAGCTCACCTATCCGTTCATCGACTCGGAGCATCTGAACTGGAAGGGCAATCACCCCGACCTCTACCTGAACATCTTCACCCCACGGCACCGGAATGTGTTCGTGCTCGGCATGGTCGAGGCGACCGGCCTGGGATGGCAGGGGCGCTACAACCAGGCTGATCTGGTCGCGGGATTCATCGAGGCGGGCCGCCGCGATCCGGCCAAGGCGGACGAGATGTGGCGCCGGATCAACGGGCCGAAACCCGACCTGTTCGGTGGCTACAACTACCGCCAGATGGACCGGCTCCCGTACTACGTGAACAAGGACGCGTACCGCGACCAGATCAAGAAGCACCTAGAGATCTTCTCGGCTCCCTGATGGCACCGCGACCGGGAGGAGCTGACGCTTGATCCTTCCGTTCGGGGACATCGACAGCGTCAACCTGAACTTCAGCGACTCGTCGCTGCTGATCCTCAACGTCGTGCTCGCGATCATCATGCTCGGGATCGCGATGGACACGAAGGTGTCCGATTTCCGCGAGGTGCGCCACATGCCGAAAGCGATGGCGGTCGGCATCGCGGCCCAGTTCATCCTGCTGCCGGCGATCACCTTCGTCTTGACGATCCCGCTCGGGGTCCGGGGCTCGATCGCGATGGGCATGATCCTGGTCGCCTGCTGCCCGCCCGGAGGGACCTCGAACATCCTCACCTACCGGGCGCGCGGCAACGTCGCGCTCTCGGTCTCGATGACCGGAATATCGAGTCTGATCGCGATCTTCGTGATGCCGCTGAACGTCGCCTTCTGGGGCGGGCTGCATCCGGAGGCGTCGAAGATCCTCACCGATGTGGACCTGAGTGCGCTGGAGATGCTCGCCCACGTGATCCTGGTGATCGGGGTGCCTTTCATCATCGGCCTGGCGATCGCCCAGAGGAAACCGGAATTCACCGCGAAGGTCCAGCCCTGGGTCAAGCGCTTCAGTGTCTGGGCGCTGATCGGGTTCATCCTCGCGGCCCTGGTCAGCAACATCGGTGTCTTCTGGGACTACATCCCGATCGTCGCGCTGGTCGTCTTCCTACACGACACGCTCGCTTTCGCCCTCGGCTACGGCATCGCCTCATCCTTCCGGCTGGACGAGTACAACCGCCGCGCGATCACCTTCGAGGTGGGTGTGCGTTACGCCGGTCTCGGCCTGGGCATGGTCTTCACCTTCTTCGACGGCATCGGCGGCATGGCCCTGGTGGCGGGATGGTGGGGTGTCTGGGATTTGATCGCCGGCCTGGCCTTGTCCAGCTGGTGGGCGCGGCGTCCGACCGGACGCGAAGATCCCGGGGAAACTAGGGTGGCGGCATGAAACGCGTCTACGTAACCGGCGGCAATGGATTCCTCGGACACTCGGTCGTGCGTGGCCTGGTCAGCGCCTGGGACGAGGTCGATCTCGTGGTCAGCGCCGATCTGCGCGATCCGGCCCCGGAGCACCGGGTTGATGGAGTGATCTACGCCAGGGCCGACGTGACCGACGCGCAGGTGATCTCGGACCAGATCCTCGACAACGAGATCGACACCGTGGTCCATCTCGCCTCGATCGTCAACCCCGGCAAGTCGACCACGGTCGAGCAGGAGTACGCGGTTGACGTGACCGGTTCGAGGAACGTGCTCGAGGCCTGTGTCCGGCATGGGGTGAAGCGCATCGTCGTGTCTTCCAGCGGCGCCGCCTACGGCTACCACGCCGACAATCCGGCCTGGCTGAGCGAGTCCGATCCGGTGCGCGGCACCGACACCTTCCCGTACAGCCTGCACAAGCGGCTGGTCGAGGAGATGCTGGTCGAGTACCGCGAGAGTGATCCCTACCTGGAGCAGGTGGTTCTGAGGATCGGCACGATCCTGGGGGAGACGGTGGACAACCAGATCACCGATCTCTTCCGCAAGAAGCGCCTGTTGAAGATCCGCGGCTCGGATTCACCCTTCGTCTTCATCTGGGATCAGGACGTGGTCGCGATCATGCTCCAGGCTGTGCTCGGCGAAAAGACCGGAACCTTCAACGTGGCCGGGGACGGTGCGATGACCGTCGACGAGATCGCCAAGGAACTCGGCAAAGGAGTGCTGCCGATCCCGGTCGGTGCACTGAAGGCGGGGCTGAAGGTGGGGCAGAGGCTGGGAGCGACCCCGCACGGCCCCGACCAGACCGACTTCCTGCAGTACCGCCCGGTGCTCGACAACCGCCGTCTGAAGGAAGAGTTCGGGTACACGCCGCGGTACACGTCGCGGGAGGCCTTCACCGCCTGGCGCGAGTCGCAGGGACTCTGAGCCCGTCGTCGTACGAACCAATCGGGAAAGCGCCGAGTATTTCGTTGTTTCCCCGATCGGTCCCTGCGGAGATGCCGGTCCGGGTCCGGTCGCAATAGACTGGCCCGACTCGGGGCGTAGCGCAGCCTGGTAGCGCACTTGCTTTGGGAGCAAGGGGTCGCTGGTTCAAATCCAGTCGCCCCGATGTGACTGGGCCCCGCCTCGGCGGGGCTTCGTCAGTTAAGGGTGATCCGGCACTGTGCGGCCCGTCATCGAGCCGGTGAATGCGAAGTCGTAGGGTGAGTCCGTGACCTTATTTGCCGCTTCACCCGATATTTCCGGGCTTCATCCGAGCCTGACCTCCGTATTCGAGACCGTGGTCCGGCGCAATCCGGCGGAGCTCGAGTTTCACGAGGCCGTCTTCGGTGTGCTGAGCACGCTCTCCCCGGTGGTCGAACGGCATCCCGAGTATCTCGAGGCGAAACTGGTCGAGCGGATCTGTGAGCCGGAACGCCAGATCATCTTCCGCGTGCCGTGGACCGATGACCGCGGCGAGGTCCAGGTCAACCGCGGCTACCGGGTCGAGTTCAACGGCGCCCTCGGGCCGTTCAAGGGCGGCCTCCGGTTCCACCCGTCGGTGAGTTCCAGCATCGTCAAGTTCCTCGGGTTCGAACAGGTCTTCAAGAACGCTTTGACCGGCCTGCCGCTCGGTGGCGGCAAGGGCGGCTCGGACTTCGACCCCAAGGGGCGCTCCGCGGCCGAGGTGATGAGGTTCTGCCAATCCTTCATGGCCGAGCTGCACCGCCACATCGGCGAGTACACCGACGTCCCGGCCGGCGATGCCGGGGTCGGCGAGCGGGAGATCGGCTACCTGTTCGGCCAGTACCGTCGGATCACCAACCGCTATGAGTCGGCGGTGCTCACCGGAAAGGGACTCACCTGGGGTGGAGCCAGGGTCCGGCGGGAGGCCACCGGCTACGGCACGGCCTTCTTCGTCGAGGAGGTGCTGCGGACCCGCGGTTCGTCCCTCGACGGCAGGACGGTGATCGTCTCCGGCGCCGGCAACGTCGCGATCTACGCGATCGAGAAGGTCCACCAGCTCGGCGGACTCGTGATCGGCTGCTCGGACTCGAAGGGCTATCTCCACGATCCGGCGGGAATCGATGTCGAAATCGTCAAGCAGATCAAGGAGGTCGAGCGCGGGCCGCTCGAGGACTACGTCGCCAGGAGGCCCGGCTCGCGTTTCGTCTCCGGTGCCCGCCTCTGGGACCTCCCGGCCGAGGTCGCGCTGCCCTGCGCGACCCAGAACGAACTGGACGGGGACGACGCCCGGAAGCTGACCGAGGCCGGTCTGATCGCGGTGGCGGAAGGGGCGAACATGCCCTGCACGGCCGATGCCGCGACCGTGTTCCAGGAGGGCGGGGTGCTCTTCGGTCCGGGCAAGGCGGCGAACGCGGGCGGTGTCGCCACCAGCGCGCTCGAGATGCAGCAGAACGCCTCGCGTGACTCCTGGTCCTTCGAGTACACCGAGGGCAAGCTGCTGGAGATCATGCGGGACGTCCACCGGTCCTGTTTCGAGATGTCGGAGGAATGCGGCACTCCGGGCAACTACGTGATCGGCGCGAACAACGCGGCCTTCGTCCGGGTGGCGGACGCGATGCTGGCCATGGGCGTCACCTGATCCGGGACGACCGGGCGTTGAGATAGATTGGATCCATGATCGGATCCAATATCCGAATACTTGTATACTAGTATTATGGATGAGAGGATCCTCAACAGAATCGGCCGCTCAGCGGCAGGCAATGTGGGCGAGAGGGTCTACGCGACCCTCCGCGAGAGCATCGTCACCGCCGAGCTCGAACCCGGCCGGCGCCTCTCCGAGAACGAGCTCGCCGAACCACTCGGTGTGAGCCGCACTCCCGTCCGCGAAGCCCTCGCACGGCTGCGCGAAGACCGGCTGGTGGCGATCGTGCCGCAGCTCGGAACCTTCGTCACGCTGATCAGCCCCGCCGCCGTCGCCGACGCCGCCTTCGTCCGCGAGGCGCTCGAGTGCAAGGCGGTGCGACTCACCGCGGAGCGGATCGACGCGGCCGGCCTCGAGGAGCTCGCGGCAAACATCGTCGCCCAGGAGAGGGCGGAGGCCGATCGCGACGCCGAGAGCTTCGACCTGCTCGACGAGTCCTTCCACCGCACCATCTGCATCCATTCCGGACACGAGATCGCCTGGTCGCTCAGCCGCCGGGCCAACGGCCACCTCGACCGGGTCCGCCGTCTCAGCCTGCCCGACAATCGGTACCTGTCCGAGATGGTCAGCGAACACCGGAACCTGCTCGCCGCGATCGCCAACGGCGACGCCGACGAGGCCGAAGCGAGCCTTCGCGAGCACCTGCGGATGGTCCTTTCCAGCATCGACGACATCCGGGCGGCCAAGCCCGAGTATTTCGAACAGGAGTGAGACGCCATGCCCCCGACCGCAGCCCCGACCGAGAGTGACCCCGACGTAGGGAACCCCCAGGTACCTTTGGACCATCGTCGCTCGCTCTACGAGACGATGGTCCTCAGCCGAGTCTTCGAAACGGAGGCGGAACGGCAGTACAAGGCGGCCAAGATCGGCGGCTACTGCCACCTTTCATCCGGCCAGGAGGCGACCAGCGTCGGCGTGGTCGCGGCGATGGAACCGGAAGACATCCTGGTCACCGGCTACCGCTGCCACGGCTTCGCCCTCGCCAAGGGACTCAGCGCCGATTCGGTGATGGCCGAACTCTTCGGGCGCGAGGACGGCTGCGCCCACGGACGGGGCGGCTCGATGCACATCATGGATGTCGGCAGCAACTTCTACGGCGGCTGGGGCATCGTCGCCGGACAGCTGCCGGTGGCCACCGGGCTCGCACTGGGGCTGGTCCGGCAGGGCAGGGACCAGGCGGTCGTCTGCGAACTCGGAGATGGCGCCGTGAACATGGGGGCCTGGCACGAATCGCTCAACCTCGCCTCGCTCTGGAACCTGCCGATCGTCTTCCTGGTGGTCAACAACGTCTACGGCATGGGGACATCGGTCGAGCGCGCCTCGGCCGAACCGGACATCTACAAGCGCGCGGCCTCGTACCGCATGGCCGGTGAGAGGGTGGATGGCAACAATCTCGACGCGGTCATCGAGGCCACCGGCCGCCTGCTGAAGATCGCGCGGGAGGATCGCCGCCCGGCCGTGCTCGAAACGATGACCTACCGCTACCGCGGCCACTCGGTCGCCGATGCCGGACTGGCCTACCGCACGAAGGAGGAGGTGGCCGCCCGCCGCGAGAACGGCGACCCGCTGACCCGCGAACGCGCACGACTCGCCGCGCAAGGTCTCACCGATGAGGACTTCGACCGGATCGACGACGAGGCCAAGCGGGTGGTCGCCGCCGCGGTCGAGTTCGCCGACGCCAGCCCCGAGCCCGCCGTCGAGACACTCGCCGCCGGCATGTACGCGCCGGGCAGCGCCGAGCAGTTCGAACGCATGCGGCCCGGAAGCCCCTTCGGCGAAGAGGCCCTCACCTTCGATTCGGGACTCGGACGATGACCCCGGTCGCCGAAAAGCCCGAGGCGGCCGGCGTGGTCGAGATGACGTATCGCGAAGCCCTGCGGCTCGCGATGCGCGAGGAGATGGAACGCGACGAGCGGGTCTTCATCATGGGCGAAGAGGTCGGCCTGTTCGAGGGCTCCTACAAGGTGACCGCCGGCTTGATGGACGAGTTCGGAGAGGACCGGGTCCGGGACACCCCGATCTCCGAAGAGGGCTTCGTCGGCGCCGGGGTCGGCGCCGCGATGCTCGGCGAGCGGCCGATCGTCGAGATCATGACCCTGAACTTCCTGCTGGTCGCGATGGACCAGGTGATCAACCACGCGGCCAAGATCGGCGCGATGTTCGGCGGCGAGGTCCGCTGCCCGATGGTGATCCGGACCCCGAACGGCGCCGGCAACCAGCTGACCGCCCAGCACTCCCAATCCTTCGACGGCTGGTTCGCGGGAACCCCCGGCCTGAAAGTGGTGGCTCCGGCGAGCCCCGCCGATGCCCGATCGCTGCTGAAGGCCGCGATCCGGGACGACGACCCGGTGCTCTTCATCGAGAACCTGCCGATCTACAAGGAGAAGGGCGAGGTCGACCTTTCCGACGATTCCGCCGGGGAGATCGGCCGTGCCGCGATCGTTCGTGAGGGCAGTGACCTGACGATCGTCTCCCACTCCTTCGCCACGGTGCGGGCACTGAAGGCCGCGAAGACCCTGGAGCAGGAGCACGGAGCGTCGGTCGAGGTGGTCGACCTGCGGTCGCTGCGGCCGCTCGACACCCAGACGATCGCCGAATCGGTCGCCCGCACCAACCGGGCGCTCTGCATCGAAGAGGGCTGGCCCTCCTACGGTGTCACCGCCGAGATCGCCGCGCGCATCCAGAAGGCCTGCTTCGACGACCTCGACGCGCCGGTCGAGAGGGTCGGCATGGCCGAGGTGCCGCTTCCGTACTCGAAGCCGCTGGAGCTGGCCGCGATGCCGGGCGAGGCCCGTCTGGTCGACGCCGCGCTCGCCACCCTGGAGGGTTCGCGTTGATCGAGGTGCTGATGCCACGGCTCTCCGACTCGATGGAGGAGGGGGTGATCCTCGGCTGGCTGGTCAAGCCGGGTGAGCATGTCTCCGAGGGGGACGAGCTGGTCGAGATCGAGACCGACAAGGCGAACATGATCTTCGAGGCCGACGGCAACGGTCTCGTCCACCACGTCGCCCACGAGGGCGACTCCCTGCCGGTGGGCGCTCCCATCGCCCAATTGCTTGATCCGGGCGAGGAACCGACGACCGGCGGCGCCGCGGGAGACTCTCTCTCCGAACCCGCGGCAGAAGACGAAGGTGAGGCGGGGGATCATCTCTCCCACACAGGTCCTCCGCCCGCCGAGTCTCCCCGCGACCGGCTTCGAGCCTCGCCCCTGGCCCGGCGCATCGCCGGTGAGAACGGCATCGAGCTCGCGACCCTCACCGGGTCCGGTCCCGGCGGCCGCATCGTCAAGGCCGACGTCGAGCGGTCGATCCCGTCGGGAGCCCACTCGCCGGCGCCCTCGATCTCCGACCATTCCGCCGCGACGCCCGGAGCACCGACCGAAACCGCGAAGGGACAGGTGGAGATCGTCGAGTTGAACCGCCTCCAGCAGACGATCTCGCGCCGCATGTCGGAATCGAAGGCGACCGTTCCGCACTTCTACCTGACGACCGAAGTGGATATGACGAGCTGCTCCGAGGCGCGGGCGGGACTGAAACGGGCCGCCGCCGAGGGCGGCACGGTGCCGTCCTTCAACGACATGGTCGTCAAGGCCTGTGCGATCGCGCTCGGTGAATTCCCGCGGGCCAACGGCAGCTACCGCGACGGCCGGATAGAGCTCCACTCGAGGATCAACATCGGCGTCGCGGTGGCGGCCGAGAACTCGCTGGTGGTGCCGGTGATCCCCGACGCGGATCGCAAGGGCCTGGTCGAGATCGCCGAGAAGACCCGGGAGCTGGCGGGCAAGGTGCGGGACGGCTCGATCATCCCGCCCGAACTGTCGGGCGGGACCTTCACGGTCTCGAACCTCGGCATGTACGGCGTCACCAGCTTCGACGCGGTGATCAACTCACCCCAGGCCGCGATCCTCGCGGTCGGCGCGATCGAGGAACGGCCGGTCGTCCGCGATGGACGGGTGACTGTGGCGTCGCTGATGTCGGTGACCCTTTCCTGCGATCACCGCATCCTCTACGGGGCCGATGGCGCCCGGTTCCTGGCACGGGTGCGCGAGATCCTCGAGCTGCCGCTGAGTCTCGCCCTCTGAGCGGACTCAGTTCGAGCGCATCGCGCCGGGCATCTTCGCCATCGCCTTGGGGAAGTCCCGGCGGGAGCGGTCCATCGCCTGCTGCAGGGCGGTGGTCGCCCGCGGCCCGTGGATCGGGTCGCCGTGGCCGACCAGGAGATGCTGCGGCACGTAGGTGCCGAGGGCCTGCTTCGGGGGCTTCAGGCGCAGGCCGATGTGGATACCCGCGCCGGCCTCGGACGGGCAGGCCATCGGGTTGGTTCCGAGCGCTTCGGCGACGACCAGGGTCTGTTCCGCCTGCCACCAGAGGGCCTTTTCCTTCCAGAGGCGGTTGTTGACCACCTCGATCGACTGGAACGGCGTGCCCTTGAGCTCGTCCGGCAGCATTACCAGCGGGACCCCGAGCCGGTCGGCGACCTTCTTGCAGTCACGGTTGTGACGGTCAAGGAGCTGGAAGACCACGGCCGGCTCGCCGAGCTCGGCGATCTTCGCGAGAGCCTCCTCGTCTTCGATCGGATCGATGATCCATACCCGCCCGTCGCTGACCAGGGCATGGGAGGCGCGGGCCATCGGTTCGTCCTGTATCCAGCTGATTCCGATCGCACTCTCGTCCAGTTTCGCGCCCATGCCGGAAGTCTAATCCCGTGGTCAAGCGGGCCAGAGGCGGATCGGGCGCTTGCCGATCGGGGTGGGGGCCGCTAACGTGGATTCGTGACTCGCAGCAGGAGGCTATTCGCGTGTTTATTGGCCGTCGCCACCTTCGGCGGGTTCTGCTCGGCCGCGAGCGCCGCGACCAACGGCACCGAGAAATCGGTCACCAAGATGCCGAGGCTGGCCGCACCGATCGGTGGGCAGACCGCCTTTCTGGTCGCCGTGAACTATCCGCTCGACATCTCGGGACGCAAGGTGGACGGCAGGATCACGGTTCGCTTCCCGGGCGGTGGCAAGCTCACCCGCAGATGGTCCGCCCGGCCGCACGGCGGCGACCTCCGCCCGGGGGACCGGCGGGCGGCCTTCCGGTTCGTCCACTCGATTCCGCTCGGGAACGCGGCCAGCCGACGGGTGATCAGACAGAGGAGGGCAGTGAGGGTCAGCAGCCGGGTTTCGTATCTGCGGCCGGACACGGACGATTCCACCGAGACCCGCACCGGATCGGGCGTCTCGGCCAAGGGCATCAGGTTCGCTCCCGGCCAGATGTGCGCCACGGCACCGCTGCTGCTGCTCACGGCGAAGACCGGCGACACCGCCCGCGGCGCCCTGCCCCGCTGCGGATCCCGGGCCGGCTGGAGCGTGGTCGGCGCACCGGGCGGCGGTATCGCCTCGATCCAGGGGGACCTGTTCCGGTACACGCAGAAGGAGCGTGCGGCGGGATCCGACGAGATCGATCTGGTCGGCCGCAGCCGCGGCCGCGTGATCTCCCGTCAGTCGGTCCAGCTCCGGGTCAGCCCGGTCGCGGCCGACACGGTCTCGGTGCGGGCGATGGGCGACTCGGTCACCGCGGGCTTCGGGTATTACGGCGAGACCGGCGGTCCGATGCCGTTCACGAGCCTGCTCCACTGCAAGCCCGCCGCGGTCACCTTCAACGACGCCTGCTCCTCGAACTCCTACAACCGCAACAGCGGTATCGGCACCGTGCCCGACTATCTGCCCGACTATGGCCTTTCGCGGAACATCTCCTGGGCCGCGCAATGGGCCAACCAGTACGGGATCACGGACTACAAGAACTACGCGGTCAGCGGTTCGGCTCCCTCAGACTGGCTGCCCGGCGGTCAGTTCGCCGCGACCACCCAGCAGATTCAGCGGGAGAACCCTGACTACATCGTGATGACGATCGGCGCGAACCCGATCCTCTCGAACGTGCTGTTCGGCATCGACGACATGGGCTGCGCCCTGGAGTCCGACCTGTTCGGCAACTACCGGAAATGCGTCGAGGCGGCCTTCGCCAAGGTGGATCTGAGCGCGAAACTGAAGGCGCTGTACACCCAGCTGATCGAGAACACGAGCTCGAAGATCGTGCTCATGCAGTACCACCTCGCGATCCCGGCGGCCGACATCGCCTACACCGCGGGCCAGATCGCGATGATGGACGAACTGATGAACGACACGATCGCGGGAGTCGCCTCCCAGGTGTCCCCGGAGCGGATCAACGTGATCGCGCCACCTCACTTCAACGTCGGCATCGACATGACCCCGCTCTTCCCGGCCAAGTTCTCCTGCTCGTGGTTCGATTGGAAGGTCGACGGCCCGAGCGTCCAGGCGGACCCTTCCCAGGATCTGCTCGAGCTGGCCCATCCGCTGTCCTTCTGCCCGGGGCCGGCGCAGGGTCAGCCCTGGGTGATCAGCGGCGACACCGGCATCCACCCGAGCGCCACGGGATACACCCAGATGGCCGGCCAGATCCCCGCTCCCGAGTAGCCGGGGCCGGGGGAAGGGGCGGAAGCTCGGGCCGTCGGTCGGGGCATCTCAATTAGGATGCCCTCGGTGTCAGCAGCAGTCACAGGCCGGGCATGATCCCGACCCTCTCTTCGTACCTTGTCGGGACCGCCTCACTTCTGGCGATCGCCGCATCCCTGTACCTGGGCGGATACTGGCTGCGCCGATGGATCGTCCCGGAGTTCTCGGGCGCTCTCGCGCGGCTCGCCGACCTCACGATCGCCACCGCGCTGCTGATCATCGTGCTGCAGCTGCTGGGCTCGCTTTCGATCCTCACGCTCGGCTGGATCGCGGTCGGCTGTGTCGTCCTGCCCCTGATCGCGGCCGCGATCGGGTACCGCTTCGCCCCCAAGCAGGCCGAGGAGATCGCGGCACCGAAGGTGCAGACCTGGGCCTTCCTGGTCGCTCTCGGCGTGGCCTCGTTCGTGGTCGCCGAGTGGAGCTTCCCCTCTCAGCTCAGTCTCGATCAGGGCATGTTCGGTGGCGACACCACCTGGTACCACATGCCCGCCGCGGCCCGGTTCATCCAGGAAGGATCGACCAACCCGCTTCACTTCACCGACGCGCTGCGGCTGGCCGTGTGGTTCTATCCGCAGACCTCGGAGCTGATGCACGGAGCCCTGATGGGTCTGATGAAGAGCGACTGGCTCTCGCCGCTCTTCAACATGTTCTGCATCGGCGTGGCGATCCTCGCCAGCTGGTGCGTCGGCCGTCCGTACGGCGTCGGTCCGGCCACCCTGGTCGGCGGCGCGATCCTGCTGAGCTCGGGCGTGATGATCGAGACGCAGCCCGGCGAGGGCCGCAACGACATCCTCTGCTTCGCCTTCCTGATCGCCTTCGCGGCCTTCCTGATCAACGGCCATCAGCGCCGCGCCCCGAAGTCGGGGGTGGTCGAGGACAAGCCGGACGAGAACGCGCCGCTGCTGGACAAGGGACCGCTGATCATGGCCGGTATCGCGGCCGGCATCGCGATCTCGGTCAAGGTCTCGATGCTGGCGCCGGTCGGCGTGATCTTCCTCGGCATGATCCTGGTCAGCGGCCGCGGCCGCCGGATCGTGACCACGCTCTGGCTCGGCATCCCGATGCTGATCGTCGGCGGCTACTGGTACATCCGGGCGATGATCTACACCGGGGGCAACCCGGTTCCCGCGGTCTCGGGCGGTCCGCTGAAGCTGCCCCAGCCGGATCAGATGCCGCTCGACCCGCGGCCCCGTTTCTCGGTCTTCCACTACATCACCGATCTCGACATCTACCGCTACTGGTTCTTCCCGCGGCTCGACGACGCCTTCGGCATCCTGTTCCCGCTGATCCTGGTGATGCTGGCCTCGGTCTGCTTCTACCTCGTCTTCAAGTCCCGCAACAAGGTGGTGCGGGTGCTCGCCGCCTCGGCGCTCGTGACCGCCTTCGTCTATCTGCTGACGCCGCTGACCGCGGCCGGGGCGGAGGGCGAGCCGCGCGGTTTCTTCACCAACACCAGGTACCTGCTGCCCGGGCTCCTCCTGGCGATCACCCTGCTGCCGATCGCGCGTCCGCTGCGTGAGCCCGAGGGCCGCGCGAAGAAGGTCCTGATCTTCCTCACGGTGGTCTACGCGATCACCGTCCTGACCTCGCCGCGCTGGTATCCGGGCATGCTCGCCGGAGCGGTCTTCCTCACCCTCGTGATCGTGTGGGCGCCGGTCGGTCTCACCTGGCTGAAGGAGAACAACAAGGTGCCGAACTCGGTCCTGGTCAGTTGCGTGCTCGCCCTGATCCTGGCCGCGGTAGTGATCGGCCGGACCGAAGAGGTCGGATACGCCGAGAAGCATTACGCCAAGGACCGCGCCAGCCTCTTCCTCCAGGAAGGCGGCCCGCAGGAGGCATTCGCCTTCACCCGCGACATGAAGGACAAGCGGATCGCCCTGGCCGGATCCGGCGAGATCTTCTTCGGCCAGTACGGCTTCTACGGCGCCGACCGCTCGAACTTCGTCCAGTACATCGGCAAGGAGGGCGAGAACGGCTCGTACCGCCTCTTCAACAGCTGCAAGCCCTTCATCAAGAAGATCAACGAGGGCGACTACGACTACATCATCACGTCCCAGAACACCCAGGATTCAGCGGAGCAGCCGTACTTCTACCCAGTCAACAGCTGGATAGAGAACAATCCCGGGGTCGAGCTCGTGTTCGCCGAGCCCGATATCACCCCTCAGCCCGACTACGTGTACCGGGTGACCGGCGAACTCGATCCGGCGGCCTGCGATGACGTCGAGGACAGCACTAAGGCGGCCGAACCGGCCGAGGACACCGCCGACCCGGCCGACGACGAAGTTCCGACCGGGCCCTCGACCAGCAAGAAGAAGACTGACAAAGCCGGCTGATCCGGCTATCTTCGTTTTCCCTGCCCCCGTAGCTCAGCTGGATAGAGCGCTGGCCTTCTAAGCCGGATGTCGCAGGTTCGAATCCTGCCGGGGGTGCTTCACTTTCGCCCGGCGCAGTGCGGGATTCCCGCCCGGCGGGGCCGGATGGTGCCCGCTCCGGGCCGTGTGTCCTGCCGGGCTGTGCAGTGCCCTGCCGGGCTGTGCCTGGCTGTGATGGCTACGTCTCGGCTACCTCGCGGAGTACCGGTGCGAGGGGGAGCGCATGAGCGACCTGGACGAGGCGCTCGACCTGATGCGGGAGCTCGAGTGGCTGCCCGATGACATCGATCTCATCCGGGAGAAGACCGGCCGGGTAGCGGAGATCCTGAAGGCCGCCTACGCGCGGACGGCCGAGGCGGAGAAGGCGCTGGCCCTGATGGCCTTCAGCGGCTGTCTGATCCCCGAGGGCGTGCCCAAGCTCCGGGCGAACCCGGCGCTGCGCGACTCGCTCGTCGCCGAAGGCCTCCTGGTGATCTCTCCGGTCGCCGGCTCGGGCAGCTTCTGCGACCTCTCGATCAAGGGCGACTCGTTCGTCCGCGGCACCCTGCTCGCACTTTCCCAGCTCAACCGTCAGACCACGGCGGCCGATTGATGCGCAACCCACCATCCCATGGAGGTCAAATGTTCCGAACGCACGACGAAAGCCATCTGCGGGGAGTGGAGGCGTGAGCCGGCCGGTCCGGGACGAGCGGTGGGTCGATGCCGAGGGGGAGCTTTGGCAGGTCGAATCCGTGGCCGTGGTCAGGGCGACGACCTCGGCGCCGCGCAGGCTCGCGTTCGTCCGGTTCCGCCGGCTCGACGGACAGACGATGAAGGTCAGCCTGGCCGGTCTGCGTGGCTGGAGAAGGCACTCGCCCGATCCTTTCCTCGGGCGGCGGCGATCCACCGGCGATGAGGTGCGGGAGGGGGCCAAGGTGATCGTGTTTCCGGCACCGGGAAAGAATCCGGTCTGTCCCGTGCTGAAAGGCGAGATCTACCATCTCGCCGGCGAGCGGATCCTGGTCGACACCGTCACCCGCAAGGTGATCAAGGGCCGCGATGCCGAGTGGCACATCGGGTTCATCCGCCTCCAGCGCGATCGTGTCCTGCTGCTCCGGCAGACCGTTCCCGGGCCCCGGCAGAACGAGACCGTGAAGGAGCCGACCGCCGAAGAGGTCGAGCGGGCCAGGATCGACGGGAACTACACCTCGAGTCGTCATCAGTCCGATGGCGGCACCGATGCCGGCGAGGCGGTGCCGACCGATTGGGTGGACAAGGGGGCCGAGGCCAGGCGGGATCTTGCCCGGGAGCATCGGGCCGAGATCCGTGGCAAGGAGGACCAGCTGCGCCAGAAGCGTGCCGCGAAGGCGAAGATCGACGAGACCTACGCGTCGCTCTCGCCCGATGGCAAGGCGAGGCTGTTGGAGCGGATCAAGGCCGAATGCGACGCTGTCAAGTCCGAAGAAGTGGCATGAATGCTGTATGTGCCACATGTTTGCCACGAAGATTCTAAAAGTGTGCTATGCTCACGAGCGATTCCGGTAGTTGGCCGCCAATGAAGGGCCGACGAGCCACAAGGGGACCTCGACGGCCCCTTCCGTTTTCCGGAAGAACTTCCAGCGCCCGACGCGGCTTGCACAGCGCGCGGGCCACACGACTCACACCAGATCGGTTCTTCTCCGCCGCGCCTCAGTCTGCGCATGCGGCGACGGCCGGGGAACCTTGCGAAAAGGAGCCGGATGCCGACTTCAGCGAATCATGGAATCGTCACGCCGGAACCATCGGATCTCGCGACGATCCCAACTCATCTGAAGGCGATGGCGGACCAGATCGACTCTGAGCTGGACGCGATCGCGCCTCACCAGATCACGGGGGTCGGCGCCGGCAAGCTGCTGATCGCCAACGCCTCAGGGGTGGTGACGCCACGAACGGTCACCGGTGACGCGACCATCAGCGACACGGGCGGACTGAAGATCGGTGGGTCCAAGGTCGATACCGCAGAGCTCAAGGATTCGGCTGTGACCACGGTGAAACTCGAGAATGGGGCAGTGACCACGCCCAAGATCGTCGACCGATCGGTCAGTCTCGTCAAGACGAAGATGAGGGCCGGCACCGTCACCATCGGGTCCACCCCGAACGGGACGTTCGGAACCGCTGACTTCGAGCATGGCATCGGTCACACGAACTACTTCGCACTGATTTCCCTGGACGGGGGAATGATCTTTCGGATCGGGTGGGGCAAAGGCAAGTTCTATGACCCTCACGGCGACACCGATCCAGAGAACATGATGTCTGTCTATGGCTTCAATTCGTCGGGATCGACGGTGCCTGCGCAAAAGGTCTCGATCCTCATCATCGACCCGACATGACCGAGTGTCGGAAGACCGGCTGGTCGGACGCGGCTGTCCCGGCGCTCGCGCCAAACATGCCATGTCAAATCGGTCCTTGCCTACCGCACGACAAGGCTGTGTGTCTCACATCCCTGTCGGCCACCACCTGAATCTAGGAGACGTATGCCGACCTCAGCGAATCACGATATTCCGACGCCGGCCGGGTCTGATCCGGCGACGATTCCGGCTCACATGAAGGCGATGGCGGACAAGATCGATTCCGAGCTTGACGCGATCGCGCCGAGCCAGATCACCGGTGTCGCCGCGGGCAAGGTGCTGCTCGCGAACGGCGCCGGGGTGGT
>DATJUB010000083.1:0-35116 GCA_035502775.1 Solirubrobacterales bacterium | reverse complement strand
TGCGTGCTGATCGTCTCCACCCCGGGGCCCTCGGCTGCCTTCCGGCCGTCAGCCGACCTTGGCGTTGGCCGGCAGGCGGCGTTCGGCGGTCTCCACGACCGGCGCCCACACCTCCACCGGATCGGGCTTGCCCCTCACCTCGATCAGGCCGCGGTTGACCAGCTCGATCGTCGGACCGACCGCCTGACGGGTCTGCTCGGTGATCAGCACCTCGTCGTCGAGATCGCGGGTCGCGGCCTCGACCCGGGCTGCGACGTTGACCGCGTCCCCGATCACCGAATATTCCAGCCGGCCGGCCCCGCCGACCGAACCAGCGACGACCCGGCCCGAGTTCACCCCGATGCCGACGTTGAACAGGCCGGACCCTCCGTGGTTGACCCGCTGGGCCATCGCGATCGCGCAGCGCACCGCCCGCTCGGCATGGTCGCTGTGGGGCTCGGGCGCGCCGAACACGGCCAGCAGGCCGTCACCGACGAACTTGTTCACGTGGCCGCCGTGCCCGGCGATGATCGGCACCACCGCCTCGAAGAGATGGTTGAGCTTGGCGACCACCTCGGGCGCCTCGGAGGTCGCCGCGAAGGCGGTGAACTCGCGCACGTCGCAAAAGAGCAGCGACACCTCCAGCTCGACCCCGGAGGCACTCGGGTCCTGCCTCAGGATGTGATCGGCCACGTTGTTGTCCAGATAGGTGCCGAAGGCATCCTTGATCCGTTCCCGTTCCGCCAAGCCCTTCGACATCTGGTTGAACGCCGCGGAGAGATCGCCGAACTCGTCCGGGGTCGTGACCGGCACGGTCACACCGAACCGTCCCTGGCGCACCGCTTCGATGCCCTCCTCGAGATCATGGATCGGCCGCAGGATCGAGCCGGCCAGCATGAAGGTCAGCAGCAGACTGATCGTGAAGGCGATGCCGATCGCGATCAGCACGTCGGCCCCGAGGCTGGAGCTGCCTCCGCCGCCGCCCGAAAGGGCCGCGGCCACGAGTCCGGTGATGATGTTGATCAGCGGCAGCGCGGCGATCAGCTTGGTCCGCAGGGGAAGCACCTGGATCTCGGTCCGGGCCCAGGGCGGATGCTGGCGGTTGATGTCCTTCAGGACCGGCCGCATGCCGCTCTCGAGCCCGAAATAGTGCAGAACCCCGCCGTAGCCGATCGCGATCAGGCAGCCGGCCATCAGCGGAAACGCGGCCAGGGGGTTCAGGTCCAGGGTGATCACGCCCGCGGCGACTCCGGGCACGGCGACCAGGATCACCGGCCACATCATCTCCTTCAGCGCGACCTCCATCGGCACCCCCACCGCGGTCTCCCAGGCCCGGGTCGCGAGCACCGGATCGTCCCGCTTGGTCGCGTTGTCGATCCATTTCCGCAGCGGCGCCATGAACCGCAGGGCACGGAAGTAGCTGATGACGATCACCACCGCGGTCAGCGCGATGACCGCCGCGAACTCGTCCTTGTAGTCGTGGATCGGCGCGTCGTAGTAGAGGCTGAAGATGCCCAGCGTCGCGAGGACGATCAGCCAGGCGGTCTGCAGCTCGACCGCGAGGAAAATTCCGGGGTACTTCTCACCGGTCCTTCGGTATACCCATGTGAGCAGCCTCTGGATCGCTACTTCCTGAGCCGGGCTTTTTCCTCGGCGAATTCTTCGTCCGTGAGGATTCCGCGCTCATGCATCGATGCCAGGCGTTCAAGTCGATCGAGCCTCACCGTCTCCGGGTCGGCCTCGGCCGCCATCACCTTGGTCTCGGCTTCGCCGGCCGCCTTGGACGACTTGTCACCGCCGATCTTCGGCAGGTTCTTGGTGATGTCGCGCGGCCGGTTGCCCCAGGCCTCCTTGGCCTTGTCCCGCGACTTCTCGAAGAAATCGTTGATCCCAGAGAAGTCCGCGTCCGGGTTCTCGAGCATCAGCTGGCGCCGGAAGAAGTAGGTGCCCGTGCCGACCAGGATCACGATCATCAGGCGCACCAGGAAGCCCCGCTGGTCGTCCGCGCCGGTGATCAGGAAGATGAAGGCGAACAGCGCGAGCACGCCGTAGACCGCTCCCGGGTAGCGGCCGAAAGGCACCGCGAGGAAGCCACGGGTCGATTTGGCCGCCTTGTTGGGTGAGATCAGCCAGGAGCCCGCGATCAGGACCAGTGACGCCCAGATGACGGTCCAGGCGATCGATTTCAGCAGATCGGTCCCGATGTCATAGGCGGCCTGGGCGGCGGGCTGGATGTCCGGGCTCGCGAGCTCGGGGACCAGGATGCCGCCGGCGACCGAGCGCAGTATCAAGACGATGACCGAAGTGATGATCAAGGTGACGGCGATCCACAGAACGGTGAGCCAGCGATAGCCGGGTGACAGATACACCGCCAGCGCGATCAGGATCAGGGCGAGCAGGGACGCCACCAGGGCGAGTCCGTGAATCAGGCTGGAGATCTTCTGCGCGGTGGCGAGTTCGCTTGAGTTGACGATCTCGATCTGGCCGACGCTCGCCGGGATGTTGGCCTTGGCCTGTTCGCCCAGGCCGACCTGAGACGCGATCTCGACGATCAGCGGCTGCAGTTCGAGCTTGACCTGGCCGCCATCGGTGCTGAGCACGTCGCTCTTGTCCTCCAGCACGGCGATCAGGGTCTTGTGCGTCTGGATGTTCGCGCTGCGCCAGAGATCCTGGATCCGCTGGTCCCCCAGCGCGCGCTGGGCACCCTGGTCGGCGACCTGCCTCAGGGCGCCGGCGGCCACCCCGGAAAGGTCCTTGGTGTCGCCCGGCAGCACGTTCTTCAGTTCCTTGTCGACGTTGACGTTCGCGTAGAGCTCGGCCACCGCGTAATCGGCGACCGCCTTCTGGATCTCCGGGTTCTGGAGCATCTTCAGAGAGGTGTCCCCCCACTCGTCCGTGTCGAACACCTGACGGTCGACCCAGGTGGAGAGAATCGCGATCACAGTGACGATGCCCACCAGGATCGTGAGGAAACGGACCCATCCCCTATGCGGTCTCTCAGCAGCCATCGAATCCTCCTGGTAGCACTACGTTAAAGTCTGTCGGCACAGTACTACCTCACCGCGCATACCCGGAGCGGGATTCGAACCCGCACGCCCCGTAAGAGGCAGCGGCTTTTAAGGCCGCGGCGTCTACCGTTCCGCCATCCGGGCCCCACAATCTTAGCCTTGCGGAAACTTTTTCTTTAGGAAGCGCTACAAAGCCGTTGGTACCGTGTTCTCAGTAGTTAGCTGTCCCAGTCAACGAGGAGATTCATGGAAGCATCAACTCTCAGCCACGCAGCCAGACGCGGTCTACTGACCCGCAAGTCCCCCCTGCTCAAGCTCAAGGGCGATGAGCAGCTGGTCGCGCTCGTGCGCAGTGGCAACTCGGGTGCTTTCGACATCATCGTTGACCGCTACCAGGCCCGCCTGCTCGGCTTCTGCCGTCAGATGATCGGTTCGACCGAGGACGCCGAGGACGTGCTTCAGGAAGTGTTCGTGAACGCGTACAAGGCGATGATCGCCGACAACCGTGAGATCAATCTCCGGCCCTGGCTCTACCGCATCGCCCGCAATCGCTCCCTGAATCACCTGCGCAAGCCGAAGGCAGACGCGCAGGAATCGATGGACATGGTTCCGATGACGGCCGAGGGCGGCACCGCGGAGAAGGTCCACAACCGCGAAGAGTTCCGCCAGCTGCTGAAGGACGTCACCAAGCTTCCCGAGACCCAGCGCGCCGCGCTCCTGCTGAGAGAGATCGACGCTCTCTCATACGAGGAGATCGCCGAGGCGATGGACACGACCGTTCCGTCGGTCAAGTCGCTGCTGGTCCGGGCACGAATTTCACTGGCCGAGGCGAGCCAGGCCCGCATGCTCACCTGTGGTGAGGTCCGGGTCGAACTGGCCGAAGCCGCGGAGGGCCTGGCGAAGGCATCCGGCCCCGTCCGCCGTCACGTCCGTGACTGCGAGCAGTGCGCTGACTTCCGCAAGCAGCTGCGCTCGGACACCAAGGTCCTGGCGATGATGTTCCCGGTGGGCGGCATCCTGGCCCTGAAGGCCGCGATCGGTGCCAAGCTCGGATTCGGTTCGGGTGCCGGAGCGGGTGCTGGTGCCGGTGCCGCCGGAACCGCGGGTGCCGGAGCCGGAGCCGGAGCCGGTGCCGCCGGCACGGCCGCCGGTGTCGGTGCCGCCGGAGCCGGTGCGGGTGCCGCCGGAGCTGGCGCCGGCGCGGCCGCCGGTGTCAGCGCGATCGGTGCCGGTGCGGCCTCCGGACTCGGAGCGGTCGGCAGCGCCGTCGGCGCCAAGGCCCTGGCCGGAGTGGTGACCGCCGCGGTGATCACCGCCGGTGCGGTCGAGGTCAAGAAGAACGTCACCGCCAACCCGGTCAACGAGGGTGTGACCCAGCAGAGCAAGACGATCGCGATGGCCCCGCCGGTCCACGCCCAGCCGGAGGTTCACCCGGCTCCCGTCCAAGTCGCTGATCCGAACGCCGAGAAGGCCGGAGTCGAAGAGGTTCCGCCGCCGGTCGAGACCATCCCGCAGGAGGCCCCGCCCGCAACCGTTCCCGTGAGCAACGGCGGCACGGAAGGCGCGACGAGCCACCCCAGCATCACCGAGGAGCCGGTAGCGACCGAGGCATGTAACGGCCACGTCGTCGATGGCATGTGCGTGGAGAAGCCGGACCTCGACAGCCCCCAGGCCGATCCTTCGATCCCGGTGACCGCCGGTGAGATCGAGACGGGCGCCCAGACGCCGGTCAAGCCGGTCAAGCCCGCCCAGCCGGTGCCGCCGGTCGTCACTCCTTCGAACCCGGCTCCGGCTCCCAATCCTCAACCACTGCCGCCGACCTCTTCGCAGGGCCAGGCACCACCCAGCGTGCCGCAGGGACAGTAGGCCCCGCGAATTCGGTGACACGGCCAAGGGCGCTCAGGGGCGCCCTTCGCCGTTAAGGGGTCATCGATACGCGGCCCTAGAGCGTCAGGGTCTCGCCCGGCTGGATGATCAGGGCCTCGATGCCCTTGGCCGCGACGTCGTCGGCGAAGGCCGAGACCTCGGTCTCTATCGCGGGGAAGGTGTTGTAGTGGATCGGGATCACCCGCTTGGCGCCGATCAGCTCGGCCGCGTAGGCCGCGTCCTCACGATCCATCGTGTAGTGGCCGCCGATCGGCAGCAGGGCCACGTCGACCCCGTGACGCCTGCCGATCAGCTCCATGTCGCCGAACAGGCAGGTGTCCCCGGCGTCGTAGACGGTCAGGCCGCCCATCTCGATGATCAGCCCGGCGGGCACGCCCATCGGGGTTCCGAGCTCGGCGCTGAAGGGACGCTCGTCCGATCCCGGGGTGGTGTTGGTGTGCCAGGCGGGAACCAGCTTGACCGATCCCCAATCGAAGCGGACGGTGCCACCGAGGTTGGGATCGCTGACGTTCTCCACTCCCTGCTCCTCAAGCCAATTCGCGAGCTCGACCATCGCCACGCACTGGGCACCGGTGCGCTTCGCGACCGAAACCACGTCGGCCACATGATCGGCGTGACCGTGGGTCAGCGCGATGTGGGTCGGAGAGACCTGATCGGCGGTCGCGTCGGCCAGCGGATTGTTGGGCGAGAGGAAGGGATCGACCAGCAGCGTCGCGTCGCCTTCGATCAGTTCGAAACAGGAATGCCCGTGGTAGCGAATGTCCATCTTCAATCTCCTTCGTCGGATGCTTCGGTTTCCGCAAGTTCTGTTCTGAGCGCCCAGCCGACCGCGACCCCGACCATCATGCCGAGGTGGGTCTCCTCGGAGAGCAGGCCCCGGATCGCCTGGATCCGCTGCTCCTCGTCCGGCATGGTCGCCGCCTTCAGCGTCTCCGACTGGTGCGATTCGCCGAACCATCCCCCGGTTCCGAGGGCGGTGACCAGCACCGCCTGCAGCTCCGGGGCGACCGTCGCGACCACACGCTCGGCATCGGCGAACGCTTCGGGATCGGACAGCCGCTCGATGGCTTTCTTCAACTGTTCTTCTGAGTAGGGCTCTGTCATCGCCTGACCACGGTAGTCACAAGGCCGGCGAGGGCTCCTACCGCCCCGCCCGCCACCGCGCTCCAGACATTGGCCGTATCGACCACGACCGGCAGCAGCATGATCACCGCGACACAGACGAGGACCCCGAGCAGGTCGGGTTTTTCGTCCGCGAAGTTGCCGGTCTCGTGGCGTTCCACCACGTACCAGGCGGCGATCGCTCCCAGCGCGATCCCGTTGCCTCCGCCGATGAAATCGATCACTCCGCGCTGATCCTCGACCCCGTAGGCGGCCAGCACGCCGAGCGCGCCACAGGCGACCAGGAGGATCAGGGTCGGGATCGAGCCCAGCCTCCGTTCCAGCCCGGGCACGAACAGCACCATGGCGAGCGATACGGCGAACAGGTAGCCCGTGTTCTCGTAGGCGAAGGGCGCGGTCAGGAAACGCCACCACTCCGAATCGAACGGAACGACCAGTGCGCCGAACCCTTCGATCGTGCCACCGCTGGCGATGCGGACCAGCATCGCGAGCGCCGGCACGATGATCAGCGCCATCGTGACCCACGGCCGGGCCGCGGCCCGATCGTGGCTCCGGGCCTTCGCCGCCTGCCGTTCGCGGCGCTTCTCCCGGCGCGACTTCTTGGCCTCGAGCGCACCGTCACGACGCTCGAGTTTGGGCGCCCGCTTCCTGACCCGGGCACCGCAATACGGGCACTCGGTCACGTAGGGGCTGACCTCGGCTCCACATGACTTGCAGACGACTCTTAGCTCGGTCTCACTCATCGCTTTGTCCAACGAGGATATCCGTCCGCCGAAGCAACCCACCGGAAGGGCTCCGGCACTGCCATACTCCGCGGGTACACACCGTCTCCGAGGAGGACCAGGAAGTAAATGGAAGCCAACAGCCTGACCGAACAGAAGTCCCTTCTAGCGACGCTGCCTCCCGGCAAGCGGACCCGCCTTCACCGTCTTCTTTTCGAGTTCGGCCCCGGAAACGGAACCCTGATGCTGCTGCCGATCGACCAGGGCATCGAGCACGGACCGCGTGACTTCTTCCCGAACCCCGCCTCGAAGGATCCCGAGTACCAGTTCAAGCTGGCCGCCGAAGCCGGCTACTCGGCTCTCGCCTGCCAGATCGGCATGGCCGAGAAGTACTACCCGGACTACGCCGGATCGGTGCCGCTGATCCTGAAGGTGAACGGCAAGACCGACATCCCGTCTTCCGCCAAGGCCTTCTCCTCCTGCAACGCGACCGTCGAAGACGCCGTGCGTCTCGGCGCCGACGCGATCGGCTACACGCTGTACGTGGGCTCGCCCCGCCAGGACGAGGATCTCGCCCAGCTGCGCCAGGTCCGTCAGGACTGCGACCGCTTCGGCATGCCGCTCGTCGTCTGGTCCTACCCCCGCGGTGAGGCCGTTGACGCGAAGGGCGGAGCCAACTCCTTCTACGCGATCGACTACGCCGCGCGTCTCGCGATGGAGATGGGCGCAGACATCGTCAAGCTGAACATGCCGAAGGTCGGCCTCGACAGCGACAAGGACGCCCAGCCTCCGTACAACGAGATGGAAGTCAGCCAAGACGAGGCGATCCGCCAGTGCGTCGAATCGGCCGGCCGTGCCCTCGTGGTCCTCTCCGGCGGCTCGAAGACCGACGACGCGACCGTGCTCGGTCACACCAAGTCGGTCATGGACGCGGGCGGATCCGGGGTCATCTTCGGCCGCAACGTGTGGCAGCGCGAATGGAGCGAGGCGCTCGAGATCATCGGCCAGATCAAGGAATCCCTGCTGGCCAACGTCAAGCGCACCCCGTAGTTCCTCAGTTCCCTAAGTACCCATTCCCCGCATACCAAGAGGAATACCGCGCAGCGGCATCGGTCTCGTGATGCTGATCGTGGTTCTGGCTTTCAGCTGGTGGCAAACCCGTGATCAGGGATCGAACCCTGATCACGGGCCGGGCGGCGGCTCGACCACAGTGAAGGTCGATCGGGTCGTCGACGGTGACACCGCCAAGGTCTTCTACGACGGCGACAGCGAGTACGTGCGCTACATCGGCATCGACACGCCCGAGTCGGTCCAGCCGAACGCGCCGGTCGAGTGCTTCGGCGAGGAGTCCAAGGACTTCAATGCCGGGCTGATCGAGGGCAGGCGCATGAAGCTCGTCTTCGACGAGGAGAAGCGCGATCACTACGGCCGGCTGCTCGCCTACGTCTACGTCGACGGCAAGCTGCTCCAGGCCGAGATGCTGCGGCGCGGCTACGCGACGACCCTCGAGGTCTCCCCGAACACCGCCCGGGCCGGGCAGTTCAGCGAACTGGAGAGCGAGGCCCGGGATGCGGGCCGCGGCCTCTGGTCGGCCTGCTGAATCAGTTCCGAGCGAACCTCATGTACGGATGGTTCATGAGACTTGGATCACACATCGGGGCCTTCTCCGGCTCGCCCGAATGTCCGCAAACGGCTTGTTTCCTGGACATCAAAGGCATGTCGGGATGCAACGAAACAATCCTCCCGCTGGGCGCGGACTTGCGCTTCCCTCACACTTTGCTACGGTCTGAAACGGCCTCATTCCAGTATTTCGGAAGAGCGGGCCACTACCTATGAGAATGAGACAGAGCCTCAATCAGTTTGAAACGGCCTTCGAGCAGCAGAAGGTGCTGGAGCAGCGTCGACGCGAGCAGCTTCGCCACCGGGCCGCCAACCGATCCCGCGAGCGGCGGGTGTCCCGCAGCCAGCAGCAGGGCAAGGTCCGCTTCAGCGTCCTCGCCGTATGCCTGACCGTGACTGTCGTCGTCGTGACGGTGGCCATGTTCGAGGCACTCACCTTCTTCATGTCCTAGCCGGCGGGGTCCCCAGCGACCCGCCAACCGGACTGAAAGCCAAGGGCCCTCCAGGGCCCTTTTCTCAAGCTTCGGTCTCTACGGGTCCTTCTTGATCCCCGCCACGTTCGGCGATTACTTCCTTACGAAAGACCTCTACCTCGCGGGGAGCAGTGATCCCCAGGCGAACCTTGTCGCCGGACACGCCGAGCACCATGACTTCGACGTTATCGCCGATGATGATGCTCTGCTCTCTTTTGCGGGTTAGTACCAACATCAGGACTCCATTCAATACTTCCTTGCGGTTTGTCTACCTAATAATAGGTACTCGGCCAGTCGACCAGAACTCGGAGTCCCACGTCTCCTTGACCAAAAGGCTATACCCCCGCGACCACGGACCGCAGGGGAAGCGACGCCGGAGGGCCAGGTTTCAATACACTCGCAATCGTAAAAATGGCCCGCCGATCACTACGCCCACAACTTAACCAAATCCGCTCCTGGGTTCGCCAAGGGCGAACCGACGCGTGGATCGCCCACCAGCTCGAAGTGAGCGCGTCGGAGCTGCGCGAATTCCGTCGCCAGCACGACCTTTCGCCTGACGGTGAAGGTGAGGGAACCTCCGAAGTCGATCTCCGCGACGAGATCGAAGCCGAAATCGAGGCCGCCGCGGCCGAAGAAGAGGCTCTCGCCAAGGAGAAGGCCGAGGCGGAAGCCGCCGAAGCCGCCGCTCGCGAGGCGGAAGCTCCCCAGTCAGACGACGCCGACGACGACACCGAGTCCGACGGCGGCGAAGCCGAAGGCCGTCCGCGCCGTCGCCGCCGCCGGGGCCGTCGCGGAAAGCGCCGCTCGAACGTTCTTGAAGGATCATTCGACCACGGTGACGAGGGATTCGGCCTCTGGCTCGACCCCGCCATCCAGGACATCGCCGCCTACAGCGAGAACTGGGCCGGCAACCGTGAGGTCACGGTCACGGTCGAAGAAGACCAGATAGTGATCCGCCGCGCCGGCGATTCCGCCGACGACGCTGACGAATAGACCACCTCGTTCAGGCACTCCGTGCCCTAACAGATATACCCACTCACGCGGCGGGTACTTTGAAATCCGGATTGGCTTCCGCTGAGTCGCGGTGACTCGCGAGGCCTGAGGATGTCAATCCGGATTCCTTGTTCAAACGTCCAGCTGGATCCTTCGTCCTCCGGCGAAGTCTCCGGCTGACTGCAGGTGCAGCCAGAAGGCCGCGTCGACCAGATCCTGGAGATCCGACATTCCCGGATCGACGCCGGTCAGCTGAGCGGCCCAATCGGTCCCGGATCCGTAAAGATTCGCCAGCTCTTCCGAGGTGAAGGTGGCGCCGAGGCGGCGGCGCAGCTCCTCGCGCACCGGAACCGTCACCTGGTCCCCCCGGAGCATTCCCCGGGACTCGAGTTCTCGAAGCCGTTCGATACCGGCTTCCCATTGGAAGAGCGCGTTTTCTAGGGGATAACTCAAGGGATTCTCGATGCTACCGATCCCTCGGCCTTCGTCGAGTTCCTTGTATCTCTAGCCTGTTAACCAATCGAACTGCTACGCCCCAGCCGATCAATCCCCCTCCTCCTCTGCCTGATGGCCGCCTGCCTCTCGGCCATTCCGGCGACCGCGAACGCGCTGAAGGTCGCCGCCGCCGGTGACATCAGCTGCCCGGCCGATTCGACCCGGCAGAACGCTATCCCTCCCGGAGCGCCGGAACCTGCGCCCGGCGCGGCCAAATGCCAGGGGAAAAGAGTGGCCGACATGATCGCCGCCCAGGATCCCGATGTGGCCCTGGCGATCGGCGACCTGATCCAGGGACAGCCCTCATACACCCATGCCTACAACGACTTCAGCCAGGCATGGGGCGGGCTGGGCACCCGGATCGCCGCCTCGGTCGGCA
Source organism: Solirubrobacterales bacterium (assembly GCA_035502775.1). Lineage (GTDB taxonomy): Bacteria > Actinomycetota > Thermoleophilia > Solirubrobacterales > 70-9 > 67-14. The sequence goes on along the minus strand of DATJUB010000083.1, from coordinate 24,438 downwards.
ATCACGACTACCACCAGAACGCGAACGGCGTGAAGGTCGCGTCCGGCTATTTCCGCTACTGGGAGAGCCAGAAGGCGCCGGTCTGGAGCTACGGCAAGCCGAACAAGGGCTGGTCCAGCTGGGACGCGGGCAAATGGCACATGATCAACCTGAACTCCAACTGCAACGCGGCCGACTGCACCTTCACCGGGCCGCAGCTGCGCTGGCTGGTCAAGGATCTGCAGGAGAACCGCAGGAACTCGAAGACCCAATGCACGATGGCGTATTTCCATCATCCGCTGTTCTCCTCCGGTGTCGCCCGGGGACGCTCAGGAGACGCGTCGCTGGTCGGCAATCTCTGGGAGGTCCTATACCGGTTCCGCACCGATCTGGTCGTGACCGGGCATCAGCATTTCTATGAGCGCTACTTCCCCCAGAACCCCTCGGGCGAACGGGACGAGACCGGCATCACCCAGATAATCACCGGCACGGGCGGCGCCTCGACCTTCCGGCCGGCCGGTGAAGACGATGTGCCCGCCGTGAACTCCGCCTTCTCGCTGCGCAGTCTCGGCGCCACCTTCCTCGACCTGGAGGACGACGGCTACAGCAGCTACTTCCGCGACATGCTCGGGGCCGAACATGACCAGACTCCGCCCACTACCTGCCTGAAGCCCGGTGCCGGCCACGATGAACGGGTGCCCCGCGTCAAGCGCTACCAGGCTCACATGAAACGCATGGCGGCGCTCGACAAGCGGCTGAAGAAGCTGGACCGCCGCATCAAGACGCTGCGCAAGGACGGCACGCCGTCCCGCAAGGTCGATTCCGTCCTCGAGACCCGGCGTGCGGTCTCGAAGACCCGTGAACGCGTGCGGGTCTCCCGCCTCTACTGACCCACCGCGGCACCGGACTTCAGCCCGGGAACGAACTCGTCTTCCGGAGCGACCCGGCAGCCGTCAGGATCGAGCCGGCCGCGCACCGACCACACCTCGATCTGAGCCGGCCCGGTGACCCGGCTGAGCGCCGGATCGGATTCGATCCAGCTTCTCTCCGGTGACCTGATCGGCCGTTCGGTGTCATCGAAATTGAGGAAGGGCGAGGTGACCAGATACTCGACCCCGGCATCGTTGACCGCCTGCCGGAACTCCCGGCACCGGCCGATCGCCTCGAAGCCGCCACCCCCCACCTCCCGGCCGATGTAGGTCACCTCGTTCGAAAGGTCCTCTCCGTAGAACCCGTACTGCTTGAAACCGGCGGTGGACCCGGCCAGACCGATGCTGGTGTCGGAGGTGCCGTCGGCCCAGCGGTAGGCCGCGGCCAGTCCGGTCTCCGGCTCGAAGTTCTCGTAGCGAGAATCGAAGTAGTAGCTCGCCAAGGGCCAGGCCACGATCAGTGAGCCCGCGGCGACCACCGCCACCACCGGAGCCAGCGCCGAGCCGATTCCGAATCTGGCCCGGATCCGGTCCCGGAGGAGCCAGGCGAGGGCGGGCAGCCCGACCACGGCGAGAGCGAACGCGACACCGAAGGCCCGTCCGGGCTGATCGTAGATCGCGTCGCTGCGGCCACTGACCAGGAAGAGCGCGACCAGGACAGCGGCGAAGATCAGCCGGGGCCGGGCGCGATCGAACCAGGGCAGCAGCGGCACGACCACGGTCGCCATCGCCAAGGCGGGAATCAGGAAACGCAGGTTGATCGCGAAGGCGGTCGGATGCCCCTCCGGGCCGGCGGCGCTGAGCGGCGTGATCAGGTAGAAGCAGATCGCGACCAGGGCGGCCGCGCCGTGCGAGCGGGTGAGACGGCCCGGACCGCGGAACATGATCGCGACCAGCCCGACGATAGCCACGGCTATGAGCAGCGGCCAGAGATCGCCGAACCCCTTCTCGAGGCCGGGGATGAAGTAATCCCGCCAGATGTGGCTGTCCGCTATGTAGTGCAGGACGTTGAAGTCGGGACGGCCTACCTGGAGCCGTTCCGGACCGGGCAGGTCGATCGGCCCGATCGACTCCATCTGCGGCAGCGGGTTGCCCGAGGCGATGAAGCTGCGCAGGTACCAGAATCCTCCGCCGACCAGGGCCGATCCGAACCAGACCGCGGCGGCCTTGAAGCGGCGTCCCCCGACCGTCGCGAAAAGCGCCGCGAAGGTGATCATCGCGACCGGGGCGAGCGCCGTGACCTTGGTCCCGGCCGCCAGCCCGGCGGCCAGCCCGGCCACCGCCATGGTCCAGTCCGGGCTGATCCGGCCGCGCCCGTCGCGCGGTGCGGCGCCGCGATTGATCAGCACCGCGATCGCCGCCAGGGTCAGGGCGATCGCGACGATGTCGTTCTTGCCGGTGCCGGGCTCGCGCGCGACCAGCGTGTGCGTGGTCAGCAGGACGGCGATCGCCACCATGCTCAGGTGGGGCCGGCCGTAGGGCCGGCCGACGCACCAGCCGGCGAGCAGGGCGATGCCCAGCCAGCCCATGTTGAGGAAGATCGAGACGAAATCCCGATCGGTCAGCGCCATGCCCGCGGCGTGGACCATCTCCGAGTTCTGCGGGTAGAACCAGTTGAGGAAGACGGTCTCCGTGTGATGGAAGCTGAGTGACGAGCCCGTCTGGTAGATGTCCGCCGCGAAGGGCATGTGGTACCAGACCGAGTCGAAGTTGGTGATGCCGTGATCGAGACTGTAGGACGCGAACGCGGCCCACTGGGCGGCCAGGACGCCGGCGATCGCGAAGGTGAGTATCCAGGCGCCGGTGGATATCGGGGGCAGGGGTGGCCTCAGGTCGGCTTCCACCCGCCCCGGCTGGATTCGCGCCCAGGCGAGCGCTGCCGCCAGCAGGGCGCCAATCAGGAGCGTCGCCCCATGAAACAGCCCAAACAGCCCCAGGAGCTCGGAGAACACGATCAGCGAGCCGATCGCGATGATCAGCTCGGCGAGCCTCGCCAGGGATCCGTCGAAGGACGGCAGGATCCGGCCGCGGACCCGGAACGCGAAATAGCCGAGGGCCGCCGTCAGCAGCACCAGCTGAGCGATTCCGAAATAGAAAGAGGCCAGGCTCATCGCCACCTACCTCGAGGGCTTCCTCAGGGCTTGATGCCGTTGACCACGTAGGCCTGTTCGCCCGGTTCGATCATTCCCTGGCGACGGGCCTCGCGCCGCAGGACCGAGTCGCCCTTGATGTGCTTGACCCGGCGTTCCAGCAGAGCGTTCTCGGCCTGGACCCGGTGAAGCTCCGCCTTGGTCGCGCCGGCCGAGCGATAGGTCTTGGCGAGGTTGTAGAGCGGACCGATGTAGGAGATCAGCAGCCCGAAGACGAGCAGCACCAGGACGATCCGGCCGAGCCGGTCCCACTGGATCCTGCCCGCAGCCGACCTGTCCGGGTCCCGCCGGGCGGCGGGACGGCGGCGGGCCGGCCGGGAAGCCGATCCTCCGGGCCGTCCCCGTGAAGGCAGGCCGTTCGTCTGGGTGCGTACTGACACGTCCAGCCTTTCTCGGCCGGACGGTCAACTCCTTCAAACGCTTCGCTTGAGAACCGAGGCACCGCCGAAACGGGCGGAATCTCCCAGCTCTTCCTCGATCCGCAGGAGGCGGTTGTACTTGGCGACGCGATCGGAGCGCGACGGGGCCCCGGTCTTGATCTGACCGGCACCGGTGGCGACCGCCAGGTCGGCGATCGTGGTGTCCTCCGTCTCGCCCGAACGGTGCGAGATCACGGACGTGTAGCCGGCGTCCGCGGCCATGCGGATCGCTTCGAGAGTCTCGCTCAGCGTGCCGATCTGGTTGACCTTGATCAGGATCGAGTTGCCGGTGCCGCTGTCGATGCCCCGCTTGAGGCGCTCCGGATTGGTCACGAAAAGATCGTCGCCGACCAGCTGGACACGATCGCCCAGCTTGTCGGTGAGCTGCTTCCAGCCGTCCCAGTCCTCCTCGTCCATGCCGTCCTCGATCGAGACGATCGGGAAACGGTCGGCGGCACTGACCCAGTAGTCGGCCATCTCCTCGCCCGTGAGCGAGCGGTTCTCATGCTCGAGCCGGTAGACACCGTTCTCATAGATCTCGCTGGTCGCGGGATCGAGCGCGATGAAGACGTCCTTGCCGGCCGTGTAGCCCGCCGCCTCGATGCCTTCCATCAGCATCTCGAGCGCCGCCTCGTTCGAGGACAGGTTGGGGGCGAAACCACCCTCGTCGCCGACCGCGGTCGCGAGACCGTGTCCGCTGAGGATCTTCTTCAGCGAGTGGAAGACCTCGGTGCCGATCTGAAGGCACTCGGAAAAGCTGGAGGCACCGGCCGGCATCACCATGAACTCCTGGAAGTCGACCGAGTTGTCGGCATGCGATCCACCGTTCAGCACGTTCATCATCGGCAGCGGGAGCAGGCTCGGGTTCGCTTCGCCGTAGAGATGAGCCAGATACTCGTACAGAGGGCGATCCTCCAGCAGGGCGGCGGCCCGGGCGGCCGCCAGCGAGACGCCGAGAATCGCGTTGGCACCCAGACGGCCCTTGTTCGGGGTGCCGTCCAGCTCGATCATCACCCGGTCGAGCTCGGCCTGATCGGTGACGTCGAGACCGATCAGCGCCTTGTTGATCTCGCCGTTGACGTTGGCCACCGCGCCACTCACGCCCTTGCCCAGCCAGGCGGTGCCGCCATCGCGCAGCTCAACCGCTTCGAACTCGCCGGTGGAAGCCCCGGACGGGACCATCGCGCGACCGATCTGGCCTTCGGCGAGCTTCACCTCGGCTTCGATCGTCGGGTTTCCTCGAGAGTCGAGGATCTGGCGTGCGTGAACGGCTTCTATGGTGCTCATGTGGCGCCCAGTCTATTCGCGCAGGCTCGCCGCACGCCTTTCGGCTTCGGCCCGCAGCGCGAGCTCGGGATCGATGCCCCGGGAGCGCGCCTGCTCGACCGCGGCCCAGAGCATGAGGCCCACTTCGGCCTCGTCCTCGGCCCGGTTCGGATTGTCCGCGCCGACGTTGGCCGGCTTCTCGGCCGGATCCAGTTTCCACTGGATCTTGTTGGCGTAGATCAGCGCCGGAATTCCCGGTTTTCGCCAATCCTTCTCGGCGGTGCGTCCCTCCACCCCGGTCTTGATCTCGTCCCATTGACGGCGCACGTCGTCGGCGGTCTCGATGCCGGTCTCGCCATCACCGGCCGTGTCCGCTCCCTCCGGCGGATAGACGTGGGGATGACGACGGATCAGTTTCTCGGTCAGCTGGGTCGCCACCGAGGGCAGGTCGCCGGCACCTCGCTCCTCCAGCAGCAGTGAGAGGAAGACGACCTGGAAGAGCACGTCGCCCAGTTCGTCCCGCATCGCCGCGTCATCGCCGCTGCGGGCGGCCTCGGCCAGCTCGTACGCCTCCTCGACCGTATGCGGCACGATCGAGCGCTCGTCCTGCTCGCGGTCCCAGGGACATTCCTCCCGGAGACGCCGCGTCACCTCGTCCAGGCGTTCGAGCGCCTGGACGAGGGAAGCGGGTTCTGACATCTCGGGTCTACTGACCGCCGGCCTGAGCGGCCGCTGCCTGGGCGGCTGCTGCCTGGGCGGCTGCCGCGGCGGCGGGATCGGTGCTTCCGGCGGCTCCACCGGCGGCTGCTGCCGCGGCCGCGGCGGCACCGGCGGCTGCCGCGGCCTCGGCGTCACCGGCGGGCACCGGGCGCTGCGGCGGCAGGGTCGAGATCACCTGGGACGGGTCGATCCCGATGCCCAGGGCCGAACCGGGGGCCGGAACCTTGCGTCCCGGAACCAGTGACGGACAGGCGATCGGCTGCTTGGCGTCGGCGACCTTGTCGGCAGCGTCCGCCTCGTAGCAGGCGGCCTCGGCCGCATCGACGACCGCGCCGGTCGAGGGATCGGTCTGCGTCAGACGGCCGGACGGCTCGTAGTTGTGGCAGCGAGAGGTCAGGTAGTCGTCGGCACAGAAGGTGCGGGCGGTCCACTTGGAGTTGTAGGACGCGACGAACCTGCTCATCGCCTCCTGCTGCTTCGTCGGCAGGAGCTGCTGCTTGATCTGGTCCTTGACCTCGTCGAACGAGCCCTCTGAAGCCTCGTTGATCTTGGTGACCTTGTAGACGTAGTAGCTCTCACCGGCCTTGACCGGCCCGGCGACCACGTCCACCTCGGCCGACATGATGTCGGCGCCGGCCGGATCGGGGAAGACACCCTCGGTCGCGACGGTCTCACCGCCCTTGTCCTTGCTGGCGTGGGTCGAGTACTTCTTCGCCAGCTTGGCGAAGTTCTCATCGGAGGGATCTTCCTTCAAGGCGGTGGCGGCCTTGTCGGCGTCGGCCTTGTCGTCGGTCACGATCAGCCTGATGTCCCGCGACTCGGGGGTGGCGTAGGTCGCCTTGTTCTCCTCGAAGTAGTCCTTGGCGTCCTCGTCGGAGACCGAGGTGACGCTGTTGGTGATCGATTCCTCGATCTTGCGGCTCAGCACCTGGAGCTTGACCCGCTGCAGGACCTGCTCGTTGGTGAATCCACTGTCCTTGAGGAACTTCTCGTAGGCGGCGTCGTCCTCGAACTGGTCCTTGCGGATCGTCTTGAACTCGTTGTCGACCTCACGCTGGGTGGCGTTGACACCCAGCTCCGAGGCCTCACCCGTGAGCCAGGCCTGGTCGAGAAGGTCGTTGAGCGCCGCGTCGCGCACCTGGTCGTACTGGGCGTCGCCCGGCTTGGGAGCCTTCTTGAGGCCGCCGCGCTTCCAGGTCTGGGTGAAGGTGGTGTCGTAATCCTCCTGGCTGATGTCCCCGAGACCGTCGGGAACTTCCTCCACCAGGGCCACATCGCCGGAGGGCACGCTGGGTTGAGTGACTCCCCCATTCGCGATGGCGATACCAGCGAAAACGGCGACGAGAATCGCCCCGAAAAGAACCAGCCCGAACTTACGTGCGCCGCTCATGCAGTAAACCCTCCTGAGATAAGTCTGAAAATCCTCCGCTTACGAATTGGAGAGCATATCTACCCGAGCGCGCGACAGACCCTCGGCCAGGTCGGAGATCGCTCCCAACCGCGCGTCGGGCTCGTTGGTGATCCGCATCGAGACCTCCTTGGCGCGCCAGTCGTAGGCCGCTCCCTCGACCAGCGAGCGAAGATTCTCGGCCGCCGCGGAATCCAGCTCGACCCCGGTGACCGTCAGCTTGCCGCCACGGAACTGGACCGCCTCGGCGCCGGCCTCGCCGAGATTGATCCGCGCGCCCTGCAGCGCGATCAGGTTCTCGACCTCGATCGGCATCGGCCCGAAACGATCGGCCAGCTCGTCGGTGATCGCGCGCAGCTCGCCCGGCCGCCGGGCCGCCGCGATCCGCCGGTGAACGTCGATCTTGGCCGCTTCGAACGGCACATAGGAAACCGGCAGGTAGGCGTCGACCCCGACGTCGAGCCGGACCGGTTCGGCCGCCTCTTCGGCTTCCCCGCGGTCGGACAGCTCGGCCACCGCGTCGTCGATCAGCTGGCAATAGAGCTCGAAGCCGACCGCCGCCACATGGCCGCTCTGCTCGTCGCCGAGCAGGTTGCCGGCACCGCGGATGTCGAGGTCCCGCATCGCGATCTTGAATCCCGAACCGAGCTCGGTGTGGTCGGCCAGGGTGGCCAGGCGGGTCGACGCGTCAGGGGTGAGCGCCTCCTCCGAGGGGTAGAGCAGGTAGGCGAAGGCCCGTTCGCGAGAGCGTCCCACTCGTCCACGGATCTGGTATGCCTGGGCCAGGCCGAGATGGTCGGCCCGCTCGACGATCAACGTGTTGGCGGCCGGGATGTCGATACCCGACTCGATGATCGTGGTCGCGACCAGGCAATCGGCCTCCCCGCGCATGAAAGCGAGCATCGCCGCCTCGAGCTCGTTCTCCTCCATCTGGCCGTGCGCCACCTGGACCCGCAGCCCCGGGACCAGGGCCCGCAGGCGCTCGGCCGCGTCGTCGAGCGATTCCACCCGGTTGTGCAGGAAGAAGATCTGACCTTTTCGATCGACTTCGCGCCTGATCGCCCGCTCGACCAGGGTCTCATCCCAGGGGCCGACATAGGTGCGGACCGGACGCCGTCCCTCGGGCGGGGTCTCGATCACCGAGATGTCCCGCAGCCCGGCCATCGACATCTGCAGGGTGCGCGGGATCGGTGTGGCCGAGAGCGAAAGCACGTCCACCTTCAGCTTCAGCTGGCGCAGCAGCTCCTTCTGCTTGACACCGAAGCGCTGCTCCTCGTCGACCACGATCAGTCCCAGATCCTTGGCCCGCACGTCGCGTGACAGGAGCCGGTGAGTTCCGATCAGGACATCGACTCCGCCCTCGCCATAGCTCTTGATGATCTCCTTGACCTCCGCCGGCTTTCGCAGGCGACTGACCCCGTCCACCTTGAAAGGCAGGTCGGCGAGACGCTCCTTGAAGGTGCCCAGGTGCTGCTGGGCGAGGATCGTGGTGGGCGCCAGGATCATCACCTGCTTGCCGTCCGAGGCCGCCTTGACCGCCGCCCGGATCGCGACCTCGGTCTTGCCGTAGCCGACGTCGCCGCAGACCAGCCGGTCCATCGGACGGCCCGATTCCATGTCGCCCTTCACCGCTTCGATCGCCTCGATCTGGTCGGCGGTCTCGCGGTACGGGAAAGCCGACTCCAACTGCATCTGCCACTCGGAATCGGGCGCGAAGGCATGGCCGGTGCGGGTCCGCCGCTCGGCGTAGAGGTTGACCAGATCACCGGCGATCTCGGCCGCGGCGCGCTGGGCGCGGGCCTTCATGTTCAGCCACTTCTTGCCGCCGAGCGCCGAGAGGGTCGGCGAGCCGGCCGAGCTCGCGTAGCGCGAGAGCTTCGCGAACTGGTCGGTCGGGACATAGACCCGGTCCTCGCCCTTGTACTCCAGGTACAGGTAGTCACGGGTGATGCCGCCGACCTCGCGGGTCTCGAAGCCGGCGAAACGGGCGACACCATGGTCCTCGTGGACGACGTAGTCGCCGACTCTCAGATCGGAGAAGGTGAGGCGCCCGCGAACCGCCTCGGGGGCACGTTCGTCGGCCCGGCGGCGGCGATGGAGCAGCCGCCGGAACGGCATCACCGCGAGCTTCAGCTCGGGTGACACGAACCCTTCCGTGACCCGGGCCTCGACCAGGGACACCCCGGGGTCGGCCGGCAGGCGCCCGTCGTCGAGGATCTTCGCGTCGATCCGGTCCATGCCGTAGCGGGTGCGTTCCGCCTCGCCGCGGGAATCGAAGGCGACCACGGTCCGGTAGCCGGCGGAGACCAGCTTCAGCAACTCCGCCTCGGCCTCCTTGATGTTGCGGGCAGGGGTCTCGGCGAGCATCGCGCGCATCGGCGGATCCCCGGAATCGTCCGCTCCGTCGACCGGACGCGAGATGACCAGGGAGGCCCGCTCGTTCAGCGGCTCCGCGACATCCTCGTAGAGGTGGCGCGCGTCGTCGGCATGCATCGCGGTGGTCGCGTCATCCCAGTGATCCTTGAGCGCCGGCTCGATCTCCTCCTCGGAGGCGAGGATCACCACCGCGTGCTCGGGAATCAGATCCAGCGGGGCACGGAAATGGTCGATCGGCAGCGCCGCGACCAGGTCCGGTTCGGTGCCCTCCTCGAGCGCCTCGGCGATCGCGAGCTCCGCCAGTTCGCGATGCTCGACGTCGAGTTCGGCGGCGGGAGCGAGATCGAGGCTCTCCGCCTTGCCGAGCGAACGCTGGGTGAAGGTCGAGAACCAGCGCATCGAATCGATCTCGTCGCCGAAGAACTCGATCCGTGCCGCCCGGTCCTCGGTCGCCGCGAAGACATCGAGAATGCCACCCCGGATCGCGAACTGCCCGCGCTCGGTCACCTGGTCGACCCGCTCGTAGCCGGCGGCGTCGAGATCGGTGGTCAGGGTCGGGAGGTCATGCTCCTCCCCGACCGCGATCGAGAAACCTTCGGGCCGGAGAGACTTGTCCGGGATCGCCTCGGCCAGCGCGATCGCGCTGGCCACCACCACCGGCGGGGTGCGCTCATCCCGGCCGAAGGAGTCGAGGGCGTCGATCCGCAGCCCGATCAGGTGCGGCGGCGGGCTCACCTGCGAGGCGTATCCGGTGCCCCGCGACGGGTACGAGCGAACCTTGCGGTCACCGAGGTAGGCGCGCAGCGCGAGGGTCAGCTCCCGGGCCGAACGATCGTCGGGAGTGACGATCAGCGCCGGACGATCCTCCAGGGCGCGATCGTCCTCGAGCAGACCGGCCAGGAGGGCCGGACGGAGCGCGCTCGAGACCTTCGCCTCGACCTTCGCTCCTCCGTTTGCGGCATCGCGAACCCGTCCCGCGAGCCCGGTTACCCGGGGGTCATCGAGAAGCAGATCGATGGATGGGCGAAGTGACAGTCTGGATTCCTGAAGTTCACCGCCCGGATTGCCGAGCGGCCAATCAGCCTACAAGGAGAGGTCCGCCGGGGTCGGAGATGTCGGCCCGGATGTCTCGGTCAGCGATGAGGGGTCAGCATGACACCGTTCGGATCCAGCCTGGAGTGGAGCTCGCCCAGCCGGATGATCGTGTCCGGCTCGAAGACCATGCGCGGATCGGCCGGTTCGCGGCAGAAGTTGAGCAGAGAGCGCCCCCGGCCGAAATCTGACAGGCAATCGGCGGCGTGTTCGGCCCGGAGGCGGTGTTCCGGCGGAGCGATCGCCGCGTAGCTGAAGTTGGCGTCAACCTGGTCCAGCGCACCGCCCCGGGACGACGCCCGGGCAAGGGCACCGCCGAGATGGCGGAATTCCGACATGAGCAGCTCCGAACCCTTGGCCGGGTCGGCGAACTCGATCGCCGCGCAGACCGCCTCGTCGGGCAGCTGATCGATCAGGGCGTGCTCCAGCCACACGGGCGGACCGCCATCGGGATCGCCGTTCTCGGCGACGAACTTCGACGGATCGGTGCCCCGGACCGAACTCCCCACCGGTGCCATCCCCATCAGGTCCTCCAGCTGTTCCGCGACCGCGCCCTCGGACGCGGGCGATGCCACGGTGATCATGGCCAGACCCTCACCCGGCTCGTTCTGGACCAGCCGCAGCGAGGTGGTCAGGCTCGCCGGCGCATAGCGGGTCCATTCGGCCCAGGCCGGGCCGACCTCGGCCGCACGCTCGATCGGCCAGATCAGCATGCCTCCGGTCAACTCGGGCATCGGGCAGAGATCCAGCTCCAGCGCGGTGATCACCCCCAGCCCGCTGCCACCGCCCTTCAGGCCCCAGAGCAGCTCGGGATCGGAGATGCCGTCCACCCTCATCTCGATGCCGTCGACCGTGACCAGGTCGACCGAGCGCACGGCCGACGATCCGAGCCCGAGAAACCTGGCCATCGGACCGACCCCACCGCCCAGGCAGTAGCCGGCGACGCCGACCGAGCCGCCGGAGCCGAAAGGCGCGGTCAGGCCGACCCGGGTCGCGTGCTCGAGCAGGCTTTCCCAGGTGGCCCCGCCGCCCACCCGGGCAATTCGATGGGCCGTGTCGATCTCCACCGAGTCGAGCCCCGAGACATCGATCACGAAAGCTTCGGAGAGATCGCCCAGCGGCGCGATGCCATGTCCGGTGGACACGACCGCCAGGCGCAGTCCCGCGGCACGGGCCTCGTTCACTGCCCGGACCACGTCGGCGGAGTTGTCCGGCGTCATCCTCGCGGCCGACGGAATCTGGACGGTTTTCGAGATCGTCTTCATGCCGGCAGCCAAGCGATCCGACCTTGCCCCGTTATTGCGGTGACGTGATCGGTACCTTGCGGACATGCATTCACCGTGGATCGAGACTCTCGCCGCACCACCCGTCCGGAGTCGATGGCGAACCCCGTAATCACGATCTGCGGCCGGATCGAGATCGCCTGGGACGGACACCGGCTCGAAGGCTCCCTGCCGGGCCGCCAGGGACGGCTGCTGTTCGCCTACATGCTGCTCAACCGTTCACGGGCCGTCCGCCGGGACGAACTGGTCGAAGCCCTGTGGGCCGACGAGGGCCTGCCCAGCGGCGGCGACGCCCTGCTCTCACCTCCCCTCTCCCGCCTGCGCAAGGTGCTGGGACCGGGACGGATCGAAGGCCGGTCAGAACTCACCCTCGTGCTCGGAGACGAGGCGGAGGTCGATTGGGAGATCGCGCGGGAGACCCTGATCGACGCCCAGAGGGCCTTCACCGGAGGAGAGTTCCGCGATTCATGGGAAGGGGCGACGGAGGCCGAACGCATCCTCGGCGGCGGTCTCCTCCCGGGCCTGGAGGCCCGCTGGATCGAAGAGCACCGGATCGAGCTGGAAGAGGCACGGCTGTCCGCCCTGGAGACCGTGGCCCGCGCCGGAGCACGCCTGGGCGGCCCGGAGCAGGCCAGAGCCGAACGTTCGGCCCGTGCCGCGGTCGAGGCCTCACCCTTCCGCGAATCGGCCCGGGTGGCGCTGATCGAGGTGATGCGCGCCCAGGGAAATGTCGCCGAGGCGCTGCGCTCCTACGAGGAGCTGCGAGTTCTCCTGCGGGAGGAGCTGGGCACCTTTCCCTCTCCCGAACTCACCGATCTCCACGAACAGCTGCTGAACGCCCACGAGACGGACCAATCGGGGCCGACCCCCGGACGTACTTCCGAAAGCAACGGAACCGATGTCTCGGCGTCCCGCGCCCCGGTCACCATCGGCCGGCAGATCGACCCGCGAATGGCCGAGCGGGCGATGGTCGGACGCGACGAGATCATGGAACAGCTGCGCGAGGAGCTGGAGCTGGCCGCGAACGGTGAGCTGCGGATCGCCCTGCTGGGCGGTGAGGGCGGGGTCGGCAAGACCAGGCTCGCCGCCGAGCTGGCCGCGAGCCGCGAAGACATCTCGGTCCTGTACGGCCGGTGCGAACCCGACGAGATCCGGCCCTTCCGGGTCTGGTCGGGCCTGCTGCGATCGGCCATCGATCAGATCGAGGGATTCGAGGCGAGCGACATCGTGGGCGACGACGGTCCGATCCTCGCCCGGATCCTGCCCGAACTGGGCTATCGCGTCGGACTGCCCGCACCGGGACCGGCCGCCGACCTCGAGTCGGAACGCCAGGCGCTCTTCGGGGCGGTGCTCCGCACGATCGGCCGCATCACCGCATACCGGCCGCTGCTGATGGTGGTCGACGATCTTCACTGGGCCGACCGGTCCACCCTGCTGATGCTGAGCAGCCTGGCCGGAGACGACCCGCCCCGCGGCATGCTCGCCCTCGGCACCTACCGGGACACCGAGCTGCCACCCGAATCCATGCTCATGGACACCCTGATCAACCTCCAGCGTCACCGGCCCACCATCCGGCTGCGGGTCGAGTCGCTCGAGACCGACGACATCCGGCGGCTGATCGAGGACCGGGTCGACGGCGACCTCGCGGACGTCCTGCGCGACCAGACCGCGGGCAACCCGTTCTTCATCGAGCAGGTGGTCCGGCACCTCGAGGAAACCGGCGAGAGATTCCCGTCGGCGGTGCCCGACGGCGTGCGGGAGGTGATCTCCCAGCGAGTCGCCCGCCTGCCCGAAGGCGGCCCCGAGCTGCTGCGCCGCGCGGCCCTGATCGGACGGGAATTCGACCTGCCGATCCTGCTCGCGACGACCTCGTCGACCGAGGACGAGGTGATCAGGCTGCTGGACGAGGCCTCCCGGTCCGGCCTGCTCGACGAATCCCCGTCGGTGGCCGGCCGCTACGCCTTCGTCCACGCCCTGCTGCGCAGCACCATGTACGAACAGCTCGGCCTCACCCGCCGCTCGCGGGTTCACCGCGACATCGGCGAGGCGATCGAGAAAGCGGTGCGGGGCAAGCCGGACCAGCGTCCCGGTGAGCTCGCGTGGCACTTCGGGCAGGCGGGGCCGGCCGAGGCCGACCGCGCGGTCCTCTACGCCACCCGGGCCGCCGAGCAGGCCGAAAGCCGGCTCGCCTACGACGAAGCGGTCGTCTTCTACGACAACGCGATCCGTTCGGCCCGCTCGGACGAACCGGTCGACGAGGGCACCCTGGCGAAACTGCTGCTGAGCCGGGCCGAAGCCGAATGGCGGATCGGCGAGCTCCAGAAAGCCGGCGACACCTTCTTCGAGGCGGCACACGCGGCCCGGGCATCCGGCCTTCCCGACCTGCTGGCCCGGGCCGCGGTCGGCACCTGCTGGGGCAGCTGGGATGCCTTCGACGCCGATCGCCGGGAACAGCTCGACCTGCTCCAGGAAGCCCTGGACGCGATCGGTCCGGCCGACGGGCCGCTGCGGGCACAGGTGCTCGCCAACCTGGCCCAGGTTCTCTATTTCGGCAGTGGAGTGACCGACCGGGCCCGCGATCTCGCGATCGAAGCCGAGCGGCTGGCCACCCGGCTCGGCGACCCCCAGACCGAGTTCATCGTGCTCGCCGCGACATCGTTTCGCCGCTGGGAACCCGACAACAAGGATCTGCGGCTTTCCACCACCGACCGCATGGTCGAGATAGCCGAACTCTCGGCCGATCCCGAGGACCTGGCCGAGGCACTGGCCTGGCGTTCGGTGGCCCACATCAACCTCGGACGGATCGCCGAGGCCGACGCCGACCAGGCACGCCACGCGGTGCTGAACAAGACCCTGCCCCAGATATCGGTCTCGACCGCGGCCATGCGCGCCGCACGCTGCTTCCTCGAGGGAAGCTGGGACGAAGGGGAGCGGATCACCCGCGAACAGCTCGATGCCGGCATCCCGAAGGCGGCGGCGATCGCGATTCAGGACGCCCACCAGTTCATCGTGCTGGCCCAGCAGGGGCGCCTCCATGAGCACATCGACCGGATCGAGAGCATGGCCGCCGAATCAGCCGGCTGGGAAACCTGGCCGACCTGGCGGCTCGGACTGCTGCTGGCCAAGGTCCACGCCGGTCGCGCCGACGAGGTGCGCGAGGAGCTGAAAGGGGTCGACTACGACGGACTCGACGGCGTCCGCCAGCTGAACATCACCTACCTCTCCTTCTGCACGGTCGCGGCCCTGGCCGTCGCCGAACTGGAGGACGTCGCCGCGGCGGCCAAGCTGACCGACCTGATGGAACCGTACGCGGGAGAGTGGGTCATCTTCGGGCCGGCGGGTGCCTGCATGGGGCCGGTCGAGCTTCTGCTCGGTGAGATGTACCTCGTCCAGGACCGTGACCGCGAGGCCGCGACCTCTCTGGAGCGTTCGCTCAGCACCTGCCGGGAGATGGGAGCGCGTCCCTACCTGGCACGAACCGCGCTCGGTCTGAGCGAAGCGCTCCGGCGGCTCGGCGATCCGGACGGTCCGGATCGGTCCGCGGAACTGTTCGAGACCGGGCACTCGATCGCGCTCGAGCTGGGCATGCGGCCGGTCCTGTCCCGCTACGCGCGATAGTCATCCCGCCCCGGTAACTTGCCCGGATGGCGAATCCGGAAATCACGCTCTGCGGACGGCTCTCGGTCCGCTGGGACGGAGAGCAGCTCGAAGCGAATCTGCCCGGCCGCCAGGGAAGGCTGCTCTTCTCCTATCTCGTTCTCAACCGGTCCCATCCGGTGCGGCGCGACGAGCTGGTCGAGGCACTCTGGGCCGACGAGGGCCTGCCCAGTGGCGGTGAGGCGCTGCTGGCCCCGCCGCTCTCACGCCTGCGCAAGACCCTCGGCCCGGGTCGCCTCGAAGGACGTGCGGAGCTTTCCCTCTCACTCGGCCAGGAGGCGCGTATCGATTGGGAGGTCGCCCAGGACGCGCTCGACGCGACCCGCGAAAGCCTCGAGGCCGGCGACGCGGAGTCCGCCTGGGATCTGGCGATCCGCGCCGAAGAGATTTTCGGCGGTGGCCTGCTGCCGGGACTCGAGTCCCGCTGGATCGACGAGCATCGCGCACACCTGGAGGAGATGCGCCTGCGCTCCCTCGAAGCGGTCGCGGGTGCCGGCGTCCGGCTCGGTCCCGCCGAGCTCGCCAGAGCCGAGAGATCGGCCCGCACCGCGGTCGAGGCCTCGCCCTTCCGCGAATCGGCCCGGGCCGCCCTGATCGAGGTGATGAGGGCGCAGGGCAATATCGCCGAGGCTCTCCGTTCATACGAGGAGCTGCGGATTCTCCTGCGCGAAGAACTCGGCACCTTTCCCGCTCCCGAGCTCACCGCACTCCACGAACAGCTGCTGAACGCCCACGAACACGCGAACGGCGCGGCCGGCGTCCCCGTCTCCGACCGAAGAGATACGGACGGACAGAAGCCGACGATCGAGATCGGCGAGTTGATCGACCCCCGCATTCGCGCGATCGAGATGGTCGGACGCGGCGAGACCCTGGACAGGCTCCGGACCGAACTCGAACGGGCCGCCTCCGGTGAGCTCCGGATCGCCCTGATGTCCGGAGAGGGCGGCGTCGGCAAGACCCGGCTCGCCGCGGAGCTGGCGGCCAGCCGGGATGACGTGACCGTGCTCTACGGGCGCTGCGAACCGGACGAGATCCGGCCATTCCGCATCTGGTCCGGCCTGCTGCGGACCGCGATGGAGCAGATCGACGAGACCGACCTGTTCACCGTGGTCGGCGCGGACGGACCGGTCCTCTCACGGATCCTCCCGGAACTGGTCCGGGGGATGGACGTGCCGCCGGGACCGCCGGCCGACCTCGAGTCGGAGCGCCAGGCGCTTTTCAGTTCGGTGCTGCGGATGATCGGGCGCCTGACCGCGATCAAGCCGATGCTGATCATCCTCGACGATCTTCACTGGGCCGACCGGTCCACTCTGCTGCTGCTGAGCAGCCTGGCCGGGGACGATCCGCCGAAGGGCGTGCTCGCCCTGGGGATCTACCGCGACACCGAACTGCCCGAGAGCAGTCCGCTGCTGGAGACCGTGGCGAACCTTCAGCGCCACCTGCCCACCGCCAGGCTCAAGGTCGACGCGCTCGACCCGGAGGCGGTCCGCCACCTGATCCGCGGCCGGATCGACGAGAACCTCGCCGCCGCCCTCCACGACCAGACCGGAGGCAACCCCTTCTTCATCGAGCAGATCGTGAGGCACCTCGAGGAAACCGGCCAGAGCGATCCGGCCACGGTGCCGGTCGAGGTCCGGGAGATCATCGGGCGGCGAGTCTCGAGACTGCCCGAGGGTGGGCCGGAGCTGCTCCAGCGAGCCGCCCTGATCGGACGGGATTTCGATCTCGACATCCTGATCGCGACCACAGGAGAAGACGAAGACCGGGTGATCGAACTGCTCGATTCGGCCGTGCTCGCCGGCCTGCTGGACGAGTCGCCGACCATCCCAGGGCGCTACTCCTTCGTCCACGCCCTGCTGCGAAGCACCCTGAGCCGGGAACTCAGCCTTACCCGCAGGACACAGGTCCACCGGAACATCGGCGAGGCGATCGAGCAGCGCTACCGGAACCGGCCGGACAAGATGATCGGCGAGCTGGCCTGGCATTTCGGCCAGGCGGGACCGGCCGAATCCGACCGTGCCGTCCTCTACGCGACGAGGGCCGGAGAGCAGGCCGAGGAACGGCTCGCGTATGTCGAGGCGGTCGGCTTCTACGAGGACGCGATCACCGCCTGCCGCTCCGACGAGCCGGTCGACCTCAGCGTGCTCGCCGGCCTGCTGCTGAGCCAGGCCGAAGCGGAATGGCGCATGGGCGATCTTCAGCGGGCCGGAGACACCTTCTTCGAGGCCGCCGACGCGGCCCGCGAATCCGGCGTTCCGGAACTGCTCGCCCGGGCCGCGGTCGGCACCAACTGGGGCAGCTGGGAGGCCTTCGACGTCGACCGCAACCAGCATCTCGCGCTGCTTCAGGAGGCCCTGGACGCGATCGGCCCCAAGGATGGTCCGCTCAGGGCACAGCTGATGGCTTTCCTCGGCCACGCGCTCTACCTGGGTGGAACCTCGACCGAGCGGGCCCGCGAGATGATGCTGGACGCCCGGGACATGGTCCGCCGCCTCGACGACCCGGCGACCGAGTTCAGGGTGCTCAGCGCGACCGTGATGCTGATCTGGGAGCCCGAGAACCGGCAGGACAGGTTCGCCTACACCCTGCGCATGGTGGAGCTGGCCGAGACCACCGACGACCCGGAGGACAAGACGGAGGCCCTCGCCTGGAGATCGGTCGTCGCCTTCAACCTGGGCCTGAGAGACCAGATGGATTCGGATCAGGCCCGCCGTGCCCACGTCTCCCGCAACCTGCCGCAGACCAAGGTCGCGACGGCCGCGATGCAGGCGGTCCGATGCTTTCTCGAGGGCCACTGGCTGGAGGGCGAGCGCCTGGTCAACGGCTCGATCGCGTCGGGCATCCCCCAATCCGCCGCGGTCGCCAGCTTCGACACCCTCCTGTTCATGGTGAGGGCGCTTCAGGGAGGGCTGGGCGACCACGTCGAACGGCTGCGGGAAAAGGCCGAGATGACCGACGACTGGGAGACCTGGCCCGTCTGGAGGCTGGGGCTGCTGCTGGGCATGATTCACGCCGGCCAGATCGACGAGGCCAGGCGCGAGCTGGAACTGCCCGGCCGTGATGGACTGGACGGATACGGCGGGCGTCACGTGACCAAGCTTCCGTACTGCGGCATGGCGACCATGCTCTTCTTCGAGCTGGATGACGCGGAGCGGGCCGGCCAACTGGCGGAGTTGATGATGCCCTGGACAGGCGAGTGGACGATCTTCGGACCGACCGGGGGCACCTACGGCCCGGTCGATCTGCTCCTGGGCGAGATGCTCATCGTGTCCGGCAGGGACGCCGAGGCGATCGAACCGCTCGAAGCGGCGATCGAGATGTGCCTCCAGATGGATTCGCTGCCTTACCTCGCGCGGGCTCAGCTGGGTCTGGCGGACGTCTTGAAGAGAACCGGCGCCGACCGGGAAAGAGCGTCCGAGCTACACGAGTCGGGCAAGGCGACGGCCCTGGAGCTGGGAATGCGTCCGGTGCTGGACCGGTACACGCAATAAGAATCTCGATCGCCGGGTGAGTCTTCGAAATCGGAATCGCACAGCGAAGCGAAGCGATTCCGATTCCCAGTTCAGTGCAGTCCCCTGCCGGTCCTCTGCCACTCGACCTGGCCGCGTCCCTCGTCGGCTGAGCGTCCCTCGATGTCGTCCCACTTGTGGAGCAGGCGCTTCACGTTCGCGACCGATTCGGGATCGTAGGCGGCGATCCGGGATGCCAGCTCCAGGGCGGCGTTCTCGGTCGCGGCCCCCGGTGAGATCTGGTTGACCAGATTGAGACGGAAGGCCTCCTCGACCTTGATCACATTGGAGCTGAGCAGCAGGTACTTGGCGGCGGAAAGGCCGCAGAGCGTGACCAGGCGGGCCGGACCGACCGGCACGCCGAGCGCCGCCCCGGGGAATCGCATCTGCAGGTTCGATCCGCCGATCCGGATGTCGCATGAGATCGCGATCTCCGCTCCGCCACCTACCGTGTAGCCGTGACAGGCAGCGATCGTCGGCTTCGGGAACTGGACGACGCCGTCGTAGAGATCGGCGAACAGCTGCATCCGCCTGACCTTGCCCTCGTCGTCGAGCTCTTCCTTCAGGTCCGCCCCGGCCGAGAACGACATGTGATCGGTGGACGAGAAGACCAGAGTACGGACCGCATCGTCCTCGCGGGCGGCGGCGAGATGGACCAGCATCTCCTCCAGCATCTCGACGTTGATCGCGTTCAGCGCCCGCGGCCGGTCCATCTGGATCAGGGCGACTCCACGGTCATCGACGTCGTATGTGGTCATGCTCATGCTGGGTTCTCCTCGGGATTCTCAAGTTGTTCGACAAGTCTCTCGGTCGCGGACGCCGCGTCGAAGATCAGCCCCTCCACCTGGTCCGGCTTCTCGCTGAACTTTCCGAGTACGTAGCCCGCCACCCGTTCGGGATCGGTCGAGTCGGGACGGTCGACCCCGACCCGCACCCTCCAGAAATCGGGACTGCCGAGATTCGCCTTCAGGCTCTTCAGACCGTTGTGGCCGGCGAGCCCGCCTCCGAGACGAGTCCTGACATCGCCGAACCCGAGATCGATCTCGTCGTGGACGACGATCACTCGGTCCAGCGGAATCTTCTTGCTGCCGATCAGCGGTCCGGCCGACTTGCCGGACTCGTTCATGAAGGTCATCGGGCGGAGCAGAACGACCCGGGGGCCACCGGGGCCGGTGCGGCCCTCGGTGATCAATCCCCTGTACTTCTCCTTCGACTTGCCCAGGTTCCAGCGATCGATCAGATGCTCGACGACCATGAAACCGACGTTGTGCCGGCTCCGGGCGTACTGCTGTCCGGGATTCCCCAGGCCGACGATCAGGATCGGGGAATCGCCACCGTCGCCGGTGTCACCGCCGTCAGCTTTGGCGGACCGCCGGAATAAGGACAGGGCCTACTCCTCGGAGGAGTCGTCGCCGCTGTCGTCGCCACCCTCGTCGCCGGCATCGGCGTCGGCTGCGGGCTCTTCGCCCACGACTTCCGGATCGGCTTCGACTTCGGTCTCCGGCTCCTCCTCGACGCGCGGCGGCGAGAGGGTGACCAGGGTGACCTCGGCGGGATCGTCGGCGATCAGCTCGACGCCGTCGGGCGCGACCAGCTGCTCGAGGGTCAAGGTGTCGTTGATCTCCATCGCGGACACATCGAGCGTGATGCTGTCCGGGATGTTGGTCGGCAGAGCCTCGACCGTGACCTCGCGGGTCACGTGCTCGAGCACGCCGCCCTGCTTGTTGCCCGGAGAGTCGTCTTCGCCCTCGAGCACGACCGGGACCTCGGCCTGGATCTTCACGTTGAGATCGACCTTCTGGAGGTCGAGATGCTGAAGATCGCCGCGCACCGGATGATGCTGCTGCTCCTTGACGACCACGGGAACCGGGTCGGAGCCTTCGATCTGAAGGTCGAACAGAGCGTGTCCCTCACCCAGGATGACCCGGGCATCGCGGCTCTCGACCTGAAACGAAATCGCTTCGGTGCCCTCGGAGTAGACGACGCCGGGGACCTTGCCGTCCTTTCGGAGACGGCGGGAGGTACGGGAGCCGAATTCGTTGCGGGGCGATGCGGTGAGAGTTGCTCGTTCAGAAGACATAGGACGGAAGAGCATAGAGAAGGACGTACCCTTAACGCATGGCCGATGAGTCGAAAATCCCGAAGGGCAGGGTCCGGCGCTCGGCGAAACTCGGCTCGGTGATCGGATCTCAGGGTGCCAAGTACGCTGGCACGAAGGCCTCAAACCTAGTCCGCAAGGGAGATTCCGCACAGGAAAAGCTCGACGACCGCCATGCCGAGACCGCGATGAAGATGGTCGAGGCGCTCGGACAGATGAAAGGCGCCGCGATGAAGATCGGACAGTTCGCGTCCTTCATCGACACCGAGTTCATCCCCGAGGAGTATCGCGAGACATATCAGGAGCAACTCGCGAAATTGCGCTCGGACGCGCCGGCGATGCCGTGGCATCAGGTGGTCGAGGTGCTGGAAGAGGAGTACGACGGGGCGCCGCTCGATTCGATGTTCGCTTCGATCGAGGAAAAGGCGATCGCCGCGGCCTCGATCGGACAGGTCCACCGGGCCGAGCTGCTCGACGGCCGGATCGTCGCCGTGAAGATCCAGTATCCGGGTGTTGCCGAGGCACTCGAGTCGGATCTTCGCAATGCCGGGATGCTGGTGCGGATGGCCAAGGTGATGGCGCCGGGCCTCGACGTGAAGGAGGTCGTCAAGGAACTCCGGGAACGCGTGCTGGAAGAGCTCGACTACGAGTACGAGGCCCAGAACCAGCGTTCGTTCAGCCGGGCCTACCGGGGCCACCCGTTCATCTTCGTGCCGGATGTGATCACCCGGCTGTCGCGGCGGCGGGTGCTGGTCACCGAGTTCGTCGACGGGATCGGCTTCGATGAGGTGAAACGACTCGGGCCGGAGGAACGCAGCCGGTTCGGCGAGATCATCTTCCGCGGCAGCTTCGGTTCGATCTACCACCTGCAGCACTTCAACGCCGATCCGCATCCGGGCAACTACCTGCTGATGGACGACGGCCGGGTCGCCTTCCTCGATTTCGGCATGACCAAGAAGCTCGACCGCGAGCAGATCCAGCTGGAGCAGCGGGCGGTGGACGCGGCCGTGCGCGACGACGCCGAGGGGCTGCGCGGCGCCCTCCACGACCTCGGGTTCATCAAGAAGCCGTCCAAGCTCGACGCCGAACACCTGATGGATCACGTCAAGGCGATTGGGGGCTGGTACATGAAGGACCGGGAGGTCGAGATCGATCCGCCACTGGTCATGCGCATGATCGAGGTGACCCACGATCCCCGCTCCGAGTATTTCGACCTGATGCGGCGGGAATCGATTCCGGCCGAGGAGCTGATGGGACGCCGGATGGAGATCGGGGTGGTCGCGGTCCTCGGCCAGCTGCGGGCGAAACGCAATTGGCACCGGATCATGCGCGAGTGGGTCTACGCCGACCCCGCGTCGACCGAGCTCGGGGAGCTCGAGTGGGAATATTTCGAGTCACGCGGGGTCCAGCAAGTCCCCGGAATAGCCGCCGAACGCGCGGGATAAGGTAGGGCCATGTTCAAGCGAATCAAGAGTGGCTGGCAACTGACGAAAAAGAGCTGGCGCATCCTCAGCGACGAGCCCGGCCTGATCAAGTTTCCGCTTGTCGGCGGACTGCTGGCGCTCTTGGTGGCGATCGTGCTGATCGGCCCGGGGCTCTATTTCGTCGATCAGGGACCCGAGGCGCTCGGCATCGTGCTCGCCGCGATCGGGATCTACCTCGCCGCGTTCGTCAACTTCTATTTCGCGGTCGGCCTCGCCCACAACGCCGATCAGCGCATGCACGGCAACGAGGCCACCTTCGGGGAGGGCATGGCTCTGGCCAGCTCACGCATGTCGCAGATCGCGGGCTGGGCTTTCGTCTCGACCGTGGTCATGACGATCGTCCGCTGGCTCCAGGAGCGTTTCGGCATCGCCGGGGCGATCCTCGGCGGCCTGGTCGGCGCGGCCTGGGGCATCCTCTCGTTCCTCGCGGTGCCGGTCATCGCGCTGGAGGGAACCGGCCCGATCGCGACCCTGAAACGCTGCGGAACCCTTGTGAAAAGCCGCTGGGGCGAACAGATCACCGGCACGATCGCGATCGGCGGGGCCGTCTTCCTGTTCGGAATACTGCCGGCGATGCTCTTCATCGTCGCCGGAGTGGTCATCTGGACCACCTCGGCCGCCGGCGGGGTGATCCTGATCGGACTGGGCGTGATGGTGTTCATCGTCGCCGCCCTGATCCAGCAGGCGCTTTCGACGATCTTCGGAGTCGCGCTCTACCGCTATGTCGCCGGGCAGGAAGTGGTCGGCGGTTTCACCACGGAGGAGATGGAGAGCGCGGTCAGGACGAAAGGCAAGCTGGGCGGTGGCCCGGGCATGCCCTCGACCTCGGCCTCGACCATCTAGGCACCTGGAAGGGCAGCGGTCTTGCCCATTCACTCACCTGGTACTTCGAAGTCCGGATCTCCCGGCGAAGTGACGCGATTCGGATTCAGTAGCTCGGGATCGTTGCTGACGATCCCGTCGGCTCCCAGCTCCAGCATGCGGTCGATGATCTCGGGATCGTCGATCGTCCAGACGTTCAATTTCACTCCCGCGTCCTTGGTGACCTTGACCAGGCGCGGGGTCACCACCCCATAGAAGGCCCAGATCGCCTCGACCTGGAGTTCGGGGATGCCCCTGCGGACGAGCGTGGGCATGCGGCGCCGTACCGTGGCCAGTCCGAGCAGGAGTATCGGTTTCATCCAGGCCGGTTTCGAAAGCCAGTCCTTGGTCACTCGCGGCACGGTCCAGCCGAGACTGATCTCGGGGGCCAGCTCACCGATCCGCTTCAGGGTCGAGGTCTCCATGGTCGAGATCGTGATCCGGCCCGCGAGATCATGCCTGTGCACCGACGCCACCAGTTCGTCCTCACGGCCCGGCAGCTTCACGTCCAGATTGATCACGACCCGGTCCAGCGGGGCTCGGGTGAAAGCTTCGAGCGCGTCATCCAAGGTCAGTTGTTCCCTGGCCGCGGCGGCAACCCAATCATGCGCCACGACCAGCGGCGAACGGTGCTTCGGATCCGAATCGGGATGCCCATCTTCCAGCCAGAGGACATCCAGCTCGATCACGTCCACCCCGATCTCGACCGCCTTCTCGAACGAGGCGATCGTATTGCCGGGAACATGAGCGTCGGCGCCCTTGTGTCCTATGCGAGTAAAAGCCATCAAGGGAAACTTACGGACTGGCGGTGATGGCCGATCAGTTCTCGCGGCCCGCGTGTCCCGAACGGGCAACCTGGCCCGGGCGGAGTGAGCCCGGCATTGTGGGGGAACAGGTCGTGCACCCGGAGAGGGACCGGGCTTGTCGGGGACGGGTGGGGTGGTGTGGATGGGCACGGCCTCCGGGACAGAACCTCTGGGATGGGGTCCAAGTCGCGGGGAGTCACGTAGGGAGCCCTCCGGGCGCACCCATCCACACCACCCCACCCGTCCCAGGACCACGTTCGTGAGAGACCACGCCCGAACAATCAACGTGATTTCAGGCGCCGATCACAGAGGTTCAACAAGAGTGAGCGAACGGCCGAGTCTCGGATGGTGTGCAAAGGACACGTAGCCGAGTCTCGGAGGCAGGTGGTGTCGGGGTGGAG
>DATJUB010000082.1:0-8624 GCA_035502775.1 Solirubrobacterales bacterium | reverse complement strand
TACGCTCCGGGCGGGCATCCCCCGACACCCGCCCACTCACACTCTGCTCGCCTCGAGGAGCTATCTCCTCTGTTGCCCCGATTGCTCGGGAGCCCGTGTCCCTTGTGGGAGTGGTCGCTTCCCCTTGGGTGGGTGTCTGTTCCCCGAATGGGGTCCGTTGTTCCCGGACGGGATCGGGTCAATCTGACCTCGGAGCCCCTTCGTTCTCTCTTTGACCTTGGGGTCCGTTTCACCTGGGCAAGTGCCGCCACTCGAACCTCAGAGGGTGTAGGGGTGGCCGGTCGGGGCATGAGTCACGCACCTACATGAACCACGAAAGCTCCTCGGTGGGGGCCGGTGTGGGCATGTGCCGCCCGGACCGTAGTCCCGGGAGGACGGCGCATGCCCACACCGGCCCCCTTCCACAACAAAGAAGTACCTCGAAGAACCGCGCAACCAGAAGCTACAAAGGTAGCCGGGAGCTAGGAAGCGTCAGTCTGGCGAAGCAGGGAACCAGTGGTCTGGTCGAAGATGCGCCGCCAGACGGAGGCTTCGGAGGTTTCCTGCTCCTTCACCTTGCGCATCACCCGCCGCAGGCGGGTGGCGGAGATCTCGATGCCGTGCCTTTCGGCGGTCTCGGTGTACATCGCGTAGTCCTCGGCCAGCTTCGCCGTGACCGTCTCGAATCCGTGCTTGGCGATCTCGAGGCGGCGCGAGTAATCCATGATCGAGGTGCCGAACATCAGCTCGTCGTCGAGCTCCGGTTCGATCAGCAGGATGTCGACACCGGGGAAGCGCTCTTTCCAGGACTCGACCGCGAGGTTGAGCCGGTTGTGGAGCAGCAGCCGGAACGCCTGGTTGGCGATCGCGGGCACGCCCATGTCGGCAATCCGCCGGACCTTGCCACCGGAAACGGTGGAAAGCCCACTCACCCGGTCGTTGCTGTACGGGACGAGCGGGTTGACCACGACGATGAACTTGGCGCCACGCTCGACCGCCACATCGACGTTGGTCGTCGAGTAGATGCCGCCGTCGACCAGGGTCCTGCCATTCAGCTCGACCGGTTCGTAGACCAGTGGCAGAGCGGTCGAGCATTCGACCGCCTTCGATACCGGGACGCCGGGCCAGTCGCCCTCGGGATCACCGAGGACGATGCGGTCACCGCTGTCGAGATCGGTCGCGGTCAGGTACAGCTCACGCTGGATCGCGTCGAAGGAGTCGGTCAGCCCCTGGGTGGCGAGCGCCTCCCGGACGTACCGGCCGAGACCGGCGTTGTTGTACATGCCTTTCGGCAGGTTCTCCGCCAGGCCATATCCGAAATCGATCGCCGAGACGTCGCCGATCCGCGGCAGCAGGCTCTTCACCAGCCCCGCCATGTGGAACGGAAGTCCGACCGCCTTCTTGATGTACTCGCCGAAGTTGGGGTGCAGCATCACGTCCTGGCTGAGCCGCTGGATCGGAGCGGACTCGTCATCGGTCAGCACACGCATCATCTCCTCGGGCGTGACCCCGGAGGCGAGCATCGTCGCGATGAACGAACCGGCACTGGTTCCGACATACATGTCGAAATCGTTGACGGTGCTGTTGACGGCCAGGAGGTCAAGCGCGCGCAGGGCTCCGATCTCGTAGACACCGCCGGTGAAACCGCCGCCGCCGAGCACCAGAGCCGTCTTCGACGGCCGCTTGCGTCCCCCTGATTTACGTCGTTTCGAGGAATCCTCGATGTTTACGACTTTTCCCATTCGGCCACCGATTATGCCAAGTGAGGTCGGTCACCGTCACGGATCCCTCATTTCAGGCCGCTACCCTGCTCCTGCGGGTTGTTGCAACAGACAATGAAATTCAAGACCACAGCGGCCACCGCGCTGCTCGCCTTTCTCCTTGCCGCCGGGACCGCCCAGGCCTCGGTGCCGCGCCCCCTGCCCAGCCCGGACCGGCCCGCGGTGACCCCGCGTCTCGACGGGACCGCCACGGTCAGCGTCAGCGAGATCTGTCCCGCGCTCCGGCGCCTGTCCGGGCTCGGCAACTCCCGGCCCGGCCTGCGGGTGAAGAACCTGAAGAGCGGCGAGACCGTATGCAGTTTCAAGTCGACCGCCAAACGCTCGCTGGCCTCGAACACGAAGATCTTCACGACCGCGGCCGCGCTGGCGAAGCTCGGCACCGACCACCGTTTCCGGACCCGAGTTTTCGCCGACGGGCAGATCAACGGCAAGGGTGAGCTGACCGGCAGTCTCTACCTGATGGGCGGCGGCGACCCCAGCCTCGGCACAGGCGACTTTCTGGGCACCTACTTCGGCGGTGAAGGCACCGACATCGAACGGATCGCGAACAAGGTGAAACGGGCCGGAATCAAGTCGGTCAGCGGCCGCCTGTTCGGCGACGACACCGTTTTCGACCGGCTGCGGGGAGTGGCCGATTCCGGCTACGCGACCAGCCCGTACATCGGACCGCTTTCAGGCCTCGCCTTCAATGCCGGTTTCACCAGTCCGTCGCTGAGTCGTTTCAGCTCCGATCCGGCGAAACTCGCGACCAAGACCCTGGTCCGCGAGCTGCGCAAGCGGGGAATCAAGATCCGCAAGGAGATCGCGATGCGGAAGACACCGGCGGCGGCCCGCAAGAATCTGGTGAGCCAGGTGCGATCGCCGGACATGGCCTGGATGGCCAGGTCGACCAATCTCCACTCGAACAACTTCTTCGCGGAAACCCTGCTGAAGGACATCGGGGCCGAGGTGCGCGGCGCGGGCACGACCAAGGCAGGGGCCACGGTCGTTCGGCGCTACGTGGCGGCTCTCGGATCGAATATCGACAATCTCGACGGTTCGGGCCTGACCTACGGCAATCTTTCGAGCGCGTCCGACGTGGTCAAGATGCTGACCCGGGTACGGCGCCGTGATTTCGGGGACGCCTTCATCGATTCACTGCCGGTGGCGGGTGTCGACGGGACCCTGGCGAGCCGTATGCGCGGATCGGCCGCGCAGGGCAATTGTCATGCGAAGACCGGGACCTTGACCGGAGTGAGCGCGCTCTCCGGGTACTGCTTCAACGGCAACGGCAGAAAGTTCGCCTTCTCGATCCTGATGAACGGAGTCACCGACCTGGGCGCCGCCCACCGGGGACAGGACAAGATCGCGGCCCTGATCGCGCGGCTATGAACATGGAATCAGGATCGCTTCGCTTCGCTGTGCGATCCTGATTTCGAAGGTCCGTCGGCGGTCGGCCGCTATGCCTGTTCGTCCTCGACGAGCTTCCCCGCCAGTAGATCGTCGAGTCCCTCGCGATCCAGAACGGGGACCCCCAGCTTCTCGGCCTTCTCCAGCTTCGATCCGGCGCTCTCGCCGGCGATCACGTAGTCCGTCTTCTTCGAGACCGAGCCGACCACCTTGCCGCCGGCCCGCTTGACCATCGCCCCGGCCTCATCCCGGGTCAGGTCGGGCAGGGTGCCGGTGAGCACCACCGACTTGCCTTCCAGCGGCCCGCCTTCGGGTCGGCGCTCGGTTTCGTCCTGCTCCAGATTCAGGCCGGCGTCGCGCAGCCGTTCGACGATCCTCCAGGTGCGCTCGTCGGCGAGCGACTCGGTGACCTGCCGGGCGAGGATCGGACCGACACCATCGGTCCGTTCGACCATTTCGGGATCGGCGTCGTGAAGCGCCTCGATCGAGCCGAACTGATCGACCAGAGCCTCGGCGGTCACGGGACCCACCCCGGGCAGCCCAAGCGCGAACAGCACCCGCGCGAACGGCACCTCTCGCGACTTGTCGATCTCGGCGATCAGGTTGCCGGATGAGACCGATCCCATTCGGTCCAGCTCCTCGAGCTGCTCCTTGCGCAGCTCATAGATGTCGGCGACATCGGCGATCAAGCCCTCCTCGAGGAAACGCATCACCTGCTTCTCTCCGAGTCCCTCGATGTCCATCGCGCCCCGGGAGACGAACTGCTTGATGTGCTGGAAGATCTGCCCCGGACAGCCCGCCCGGTTGGGACAGATCGAGAAGACCATGTCGTCGGGTTTCACGATCTCGGTGCCGCAGGACGGGCAGAACTTCGGGGGTTTCGGTTTCTTCGCTCCCTTCTGCCGTTTCTGGGGCAGCGCCGAGATCACCTGCGGGATCACGTCACCGGCTCTCAGCACGACCACCTCGTCGCCCTCCCGGACATCCTTGCGGGCCAGATCCTCCTCGTTGTGGAGGGTCGCGTTGGTGACCGTGACCCCACCCACCCTGACCGGTTCCAGGAGCGCCCACGGCACCATGTGGCCCGTCCGGCCGACGTTCCAATCGATCTTCCGCAGCTTGGTGGTGGCGGTGGTCGGGGGGAACTTCCAGGCGATCGCCCAGCGGGGTTCGCGGCCGGCCGACCCGAGCTCGTTCCAGAGGGCCAGCTGATCGACCTTGATCACCACACCGTCGATCTCGAAATCGAGCTTGTCCCGCCGGTCGAGCCACCAGAGGCAGCGTTCGAGAACTTCGTCGATCGTGCTGTGGGTCGCGGTGTCCGGGTTGGTCTTGAACCCGTTCCGGGACAGCCACTCGACCTCGTCCGAGTGGGTCTCGAAAGGATCCATTCCCTCGATCGCGCCGATCCCGTAGGACCAGATCGAGAGTGGCCGTTTCCTGGTGGCTTCGGGGTCGACTTGGCGGATCGATCCGGCTGCCGAGTTGCGCGGATTGGCGAAGGCCGGCTGGCCGGCATCGACCCGGCGCTGGTTCAGCTCCGCGAACGCCTGGAGCGGCATGTAGACCTCGCCTCGCACCTCGATCAGGGGCGGGGCGCCCTCCAACTGCTTGGGCAGCTCCTCGATCGTCGCGATGTTGTGGGTTACGTCCTCGCCGACCCGGCCGTTGCCGCGGGTCGCCCCACGCACGAACCGTCCGTTCTCGTAGGTGAGGGAGATCGCGAGACCATCGATCTTCGGTTCGGTGACGAAGGTCAGTCCCGCGGCATCCACGTCACGCTTCTCGAGGTGATTCCTCATCCGCTTCTCCCAGGAGAGAAGTTCCTCTTCGGTCCTGGCGTTGGCCAGCGAGAGCATCGGGATCGCGTGCTCGACCGGCGCGAAGCCCTCCGAGGGCGGCGCCCCGACCCGCTGGGTCGGTGAATCGCCGGTGATCAGTTCGGGATGTTCCCGTTCGAGTTTCTGGAGCTCCGCGTAGAGGCTGTCGTACTCCTCGTCGGAGATCTCCGGATCGTCCTTCTGGTGATACAGGTAGATGTGGTGATTGAGCTCTTCGCGGAGCTCGGCGATCCTCTTGTCCACCGCTGGGGCCACCGCTACCCCTTGGTCGCTCCGAGGACCCGTTCGAAATCGCGCTGCTTGAGGCCGTCGAGTCCGCCGTGATCGGTCAGATCGAGATGCAGCGGGGTGACCGAGACCAGGTCGCGGGCGATCGCGCCGATGTCGGTTCCCTCCTCATCGGCCTTTTCGGGCTCGTAGCCGTAGATCCGGTAGAGGGCCCGGCCCTCGTCGTCTTCCTTTTCGACCTTGCGCAGCTCGTCGCGGTAAAGGCGCTTGCCGAGTCTGGTCACGTCTACCCCGGCGGGATCGCCGCCGGGCACGTTGATGTTGAGCAGGGTTCCCTCCGGCATCGGATGTTCGATCACTTCCCTGACCGTATCCGCCGTGAACCGGGCGGCGAGCTCGAAATCGTAGTGGCGCTGGGGCGTGTAGCCCATCTCCCGCTGGACCGACTGCTGCGAGACGGCGATCGCGGGAATGCCGAGGATGATGCCCTCGAAGGCGGCGGCGACGGTTCCCGAGTAGGTGACGTCGTCTCCGAGATTGAGACCGTGATTGATGCCGGAGACGATCAGGTCCGGCCGTTCGCCGACCAGGCCGACATCGGCGAAACGGACGCAGTCCACCGGGGTTCCGTCGGTGGCGTGGCCGAGGTCACCGTCTTCGAACCTGATCTCCTTCACCGACAGCGGCGATCGTGTGGTGATGCTGCGGGCCGACGCGCTGCGGTTCGAGTCGGGCGCGATCACGTCCAGCGCCACCCCTTCGATCTCTCGCAGGTGCCGGCGCAGGGTCTGTAGCCCGGCCGCACCGATTCCGTCGTCGTTGGTGAGAAGGATTCGCACCAACCAAGAATAGGTGACCGGCACCCATCCCCGGATCGATCAGGGACTCAGGCGCCGGGGCGGCGGCTCGGGGTAATCGACCCGCACGAAGTAGAGCCCTTCGGCCGGGGCGGTGATTCCCGCCGCCGGCCGTTCGGCACCTTTCAGGAGGTCCACGAAGTTCTCCAGGCTGCGACTGCCGTCGGCCACCTCGACGATCGTGCCGACCAGGACCCGGACCATGCTGCGCATGAAGTTGTCCCCGGTGATCCAGAACTGGAGAGTGTCGTTGCGGAGGGTCTGCCCGGTCGCGGGATCCTCGAGGCCCGGTTCGTCGATCCAGACCGCGGAATGGACCACCCGCTCGAATCGCTTGTGGTAGGTCTCGGTCGGGGTGAAGGCGGTGAAGTTGTGCTTGCCGACGATCGCCGCGGCGCAGGCGTCGAGCAGACCCCGGTCGAGATCGCGGGAGATCCACCAGGCACGGTTCGGGGCGAAGGGACTTCCGGGCCTGCGGTTCAGCAGGCGGTAGCAGTAGGTCCGGGACACCGCGTCCCGTCTCGCGTCGAAACCGGTCTCGACCAGGGTGACCGCACGCACCGCGATTCCCTCCGGTGTGAGGCCGTTGAGGCTGCGGATGATCGTCGGGGGCATCTCACCATCGAAATCGAAACTGGCGACCTGACCGAGGGCGTGGACGCCCGCATCGGTCCGCCCGGCGACGGTGAGATCGATCGGGTCGGGAGTGCGAAGCGCGATCTGGAGCGCCTGTTCGAGCAGCCCCTGCACGGTCGGGGTTCCTTCCTGACTGGCCCAGCCCCGGAAGGGGGTGCCGTCGAATTCGATGTCCAGGCGATAGGTGGGCAGATGCCCAGGTTACGCAACCGGGCAATACCGGCGGACTACCACCAGGGACGGATCAGTTCCAGCTTGGACTTGCCGGTCTTGCCGCCCGCGTAGGCGTATATCTCGACCTCGCCGTAGGCGCTGCGCTTGGCTGTCACCTTGAAGTTCCTGGTGACGGTCCAGCCCGGCTTGATGTGCTTGATGATCAGCTTCTGGGGCCTCGGCTTGACCTTGCGCTTCTGGGAGCTGCCGAAGCTGACCTCGACCATCTTGGCGGCCAGTTTGCCCTTGTTGGTGACCGCGACCTGCATGTCGAGATAGCCGTCGGCGTAGATCCAGCTGCGCGGACCGGGGCTGAGTTTGACCTTGGTGATGTTGGGACGCTTGAAGCCGTTCGGCTTGCAGGTGCCGGTCTTCTTGCAGTCCTTGCCGCCACTCCCGTTTCCGTTGCCGTTCCCGGAGGGGCCTTCCGGTCCCGGGGGTCCGGGAGGGCCGGTCGGTCCCACCGGCCCGGTCGGTCCCGTCGGACCGGTCGTGCTGGTCTCCCCTGTGGGTCCGTCGGGGATGATCGCGCCGCCGATGCGTTCTATCCGGCCGTGTCCGGTGTCCGCGATGAAGAGAGCCCCGCTGGGATCGACGGTGACGCCAGTGGGTCCGGAGAAGGCACCGGATCCGGCGGTGGTCCATTTCTGCATGAAGTTGCCGCTGGCGTTCAGCTTCTGGACCCGGTTGTTGCCGGTGTCGGCGATGTAGAGATTGTCGGCGGCATCGAACGCGAGTCCGGTCGGGCCGACAACGAACCCGTCGGCGGATCCCGACGCGCTCCAGATCGCGAGGATGTTGCCGCTCGGATCGGACTTGACGATCCGTGAACCGCCGGTGTCGGAGACATAGACGTTGTCCGACGAATCGACCGCGATACCTGAGGGATTCTGGATCCCGCCGGCTGCGGCGTACGTGAATTCCGTGGCGCACCACCCCCAGGCGCTGCACTTCACGACCCGATCGTTTCCGGTGTCGGCCACATATACCCAGCCGGCGTCATCGGTGGCGAGCGCCGCGGGGAACTTGAAGTCACCCAGGCCGCTGCCGCTGACCCCTGGGTTGCCCCATTGCGTCTGGGGGCCGCCGTCCGGATACAGGCGCTGAATGATCTGGTTGTTGGTGTCGGCGACGAAGATCGCTCCGCCCGATTCGACCGTCACACCCTTGGGAAACTTGAACTTGCCACCGCCGACCCCGCTCGCTCCCATCGATGCCTGGAGCGTTCCCGCCGGGCTGTACCGGTTGACCCGGTCCTGACCCATCGCCGCGACGAACACCCGGCCGGCTCCATCCGAGGCCAGCTGGGACGGACCGCTGACGGTGACCGGCCAAGCGGCCTCGGATCGATTCGGGGACGTGAGAAAAATGCAAAGCAAAGCTACGGTAGCTACACCGAACGCTTTCAAAACCGTCGAGATGACTGACTCGCCTGATCCCTGAAACAAGGACGAGCGGCCGAAAGCAGAAAACATGTGCCTGCCGATCTGGGTTTCGAAATACAGCTGAAAAAGTACCAGACTGAACTCTGTCTGGTTACTGAACAGCAAAACCCCACGGATGTTGCGTTCCGGCCTACGACGCGGACAGAGTAATCCCCAACCAAGAGGCGTTCTGGGTCGAATAGCCCACCAAATAACCATCAGATTCGACCCAGAACGATCAGGGCAACGGGCGTGAGGGGTTCTGGGGGCGTTTTG
>DATJUB010000081.1:0-18353 GCA_035502775.1 Solirubrobacterales bacterium | reverse complement strand
CGCATATAGCGTGCCGATCGTCTCCACCCTGGGGATGCAACGAAAACGGGCTCCCGTCGGGAGCCCGTTTCGAAGCGTGAATCAGGTGGCGCTAGGCGAAGGACATCTCGCGCTCGCCGTGGCAGACGGCGCGGATCTCGGCGCTGGCACGCTCGAATTCCTCGTCGGCCATGACCGGAGTTCCCTCGAACGGCAGGTCGCGGTCGATCTCGACCCAGGACCGGCAGCCGTGGTATTCCTCACGAACCCGCACGGTGACGGGGCGCGGGATGCGATGGACCCGGAGCAGGACCAGATGCAACGGATGACGCGGCTTCCAGTTAAGGCGCTTTGAGGCGTAGTCCGTCGTCCAGATGTAGAACGGGGAGAGACCATCGACGACCTTCGGGTTGTCGATCGTGATGTGCTCGGCGACCTCGGCCCAGGCACGGATGCGGACCCGGTCGGGCTGGGCGATACCGCCGTCCTGGAGCAGCGCGCGCGCCGGCGGCTCCTCGTCGGGCCAGACA
Source organism: Solirubrobacterales bacterium (assembly GCA_035502775.1). Lineage (GTDB taxonomy): Bacteria > Actinomycetota > Thermoleophilia > Solirubrobacterales > 70-9 > 67-14. The sequence continues at coordinate 17,844 of DATJUB010000081.1, read as the reverse complement.
CCCTCCTCGAGGGCGCGATCGAGCTCGGGATGGTGTGAGGGGCGCACCAAATCGTTCTGCTGGTGGTCAAAAGTGGGGTACAGGAAGAAGCGGTCGTGCTCGAGCTCGAAGTGCTTGTTCTCTTCGCGAATTCCGCCCTTACGCAGGGTGAGGAGTTGTTCGCCTTCGGCCAGGGCTCGCACGGTTACGGCCCATTCCTTGAACGCAATTGGCATAGGGGATCTCAGTCGGGGTTGAAAGTTGCCACGGATGTGCGGGGCCGGGAAGAACCAAACGAATGGCCAGCAGGACCCTGCAAGGACGATTGACCATACAGAACGTTTCCGAAAAGTTCAAGCTATTGTGACGGGCGTCACATGGCTTTGCTGTGCGAAATACTCAGCAAACCACCCGCATGTCCCCGGGCCGACCAGCCCTCTGGGAGGAACAGCGTCGCCTGCTCGAGGTCGATCGATCGGGGCCCCTCGACTTCCTGGAAGCGGGCCGCGCCGAGGTCCGGAGAGACCCCCGGTTCGATGTAGCGGCGGCGCACCGTCACCAGCTCGATCTGAGCGTCTTCGTCGCGGTATCCATACATCGATTCATGCGCCGATTCGAACGACTCGCGAAGCCGGCCCGGATCCCCCGACGGCTCGCTGACCGAGAGCTCGAAGGACTGTCCGCGGTAGCGCAGGTCCCACGAGACCTCGTCGGCGTCGCCGATCAACTCGGTGAGGGCGGCCGCGGTGATCGCCTCACCCCGGAGCAGGACGGTCCTGACACTGTCACGCCGGCGGTCGGCCGCCGCCAGGCCGAGAGCGCTGAACACGCCTCCGTCGACCGGCACCAGGATCCGTTCGATGCCCAGCTCCTCGGCGATCGCGGTCGCGTGCAGCGGCCCGGCCCCGCCGAAGGCCAGCAGGGTGAACCGGCGGGGATCGAGGCCGCGCTCCACGGTCATCACCCGCAGGGCCCGGACCATCTCGGAATTGGCGACCCGCAGGATGCCCTCGGCGCATTGCTCGATCCCGAGTCCGAGCTCGGCCGCCAGCCGGGCGATCGCCGTTTCGGCCGCCTCGCGGTCCAACGTGATCCGCCCGGCGAGTTCGCTGCCGTCGCTCAGCCGCCCGAGTACGAGATTCGCATCGGTCACGGTCGGCTCGGTTCCACCGTGCCCGTAGGCCGCGGGACCGGGCATCGCTCCCGCCGAGCGCGGTCCCACCCGGAGGGCTCCGCCACTGTCACGCCAAGCGATCGAGCCGCCACCGGCACCGACCGTGTCGATATCGACCATGGGCAGGGCCAGCGGATGCCCGCCGATGCTCTTGCCGCCGGTCTCCCTGACCATCCCGTCCTCGACCACGCAGACATCGCAGGAGGTTCCGCCCATGTCGAAGCAGAGCAGGTCGGGTGCGCCGGCGGCACGGGAGACCAGGGCCGCGGCGGCCGCCCCGCCGGCAGGGCCGGACAGGACGGTGAGCGCGGCATGACCGGCCGCGTTCTCGACCGACGTGAGGCCACCGCTCGACTGCATGATCGCCGGCTCGGTCAGGCCCGCCTCGGAGCAGGCCTTCACCAGACGGCCGAGATATTTCGAAAGCAGGGGGGAGAGGGCGGCATCGACCTCGGTCGTGGCGGCACGCTCGTACTCCCGGAAGGTGCCGACCACCTCGTGCGACAGGGAGACATGGAGCGAATCGCCGAAACGCTCCCGGAGAGCGGCACCGATCGCGGCTTCGTGCGCGGGATGACGGTCGGCGTGAAGCAGGCAGACCGCGACCGACTCGACCCCGAGCCGGTCGACCCGCTCGACCACATGCCGGACATCTTCGGCGGTCAATGGGGTGATCTCCCCCTCGGGACCGTTCCGTCCCGCCGAGCCGATTCGCTTCTCGGGGGGAACCAGGGGTGCGGGGCGCGAAGCCTGGAGGCGATAGAGCGAAGCCCGGTTCTGGCGGCCGATCTCGACCAGATCGGTGAACCCACGGTCGGCGACGAAAGCCGTGTCCGCCGAACGGTTCTCCAGCAGGGCGTTGGTCGCGACGGTCATGCCGTGACTGAAATTCGTGACCTGCCCGGGAGCGCGGCCGGCCACGGCCAGGACCTTGCCGATCGCGTCGAGCACACCAGCCGACTGATCCTCCGGTGTGGTCGGGGCCTTGCCCGCGAACACCCGGCCACCGTCGATCAGGACCGCGTCGGTGAAAGTGCCGCCGACATCCACGCCGAGGATCACGGGTGCCGACGGCTCGGGCTCAGGCGGCGCCATATCCACCGCCTCCGGGAGTCTCGATCCGCAGGCGGTCTCCCGAGTTCAGCGATCCGGTCGCTTTCGGCTCCAATGATTCAGGCCGGTCCGTGCCCCTCGCCGTGAGCAGATTGCGGCCCGCCGCAGCCGGTTCGCCGCCCGCGGCTCCCGGCGGCCGGTGGCGCCGCCGTTCGGTCAAGAGTGCGAACTCCATCGGCTCCAGAGCCTCGACCTCGCGGACCAGTCCATCCCCGCCCCGGTGTTCACCGCGTCCGCCGCTGCCCCGCCGGATCGAGTACTCGACCGCCCGCAGCGGGAACTCGATCTCCAAGGCTTCGATCGGGGTGTTGAGAGTGTTCGACATCGCGACATGCACGGCGCTCGGACCGTCGGCGTCCGGGCCCGCACCCTGGCCGCCGCCCAGGGTCTCGTAGTAGGTGAAGCGATCGTTGCCGAGCGTGACGTTGTTCATCGTGCCCTGCCCGAGCGCGTGTCCGAAGGCCCTCAGGCAGAGATCCGCGACCCGCGAAGAGGTCTCCACGTTGCCGGCGACGACGGCGGCCGGGGCGTTCGCGTTGAGCAGGGTGCCCTCCGGGACGACCACCTCGATCGGCCGGTAGGCACCCGCACTCGCCGGGATGTCGGGGTCGGTGATCACCCTCACGGCGAAATAGCAGGCCGAGGCGGTCACTGAGATCGGGCAGTTCAGATTGCCGGAATCCTGAGCTGAGGAACCGGTGAAATCAAAGCTGATGTCCTCGCCGCGGACCGTCGCGGTGAGCTTCAGATCGAGGTCGCCGTCCAGTGCCTCCAGCTTGTCGGAAGCCGAGTAGACGCCATCGGGGATCTCGGAGATGCGGGTCCGGGTCCGGTTCTCGGCGTACTCGAGCACGGAATCCATCGCCCGGCCCAGCTCCTCGGTTCCCTTCAGCGCGGCGAGCTCCGCGAGGCGGTGCGCCCCGGCCCGGTTGGCTGCGATCTGGGCCCGCAGATCGGCCCGGCGCTGCTCGGGCTGGCGCATCAGCGACGTGACCTCGGCGATCGCCCGCTCATCGAGCACCCGCGGCGGGATGATCACCCCCTCCTCGGCGAGGGTTCGGGAATCGGCGGGCATCGAACCCGGCAGCCGGCCACCGACATCGGCGTGATGGGCCCGGTTCGCCGCGAAACCGATCAGCCGTCCCCGATCGTCGAAAGCCGGGGTGACCACGGTGATGTCCGGCAGGTGGGTGCCGCCCGCGAAAGGGTCGTTGAGGAACCAGGAGACCCCGGGATGATGCTCACGATCCGCCACCGCGGCCACCGATGCCGGCATCGAACCGAGGTGGACCGGGATGTGCTCGGCCTGCATCACCATCTCGCCGTTCGAATCGAACACCGCGGCCGAGCAGTCGCGGCGCTCCTTGATGTTGGCCGAGTGGGCCGAGCGCACGAGCACGGCGCCCATCTCCTCACAGGCCGAGGCGAGTGCCCCGGCGGTTATCTGGACCTCGACCGGATCCGGGCGGGACTCGGGAGACGCCGGTTTCAGTCCCACCGCTTCAGATCGATCGAGCCGTCGGGACGGTAGACCAGGTGATGGTGGTCGAGCTGCGGATCGGTCTCGCGGAAGTCGGTGCGGCGATGTCCGCCACGCGACTCCAGGCGGGCCCCGGCGGTCGCCCCGATGGCCCGGGCGAGCGGGTAGGGGTCGGTCGTGAGCGCCTCGAGATCGACCGCGTTGCGGGAGGGCCCGGCCAGTCGCCAGACCGCGTTCCTGGTCTCCGGGGTGGGTGGATCGAAACGCCAATCGGGCAGTGGCGGCCGGGCCGTCGGGGCCTCATCCGCGAGGGCGGCCTCGGCGGCGCGCTGGCCGAACACGAAACACTCGGTGAGTGAGTTCGAGGCGAGTCGGTTGGCACCGTGGATCCCGGTGCAGGCGCATTCGCCGGCCGCGTACAGACCGTCCAGCGTGGTGTGGCCATCGAGATCCACCAGGACACCACCCATCATGTAGTGCGCTCCGGGAGAGATCGGAACCGGCTCGTTCCGGGGGTCGAAACCGGCGGCATCCAGCATCGCGAAGACACTCGGGAACCGTTCGGGCGGGATCTTACTCAGGTCCAGCCGGACCTCGCGGCCGTCCTGCGCCTCGATCTGGGCCAGGATCGCCGCGGTGACGTCGTCGCGCGGAGCCAGTTCGTCGGTGAACCGCTCCCCGTCGAGGGTCAGCAGGGTCGCGCCCTCGCCCCGGATCGCCTCGGTGATCAGGGCGCCGTCCAGGTTGGTCCCCGGGGCGGAGAGGCAGGTCGGGTGGAACTGGCAGAACTCGAGGTCGGCGAGGTCGGCGCCGGCGGCGCTTGCGAGCACGGGACCGGCACCGATCGCGCCCCACGGGTTCGAGGTGCGGCGCCACAGGGCGGCGGCCCCGCCGGAGGCCAGCAGAGTGGACTTCGCGGTGATCACCCCGCGGTCGGTGATGACCCCGTGGCAATGGGCGCCGTCGCTCCAGAGCGCCATCGCCGAGGTCTCTTCGAGCACCTCGATATCGGACTGGGCGGCGACCATGCGGGCCAGGCCGCCGGTGATCTCGCGGCCGGTCTGGCTCCCCCCGGAATGGATGATGCGGCGTCGCGTATGGCCGCCTTCGAGGGCGAGCGACAGACTTCCGTCAGGGTCGGTGTCGAAGTTCAGACCGCGTTCGATCAGGTCCCGGACCACGCCGGGAGCCGCCTCGGTGAGCACCTCGACCGCGTCGGTCCGGCACAGGTTCCGTCCGGCGGCGATCGTGTCCGCGGCATGGCGGGCCGGGGAATCGTCCGGATCGAGGGCCGCCGCCAGGCCACCCTGGGCGTGGAAACTCGCGCTCTCGGCGAGAGGTTTCCGGGAGATCAGGCAGACCCTGCCACCCGCCTCGGCAGCTCGGAGGGCCGCCCAGAGACCGGCGGCTCCGGCCCCGACCACTGCAAGATCGAAGCTGCCCAAACTGGACTCTGACGAGGTCAGGCTCACTAACGACGAGGGTTTGAGCCCGACACGCCGGGATCGGTTCCCGGTTCATCCTCACGGCGGGCCAGATCCTCCAGCTCCTCCAGGGTCAGCCCCTCCTCGAGGCCCCTGGCGATCAGATCGGCCTCGCGATCGATCGAGACGACCTGCGTCGCCTTCTCCGAAAGGGCCGCCCGGTCGAACCGTCCCGCGTCGGCCATCTGGACGGTCATCTCGCCCAGCTCGCCCAGGCTCGTCCGGCGCAGCTCGTCGAGCTCGTCCAGATGATCCTTCATCGCCCGGCGTTCACGGCCGCTCTGGCCGCCCTTGCTGAAGAGACCCATCAGGAATCACCTTTCGGCTTGGGCGGGACCGGGGTCGCGTCGTCCTTCGAAAGTTCGTGCCGCATGGCCGCGATCTGGCCCCGCAGCCAGTTGACCGCCGCCTCACGGGACTCGGCCTCCGCCTCCGCGGATTCCTTCGGGGTCCCGGGCTTGGCGGGTGTTTCGGCCGCGATCGCGGCGGTGGACGCGGCCGCCTTCTCGGCGGCGGCGACCCGCTCCTCGGCCTGGCGCGCGCTCTCCTGGATCTGCTTCAGCCGGGCTTCGGCGTTGCTGATCGCTTCGGCCTTGCTCGCCTTCTCGGCGGCCAGGTCGGCTTCGAGCTTGGCGATCTGGGCCGCGGTGGCGGCATCCGGCTCGGTCTTGGCTCCGCCGGGAGGCGGCACGGCCGATTCGGACTGGGGGGAGGCGATCTCGGCGGCGAGCGCGGCGTCCGCCTCGATCTCGGCGGCCTGGCTGCGGACCCATCCGGCGGCGGCTTCACGACTGGCCGCCGACTCGCGGGCGAGCTTCGCTTCGGCCTTGTCGGCGCGCTCCTCGGCCGCGGCGATACTGGCGGCGGCGGCCTTCAGGGTCTCGTCGAGTTTCTTCTGGTCGTTTTCGACCTCTCGCGTGATGACGCTCAGCTCGGTCTTCGAGTCGGCGTTGATCGAGGCTTTGGCCGCCTCGGCCGCGGCTTTCGCCTTGCTTTCGCTCTCTTCGAGGCGGGCGGAGATCTTCTCGAGCGGTGTGAGTTCCGGGGCGGCGGGCGGGGTCGCCACCGCGGGCTTCGCGGCGTCCGCCGGGGAGGCGGATGTCGCCGGGGCGGGCGCGTCGGCCTTGGCCGCGGGCTTCGGCGTTTCCTTGGCCGCGGGTGCCGGCGTGGCCTGCTTGCTCACGGGTTCCGGAGTCGGCGCCGGGGCGGTCGCCGAGGGCGGGACGGGAGCGGGAACGACCTTCGGCTGTGCCGGCTTCGGCTCGGCCTTGGGCTTCGCCGGTGGGGTCTTCGGAAGTTTCTGGACAGCGGTCTCGTCGGCTGCCGGGGGAGCGGGAGTGGGAGTGGTCCGCTCGTCACTGTGTTCGCCGGTGGCCGGCAGGGAATGCTCGGCGGTGTGCTCGCCGGTGTCCGGCAGGCTGTGTTCCGCCGTGTACTCGCCGGTCACGGGATAGGCGTGTTCGGCCGTGTACTCGCCGGTGACCGGGAAGTCATGCTCGGCGCTCTCGAGTTCGGAGACGTCGGTGACGTCACCGGCGACGATGCTCTTCAGTTCGGTTTCGACCTCGCTGACCTCGGCCGCTCCGCGCGCGAGCAGCGAGTCGTCCCAGCTTCCCTGGACGAACATCCCGAGAACCAACTCCCCGAGCGCCTCGCGACGGTCGAGGTGTAGCTCTTCGAGCTGCCTCTGCTTTTTCTTCAGGGCACCCTTCCTCATCTGGTGACCCCATCATTACGCAACTCGGCGGCTGAAACAGCCTTCCCCCCGGGATTCTTCAAAATCTCCTCGTAGGCGAGGGCGACGCGATCGGCCATCCGGCCGGCCGACAGTGCCTCGGCGACCGGTCTTCCCGACACTCGTGGATCCTCCTGTTCCAGCAGTCCTGAAGCGAAACTCGACCAGGTCTCGAGATCGAAATCGGTACTCAGGGTGCCCGGCAGATTCTTCAGGGCATGGGGTGCGATTCCGACCGGAGTCGAAATGACCGGGACGTTGCAGGCGAGGCTCTCGAGGCAGGCCAGGCCGAAGCCTTCGTACTCGGAAGTGACCAGGACCCCGTGCGCGGAGTTGATCCAAAGTGACATCTGGTCGGGAGGGATGCTGCCTCCGGTGAGCAGCTCGGCCCCGATCGAGTCGGCCACCTCTCGGGCCCGTTCGAACCGCTTCTCGGGCCGGGTCGGGTCGGCGGGGAACAGCAGGTAGCGGGTGCGCGGATCGAGCCCGAGACGCGACTTCGCTTCGGCGCGGTCGATCTGGGAGAACCGTGAGAGGTCGGTGCCACAGGGCAGGACGGCGCTCTTGCCGGACCGGAGAGGAAGCCCGGGTCGACCGGCCTCTCGTTCGAAGAGCGCCTTGGAGGCCCCGGCGATCAGATCGATCCGTCTCGTGAGGATTCGCGAGAGCGGCCCGACCACCCGGTGACGCACGTCGGTTCCGTGAAAGGTGACGACCAGGGGCCTGGCGCCGGCCAGCGCGGCGCACCATCCGGCGAGGCCGTAGTGGGCGTGCACGAGATCGAACCTCTCCTTCTTCAGGATCCGGCGGATCTGTTTCGTCGCCGGCAGATACTGGTCCTTGCCCGGACGGAACGTGAAGAGCTCGACGTCGAGCCCCAGCTCTCGCAGCGCGTCGACCTGGTCGACGACCCAGCGTCCGCGTTGGGGAGTGTCCGGATCAGCGCCGAAGTTCATTACCACCAAGACCCGCATCGGGGGAGGGTATCCGCCGGTCCGGATTCCGTGAGGTTTTCTGCTGTGGATTGTTGCCGTTCGGCGTAGATTCGTGCGGTCATTTCGCCGACGATTGGCCGCAATCAACCGAAGGAGGAATGATGTTTCACGGAGCCATGGGGTATGCGCATGCGGCGGCCATCCAGCGATATGAGTCGGTGGGGCGAAGGCTCTCCGGGCAGAGCGGTCAGGGCACTGTCGAGTACGTCGGGCTGATCCTGCTGGTGTCGCTCTTGATGGTCGGCATGGTCGCGGCGATGAAGGGATTCAGTGGCAAGCAGGGAACGGAACTCGCCGAGCTGATCGTCGACAAGATCCAGGAGGCCGTGGACAAGGTCGCGTTCCGGTGAGCCGGATCGCCGCCCCGGTCGGGCGAAATCGCGGAATCGTCTGCTAAGACTCGCTCATGTCTGAAATCACCGATACGAACAGTTCTGGGCGCAGCTTCGACCGGGGTCCGGGCGACCTGCGTCCGGTCACGATCGAGCCCGGGTTCGTGTCGAGCGCCGACGGTTCGGCGCTGATCTCGATCGGTGGTACCCGGGTCATCTGCACCGCCTCCGTTTCGACCAAGGTTCCGAAATGGATGGAGGGCAACGGCAAGGGATGGGTGACCGCCGAGTACTCGATGCTGCCGGCCTCGACGGGCGATCGCAAGGCGCGGGACATCAGCAAGGGCAAGCAGGACGGCCGCGGAGTGGAGATTCAGCGGCTGATCGGGCGGTCGCTGCGGGTCGGTGTCGATTTCGCCGCGCTCGGCGAACGCAGCGTCTACGTCGACTGCGACGTGCTCGAGGCCGACGGCGGTACCCGCTGTGCCTCGATCACCGGCGGCTACGTGGCGCTGCACCTCGCGCTTGCCGATCTGGTCGAGCGGGGCGAGATCGAGACGATGCCGCTGACCACCTCGGTCGCCGCGGTCAGCGTCGGCATGGTCGGGGGCCGGGCGCTCTGCGACCTCGACTATCCGGAGGACTCGACCGCGGAGGTCGACGCCAACGTCGTCATGACCGGTGACGGCGGGCTGGTCGAAGTGCAGGCGACCGCGGAGCGCACGCCGCTCTCGCGCACGTCTCTCGACGAGTTGCTCGGCCTGGCCGAAGCGGGCATCGACCGGTTGCGGGCGGCACAGATGGACGCGATCGGCTCTTGATCCTCGCGACCCAGAACGCACACAAGGTCCACGAATTCGGGCAGATCCTCGAAGGGGTGGACCTGCGGCCCTTGCCGGATGGTGTCGAGATGCCGCCCGAGGACGGTGTGGCCTTCGCCGAAAACGCGCTGATCAAGGCGAGGGCGGTTCGTGCGGCCACCGGTTCGGAAGTGATCGCCGACGATTCCGGAATCGAGATCGCGGCGCTGGACGGCCGGCCGGGAGTGCGGTCGGCCAGGTACGCCGGGGAGGAGGCGAGCGACGGCGAGAACCTGACCAAAGCCCTGCGTGACCTCGATGCGGCCGGTGGGCCCGCCGATGCGCGGTACGTCTGTGTGATCGCCTACATCGACGGGCAAGGCGCGGAGCATCTTTTCGAGGGCTTCTGCGCGGGCAGGATGATCCAGAACCCCCGTGGAGATGGGGGATTCGGCTACGACCCGGCCTTCGTTCCGGAAGAAACCGGCGAATCGGACCAGCGGACCATGGCCGAGATGACACCCGAAGAGAAGCATGCGATCAGCCATCGCGGCAAGGCCGCGCGCAAGCTGGCGGAATACCTGGAGAACTAGGCCCGGGGCGGGGGATCGCCGCCCTGATCGCCCGCCGGCGTCGGCCACAGATTGACCGCCGCGGCCAGGCCGACCGCCGCGACCGTGGCCCCGTAGCCGGCATAGCCGGCGATGAAGGAGCCGAGCGACGCGATCGCGCAGACCGCGACCACGATCATCCAGGAGGCTCGGGCGAGTGACATGGCCGGTATGTTCCTACACCGTGGCTGAAAACACCAACCAACCTCCGGAATCGGGCGCATCGTCCCATGGTGAGGACGCCCTGAGGGGCAGCGCCGAGCGCGTGCTCGAGAACCTGGCCGAGCTCGAGCCCGAACTGCGGGCCGCGGCGATCATCGGGACCGGGGGAGAAACACTCGCCTCGAGCGGGAGCGAACCCGCCTGGAGCCGTCGGGCCGGAGAGCTTCTTTCGGCTCTGGACAAGGCGAAAGAGCGGGAGATAGACAGCGCCCATCTGGCCACCGAAACGGCCGAGATCTTCGTCGTCAGAGAAGGCGGAATGGCGCTGGTCGCGGTGACCGGCCGGTTCGTGCTCGCATCCCTGACCGGCTTTGACATCCGCATGGCATTGCGTGACGTGACACGGGAGGCGGCCAATGCTTAAGCCGCACCGCGTCCTGATCGACAAGGTCAGCTCCTATACCGACGAAGCGGCGGCCTTCATGCGCCGCCGACGTCATCACCGCCGTCCCTACATCCGGGTCCAGTTCTCATCGGGCGATGCGCTCGAACTGACGCCCGGGACGCCTCCGGCCGAGGAAATCGACGCCGCGGCGACCGCTCTGATCGATCTCAGCTGAAGCCGGGGTCCCGCAGTGGTGCGCGGCCAATAGCAGGAATGTGGGAAAAACGGCGTCCGAATGCGGTGTTACGGTACCGCCACCCTAATTCCTGAGGAGGATTACTGACGTGACCAAAGCTGAATTCCTAGAGAAGGTTGCTGGCGACGAGCGTATCGGCAGCAAGAAGGCCGCTGCTGACGCTGTGGACGCCGTTCTGGAAGCCATCACCGACACCCTGACGGGTGGAGGCGAAGTGAACTTCACCGGTTTCGGCAAGTTCCATGTCGCCGAGCGCAGCGCCCGCCAGGGTGTCAACCCCCGCACCGGTGAGCGCATCACCATTGCCGGCGGCAAGGTTCCGCGCTTCTCGGCCGGTTCCGCCCTGAAGAAGACCGTCAAGGGCAGCTGAGCATTTTCGTCGATCAGGCTGCGGCGCTCGTTGAAGAGCGCCGCAGCCAGATTTGCCTCGGGCTGGATCCCGATCCGGCCAACCTCGGTGACCTCGCCTTCGATTTCGACGAGTCGCCGAAATCAGCCGCCGAAAGGGCGGGTGACGCCGTCTCGATCTTCTGCCGGAAGGTGATCGAGGCCGCCGGTCCCGCCTGCGTCGCGGTCAAGCCCCAACTGGCCTGCTTCGAACGGCTGGGCTGGCCCGGATGGCGGGCCCTCGAGGAAGTCTGTCTCGCGTCCCGGGAAGCCGGACTGCTGGTCGTCGCCGATGGCAAGCGAGGCGATGTTCCCGTCTCGGCCAAGGCCTACGGCCAGGCGATGGTCGGACAGACCGAATCACCATGGGGAACCGTCACCGGCCTGAATGCGGACGCCTTCACCGCCAACCCGATGCTGGGAGCCGACGCGCTCGAACCATTGGTCGCCGCCGCCGAGAGTGCCGGGGCCGGGGTGTTCGCGCTCGTTCGCACCAGCAATCCCGGTGCGGCCGACGTTCAGGACCTGCCGACGCCGGACGGTCCCGTCCACGAGCGGCTCGCCGCACTGGTCGACAGGTTCGGGCCGCGGCTCGCCGGGCAGACCCCGAATCTCAGCGGCATGGGCGCCGTCGTCGGAGCGACCGCGCCCGAGCACATTGCGCGGCTGCGGGAGCTGATGCCGCGGGCCATGTTCCTGATCCCGGGAGTCGGGGCCCAGGGAGGCCGGCCGGAGGATCTCGGCGCCGCGTTCAAGCCCGGGAGGGCAGCGGCCCTGATCGCGGCATCACGATCGATCGCCGGCGCCGCCGATCCCGGTGCCGCCGCCGAAGAACTGCGGCGGGCCGTCTGGGAAATTTCGGGATGATCACGCCCGGCACACCGGTGTGGTGGCCGGGGAGTCCGAATCTCGCTATACATTCGCCCTGCCCGGAGTGAGCCAGCCCTCGATTCCGGCATGAACCGCATGAACAAGACTTCCAACCTGATAACCCGCCTGCTCGCCGTCGCCGCACTCGTGGCCGCCGTGGTGGTCGTTCTGGTCGTGATCTCCGGGAACACCGGGGGCGACGACGATCCCGGCAAGAAGGGCAACCAGACCGCCAAGACCAACGGTCAGAGCGACAAGAAAAAGAAGTCGAAGCGCGCCTCATATGAAGTTCAGGAAGGCGACACCCTGACCGCGATCTCGCAGAAGACCGGAGTCTCGGTCGACGAGATCGAGGAACTGAACCCCGAGCTGGACCCGCAGGCCCTGCAGGCCGGCCAGAACCTGAAGCTTCGTTGAGCGCGGCCCCGGGCCGCCACGGATCAAGGCGGACCATGTCCGGCCTCTCGCTGGCCGCGATCCTGCTGATCCTCCTCGCCTGCACCGGCGGTCTCGCGCGGGCGGCGGAGAATCCACCCGAGCTGGACGCGGACGCCTGGGCCGTCATCGACGCCCGGACCGGCGAAGTTCTCGCGGAGGAGAACGCGGACTCCCACCTGCCGATGGCGAGCACGACCAAGATGATGACCGCCTATCTGGCGCTGAAGAACCTGCCGCTCGACCGCGAATACCCGGCCGCCGACTACAAGGGAGACCCCTCCGAATCCCTGATGGGGCTCGAACCGGGGCAGATGGTCTCGGCCAGGGACCTGCTCTACGGGCTGATCATGCTCAGCGGAAACGACGCCGCCGTAACGCTGGCCGACGCGGTCTCGGGATCGGAAAAGGAATTCGTCGCCCTGATGAACCGGACCGCGACGCGGCTCGGCCTCGACGACACGAGCTACGAGAACCCGATCGGCCTGGACGGCAAGAAGCACTACACCAGCGCCGACGATCTGGCCCGTCTCGGACAGATCCTGATGGACATGCCGCGGTTCCGGCCGATCGCCTCGGCCCGCACCGCGAAGCTCCGCAGCTACTCGCCGCCGCTCGAGATCACGACCCTCAACACCTTTCTGCTCAACAACGAGTGGGCCAAGGGCATCAAGACCGGCCACACCATGAAAGCCGACTACGTACTGGCCTCCGATGGCCGCCGCAAGGCCACCGAACTGATCGGCGCCGTGATCGGCGCCCCGACCGAGGCCGCCCGCGACGCCGAGACGGTAAAGCTGCTCGACTACGGCTTCTCGCTCTACGACAAGAAGGTCCCGATCCGGCCCGGCCGGCCCGTGGTCGAGATACCGGTCAAGTACCAGGGCCAGGATCTCGGGCTGGTCAGCAGGCGCGCGGTCAGGATCGGGGTGCGGGAGGGCGAGAGGCTGGTGGTCACCCCCGACGCGCCGGACGAGATCGAGGGCCCGGTCGCCAAGGGGGACCCGATGGGCTCTGCGACCGTGACCTTGAACGGCGATCCGATCGCGAAAGTGAAGCTGCTCGCCGCGAACTCGGTCGATGAGGCCAGCCTGTTCGAAAAGGCCAAGGGCAACATCATTCTCGTCGTGATCGTGCTGTTGCTCGTGCTGTCCGCCATACTGGGTGCAGTCGCGATACAGAGGCACCGCCACTCGTCAAGGATGAGAAAGAGGTTGCGTAGGGTGACCAGGAACAGCCAATGATTATCTCCGTGACACTCAATGCGGCAATGGATCGAACCGTCGCCGTCCCCAACTTCCGCCAGGGGCACCGCCATCGCTCCGTTGAAAGCCGGACGGTGCCCGGTGGCAAGGGCATCAACGTCGCCCGCGCCCTCGGGCTGCTCGGACGTCCCGTGATCGCGACCGGCCTCGCCGGCGGGGCGACCGGACAGCGGGTGATCGAACAGCTCGGTGAAGAATCACTGCTCACCGACTTCATCGAGATCTCCGAAGAGACCAGGATCAACCTGGCCGTGATCGATCCGACCACCAACGAGCAGACCGAGATCAACGAGCGGGGACCGACCGTGAAACCGGAAGAACTCGATGCCTTCATCGAACGGCTTGAGTATCTGGCCGGGGGAGCCAAGCTCTGCGTCCTGGCCGGAAGCCTGCCGCCCGGGGTGGACGTCGAGTTCTACGCGCGGCTGGTCAGGACCCTGCGCAGCCGAGGCATCATGGTGCTGCTCGACGCCGAAGGCGACGCGATGTCAGCCGGGATGCGGGCGGGCCCGCACATGATCACGCCGAACCAGCTGGAGGCCGAAGAACTGGTCGGACATGAATTCGACGGGGGCGACGAGCTTTTCTCGGTCCTGTCCGAGCTGATCGATCTCGGGCCCGCCGAGGCGGCGATCACGCTGCCGAACGGCTGTGTCGCCGTGGTCGGTGAAGGCCCGGAACAGCGCATGCTCGAAGTCACGATCGATCCGCTCGATCCGATCTCGACCGTGGGATCCGGGGACGCTTTCGTGGCCGGATACATGGCCGCCCTTTACGACGGTCAATCGCCCGAACGCTGCCTTTCGTACGGGGTCGCCTGTGGTGCCGAATCGACCCAGCATCTCGGAGCGGGCTGGCTCGATCGCTCCCGCGCCGAGAGCCTGCTCGACAGCGTCAAGGTACGCCAGGTCGAGATACCGGCCGGCGTCTGAAGCCGGCCTCCGGGACCGCCGTACAGGCGGTCTCCCACGATCTTGTACGAGATGACAGCGAGGGACGGACCCGTCGCTCATATCTTTGTCATCACGGTTCGGGGTTCTCCTCCCCGGTCATGTGGCAGTAAACGGCAAGGCCGAATGAGTCGATCGCCTCGCCGTCCTCCCTGTCGAGCCCCGATTCCCGATGTGGAGTCGGGGCTCTTCCCTATTTCCGGGCTTTTTCCGGCCGTGAGGGGGCCGACGGCCCCGCCTCACTAGAATCGTCCGATGGGGTTCGTAATCTGCCCCTTTCAACCGCAGCCCTGGAGGACCTAATTGGAAATTGAGATCGGCCGAGGTAAGAAGGGCCGACGCGCATACGGGTTCGACGACGTGGCGATCGTGCCCTCTCGTCGTACCCGTGACCCTGACGACATCGACATCAGCTGGACGCTGGGGCCGTACCGCTTCGACCTGCCCCTGGTCGCGTCCGCGATGGATGGTGTGGTCAGTCCGGAGACCGCCGTGCTCACGCACAAGCTGGGTGGTCTCGGTGTACTGAACCTCGAGGGCATCTGGACCCGTTTCGAAGACGCCGAAGAGCAGCTCGAGAAGGTCTCGAAGGCCCCCACGGACGAAGCGACCGCCCTGATGCAGCGGATCTACGAGACCCCCGTCAAGCCTGAACTGATCGCCCAGCGTGTGGCGGAGATCAAGGCCGCCGGCGCGGTGGTCTGCGGATCGTTCACCCCGCAGTCGGTCCAACAGAACTACGAGGTGGCGATCGAAGCCGGTCTCGACATCCTGGTCATCCAGGGAACGGTCATCTCGGCCGAGCATGTCTCGACCACCGTCGAACCGCTCAACCTGAAGGAATTCATCGCCGAAGTCCCGGTTCCGACCGTGGTCGGCGGCTGCGCCTCCTACTCGACCGGCCTCCACCTGATGCGCACCGGCGCCGTCGGCGTGCTGGTCGGAGTCGGCCCCGGCGCCGCCTGCACCACCCGCGGTGTGCTCGGCATCGGTGTGCCGCAGGCGACCGCGATCGCCGATGTGGCCGCGGCCCGCTCGCAGCACATGCTGGAGACCGGCGAATACGTGAACGTGATCGGTGACGGCGGTATGCGCACCGGCGGCGACATCTCCAAGGCGATCGCCTGCGGCGCCGACGCCGTGATGATCGGTTCGCCGCTCGCTCGCGCCAAGGAAGCGCCCGGACGCGGCTTCCACTGGGGCATGGCGACCTTCCATTCCTCACTTCCGCGCGGAACCCGCGTGGCGACCAGGCAGGACGGCACCATGGAAGAGATCCTGCTCGGGCCCGCCCACGAGAACGACGGCACCTTCAATCTGATGGGCGCCCTCCGGACCTCGATGGCGACCTGTGGCTACGAGGACATCCGTTCCTTCCAGCGAGCCGAAGTGATGGTCGCCCCGGCGCTGATGTCCGAGGGCAAGAAACTCCAGAATGAGCAGTCCGTCGGCATGGGATCGAATGGCCGTGCGGCCGTTTCGGCCGGTGTCGGAGTGGCCGACGACTGATGTCGGTAGCCACAACGGAGGAAGTACTGGTCCTCGACTTCGGGGGCCAGTACTCCCAGCTGATCGCCCGCCGCATCCGTGAATGCGGCGTTTTTGCCGAATTGCTTCCGATCACCACGTCGACGGAAGCGATCCTGGCCCGCAAGCCGAAAGCGCTGGTGCTTTCGGGCGGCCCGGCATCGGTCCATGAACCGGGGGCACCCACCTTCCCCGAAGGATTGATCGAGCTCGGCATCCCGGTGCTCGGCATCTGTTACGGCATGCAGGCGATGGCGCACACCCTCGGCGGCCGTGTGGAGGCGGCCGAGGCCGGTGAGTTCGGCCGCACCGACCTGGCCGTGCTCGGTGATGGCGGCATCCTGCTCGGCGGCCTGCCGAACGAGCAGACCTGCTGGATGAGCCACCGCGACTCGGTTTTCGAGGCGCCGGAAGGATTCACCCCGATCGCCGCATCCCCCGGTTCACCGGTGGCGGCCCTCGAATCGAAAGAGCGCGGGCTGTACGGGATCCAGTTCCATCCCGAGGTCGTCCACACGCCCTACGGGACCGAGGTCCTCACCCGTTTCCTGCGTGAAGTGGCTGGCTGCGTCGAACAATGGAGCCCGGCCTCGGTCGTGGCCGAACAGGTCGCGGCGATCCAGGCACAGGTCGGGGATCGCAACGTGATCTGCGGGCTCTCCGGTGGAGTCGACTCGTCGGTCGCCGCCAAGCTGGTCCATGAAGCGATCGGCGAACAGCTCACCTGCGTTTTCGTCGATCACGGACTGATGCGGGCCAACGAGGCCGAACAGGTGGTCGAGTCCTTCCAGGAATTCGGGATCCCCCTGGTCCACGTCGACGCCGAGGAACGGTTCCTGAAACGGCTCGAAGGCCAGACCGATCCCGAAACCAAGCGCAAGATCATCGGCGAGGAGTTCATCCGCGTCTTCGAAGAGGAAGCACTCAAGCTCGACGAGGTCGACTTCCTCGTGCAGGGCACCCTCTACTCCGACGTGATCGAGTCCGGGGGCAGTGACCATGCCGCCACGATCAAGTCACATCACAACGTGGGCGGCCTCCCGGAAGACCTTCAGTTCGAGCTTGTGGAGCCCCTCCGGATGCTCTTCAAGGACGAGGTCCGGGCGGTCGGCACCGAACTCGGACTGCCCGACCGTCTCGTCTGGCGCCAGCCCTTCCCCGGGCCGGGACTCGGCATCCGGATCATCGGCGGCGAAGTCAACAAGGAACGCCTCGACATCCTGCGGGCTGCCGACTCGATCCTGCAAGAGGAAATCAGGGCCGGTGATCTCTACCGGGAACTCTGGCAATCGTTCTGCGTCCTGCCCGCGATCCGATCCGTCGGAGTTCAAGGCGACGGACGCACCTACGCCTACCCGATCATCATCCGCGCGGTCACGTCGGAAGACGCGATGACCGCCGACTGGGCCCGGTTGCCCTATGACCTGCTCGAAAGGGTCTCGAACAGGATCATCAACGAGATCCAGGGCGTGAACCGTGTCGCGCTGGACATCTCATCGAAGCCACCAGCGACGATCGAGTGGGAATAGGCTCGCCGACTTTCGGGGGCTGATGCTTCGAAAGGGCCGCCCCGGTGGGGCGGCCCTTTTCTGTATGCACGCCTGCCTTCGTCTGTCGCTCGCCGGGCTCGCTCATTGTCATGGGACAAATCGCTTCGCCGGATCGCTCCGGTCCTCGGTAGGCGTACCTAGGACATCCCCGTGCACCACTCTTAGGTGGAGCTTGAACGGCAGAGTCTCGGGGGCTGGGTTGAGTTTCGGGCTGGGTGGTGTCTCGGGGGTTGGGGTTGGATCGGGGCTTGTGGTCTGGGAGCGAGAGGCCGGCGGTGGTTGGCTGGTGGTGTCTCGGCTGGCCGGTGGTTGGGTGGAGACGATCAGCACGCAAATAGCGTGCTGATCGTCTCC
>DATJUB010000080.1:0-9533 GCA_035502775.1 Solirubrobacterales bacterium | reverse complement strand
ACCCAAATCGCCCCCAGTTGCCCTTGTTGTCTTCTCAGGCTCTGGAGATCAGCCGAGGGCTTGGCAGACTGCTTCTGTTTGGGACTTTCTGATCAGCCTGTTGACTTCGACCGAGCCTCTTCCCGGGACTATCTGGGCGTTGGCTATGTAGGCGACCGAACTGCGGCCGTCGCCGGACGAGGCGGCGAAGATCCGGTAGCCGGGGAAGGAGCCGGTGTGACCGAAGACGGTTCCGCACCTGGTGCGGTAGCGGAAGAGGGCGAGCCCGGCGCTGTTGTGACCCGGTCCCGGGGGTGAGGAGGAACCGAGCACCCAGCTTCGCTGCGCACGCCTGATGCGGCTGCCGAAAAGGTCTCCGGGCACGTACCCGCGCATGAAGCGGCCGAGGTCGGGCAGGGTCGAGACGATTCCGCCCGAGGCCCAGGCGAGAGCGGGATTGATGAACTTGGTGACGTTCTCCGGCGGCGTGCCCGGAGTGATCTCGTACCCCCGCAGGTACGGGTTCGGCATGTTCAGCGTGCGTGGCAGCGAGGTGCCGTTGAGTCGCAGCGGGTTGTACAGCTGGCGCTTCAGCAGGCGGTTGTAGGGAATGCCGGTGGCCCTTTCGGCCATCAGGCCGACCACGATGTTGTCGGTGTCGGAGTACTCGTACTTCTTACCCGGCCTGGCGGTCAGCTTCTTGTGCCTCACGAACGAGACCAGCTTGCGCGGGGTCAGGAACTGGCCCGGATCGGTCTGCAGCACCTTGATGAACCTCTTGTCCTTGATGTAGTCGGGAAGACCACCCGTGTGATGAAGCATCTGGGCGAGGGTGACCCGCCTGGCCTTCGGCAGAAGGCCCGGCAGGATCTCACCGATCGTGTCGCTGAGCTTCAACTCACCCTCGGCCACCAGCGAGAGCGCTATCCCGCCGTTGAACGCCTTCGCCACGCTGGCGATCCGGGCATGATCCCTCAGCCTCGGCCCGGTGCCGGCGGCCACATCGCCCAGGCCACGGCTGTAGTACCGGGAGCGCCCGT
This sequence comes from Solirubrobacterales bacterium, assembly GCA_035502775.1. Lineage (GTDB taxonomy): Bacteria > Actinomycetota > Thermoleophilia > Solirubrobacterales > 70-9 > 67-14. The sequence goes on along the minus strand of DATJUB010000080.1, from coordinate 8,514 downwards.
CGGTGGTGATCTGGACCGTGACTCCGGGCGGACCGTTCTGCGCCTTCATCAGCTGGTCAAGCGACGTCCGGAACGCCCTGTCGCTCGTCGTGCCACCGGCGGCCGGGGCCGCGAAGCAGGTGGAAAGGACTACCAGAACCGCGGCTGAGACCAGTGACTTGCGCATCTTTCCACGATAGCCGCAACCATCCACCGCGCAAACCCCACTCAGATTCTCGGCCGGTAGGCGGTCAGCGCCCGCTCGTTGGCCCGCAACCAGAGCGCCGATCGTTTCCAGTCCGGCAGAGCCTCGCTCAGAGCATTCCAGAACCGGCGCGAATGGTTGTGATGCTCGATGTGGACCAGTTCGTGGATGACGACATAGCGCAGCGCGTGCTCCGGACCGATCACCAGCCGCCAGTTGAAAGAGAGCGTTCCCGAAGTCGAACAGGACCCCCAGCGGGTCTTCTGATCCCGAATCGAGATCCTCTCGGGACGCAGATCGAGACGCTCCGCCTCGACTCCGGCCACGACCTCGATCCGATCGCGTGCCTGGCGGCGATACCAGCGATCGATCGCGCCGAGCGCGTCCTTCCTCCGCCTTCCCCCGACAGCGAGGGTCCCGCCGGGAACGGCACCACCGGCACCCGGCTCCTCCCCGAACGAGGCGGCGACCACCGGCGCCTCGTTCCCTCCGGCCACCAGGCGGGCCACCGCGCGATCGGCCCCGGTCCGCTCGACCGTGACCGCCTCACCCTCCAGCCAGACCACGCCCTCGCGGCCCAGATCTATCTCCGAATCAGAGAGGCGCGACTTCAAGATGAACCTCCCCGGCATTCAGCGACGAGATACAGCCCACGGCACCCTCCACCAGAAGGTTGCCTTCGGGATCGATCCCGACCGCGGTCCCGCTGCCGTGCTCCCAGCGAAGCTGATGGCCGCGCAGGCCGTCCCGCGCCGCGAACTCCGCCAGGGTCTCGCCCACCGGGGCGTCGAGCCGCTTTCCCAGCGAAACGTTGAGCGCCTCGATCGCCGACGAGACCGTCGCCCCATGTCCGACCGAGGTCGCCTTCTCGCGGACCTCGGGCGGAAAGTCCGCCGGATCCACCGCGAGGTTCAGGCCGATGCCGATCACCGCCCAGCCATCCTGAGGACGGGCCTCGACCAGGATGCCCGCGCATTTCCTGCGGTCGATCCAGACATCGTTGGGCCATTTGACCTGAGCCTCGACCCCGGGAGCGAGGCTTTCCACCGCCTCGCAGACAGCGACGCCGACCTGCAGCGGCAACGTTCCGGGCACCTCGATCTTCCGTCTCAGAACCACCGAGTAGGCGAGCGCCGCGCCGGCCGGACTCGACCAGGCACGCCCCTGGCGGCCCCGGCCGTCGGTCTGCTCATCGCAGGTGACGAGGGTTCCCGATCCCGCACCGGCTGCGGCCAGCCGACGGGCCTCGGTGTTGGTCGAACCGGCCGACCGGAAGTGGATATGGGGACGGCCGATCAGCATCCGGTGAAGGCTACAGAGGCCGGATACGCAGCTCGTCGTCGGGCTCCAGCCCGAACAGACTCGCCGCATGCCCGCGATTCACCGCCAGCGAAAGCGAACCCGAGGAGTCCGGGAACAGCACCGGATACCCGGCCCTCACGTCACCGAACGCCGCACCGAACGGAACCTCGACCGTCGGCCGATCCACGATCTCCACGCTGACCCGCTCCCCGTCACGGAGGAACGACTCCAAGATCACCGCCGGCCCGGCATCGAGCAGGAGATTGCCGTAGTGATCCACGGTCAGGACGTGAACCGTGAGCAGGTCGTTCTCCAACCTGGCCTCCGGGAGATCCAGCCGGACCAGCCCGGTGGCGTCGATCTCGGTGCCCATCTCCTCAAGAGGCAGGCCGCGGGCGAGCTCGGCCGCGACCGGAGCGAAGATGTCGCGGCCATGGAAGGTTCGGTGGGTGGGGCTCAGGCGATAGGGCGATTCGGAGATCTCGAAAGCCCGTGAGGCGCCGCCCAGACGGTCGGCCGCGAGGAGCAGCAGACCGTTGTCCGGGCCGACCAGGTGATGGTCGCCGGCCTCGATCGCGATCGCGCGACGGTCGGTGCCGACCCCGGGATCGACCACCGCCAGATGCACGGCGGGAGCCGAGTACGGCACGAAAGAGGCCAGCGCGAGCGCACCCCGGCGAACGTCGCCGGCGGCGATCCCGTGGGTCACGTCAATCACCCGGATGGACGGATCGACCCGGTCGACGACCGCCCGGCAGACCCCGGCGAACTCATCTTCACCGCCGAAATCCGTGAGGAACGAAAGTGGCCTGGGCCCGATCATCGGAGGATCCTAGCTGCCGGCCAGGTCATCGAAGACAGCCGTCTACACGACCGGCGGCTGATCCGCGAGCAGCGCCTCGAGCAGTCCGTCCAGGTCGTGACGGGACGCTTCCACCGCAACCTCCAGCCCCAGTTCACGGGCCGCCGCGGACGTGACCGGGCCGATCGAGACGAGCCGCGCGCCGGCGGGCGGCCCGTCCGGCATCGCCTCGGCGAGGTTCTTCACGCTCGAGGCCGAGGTGAAAGTGATCCAATCGGCCCCCTCGGCCGCGGCCAGCTCCCGCCTGGACGGTGTCTCGCGGACCGTCCGGTAGAGCGGCAGCACCCGCACGTCGGCCCCGCGTTCCGTCAGGGCCTCCGGAAGGATGTCGCGCGCCTCCTCGGCCCGGGCGATCAGCACCGGCCTGCCCGAGAGGTCGAACCCGCCCAGTGCCTCGACCAGGCTCTCGGCGACGAAACGCTCCGGGATCACATCCGCCTTGATGCCGTGTTCGGCCACCGCCCTAGCGGTTCCCGGGCCGATCACGGCGATCTTCACTCCGGCCAGGGCCCGGGAGTCGAGCCCGCGCCGGGCCATCGCGTCGAAGAGGAGATGCGCGCCGTTCGGGCTGGTCAGGCAGATCCACCCGTACCCGGAGAGCTCGCCGACCATGTGTTCGACCTCGGCCGACTCGATCAGCGGTTCGATCCGGATCGCGGGGATCTCCACCACCTCGGCTCCCAGGAGGCGAAGGCGCCCGGCGAACCCGCTGGCCTGGGAACGGGCCCTGGTGACCACCACCTTCCGGCCGTGGAGGGGGCGGTTCTCGAACCACTTCAGCGACTCTCGATGCTTGACCACATCGCCGATCACGATCAGGGCCGGGGCCTTGATCTCCGCTTCGGCAACCGCATCGGCGATCGTTCCGAGGGTGGCCGTGACGACCCGCTGGCTCGGTGTCGTGCCCTGTTGGATCGCCGCGGCGGGCTGGTCCCCGGGGCGTCCCGCCGCGATCAGTGCGGCCGCGTTCGCGGCCAGGCGCTTGACTCCCATGTAGAAGACGAGCGTTCCCGGAAAGGCCGCAAGCGCCGGCCAGTCGAGGGCGGTCTCGGGCTTCGCCGGATCCTCGTGGCCGGTGACGAAGGCGACCGCGGAGGCATCCTCGCGATGCGTGACCGGAATGCCGGCATAGGCCGTCGCCGCGATCCCGGCCGTGACTCCGGGCACCACCTCGAAATCCAGGCCGGCGGCCCTCAGCCCCTCGGCCTCTTCGGCCCCGCGGCCGAACAGGTACGGGTCGCCGCCCTTCAGCCTGACCACGTTGAGTCCCTCGCGCCCGCTCTCGATCAGGCGCTCGACGATCTCCTCCTGGGGCACGCTCGGCACCCCGGGCTGCTTGCCGACATAGACCAGCTCGGCCGAGTCGCGGGCACCGTCGAGGGCGGTCGGCGGGATCAGGCGGTCGTAGTAAATGACGTCGGCCAGCGCGATCAACTCGAGCGCCCGGGCGGTCATCAATCCGGGATCGCCCGGACCGGCACCTACCAGGTAGACGCGGCTCTTACGCTCGGGGGTCATCTTCGAGGAGAGTATTCAAGGTCGGCTCAGGCGACCTGGCCGTCGCCGCCGCCCAGTCTGGCCGAGCGTTCGAGGATCTCCGCCGCGCCGGCCACCGACATCCGCCGGGCGAGCTCGCGGCCGACCGCCTCCGCATGTCCGGGATCCCCTTCGAGCCGGTCCCGAACCCAGACCGATCCGTCGGCCAGACCGACGAAGCCGTCGACCACCAGACGACCTTCGAGATGGCGGGCATGGATGCCGACCGGACTGGAGCAGTCCGCCCCGAGCGCCACCACTGCCGCCCTTTCGGCGAGCAGTTCGGCTTCGGCCTCGAAGTCGTTCAGTTCACGAGGACCGGATTCGGATCCGGCCCTGGTCTGCACGACCAGCGCACCCTGCCCGGCGGCCGGGGTCATCTGCTCGAGCCCGATCGCGAACGACGCTTCGGCGCCGCGGCCGAGACGGTTGAGTCCGGCCATCGCGAGGATGATCGCGTCCGCCTCACCTTCGCGCAGCTTCCTCAGGCGGGTATCGACGTTGCCGCGCAGCTCGATCGGCCGGAGATCCGGCCTGATCGCGAGCAGCTGGGCACGGCGGCGCAGGCTGACCGTGCCGACCCTGGCGCCGTGCGGCACGTCCGCCAGCGAGGTTCCGGGGCCGATCCAGGCATCACGCGGATCCTCACGGCCCGGGACCGCGGCGATCGCCAGACCCGAGGTCATCACTCCGGGCAGATCCTTGGCCGAGTGGACCCCGACCTCGGCCCGGCCGTCCAGGACCGCGCGTTCGACACCGCGCACGAACCGCTCCTTGTCGCCGGGCGTGCCGTCGGTCTCCACCGGGACCAGCTCCGCCCCGCCGAGGCGCTCGGCGACCAGCCCCGACTGGGCGAGGGCCAGGGCGCTGGACCGCGTCGCGACCCGCAAGTTCACCGCTCTTCTGATTCGCGGCGGATCGGGGTGACCGAGGCGCCGGGACCACTCTCGACCGACGTGTCGATGTCGAGGTCGAACAGTTCGCGCAGGGCGTTCACGTTCTCGTAGGCCTGGTCGGAGCCGGCCGATTCCTTCAATTTCATGGTCGGTTCGTGGAGCATGCGGCTGGCGATCGCGCGGGCCATCGTCTCGACCCGGCGGCGATCCGAATCGGTGAGATCCTCCCAGCGGTTCTCGTTCTCGGCCAGCACCCGGCGCACGACCTCGTCGGCATGCTCGCGCAGCGCGATCACGGTCGGCACCACCTCGAGCGACGCGAGCCAGCGTTCGAAACGTTCGAGCTCGACCTCGAGGATGCGGTCGGCCTGGCGTGCCTCGCTCCGGCGTCCGCTGGTGTTCCGCTCGACGATCTTCTGGATGTCGTCGACGTCGGAGACCGTCACCCCGGGAATCTCGCGGCAGCCCGGATCGATGTCGCGCGGAACGGCCAGGTCGACCAGGAAGAGCGGGCGTCCCTCACGTGTCTCCATGACCTTGGAGAGCTCGTCCCGGTCGATCAGGTGGTGGGGGGAATTGGTGGCCGAGATGACGATGTCGGCCTGTTCCAGCTGGGCCGGCAGATCGTCGATCCTGACCGCGTCGCCGCCGAAGCGGTCGGCCAGGCCAATCGCCCGGCCGTAGTGGCGGTTGGCGATGAAGACGGTCTCGGTGCCACGGCTGACCAGGGCGCGGGCGACCAGCTCGGCCGTCTCACCGGCCCCGATCACCAGCGCCTGGCTCTCGGTCAGGTCCCCGAGGGTCCGCCGCGCGAGCTCGATCGACACCGAAGGCACGGAAACGCCCTTCTCGCTGATCTTGGTCTCGCTGCGGGCCCGTCCGCCGGCGGCGATCGCGCCGCGGAAGAGCCGGTTGAGGATCGGTCCCGAGGCACCCTCGACCAGTGAGAGCTCATAGGCCCGCTTGACCTGTCCCTGGATCTCGGCCTCGCCGATGATCATCGAGTCGAGGCCCGCGGTCACCTGGTAGAGGTGGCGGGCGGCGTCGGTGGTGCGCAGCGAGTAGAGGTGACCGATCAGCTCGGTCGGGCGGATCTCGGCTTCACGCGAAAGTGCCGAGAGCGCGGCCGATTCGGCCTCGACCGAATCGTTGACGACCAGGTACAGCTCGGTCCGGTTGCAGGTGGAGACGATCGCCGCCTCCATGACCTGTTCGGTGCTGGTCAGCTCGCCCATCACACCGGCGGCCCGGCCCTCGGTCAGGGCGAGTCGCTCGCGCAGCTCCAGTGGAGCCGTCTTGTGCGAGAGGCCGAGGGCCAGCAGTTCAGACACGGCTCTCCTCGGGCTCGGCGGCTTCGGTGCCGCCGTTCCGGGAGGCGGGTTTCACCCCGGCCTTGCCGGCTTCGACCTCGTCGGTCAACTCGCCGATGTCGCGATTGATGCGCTGGAACTTCGCCCCGAGGATGCCGATGTAGATGAGGATCATCAGCAGGAAGACCACGTATGCCGCGAAGACATATCCGGTCGAATCGTTGGGAACCGCGTCAAACATCTACTTAGCCTCCATATTGGGTGCGATCCGTCCGCTGACGGAACCGCCGCTGTTCTCATCCGCATGCAGAGCCCGGCGCAGGCGTGACACCGTGCCGGAAGCCTTCTTGCCCGCCAGCTCAACCTGAACCAGCAGTACCCAGAGCAGGGCGATCCCCGCGAGGCAGACCAGGAAGGTGAACATCATCGAGCCCGGCAGGCCGCCGCTCGAGGTGGCGAACACCCGTGGGTGGATGATGCTTTCGGCCATACGCACGGCCATGAAGTTGAGTGGGACGAAGGCGCCCGCGGTGATCGCGAAAACCGACGCGTAGCGCGCCTGACGGTCCCGATCCTCGATCGCGTAGCGGAACGGGTAGTACGTGCAGTACATGAGGAAGACGATCAGAAAGCTGACCAGGGTCGGTTCGTCCCAGACCCAGAAATGGCCCCAGGACGCTTTCGCCCAGAGGCATCCGGTGATGAGCACGGCGACACCGAAGACGATCGAGAGATGGATGAACACGTAGGAGTTCGCGTCATGTCTGCGGTCGCCGCTGCGCAGATGGCGGAACCCTTCGACGCCACCCGCGACGAAACCGAGCAGCGCGACGATCGCGAGCGGCACGTGCAGGTAGAAGATCTTCTGCTTGAACCCCTGGTCGGCGTCCATCGGAACCCAGAAAAAGACCAGGCCGAAGCCGACCATGAGAATCACCACGGTGGCTATCGCGAGTGCTTTGAACCTGCTGCTGGACATCTTCGGGTGCCGCCTCGGTCGCCGGTCTCAGTCTTCCAGGAGGAAGTCGAACACTGCGTAACCCACGAGGCAGAAGACCCCATCGTATAGACCCATGACCATCAGCCATGTGCCGAAGTCGTCGTAGCTCGCCCCGCCGGGGTCGAAAAGCGAGGCCGACGCTCCGGTCGCGGCGATCATCAGCGGCACCACCAGGGGCAGCAGGAGCAGCGGCACCAGCAGGTCGCGGGCCCTCGAGTTGACCGCCATCGAGGAGATCAGGGTTCCCAGGGCGGAGAAGCCGAGGTTGGCCCCGATCAGCACGGCGATCAGCGGCAGCAGACCCGACCATTGCGGCAGGAAGAAGACCGCGAAGGTCGGGACGACGATCAGCTCCAGCACGCAGAGATAGATGAACAGGGCAGCGGCCTTGGCCATGAAGAGGACCGTGCGATCGACGGGCGCAAGGCGGATCGCGTCGAAGCCGCCCTCCTCCTGCTCGGACACGAAGATCCGGTTGATCCCGAGGATCGCCGCGAACAGCAGAGTGGTCCAGAGGACGCCTCCGGCCAGGCTGCCGGAGAGCGTGGTCCGGTCCAGGCCGTAGCGGAAGATGATGAAGGTGGTCACCGCGAAGAGCACCATCGCGGGAAGCGAGCGCATGGTGCGGAGCTCGGTCCGCAGGTCCTTGCCGAGGATCGCCGCGAAGGCGGTGCGCGAGGGGGTCACCGGACCTGCTCCTCCATACGTCCGCCGTGAGCGAGGTGCAGCACCGAGTCGGCTTCGGCGATCGCCCGTTCCGGTTCGTGCGAGACCAGGACCCGGGTGATTCCCTCGGCCGGTCCGATCAGGCGGCGGGCGAGTTCACGCCCCTCGGGATCGAGGTTGGAATCGGGCTCGTCGAGTAGCAGCAGCGAGGGGCGGTGCAGCACCGCGCGGCAGATCGCGATTCGCTGGCGCATGCCGGCCGAGTACTCGCTCACCCGGCGATCCGCCCGTCTGCCCATCTCCAGCAGTTCGAGGTCGGCCTCGATCCTGGAGTGGGCCAGGTCCGGTGAGAGTCCGTAGAGCTTCGCCTGCAGTTCGAGGTTCTCGCGGCCGGTCAGGTCCTGGTAGAGCAGCGGGTCGTGTCCGAGGTAGCCGATCTTGCCGCGCAGTTTCCAGCTGTCGCGGGGGAGTTCGCAGCCGAGCACATTGACCTCGCCGCGGGTCGGCCGCAGGAGTGTGCTGAGGATGCGGAGCAGGGTGCTCTTGCCGGAGCCGTTCGGGCCGAGCACCGCCAGCGAGCGACCGGCCTCGAGGGTCAGGTCGATGTCCTGGAGCGCCGGGCGATCGCCGTAGTCGCGGCCGAGGGCACGCAGCGAGATCGCGATGTCGGAGGGCTCGGTCATCGCCGCCAGTCTGGCATCTCCCTTCAGGTCCGCGTTTTCCGGAAGGGTGGAGACGATCAGCACGCGATACGCGTG
>DATJUB010000079.1:0-27210 GCA_035502775.1 Solirubrobacterales bacterium | reverse complement strand
CCGTGTCATGCGCGATCGAGACGTGGCTCGCGTTCGAGTTCTTGGTGGTCAGCGTGTAGGTGACGATGTCACCGGGCAGAGCCGTGTTCGGGTCGATGTTGTTCGACTTGGTCTGCGAGATGACCGGCTCGACGATCGTGGTCGAGACGCTGTTCGAGTTGCGGCTGCGGTTGGTGCCGTCGGTCCAGCTCAGGGTCGCCTGGTTTGTGCGGCTCTGACCGCGGACGTTGGCGGACACATCGGCGACGCGGGTCGAGAGCTTGATCACGACCACGTCGTTGCCGCTGAGCGGCACCGTGTGATTGTTCGGACCGGTCACGGTCACGGTCTGTCCAACCGTGGAGATGCTCCAGCCGGCGGGCAGCGGGTTGCCGTTGAGGGTCGCGGTCGGGGTGCCGACGATCGGCTGGGTGCTCGCCGAGTTCGGCGTGTCGGTGATCTTCAGGTTCGACGGGAACGTCGTTCCGGCCGGCAGGGTCGTGGTCACCGTGTAGTTGATGAGCTCGCCGATCGTGGCCTGGGTGTCGGCATGGTTGCCGGTCTCGCTGATCGAGGTGGTGCGGGCCTTGGCGATCGCCGTGTTCGGAGTCTTGACGTTGCTCGGATCATCGACCCGGCCGATGTTCGGGGTCTGGGTCGGATCGATGTTGTTCTGCGGCACGTAGGTGAAGGTGCCGCCCGTGTTGGTGGTCGATTCGTACTGGCGCACGCCCGAGTCGTTGGTGTAGGTGTTCTCGGCACCGACGATCGCCGGGATCGCGACCTTGTAGGTCAGCGACTTGGTCGCGCCGTCGTTGATCGCGGGGATCGTCCACTTGATGACGTCGCGGTTCGCGCCGCCATCCACGCAGACGCCGCCGTCGCTGATCGCGGAGACCATCGAGCAGTCGTAGAAGGCCGGGAGGCGATCCCAGGTCTGGACGTTCTTCACGTCGCCGGTGGGTGCCTTGACGTCGACCTGGTAGGTGACGCTGTCACCCCCCTTGACGGTCAGGCCGTCGGCCGGCGGGGTCTGGATCGCGCCCGAGTTGATCTGACGGACGCCCTTCTTGATCTGGGTCTGCTTCGCGACGGTCTTGAAATCGACCTGGTCACGCAGCGGGAAGGACTTGCCAGGGGTGTTGCCGATCGCGAACTTCAGGAGGTTGCCCTTGATGTCCGACGGATCGATGATCCCGGCGGGGCTGATCTTGGTCTTCAGCACGACCTGGAACTTCTGCGATCCGAGCGGCACGTAGGTGCCGTTCAGGTCCCAGAAGATGTTGCGGTCGGCGGCCTCGGAGTCGTCGATCACGTTGATCGTGGTGTTGGCCGGGGTGTTCTGGGCGCTGCCGGCGACATAGGTCGTGTTCAGCGGCAGGAAGTCGGTCACACGGAGCTGCTTGGTGTCGACCTTGGCCGGGAAGTCGATCGTCAGACGCCAGCAGACCTCGTCGCCCGGGTGGTACTCGGGCATGTCCTTGGTGTAGGTCGCGGCGAGGCAGTTGGTGCCCGATTCCGCGACTTCCTTCTTCAGGACGACGGAGGGGGCTTCCTGGCCGGCCTCGGAGGCGTCGATCACGGCCTGCGGCTGATCCTCGTCGCTCCAGATGATCGGACCCTCGGTCGAGCAGTCCGGCGTGCCGGGGGCGACGCAGCGTGAAGAGGTGTTGCCGGTCAGATCGACCTTGTTCGAGGCCGAGTCCTTGGCGACGATCGGGGTCGTCGGTAGGAAGTCCTTCTGGTAGGAGGCGCGGGTCTTGGTCGGGAACTTGATCACGAACTCGTCGTTGACGTTCGTGTGGGCGAGCTTGTCCAGCTCGTCCTTGCCCCACACGATCGTGAAGGTGCCGTCGGCGTTCTCGGTGACGCTCTTGTACGGCGCGGTCGGGTTGGCCCCGGTCGGATCGCATTCGGAGTCGCTGGCGTCGTTGCCGGTCGTGTAGTTGACCGGACCGAGCGGGCAGTAGCCGCTCGGCAGGGTGTCGGTGACGACGATGTCGTCGCTGTAGCGGTACTCACCGGTGCGGAAGCGCAGCTCCCACTCGGTGTCGGCGCCCTGGGCGAGTACGTCGGAGCTGGCGCTCTTGTAGACGACCAGGTCCTCGGCGGTGCGAGTGACGCTGTCGTCGGACTCCGCGTCCTGGTCGGCCTCGTTGCCCTTGTAGGTGCCGGCGGCGAAGGCGTAGTTGGTCAGTTCCTGCTCGTCGCGGACCTCGGGTCCGCTGTTGTTGTCGAGGTTGGCGGCCTGCTTGGCTGAGGCGGCGGAAGGCTCGTCGCCGGTCCAGTCCAGCGTGTTCTCGGCCAGCGGCACCGCGGCGCGGTACTTGAAGATCTTGGTCTGTCCGGGGGCGAGGGTGCCGGTGTCGAACCGGACATGGGTGTAGACGGCGGCCGGCTTCGGGCCGGATCCGTCCGGGTCGAACTCGACCGTCTCGACCAGGACCGGATCGATGCAGTCGGTGACCGGCTTGACCACGATCGGGCCGGAACCGGGGTATTCCTGGGCCGAACCTGCGTTGGTCGGCGCGTCCGTGGTGCTGTCGGCGGTACCCGCACAGCCGAGGAACTCGAGTCCCGCGGGCAGGTAGTCGTCGATCCTGGTGCTCTCAGTCGGGTTGACCTCGTTGTTCTTCAGCTCCAGCGTGTAGATCGTCTGGTTGTCGTGGACCCCGCGCAGGATCTCGCCCTCGCGGCTCGGTTCCGACTTGCTCAGCTCGATCGCCCGGATCTTGCCCTTGGTGTCCGACTCGGCGGAGCCGGTGTAGGTGCCGGCGATCGGCGCCCCGGCCGAATCGAACTTCGGCAGGTAGCGCGGATCGGAGTTGACGTAGGCGTTGTACTCGATCGTGTATTCGTCGCCGACCTCGTAGACGCCCTGATCGTGCTTGACCTTGAAGGAGATCGTCTCGGAGGAGTTGGCGACGACGTCGGAGACGTTCGAGAAGATCAGTGTCGTCTGCCCGGTGGTCGGCGCGTTGGCGATGATCTGCGGGGAGATCTCGGATCCTCCGGCGTAGCTGATCCCAGCGGGCAGGACGACCCGGAAGCTGAGGTTGTAGCCCTTCGGCTGACCGTTCGCGAGCGACGCGGTCACGGTGGCGTCCCCGTCGACTCCGTAGAGGGGGCTGGAGGTGGCCGAGCTCAACTGCAGATCGGGGTTCCCATCAGCCTGGGCCGCGGAAGCCGAAACGAGGCCCAGAGCCAAAACGGCGCAGAGCGTGAGCAGACGGACAGTGAGACGCACAACTGGGTTCAATTTTTCTCCGTACGTTCAGCACCCCCGGGCATGATCGATCGGAGGCACGACAATTTCTTATTGACCAACGTGAACGGCGGGAAAGCCTAAGACGGCCCGGATGCCTGCCCAGCGACTTGAGAAATCGCAGTCATCAGAGTGTTGAGCCGAGCGCCGACCAGGATAATTCTGGTTTTCTCAAATTGCGCCCTCACCCGTCTCCCAGGTGTTCGTATGTCCCTAAAGGGTAGACAGCGATTTCATCAATGTCAAGCCAGGAGGGATATCGCGCGAAAACTCACTGCAAATCGCACACTTCGGCGATCCCGATCGATTATCGGCTGATCAGTTGAAGACGTAGAGCAGGAGAAAGGCGGTGATCGCGAAGACCGCTCCGGCGATCATCACGCCCCGGTCCTCGGCGACGATCGCGGCGGTCGAACGGTCGTCCGAACGGTCGTAGATCAGATAGAGGTAGCGGAAGATTCCGTAGACCACGGGCGGGATGGTCAGCATCATCTTGCTGCCGATGATCGGCGAGTCGATCGTGTAGATCGCGTAGCTGATCACGGTTCCGGTGGTGACCATCGCCACCATCTGGTCGAGGAAGGGCAGCGAGTAGTGCTCCAGGACGGGACGGCTGCTGGTGCCCTCGTGAAGCTCGGAAACCGCTTCCTGGCGGCGCTTGGTGAAGCCGAGGAAACAGGCGAGCATGCCGGTGCAGAGGATCAGCCACTCGGAGGCGTCGGTATCGACCGCCTCGGCACCCGCCATCACCCGGAGGATGAACAGTGCCGCGATCGTCATCACGTCGATGATCACGATCTGCTTCAGACCGAAGCTGTAGGCCACCTGGATCGCGCCGTAGCCGCAGACCATGAGGCCGACCTTCCAGTTGACCGCGCCGAAGGCGAGCCCGATCGCACCGACCGCGAGAACCACCGGAATCACCCGGGCCGCGGTCATCGAGAGCTGTCCGGCGGCGATCGGGCGGAACCTCTTCTTCGGATGCTGGCGGTCCAGCTCGACGTCGTTGAGGTCGTTGATGAAGTAGCCGGCACTGGAAATGGCGCAGAAGGCGACGAAGGTCAGCAGCGCCTGGCCGATCGACCAGGGGTCGTCGACGTGACCCGAGAAGAGCAGGCCGGCGAAGACCAGGACGTTCTTGACCCATTCCTGAGGCCGCGCCGTCTTCAGCGCGGCACGAAGGGGGCCACGTTCGGGCGGCAACTTTTCGGAGGAGATGGTCGTTTCCATGAGGAGAAGGGCGGAACTGCAGTCGCAGAAGGCTAGCGATTCACGCCGCAGCAGGCTCTACCCGAACGCAATTGAAGGGAACTCTTCAAGACTGGGGGCGATCTGGGAGCTATCCACTCCCGAATCTCCCCCAGATGCCGGATGGGGCTCAGTCGATCAGGACTCCGGGATTCAGCATGTGTTTGGGATCGACCTCCGCCTTCGCGGCTCCCAGGGCCGCGGCGAAGGCGTCCGGCCTCTGCCGGTCGTACCACGGGCGGTGATCCCTTCCCACGGCGTGATGGTGGGTGATCGTTCCCCCGTTCTCGATGATCGCCTCGGAGGCGGCGGCCTTGATCTCGTCCCACTGCTCCACCTCCCCGCCGCGAACCGCGGGCGCGATCACCGTGAAGTACGGCGCGGCCCCGTCCGGATAGACGTGGGTGAGCCGGCAGCTGACCCGCGGAGAGCCCTCACCTTCGGCCGGAGCACCGCAGACCTCGGCGACAGCCCGGCGGGTCGCGCCGATCACGGCTGCGTGGAACTCGGCGAAGCGATCCCAGGTGATCGCGGTCTCGAAGGTCTCGGAAAGCACCCCGCAGGACACCAGCGTGTCGCGGAAGTAGGGCGCGAGCAGGAAGGCGTCCCGCCACCGGTCCGAACCGCTGCCCTCGACGTCGCCGGTCTCCCCTTCCGGGTAGACGATCGAACGGCTCGCGACCTCGCCGCCGTGGCCGATCGCGATCGAGATCGCCTGGTCGAGCAGGAAATCGACCGGCAGCTCGGCCGATTCGAAACCGAGCAGCAGCAGTGTCGAGCCGCCGTCCCCGGCACCCATCGTCCGTGCCTCCAGCGGATCGATCAGCCGGCAGTTGCTCGGACCGAGCCGGGACTGGGCGATCGCGCGGACCGCCCCGGTCGCGGCCTCGGAGAAATCGGCGAACTCGATCGTGGCGGAGGCCTTGAAACGGGGCCGGGGCCTGACCCTCATCCATGCCTCCGTGATCACACCGAGGATGCCCTCCGATCCGAGCAGCAGCCGGTCGGGCGACGGTCCGGCACCCGATCCCGGCAGACGGCGGCTCTGCCACTCGCCGCGCGGCGTGATCGCCCGGATCGACTGGGTCAGATCGTCGATGTGGGTCTCACCCGTGGCGAAATGCCCGCCCGCCCTGGTCGCCAGCCAGCCACCCAGGGTCGCGTACTCGAAGGACTGCGGATAGTGGCGCAGCGTCAGGCCCTCACGCCGCAACTGCTCCTCCAGGGCGGGACCGCGGACCCCTCCCTGAATCCGGGCCGAAAGCGACATCTCGTCGATCTCCAGCACCCGGTCCATCCGGGTCAGGTCGAGTGAGACGACCGGGCGATCGGGATCGGCCAGGCGCGGCTCGACCCCGCCAACCACACTGGTACCGCCCCCGAACGGGATCACGGCCGCGCCCCACTCCTCGGCCCGGTCGAGTACCTCGGCCACCTCGTCCTCGCCCGAAGGGCGGGCGACCAGATCGGGCGGGCTGGTGAACTCTCCCCGGTGGCCGCGCACGATGTCGCGGTAGGCCTTGCCCAGCGAGTGGACCAGGCGCTCGTGCCGGTCATCGGTGAACAGCCCGGACGAGCCCGTCCCGGGAACCTTCAGGCGCGAGTCGCGAAGCTCGACCTCGGCCGCGGGGACCGGCGGCCTCGACTCGCCGCCGAACCCGAACATCGCCCGGATGCCGGCCGCGGCCTCCTCGATCTCACGATCCGGCCGCTGCTGGTCCTCATACCCCCAGCCCCAATGCTTGAGCGGCCGGCCGGTCACCGAACAGCCTTACCAGTGGACGCCGCGGAGCAGGTGGGCGAACGCCACCGCCTCGGTCGACGGAGCCTTCTCGGCCTCCCCCTGACCCTCCGCTTCGCCCTTCGCCGCCTTCGACTCCGGGAAGAGCTTGTAGCCGGTGTTCAGCAGGGCATCGGTGGCCTTGGGCGAGATCGCGTAGAGCGCCTCACCGAAGTTGCCGAGCTTGGTCGCGACCTTCTTCGGCTTGTTGATCATCGCTCCGGTGATCATCTCGGCCGCCTCGTCCGGACTGATCGTCGGGAAGGCGTCGTACATCTTGGTCGGGGCGATCATCGGCGTGCGGACCAGCGGCATGTGGATCGTCGTGATGTGGACCTTGTCGTCGACCATCTCCGACGCGATCGTGCGGCTGAACGCGTCGAGCGCGGCCTTCGAGGCCACGTATGCCGAGAAGCGCGGGCTGTTGGTCTGCACCCCGATCGAGCTGATGTTGATGATGTGGCCGCTCTTCCGCTCCCGCATACGCGGCAGCAGGGTCAGGATCAGCTTCAGCGCGCCGAAATAGTTCAGCTGCATGGTGCGTTCGTAGTCGTGGAACCGATCGTAGGAAAGCGCGACCGAACGGCGGATCGAGCGGCCCGCGTTGTTGACCAGCACGTCGACGTGGCCGTACTTGGCGAGCACCTCGTTGCCCATGCGCTCGACGTCCGCGACATCGGAGAGATCGCAGGGATGGATCGCGGCCGTACCCCCGGCCTCCTCGATCTCGAGCTTGATCTCCTCCAGCTTGTCTGCGCTGCGGGCGACCAGCAGCACCGTCGCCCCGGCCGCGCCGGCCTTCATCGCCGCCGCCTGGCCGATACCGGAGGAGGCGCCGGTGATCATCACGATCTTGCCGCCGATCGCGCCTCCGAGCGAGCGGTCCTTGAACAGGTCCGGATCGAGGTTGCGCTCCCAGTAGTCCCAGAGCTTGTCCGAGTAGGAGGCCAGTGGGGGAACCGCGATGTCGGTTCCTTCCAGCGCGGCCAGCGTGTCCTTGCAGTCGAACTTGGTCGGGTAGTTGACGTGGACCAGGACGTCACGCGGAATGCCGAAATCCTCGAGCACGGTGTCGCTGATCCGTTTGACCGGGGGCAGCATCATCAGGCCGCCGCGAACCGCCGGCGGGATCACCTCGAGCATCTGCGGATCGATCCGGATCGACATCTGCGGCGCGTTCGCCGAACGGGCGAAGAGGTTGATGATCTGTCCGGCCCGAAGCGGGTTCGGATCGGTCAGGTGGAAGGCCTTGCCGTCCTTCTCGTCATCCTCGATATGGGCGATGTGATCCATCGCGTCGGCGACGAAATCGACCGGGACGACGTTGATCTGCTTGCCTTCGATCCCGATCGTCGGCATCCACGGCGGCAGGGCGGCACGCAACCGCTGGATCACCTTGAAGAAGTAGTAGGGGCCGTCGATCTTGTCCATCTGGCCGGTTTCGGAGTCACCGACCACGATCCCGGGCCGGTAGACCCTCCAGGGACGCTCGAGCTGCTCGCGGACGATGCGCTCGGACTCGTGCTTGGTCCGGAAGTAGGGGTGCTTGTCGAGGTTCTCGGCCTCCTCGAACATGTCCTCACGCCAGGTGCCCTTGTAGAGGCCGGCCGCGGCGATCGAACTGGCCAGGTGGAAATGGCCGACTTCGAGGCGGTTGGCGAGCTCGACCGCGTGGATCGTGCCCTCGATGTTGCCGAGCCGGATCGCCTCCTCGGATGCCTCCATGTCGTACACGGCGGCCAGGTGGAAGAAGTGGTCGATCTTGCCGGTGAGAGCCTTGATCTCGCCCTCACTGACACCGAGCATCGGCTGGCTGAGGTCGCCGACCACGGGCACCACCCGTTCGCCACCTTCACCCCATCCGGCACGAAGCTCCTCGAGACGGCCGCGCGAGCCCTCCCGAACCAGAAGATGAACGGTCCCGCCGCGCTCCAAGAGCCGCTCCACCAGATAACGGCCGATGAAACCGGTACCGCCGGTTACGAAGTAATTCATCGCTCCTCCTCCGAGCCTCACTTCTCCGCCTTTCGGCCGGACTTTGGTTGACCCTACATTGCCCGCGACGGGAGCGGTTTTGCAGGGATGAATACGGGGGAAATGCCCCATTGGCGAGTTTGCATACACTCCTCTCAATGGCAGAGTCAACGATCACCGAAATCACCATGCCCGAGATGGGCGAATCCGTTACCGAGGGCACTGTTCTGGAGTGGCATGTCACGGTCGGAGATGTGGTCGAGGAGGGTCAGACGATCGTCGAGGTCTCGACCGACAAGGTCGATGCCGAAGTGCCCTCCCCGGTGGCGGGCAGAATCACCAAGTTGAACGCCGAAGTCGACGACGAGATCGCGGTCGGCGCCACTCTCGCCGAGATCGATCCTTCGGCCGCGGGCGGTTCCGGCGGCGTCGCGAGCGAGCGGGAGAAGGCCGAGGCGACCCCGACCACCGAGGGCGACGCCGACCTCGGTGAGGGCGGCACCCCCGTCGCCTCCTCCGCACCGAAGGAGGAGAACGGCTCCCAGCCGAAGGGCGATCCGATCACGGTCACCATGCCGGAAATGGGCGAATCCGTCACCGAGGGAACGGTGCTCGAGTGGCATGTCGCGGTCGGGGACACGGTCGAGGAGGGCCAGACCCTGGTCGAGGTTTCGACCGACAAGGTCGACGCCGAGGTGCCCTCACCCAAGGCCGGCACCATCACCAAGCTTCTGGTCGAGCCCGACGACGAGGTCGCGGTCGGCGCCGGCCTGGCCGAGCTCGATCCTTCCGCGGCCGGATCCCCGGCCGCCGCCGGAGATTCCGCACCCGCCTCCGAAAACGGATCGGCACCGGCCCCCACCAGCCCGGCCGATGCCGGTGAAGGACGAGCCACCCCGGTCGCCCGCCGCATCGCGGCCGACCAGGGCCTGAAGCTCGCCCAGATCAAGGGCAGCGGACCGGACGGCAAGGTCGTCAAGGCCGATGTGCTCGCCGCCGCCGACGGCAGCGCGCCCGCGCTGGCCCCGAATGCGGAGGAAAAGGTCCTCCGCGGCCCCGCCGGAATGCTGGCCAAGGCGATGAACGAGAGCCTTTCGACCCCGACCGCCACCTCTTTCCGCACCGTGGCCGTGGACATGCTCGACGCCAAGCGCAAGGGCCTGAACGGAGCGCTCTCCGAGCGCGGAATGAAGGTTTCGTTCACCCATCTGGTCGCCTGGGCGATCGTGCTGGCCGCGAAGGAGTGGCCCGCCATGGCGCGCCACTACGTCGAACGCGACGGCAAGGCCTACGTGATCAACGACGGCCAGGTCAACCTCGGCATCGCGGTCGATGTCGAGAAGAAGGACGGCTCCCGCGCCCTGATGGTGCCCGCGATCAAGGCATCCGATTCGCTGACCTTCACCGAGTTCCACGCCTATTACGAGGAACTGATCACCAAGACCCGCGAGAACCGCCTGACCCCGGACGATTTCGCCGGCACCAACATCACCCTGACCAACCCCGGCGGGATCGGCACGGTCGCCTCGGTGCCGCGCCTGATGAACGGCCAGGGCACGATCGTCGCCGCCGGCTCGATCGCCTACCCGCCGGAATGGACTCATGCCGACCCGGCGCGGATCGCGCAGATCGGCGTCTCCAAGGTGATGACGCTGACCTCGACCTACGATCACCGGATCATCCAGGGCGCCGAATCCGGCAACTTCCTGAAGACCCTCGACGGCCTGATCGCCGGTGGCAGCGAGTTCTACGAGAAGGTCGCGATCGACCTCGGTCTCGACCCATCGGTCCTCGCGGCCTCAGCCCCGAAGGCATCACTCGCCCCGCCCGTCTCGGCTGACGCGCCGGCCACCAGCGGCTCGGCGATCGCTCAGCCGCCGACCCCCGAACTGCTCCAGGCGGTCCAGGCATCGACCTCGCTGCTGAAGGCTTTCCGCACCCACGGCCACCTGGCCGCCGATCTCGATCCGCTCGGAGCCAAGCCGAAGGGCGATCCGGCGCTCGATCCCGAGACCGTTGCGCTCACCCCCGAGCTGATGGCCCAGATCCCGGCTTCGATCCTGCGCATCGGCGTTCCCGGTGAGACCCTGCTGGAGGCGCTGCCCCGGATGCGGGCCGCCTACACCGGCACGATCGGCTACCAGTTCGAGCACATCTCCTCGCATCAGCAGCGGGTCTGGATGCGCGAGATGATCGAGACCGGCGCCCATCGCAAGCCGCTCACCAAGGACGAACAGCGCCGCCTGCATGACCGTCTGATCGACGTCTTCGAGTTCGAACGGTTCATCGAGAAGGCCTATCTCGGCCAGAAGATGTTCTCGATCGAGGGTCTCGACGCGATCGTCACCATGCTCGACGAGCTCTCCACCCTCGCGATCCGCGGCGGTGCCGGGGAGGTCGTGCTCGGCATGGCCCATCGCGGCCGCCTCTCGGTTCTGGCCCACAACGTCGGCCGCTCACCCGAATCGATCTTCGCCGAGTTCGAGGGCGGCAAGCGGATCGAGGACGTCAAGGCGGTCGCCGCGATCCCGCATGGCGGAACCGGCGACGTCAAGTACCACTACGGCCACCAGGGTTCCTTCGAGAACGTCGACGGCGAGAAGATCGACGTCCACCTCTACCCGAACCCGAGCCACCTCGAGTTCGTCGATCCGGTCATCACCGGCGCTACCCGCTTCTCGCAGAGCGAGATCGACGGTTCGAAGATCACCCATGACTTCAAGAAGGCAGTCCCGGTCGTGCTCCACGGCGACGCCGCCTTCCCCGGCCAGGGCGTCGTGGCCGAGACCTTCAACCTGCAGAGCCTGGACGGCTACTCGGTCGGCGGCACGATCCACATCATCGAGAACAACCAGGTCGGTTTCACCACCGATCCGACCGACGGCCGCTCGACCCCCTACGCGGCCGACATGGCCAAGGGCTTCAACGTGCCGATCATCCACGTCAACGCCGACGATGTCGAGGCCTGCTCCCAGGCGATGCGCCTGGCGATGGCCTACCGCGAGAACTGGGGCCGCGACATCGTGATCGACGTGGTCGGCTACCGCCGCTACGGCCACAACGAGACCGACGAACCCGCGTACACCCAGCCGCTGATGTCGGCCAACATCAAGAACCACAAGCCGGCCTCGCAGATCTACACCGAGAAGCTGATCGAGCAGAAGGTGGTCACCCCCGAAGAGGTCGAGCAGGTCGCCGAGGCCCGCCGCACCAGCCTGAAGCAGACCCTCGACGCGCTGCGCGAGAAGATGGATTCCGGTGTCTACGAGGATCCGACCGTGACCAACGTCGGCACCGGCGAGCTCGACCGCAGCGCCAGCCCGCCGGTGCAGACCGCCGTTTCCGAGCAGAGCCTGCGCGCGCTCAACCAGGCGCTGGTCGAGGTTCCCGCCAGCTTCACGATCCACCGCAAGCTGCGCAAGCCGCTCGGCCGCCGCACCGAGGCGATGGACGCCGGCGGGATCGAGTTCGCCCATGCCGAGGCGCTCGCGCTCGGCTCATTGCTCACCGACGGTGTCCATGTCCGCATGACCGGACAGGACACCGAGCGGGGGACCTTCTCCCAGCGCCATCTGGTCCTGCATGACGAGAAGACCGGCCTGAAGTACGCGCCGATCCAGCATCTGGCCGACGCCAAGGCGCCGTTCGAGCTTCACAACAGCCCGCTTTCCGAGACGGCATGCCTCGGCTTCGAGTACGGCTACGCCTCCTCGAAGCCCGAATCACTGGTCATCTGGGAAGCGCAGTTCGGCGACTTCGCCAACTCCGGCCAGGTCATCATCGACAGCTTCATCGCCTCCGGCGAATCGAAGTGGGGACTCACATCGCGCATGACCCTGCTGCTGCCGCACGGTCATGAGGGTGCCGGCCCCGAGCACTCGAGCGCCCGGATGGAGCGTTTCCTGTCGCTCGCCGCCGAGGGCAACATGCGGGTCGCGAATCCGTCGACCCCGGCCCAGTACTTCCATCTGCTGCGCCGCCAGGCCCTGATCAAGAAGGCCCGGCCGCTGGTCGTGTTCACCCCGAAGGGGCTGCTGCGTGCCGCGGCCGCCGCCTCGACGCTCGACCAGTTGACCAACGAGCATTTCCACTTCATCCTCGACGATCCGCGGGCGACCGAACGCCGCGAGAAGATCGAGCGCCTCGTGCTCTGCTCCGGCCGGGTGTACTACGACATCGATGCCGCCGATTCGCGTGAATCGGCCGAGAATGTCGCCGTGGCCCGCGTCGAGCTGCTCTACCCGTTCGCCAAGGAACAGCTGAGCAACCTGATCGCCTCTTACCCGAACCTGAAGGAAGTCACCTGGGTCCAGGAGGAGCCGAGCAACATGGGTGCCTGGAGCGTGATGCGGCGCCGTCTGCCAAGCATCATGCCCGACGATCTGAAGCTCAGCTACATCGGCCGGCCGGAACGGGCCAGCCCCGGCGAGGGCTACTCGGTGGCCCACATCCGCGAGCAGGAGAGAATCGTCCTGACCGCGCTCACGCCCGCTTCCTGAAACCGGCCGGACAAACCGGCCGGACATATACCCGACGGTGTTCGGCGCATTCATTGACGCCGGGCTCTTAGAGGTGTATAAGATCAGCAGAAGTCCGTAGCAGCAAAAGGGAGAATCGGGAAGGAGCAGGATCGGACTTGGGAGGCCGTCGAGGCCCCAATCTTTTAATTCAAATTTCCAAAGCCCGCTTCCGGTGGTCTGACCCCTGGAAGCGTTCGCGTCGGCATCCCTCCCTGGCTACCGACGCGCAGGCGCGGTGAGGGCCGCGCGGACCCCCTGCCTCCCGCGGCCCTCTCGCGCCATTTCTTTCGAAAGGCCGCTACTTTCCGCCCATGATCAGGAAGATCTTTTCCATCGTTTCGCTCGCTGTCGTGGGCGTTCTGCCTCTCGCAGCCACAGCGTCAGCCGACGATCCCGTGCTGCCGGTCGAGTCGTCGTTGAGAGCCGAGCCCGATGGCGTCACCTGGCCGTCCGCGTCTGAGTTCACCTACCGGATGACGGTTCTCTCCGGCCCGGATGGAGCCGATTTCAGCTTCCATTTCCCGCACCGTCCATGGGGACCGGCCGATGTGGGCGGAACCCCGTTCTCCACGGGCAATGCCGTTCTTGAAGGTCCGGGTGAACTGAAGATCGAGTCCGCCCTGGTGGCGGACCCTTCACCGACCTCGTGTTTCCGCGGCGGGTTCGGCTCGACCCTGAACTTCTATCGGCTGACCATGGAGCCGAATTCACAGACCACAGTGACGATGCCGTCGCGGCTGCTCGCCGCGCCGGTGGCCGGCATGGACAAGAGCATCGAAGCGGTGATCGGCGGGATGGGATCCGCGCCGTCAGCCGTCTTGAAGGCTCCGATCGCGATTGGTGGGACACAGGGAGTCCGGATCGTCAGCCGGTTCGTCGGCGCGAACCGGCATTCACAGATCACCCGGCGTCCCGGGGAGGCTTTCCGCATTACCGGACGAACCGTTCCCGCATTGAAGAACCGGATGCTCTCCTTCCGGGCCGAACCGAGATTCTGGAGCGCTACCGGCGGACCACCCCGAAACCGGGTGCTGACCACGGTGAAAACAGATGCCGAGGGCCGCTTCAGGACCGTTGCGCTCCGTCTCAGCAAGACGGCGAGCTGGGTTCTGACCAGCCGCCTCGTCAAGCCCGGCTCATTCGACCCTTCGGCCAGCTGCAACGGGACGGTGGAGATCGGCCGCAAGACGGAACGGGCCACGGTTCGAACACTCGACGGCCGCGACTTCGTTTCCACTTCTGTCAAGGGTCCGGGCGCCAAGCCGAGGAAGATCGAGCTTTCGTTCTTTCGCGGGACCACCTACGACGAGAACATGAAAGTGATCAGCAGGAACGGTCCGATCATGATTCTCAACGCGGGCTGTAACAAGGTGGGGGGCGGCTACGAGGTGCGCCGCGGACGGCTGCGGTGGATCGGACCGGTAGCCAGCACCGCGATGGGCTGTTCGGACGATCGGACCGGCTGGATTTCTTCGCGCCTCATGAAGGGTCTGACCGCGAGGTTCGTGGGCGAGACCCTGCTCCTCACCGGCAAGCGCGGCATCCGCATCCGCCTGAAGCCTGCCGGCTGACTCAGACCGGGGCGGTGACCTCGACCGTCGCCGCGGCCAGCACCCGTCCGTTGACCTGCACCTCGACCAGGTGCGGTCCCGGGTAGATCCGCCTGACCGATACCTCACGGATCCTGTGCTCACGGCTGAACCGGGTTTCGATTCCGGGCTCGAGGCGCACCTGCTTCAGCTTGAACACCTTCGGCCCGCGGATCCCGTTGGCACCGGCATGATGGATCGCGTAGTCGACCATGACCGGGGTCTGTTCGGAAGCGGTCAGGGCGAACTCGATGGTGACCGCCTCGCCGATCGCGATCGCCTCCGGGGCCACCTTGAAGTAGGCGATCTCGACCTCGGCGTCGTGGTCGAACCCGACCAGGGCCAGGGCGGCCGGATCTCCCGACTTGATCAGGCTGCGCATTCCATGACGGACGATCCAGGCGCGCCGTTCCTCGTCGCCTCCCCCATGCAGCCAGCCCGCGGCGGTGTCGATCGCGAGCCGGGGATGGTCCTTGGCGATGTCGTTCAGGTGATTGGCGACCGACTTCCTCACATAGAGCGAGGGGTCGTCGACCAGGCGGTCGAGCAGCGCGATCGTCGGGGCCGGATCGGCGATGAACCCCTTGAGCTGTCCGCCCCACGGCAGGCGCGGGCGGGTGCCTTCCGACACCAGGCGGCGCAGATGCTCGTCGTCGCTTTCGATCCAGCGGTCGAAGTACGAGAACGTGATCTCCGGATGAATCTCGATGAACGGGCGGATCGCGAACTCGCAGGACCAGCGCGGGGTCAGGAGCTCCATCAGCGGCAGTGAGGTGCCGGGAAAATCGATTCCGTAGCGGGCGACATAGTCGTTGACGCAGTAGATCGTCCAGCCGCCCACATCCGGGGTCTCGAGCGCGCCGGCGATGACCGCCGCCGATTCGGGAAAGTCCTCCGGCATGGTCGCCGCCAGAGCGTCGGCGACATGGACCACCCGCTGCTTCAGCTCCAGATCACCCAGGCCCGCCGTCGCGAGAGTCTGGAAGCGATCCTGGGGGAAACCCGGCCACGCGCCCCGCAGGGCGCCGCCGAGCCGGCCGATCGCGGCGGGTGAGATCCGATCCTTCAGATCCTTGGACTCGCTGACCTCACCCACCGGCAACCGGAACTTCCTACTTCTTGTTCAGATCCCGGAGGACCGTCTGCAGGATGCCGCCGTTCTGGATGTAGCGGATCTCGTTCGGCGTGTCGAGCCGGACCGTCGCCTCGAAGCTGATCGCCTCGGCGCCTTCCCGCTCGGCCGTCACGGTGACCGACTTGGCATCGCCGTTCCGCAGATCGCCGACCGTGATGATCTCCTCGCCGGTGAGGCCCAGGGACTCGGCCGACTCCCCTTCCGGGTACTGGAGCGGCACGACACCCATGCCGATCAGGTTCGAACGGTGGATACGTTCATAGCTCTCGGCGATCACGGCCCGCACACCCAGCAGCATCGTTCCCTTGGCTGCCCAGTCGCGGGACGATCCGGAGCCGTACTCCTTGCCCGCGAGCACGACCAGCGGGATGCCGTCGTCCGCATACCGCATGGCGGCCTCGTAGATGCTGGTCTCCTCGCCACCCGGGAAGTGCCGGGTGAAACCGCCGGCCTTCTCGACCAGCTGGTTGCGCAGGCGGATGTTGGCGAAGGTGCCGCGCACCATCACCTCGTAGTTGCCGCGGCGTGAACCGTACGAGTTGAAATCACCGGGCTCGACGCCCTGCTCCATCAGCCACTCTCCGGCCGGGCTCGACTTCTTGATCGCCCCGGCGGGTGAGATGTGGTCGGTGGTGATCGAGTCGCCGAGCACGGCCAGGACCCGGGCCGAGGTGATCGGCGAGAGGCCGGGCGGATCGGCCGGCATGTCGTCGAAGAACGAGGGTTTGCGCACGTAGGTCGAATCGGGCCAGGTGTAGCGGTCACCCTCGGGCACCGAGACGTCCTGCCAGTTCTGGTCGCCCTTGAAGACCTCGCCGTAGTTCTTGGTGAACATCTCGCGGCGGATCGATTTGCCGACGACCTCGGCGATCTCCTCCGTGCTGGGCCAGATGTCGCTCAGGTAGACCGGGTTGCCATCGGTGTCCTCACCGAGCGGATCGCTGGTGATGTCGATGTCCATGCGGCCCGCCAGGGCGTACGCCACGACCAGCGGCGGCGAGGCGAGATAGTTCGCCTTGACGTCCTGGCTGATCCGGCCCTCGAAGTTGCGGTTGCCCGAGAGCACCGAGCAGACGACCAGGTCCTTCTCGTCGATCGCCGCCGAGATCGCGGGGTCGAGCGGACCGGAGTTGCCGATGCAGGTGGTGCAGCCGTAGCCGACCAGGTTGAACTGGAGGCCGTCCAGATACTGGGTGAGCCCGGCACTGTCCAGATAGTCCGTGACCACGGTCGAACCGGGAGCCAGAGAGGTCTTGACCCACGGCTTGCGGCTCAGCCCCTTGGCCAGGGCGTTGCGGGCCAGCAGACCGGCCGACACCATCACGTACGGGTTCGAGGTGTTGGTGCAGGACGTGATCGCGGCGATGACCACACGGCCATGATCGAGATCGAACGCGGTGCCGTCCTCGAGGGTCACCGGAACCGAGTCGCTCGAGGTGCGCTCCCGCAGGGCCGCGATCGATTCACCCGAAGGTGCGCCACTCGGCTTGCCGAGGCTGCCGTTGCCGTGCTCCTCGGCCAGCGGATCGGAGGCCGGAAAGGTGTCCTCGAGAGCCTCGTCGAGCGGACTCAGCTCCTGGGCGGCATCCTCGTCGAACTCGATCAAGGACTCGAGGAAGGCCGGCTTCGCGTCGGCGAGCGAAACCCGGTCCTGCGGACGCTTCGGCCCGGCGATCGAGGGCACGACCGAATCGAGCTCCAGCTCCAGCGTGTCGCTGAAGACCGGATCCTCGGAATCCTCGGTGTGGAACATGCCCTGTTCACGCGCGTAGGCGTCGACCAGCTCGATCGTCGCGGTGTCGCGCCCGGTCAGTTCGAGGTAGCGCAGGGTCTCCGCGTCGGGCGGGAAGATCGCACAGGTCGAACCGAACTCCGGCGACATGTTGCCGAGCGTGGCCCGGTCGACCAGCGGCAGCTTCGAGATGCCCGGACCGTAGAACTCGACGAACTTGGAGACGACGCCGCGCTCGCGCAGCATCTCGGTCACGGTCAGTACGAGGTCGGTCGCGGTGGCGCCGTCCGGCAGCTTGCCGTGCAGCTTGAACCCGACCACCTGCGGCAGCAGCATCGAGATCGGCTGGCCGAGCATCGCCGCCTCGGCCTCGATCCCGCCGACGCCCCAGCCGAGCACGCCGAGACCGTTGACCATGGTGGTGTGCGAATCGGTGCCGACCAGCGTGTCGGGGTACGCCTTCAGCACGCCGTTCTCCTCGCGGCTGTAGACCACCTGAGCCAGGTACTCGAGGTTGACCTGGTGACAGATGCCGGTCGCCGGCGGCACGACGCTGAAGTTGTTGAAGGACTGCTGTCCCCACTTCAGGAACTCGTAGCGCTCCAGGTTGCGCTCGAACTCACGCTCGGCGTTGGTCTGGAAGGCCATGCCGTTGCCGAACGCGTCGACCTGGACCGAGTGATCGATCACGAGGTCGACGTCGACCAGCGGGTTGATCGCGGTCGCGTCTCCGCCGATCTCGTCCATCGCGTCACGCATCGCCGCCAGATCGACCACGGCGGGCACACCGGTGAAGTCCTGCATCAGGACCCGGGCGGGCTGGAACGGGATCTCGGCGGTGGGCTCGGCCTTCGCGTCCCACTTGGCGATCGCCTCGATGTCGCCGGAACGGACCGACACACCGTCTTCAAGGCGCAGCACGTTCTCCAGCAGCACCTTCATCGAGTACGGGAGCCGGGCGACGTCGAACTTCGGCTGGAGGGCGTCGAGTCGATGGATCTCGTAGGACTTGTCGCCCACCTGAAGGGTGTCTTTGGCTCCGAATGAATCGCTGCTCATGGCTTCTTCTCTCGTTCTGCTTTTCTAAGGGTTGGTTACTTCGATTATCGCTTCTCGGTCTGGTTGGCGGCCAGGTTCTCGGCCGCCTCCTGACCCGTGCGGCCCGACTGGACGCGGTGGGAAAGACTGGGGCTGACCAGCCCCAGGTGGGCCATCGTCCGCTGGACGACCGGCGCGACCGTGATCTCGACCCGATCGGTGCGGATCGCCTTGACGACGGCCGCCGCGACCTGATCGGGGGTCGTGGTGCCCATCCCGACCGGGGCTGACTGCCCCGAGTCGGCGAACATCCCGGCCTCACGGACGAAACCGGGCGCGACCAGGGTCACGCCGACGCCGGTTCCGACCAAGTCGGGCTTCAGCCCGAAGGCGAAACCGCGCAGGCCGAACTTGGTCGCGTTGTAAATGGAGGAGCGGGGACTGCCCGCCTTGCCGGCGAGCGATCCGATCAGGACCAGCTTGCCGGTCCGGCGTTCCAGCATGCCGGGCAGGAGCGACTGGCTGATCAGGATCGGCGACTCGAGGTTGATCCTCAGCATGCGCCTGACCTGCTCGTCGGTCAGCTCGGTGAGCCTGCCGGTGCTCGGCAGGGCCGCGTTGGCGACCAGACAATCGACATCACCGGCACGACCGGCCAGATCCAGGGCCGCTCCGGGCTCGGCCAGATCGGCCGCCAAGACCGTGTGGCCACTGCCCGGCAGTTCCGCGGCCAGCCCTTCGAGGGCGGTCTCGTTCCTCGCCGAAAGGATCAGATCGGCTCCGCCGCCGGCGAGGATCGATGCCATCGCCCGGCCGAGACCTCCGGTCGCGCCTGTCAACAGAACCTTCTTACCGACGATTTCCACTCAGGCAAACCTAGCACCGGACAGCCGGTTAGCCTGCCCGAACCCGCATTCCCACTGGAGAACTAGGAGATGCCCGGCAGCGCCTCTATCGAAAACAGCCGATACACGAAACCCCTGGAGATCGGCAGGTTTGCGATGAGTGTTAGCGAATGACGTGCAGATCGTCTATTATCCCGCAAGTTCAAAAACCGAGACGCCGAGTTCCCGTCCATCACATGGCCGGGAAACGGGGGAACCAAGTTTCTGGGGCGAACTCACCACCGCGGTGAGAGCGCAGGCTCCTTAAGAGCGCTAGCCCGACAGCTAACCCCGTAGGCCGACAAAGGAGATCGGTATCAACTCGTTCCATACAACTCAGAAGCTCAAACATGGAGTAGTCGCAGCGGCCGCCTTCGCAGGCATGGCTTTCGCTCTCCTCCTCTCCATCGCCCCCGACAACGCCTCAGCGGCCTGCGCAGAGACTTCGAGCGGCGGACTGACCATGAGCACTGAGACCTGTGCCCCCGCCGCCAAGGCCAAGCTGGTCAACGGCAAGGCCATCGCCCCCGCTTCCGCCCCGGCCCGCGTCAAGAAGGTCATCGCCTGGGCCAACAAGATCCGCAACAAGCCGTACATCTACGGCGGCGGTCACGCCTCGTTCGAGGACAAGGGCTACGACTGCTCCGGTTCCGTCAGCTACGCGCTGCGCGGCGGCAAGTTCGTCTCCAGCCCGATGCCTTCCACCGGCTACATGAACTGGAAGAAGCCCGGACGCGGCAAATGGATCACGACCTACTCGAACCCCGGCCACATGTACCTCGTGGTCGCCGGACTCCGATTCGACACATCGATGACCGATGGTGACGGACCCGGGTGGAGCACGAGCATGCGCTCGACTCCCGGCAAGTTCGAAGCGCGTCACCCCGGCAACTACTGAGCCGACACAGCAGATACCCAGTTTGGAAACGCCCCGGATTCCGGGGCGTTTCTTTTGCATTGCCGGGACCGGCCACTCTATACCCTTGATGGATGGAACGACGCAAGCTGGGCAGACAGGGCCTTGAGGTTTCGGCGATCGGACTGGGATGCATGGGCATGTCCGAGTTCTACGGCGACTCCGACGAGACCGAATCGACATTGACCATCCACCGGGCCGTCGAGCTCGGCGTGGATTTCCTCGACACCGCCGACATGTACGGCACGGGCGAGAACGAAAAACTGATCGGCCGGGCGATCGCCGAGCGCCGCGACCGGGTCACGCTCGCGACCAAGTTCGGGATCCAGAGAAGCGACGACCCGCGGGCCAGACGGATCAACGGCCGTCCCGAATACGTGCGCGAGGCGATCGACGCCTCACTGAGACGCCTCGGCACCGAGTACGTCGATCTCTACTACCAGCACCGGGTCGACCCCGAGGTGCCGATCGAAGAGACGGTCGGTGCGATGGCCGAACAGGTCGAGGCGGGCAAGGTCCGGTTCCTCGGTCTCTCCGAAGCCTCACCCGAGACCATCCGGCGGGCCCACGCCGTACATCCGATCTCCGCTGTCCAGACCGAGTTCTCGCTGTTCGAGCAGGGCGCCGCCGAAAGCGTGCTGCCGACCCTGCGGGAGTTGGGGATCGGTTTCGTGCCCTACTCACCGCTCGGCCGCGGTTTCCTGACCGGCCGGTTCCGCTCGGCCGCCGACTTCGGCGAGGGCGACTTCCGCAACCACGATCCCCGGATGAGCGAAGAGAACCTGTCGGCCAATCTGCGCCTGGTCGAAGAGGTCGAGCGGATCGCGGCGACCCACTACGTTTCACCCGCACAGCTCGCGATCGCCTGGGTTCTCGCCCAGGGCGACGACATCGCCCCGATCCCCGGAACCAAGCGGGTCAGGCGACTCGAGGAGAACGCCGACGCGGTCAAGGTCACGTTCAGCCCGGACGAACTGGTCGCCCTTGACTCGCTGCCCGCTCCCCGCGGGGACCGCTACGCCGACATGAGCAGCATCGACCGCTGACCGGCTTGATCACATCGCGGTAACTCCCGGCGCGTTTTGCCGTCCTACGGTGCCTGCGACCGTAACGTCAACACGTCCTACTCCGGGAGGCCGCGATGGAAAACGAAGAGATCTGGGTGCCGAGCGAGGGACTGCGCCGCCGCGAGCTGCTGATCGCCGGTGCCGCGGCCGGACTTACCCTCGCCCTGCCGTTGAACCACGCCGCGATGGCTCGCGGCCGCCGGGTGCCGTTCGCCGGGGAGGCGAAGTTCAGCAGCGGTGTCTCCTCGGGATTTCCGTCGCCCCGCGCGATCACCCTCTGGACCCGGGTCTTCGGGATCGACCGCACCTGCCGGCTGACCCTTGAGGTGGCGAAGGACC
Organism: Solirubrobacterales bacterium; assembly: GCA_035502775.1. Classification (GTDB taxonomy): domain Bacteria; phylum Actinomycetota; class Thermoleophilia; order Solirubrobacterales; family 70-9; genus 67-14. Next base: position 5,744 of record DATJUB010000079.1, on the reverse strand, counting down.
GCCAGTTCCGCAAGGTGGTCGAACGGCGCGAGGTGATCGCCGACGCCAGACGGGATTTCACGGTCCACACCCGGGTCGACCGCCTGCAGCCCGCCCGCCAGTACTTCTACCGCTTCGAGACCAAACGCAGCCAATCCCGGGTGGGCCGCTTCCGCACCCTGCCTCCGGCCGACTCGAAACAGCCGGTCCGGATCGGGTTCTACTCCTGCCAGAGCTACGAGTCGGGGTACTTCACCCCACATGCGGCGCTGGCCGGGGAGAAGGATCTGGACCTGGTGCTCTGCCTCGGCGACTACGTCTACGAGCACCACTTCTACGACGGCCCCGTCGAACGGGCCGACCGGACCGGCACGAACAAGGACGGCGACGTGCAGTCACTGGCCGAGTATCGACAGAAATACCGCTTCTACCAGAGCGACAAGGACCTCCAGGACATGCATGCCAACCACCCTTTCGTGGCGATCTGGGACGACCACGAACTGGAGGACAACTACAACTCCGACGGCAACAGCCCGAACCAGCCCGATCCGAACTTTGACAACACCATGACCCCGCGCCGGACCCCGTTCACCAAGCGCCGGGTCAACGGATACCGCGCCTTCTTCGAGTCGATGCCGAGGCTCCAGAACAAGAAGAACCGGAACTCGATCTACGGCTCACTGAAGTTCGGCGGCACCGCCGAGCTCTTCCTGACCGACCAGCGCCAGTACCGCGACCCCCAGCCCTGCGGCGACAAGCTGCTCTCACCATGCCCGGAAGAGGACGAGCCGGGCCGGACGATGCTCGGCGCCGCCCAGAAACGATGGCTGAAACGCGCGGTGCCGGCCTCGAAGGCGAAATGGAAGCTCTGGGGCAGCCAGGTGATGATGATGGCGCTCGACCTTCCCGTCGGCAAGCCCGTGAATCCCGACCAGTGGGACGGGTACGCGGCGGAGCGCCGGGAGATCCTGGAGCATTTCCATGGCGCGGGGGTCAAGAACCTGGCGGTCCTCAGCGGCGACATCCACACCTTCTTCGCCGGGGAGCTGACCACTAACGGTGATGTCACCGGCACACCGCTGGGGGTCGAGTTCGGCGGTGGCTCGGTCACCTCACTCGGCATCCCGGAGAGCGTGAACGTGTCCTCCCCGACCCTCTTGGCCCTGATGCCGGACAACGATCCCCACATCAAGTTCGCCGACTTCGACCATCGCGGCTACGGCGTTGTCACGGCGAGCCGCAACAAGCTCGTCGGGGAATTGAAGGGGGTCGAGACCACGACGGCAGCGACCAGCCCGATCTCCACCCTGGCCAGGTTCGAGGTCGCCGCGGGACGTCCCGAACTGATTCGGATCTGATATCGCTGTGCGGTGCCCTCAAACGAGATATCCGACGAAACACCCAGGGCCGTGGGGGTCGCCCCGCAGCCGCCATTCACCGCCGAACACCAGGAACTGCGGGAGACGGTCAGACGGTTCGTCCGCAACGAGATAGCGCCCCATGTGGCCGAGTGGGAAGAGCAGCGGCTCTTCCCCCGCGAGCTGTTCGAGCGCTGTGGCGAGCTCGGCTTTCTCGGCCTCAAGTTCCCCGAGGAGCTCGGGGGCCAGGGCGGCAGCCACCTCCACGACGCGATCTGGGTCGAAGAGCTTTCACGTAGCGGGGCATCGGGCGGGGTCGCCGCCGGCCTGAACGCCCACGCGTCGATCGCGATGCCGCCGATCTTCAAGTTCGGCGACCGGTGGCAGCACGAGCGCTGGCTGAAGCCGGGGATCCGCGGCGAGAAGATCGGCGCGCTCGGAATCACCGAGCCCGGAGCCGGATCCGACGTCGCCGCACTGAAGACCATGGCGAACAAGGTCGAGGGCGGCTGGGTCGTCAACGGCAGCAAGACCTTCATCACCAACGGCGTGCGCGCCGATTTCCTGGTCTGCGCCGTGAAGACCACCGAGGAGGGCGGCCACGGCGGGATCTCGTTCCTCGTGCTCGAGAGCGACATGCCCGGATACGAGGTGACCGGCAAGCTCGAGAAGCTCGGCTGGCACTCCTCCGACACGGGCGAGATCGCGTTCACCGACGTCGAGGTGCCCGACAGCCATCTGCTCGGGCGGGAGAACGAGGGTTTCATGCTGATCATGGCCAACTTCGCCTGGGAGCGGCTGCTGATGTCGATCGGCGCGGTCGGCGCGATGGACCGGCTGGTCGAGGTCTCGATCGAGTACGCCAAGGAGCGCCAGGCGTTCGGAAGGCCGATCGCGGGATTCCAGACGATCCGCCACAAGATCGCCGACATGGCGACCAAGGCGGCCGCCTCGAAGGCCCTCACGTACGACACCCTGCGGCGCTTCGAGGCCGGCGAGGTCGTGATCAAGGAGGTCTCGATGACCAAGCTCCTCACCCAGCGGGCGCTGGTCGAACTGGCCGACGACGCCATCCAGATCCACGGCGGCTACGGCTACATGCGCGAGTACGAGGTCGAGCGCGCCCTGCGCGACGCCCGGCTGGGGCCGATCGGCGGCGGGACCGACGAGATCATGCGCGAGATCATCGGCAAGAACCTGGGGCTCTGAGAGAACCCGCCGGGGCCGTCGCGGCGCCAGGCGCTATCTTCGGTTCGTGAGGAGATTCGCCGTCGCCACCGCGATCGCCGCGCTCGCGCTGCTGGGATCGCCGCTGCCCGGGACCACGCCCGCCGGGGCCCAGCCGATCATCTCGGATGGTCCGGCACCGTCTCTGCCGACCGCCGACGGACCGGCCTTCAAGCCGCGTAAGGTCGCGGGAGCCACCCGGGCACCCCAGAATCCCCATCTCGCCGGGGATCCCCGCAGCAACATCCACAACGACACCTGGATGACCGACACCTACCACGGTGCGGCCCCGCTGGGCCGGGACTCGGTCACGCGGTCGGCCGCGGCAGCGCTCGGGATCTGCGCGACGATGGCCTTCGACCGCCGCGGCCGAATCGTCTCCGTCTGCCCTTCCACGCTGAGCCCGCCCCAGGCGAGGATCATCGATCCCGAGACACTCGAGGTGATCGCCTCCTACGACCTCCCGCAAGCACCCGAGGTCGGCAAGCCCGCCGCCTACCAGAACTTCGCGGCGGGAGGCTACTTTTTCCTCGACCCGAAGGACCGGATCTGGGTGGCGACCAAGACCAACCACATCTACGTTCTGGGGCAGACCCCGGACGGCAGCGGATTCCGGCTGGAGGACGACTACGACCTGAGCTCCAGGCTCGACGTGGATACCGAGCGGATCAGCTCCGCCCTGCCGGACTTCCGGGGCAGGATCTGGGTCGTGGCGAAACAGAGCGGCAAGGTGGCCGTGCTCGACACCAGAACCCGCGGCATCCGGCTGCTTCGCCTGGGCGAGCCGATCCAGAACTCGTTCACGGTCGGCCGCGCAGGCGTATACATCGCCTCGAGCAAGCGGCTGTACCGATTCGGAACCACCCGCGGCGGCGCACCCGAGATCGAGTGGAAGGTCCGGTACCGAAACGACGGTGCGGTCAAGCCAGGCCAGGCCGACGCCGGGACCGGCACCACCCCGACGATCCTCAAGGGCGGCTACGTGGCGATCACCGACAACGCCGATCCGATCAACGTGGTCGTCTACCGCACCGGACTTCGGTTGCGGGGCAGGAAGCGCCTGGTCTGCGAGGTGCCGGTCTTCGCCAAGGGCGCGAGCGCGACCGAGAACTCGCTGATCGGCACCGGCCGGTCGCTGATCGCCGAGAACAACTACGGCTACACGGATCCGTTCGCCCCCGGTGGCGGACAGGTCGTCACCCAGCCGGGATTCGCCCGGGTCGATGTCAGGCGGGACGGCCGGGGCTGCCGGAAGGTGTGGACCAACCGCGAGGTGCGGGCGCCCTCCGCCGTGCCGAAGCTCTCGACCAGGACGGGACTGATCTACACCTACACGCGGCCACCGGATCCCGGCGGCTCCCAGGGCTACTACTGGACCGCGATCGATTTCCGCAGCGGCAAGACCGCCTGGAACCGCTACGCCGGATCGGGACTCCGGTTCAACAACAACTACGCCGGACTCGGGATCGGCCCGGACGGCACGGCCTATCTCGGCGTGGTCGGCGGGATGATCTCGCTCGGTGACGGCTGAGCGTCCTGCGGACGCGAATACGATCCCCCGATGAGGAACAAGGCCCCGATCCTGATCCTGGGCATGGCCCAATTCCTCATGGTCCTCGACACGACCGTGATGAACGTCTCGATCTCGGAGGTCGTGTCAGACCTTGACACCTCCGTGTCCAGCGTCCAACTCGCGATCACCGCCTATGCCTTGGTGATGGGCTCCTGCATGCTGATCGGAGCGAAACTCGGCGACAAGTGGGGCCGCCGCACCGCCTTCCGGATCGGGTTGGCCGTCTACGGGCTCGGCTCCTTCATCACCGCGATCTCCCCCAACGTCGCGGTCCTGATGCTGGGCTGGTCTGGCATCGAGGGGATCGGGGCGGTGCTGGTCGTTCCGGCGATCGCCTCGCTGGCCGCCGCGACCTACGAGGGCAAGGACCGGGCTCTCGCCTTCGGGATCATCGGCGGAATCGCCGGGGCGGGCGCGGCCGCCGGTCCACTCATCGGCGGCTGGGTCACCACCGAGCTGAGTTGGCGGGTGGTGTTCGCGTCCGAGTCGGTGATCGTGGTCGGCATTCTCCTGGCTTCGGTGAAGCTCATTCCCTCGCCCGCCACCGATCGCTCGCGGATCGACCTTCTCGGTTCGGTGCTCTCGGTGCTGGGTCTGGGCCTGATCGTGCTCGGCATCTTGAAGGGCGGCGAGTGGGGGTTCCTCATGCCGGCGGGCGCGATGACGATCAATGGCACCGAGATCACTCCGTTCGGGTTCTCGGCGGTCCCGTTCCTGGTCGGTCTGGGGATCGGATCGGTCTGCCTGTTCGCCGTCTGGGAGGAGCGGCAGAAGAGACTCGGACGCCCGGTGCTGCTTGATCCGGCGTTGCTCCGGATCCCCCAGCTGCGGGGCGGGCTCTCGATGCAGGTCTCACAGAACCTGATCATCGCCGGAACGTTCTTCATCCTGCCGCTCTACCTTCAGCTGGTTCTGGGCAAGGACGCGTTCGAGACCGGCCTGAAACTACTGCCGATCTCCGTGACGATGATGGCGGCGGCGACGCTCGGACCGAAGCTGTCGGAGAGATACTCGCCGAGGCTGGTCGTGCAGGTCGGGCTGGCCGTGCTCGCACTCGCGATCCTTGGAGTGATGTCGACGATCTCGCCCGAACTGACCGGCACCGGTTTCGGGGTCTCGCTCGCCCTGTTCGGAGTCGGTGTCGGACTCGTCACCTCCCAGCTCGGCAACGTGGTGATGTCCTCGGTACCGACCTCCCGCAGCTCCGAGGTGGGTGGGCTTCAAGGTGCCGCCCTGAATCTGGGTTCGTCCCTCGGAACCGCCCTGATCGGGGCCATCCTCCTGTCCGGTCTCGCCTCCGGATTCCACGAGAAGGTGACCGATCACGAGGCGCTGCCGCCCCAGGTGCAGCGACTGGCTCAGGAGCAGGCCGAATCCGGCATCCCGATGATCTCCATCCCCGAGGTGGAGGCTGCGACCGAGGAGGCCGGGCTCCCACCGGATCAGGTCACGGCCATATCGGACTCCTACGGCGAAGCCCAGATCGAAGGCCTGAAGCAGGCCCTGTTCTTCACCGCGATCTTCGCCTTCGCAGGAATCTGGTTCGCCAGAAAGCTACCCACCCGCCTAACCTGACTCGACATCTGGGGGCGATCCGGGAGCAAATA
>DATJUB010000078.1:0-158623 GCA_035502775.1 Solirubrobacterales bacterium | reverse complement strand
TGGGAGCTAGTAGCTCCCAAATCGCCCCCAGTTTGCGTTTAGGCTCGGGCCGGCGTCCCGGTTCGAGCCAGCTTGTCCCTGAGCAGAGCGGCCGTTCTCTCCGCCTGGGTCGTGACCATCGGATGAGTGAACCTCAAGACTTCGAATCCGTTTTCTCTCAGCCGGAGATCTCGATCGGCGTCTGCGAGGAGAGCCATCCGGCCGCGATGGAATTCAACGCCGTCCAGCTCCACCACCAGTCGGGATGACGGCCAGAAACAATCCACCTCCATGCCACAGACCCTTGTGTTGACGCGGGGCTCTTCCAAGCCGTGGTCAGCACAGAGCCCGAGAAACACTGACTCGAGTTCGGATCTCGTCGCGGCGGTCTTGGGATGACGCAGTCCGACCAGCCGCCGGAATCGCGCGGCACCTTTCCATCCCCGGCCACGTGTCACGCAGTCCATCAAGTCATCGTGCTCTAGGAGATCCAAGCGGTCCGCTTCGTTGAAGGCGGCTCTCAGCCTGGCCTCACTGAGCACCCCGGCCAGGTCGAGCAGGGTCCTCGCCACGGATGTGACCGGAATCTGTTGCTCGATGGCGGTCTCGGTCGTTTCCAGATGTCTGCTTCTGAACACGACGAGCCGCCGATTCTCCGGGAGCCCCGGACCGGCCAGTCGGGTCACTCTCGGCGAGCGGCTCTCGGATCGGACTACCTGTACAGGACCATGCCAAGACATGATCTTCCAAAGGGCTCCAGCGGTTTGTCTCGTGAGGAATGAACCCGGACGATTGGCCAATATTCCGCTCAACCACGCCGCGTGATCATCTGCCGCGGGACGGCCCACGGCAAATACGCCGTCACAGACCGGCAACAACCATCGAGACTCCACACGCCCCTTGATCCATCCGGCCGAAGCACCGAGATCAGACAGCTGCCGCCGAGAAACCACGCCATGTTGCACTGCCGCGAGTTCAACGAGGCGAGAAGTGAGGTCGAAACGTCGTTCGGACACGGCCAGAGCATCCCGCCACGGGGCGCACATCTGGCTCGACACCCGAGAAATATTCCCAACGAAAGCCAAACGTGAAGGTTCTGGGGGCGATTTGGGGGCTATATGCCCCCAAATCGCCCCCAGGATGGCCTTTGGCTTGGGCTGGGTCTGGGTCTGGGTGTTGCTCAGGGTTTGGCTGGTACTTCTGGTTCTCCCAGATCGTAGGTCTGGTAGGCGCCGAATCTGCTGAAGGTCTTGTGGGTCGGGCCGTGGTAGTCGCTTGATGCGGTGGCCGCTATCCCCAACTCCCTCGCCAGATTGAGTAGGTGCTCCGTCTGCTTCTTGGTGTGCGACGGGTAGAAGACCTCGATCCCTCCGATGTCGAGCGAGCGGATCAGGGATTCGACCTGTTCCGGATCCTTGACGTCCCAGTATGGATGCGCGATCACCGCCACACCGCCCGCTTCCTTGATCAGTTCACATGCCTGCTGAGCGGTCGGCCACCGGCGGGAGACGAACGCCTTCGCCCCGGGCACCAGGTACTCCTCGAAGAACGGGCCCATGTTGTTCGCCGCTCCGGCCGCGTGGGCGATGTGGGGGCGGCCGATCGCGTCGGCGGCACCGGCCTCGCGGACCGCGTCCTCGAAGGTGATGTCGAAACCGTAGCCGCGCAGGTTCTCGATGATCTCCTTGGCCCTTTCCCGACGCTCCTCCTGAGCCCGCTCACAGGCGGGCTTCATCTTCTCGACGTCGATCCAGTAGCCGCAGATATGGAGATCCTCGGCGAACTCGTGGACCGAGGACATCTCGATCGCGGGCACGATCTCCACCCCGAGCCGCTCACCGGCTTCGATCGCCTCCGGCACGCCGGCTACCCCGTCGTGGTCGGTGAGCGCCAGCACCTCGACCCCGGCGGCTGCGGCCTGCTCGACCACGCCGGCCGGCTCGAGCTGACCATCGGAAACAACTGAATGACTCTGGAGTTCGATCATGGATCGGGAAGGATAGGGGCCTCGCGCCGGTCACAGGGCGCAGGACTCATTGCGGAATCCGGGGAATCTCGAGAAATCCTCGCCTCGGGCGACCACCTCGGGTAGGTTGAGCCCATCGTCTCGTTCTGCTTGACCGTGGATCCGTCCGTCCACGGAACCGGAGAGGAAATTCATGCGGCCAACACGTGGAACACGCCCCTCGGGCATCACCTGGCTCCTGCTCGCGCTCGCGACTCTGGGCGCCACCGCCGGCCTCACCGCTCCGGCTTCCGCGGCCGAACGCACCGGCTGCCACCGGAACGCGCCGCCGATCATCCGCGACGGTTTTCCCATGCCCCAGCTGCGCTACAGCCACAACGGCAGACTGAAGACCTCAATGCACGCCAAGGTCGGGCCGGCCAGGATCGACGGCGAAAAGGTGATCGCCCAGACCTACGACGGTCTCTTTCCCGGTCCCATGCTGATGATCTGTGCCGGAGACGAACTCACGGTCAACTTCAAGAACGGCCTGCCGGGAGAGACCAACTTCCACACGCACGGCTTCCACGTCTCGCCACGGGCCAACCACGACAACGTCTACCTGAATCTGCGCCCCGGCAAGAAGTTCACCTACAAGTACAAGATCCCGCACACCAACTCGCCCGGCGCCTACTGGTATCACCCGCACTGGCATCCCGACGTAGAGCCTCAGATCTTCGCCGGAATGGCGGGAGGGATCGTCCAGGAGGGCGGACTCGACCGGCTCCCGGCCCTGCGGAACGTACGCCAGCGCTTCATGGTGATCCAGAACACCCAGATCAAGGACGGCAAGATCGTCCCGGCCGACAAGTCAAGCGGCAAGGACCAGCGGCTCTACGTCAACGGGCAGCGCAATCCCACCGCGAAGATCCGGCCCGGCGAGATCCAGCGCTGGCGCATCTTCAACGCAAACGCGGACCGCATCATCGTGCTCCGCCTCGCCGGCCAGCCCTTCCGCGTGCTCGCCCAGGACGCCAACACCCTGGCCAAACCGAGGATCGTGCGTAAGCTGGAGATCGCGCCCGGATCCCGTCGCGAGGTGCTGGTCCGCGGCGGCAGGGCCGGCAAGTACGAGCTGCGGGCCGTCCCGTTCCGCCAGTTCGCGGGCGCCAACGACCCCGCAAAGGGCGGCTGGATCCCGAACCAAAAGGTCGTGACGGTCAAATCCGGCGGCCGTCCGGTCAGCGGAAACCGCTATCCGAAGCGGCTCATCCCACCAGTCGAGGACCTGCGCGGAAAGAAGGTGGACCGCCGCCGCACGATCGTCTTCAGCGAAAAGCAGGTCTCCTCCACCCAGACCGACTTCCTTCTGAACGGACACATGTTCAACCCGGACCGGGTGATCACCATGAAGATGGATTCGCTGGAGCAATGGAAGCTCGTCAACGACACCAGCGAGTGGCACACCTTCCACATCCACATCAACGAGTTCCAGGTGATCAGCGTCGCCGGTGACGAACGGGCCTTCGTCGACTACGAAGACAACGTGCTGATCCCGCCCGGATCCGAAGTGATCATCCGCACGCGCCCAACCCAATTCTCGGGCAAATTCGTGTTCCATTGCCACGTCACCTTCCACGAGGACAACGGGATGATGGCCGCGGTCCAGGTGAAACGGAACCCGACCGCGTCCGAACTCGCGGCCAGCGTCGACACGGACGGAGCGCTGACCGTCGCCTCGAACGCGCTCGGCTCGGAGGCGGAACCGGCGCTCACCGCGCCCCCGGCCGCCGCCGATGCCTTCGGCTCGGGCTCGGGCGGCCTTCCCGACCTCGGTCACGGCAGCAAGTTGTACTGCCCGCTCGGCACCCGCAAGAGCTAGCCGGGCCGGGCCGGGCGGCCGCCGTTCGGCTTCCCCAAATAAACTCCGCCGAATGTTCTCGAAGATTCTGATCGCCAATCGTGGCGAGATCGCTATCCGTGTCGCCCGCGCCTGCAAGGAGATGGACATCGCCTCGGTGGCCGTCTACTCCGACATCGACCGGGACGCCCCCCATGTGCATGCCTGTGATGAGGCATTCCTGATCGGACCGGCGATCCCGGCGGAGAGTTACCTCTCGATCGAGAAGATCATCCAGGCCTGCAAGGACTCCGGCGCCGAGGCCGTGCATCCCGGCTACGGCTTCCTCGCCGAGAACGCCGATTTCGCCCGCGCCCTCGAAGAGGCCGGCATCGTGTTCATCGGCCCGCCCGCCTCGGCGATCGACGCGATGGGTTCGAAGACCCAGGCCCGCGAGATCATGGAGCAGGCCGGCGTACCGATCGTTCCCGGCGCGACCGAGCCCGCGAAGGATCTGGCCGAGGCCCGTGCCCAGGCCGAAGCGGCCGGCTACCCGGTCGCCTGCAAGGCGGTCGGCGGTGGCGGCGGCAAGGGTTTCCGCGTCGCGATGACCCCGGACGATCTCGAAGAGGCATTCGAGGGTTCCGGCCGTGAGGGCATGAAGTTCTTCAGCGACGATCGTGTCTACGTCGAGCGCTACCTCGAGGATCCGCGCCATGTCGAGGTCCAGGTCCTGGCCGACAAGCACGGCAACGTGATCCACCTCGGCGAGCGCGACTGCTCGATCCAGCGCCGCCACCAGAAGGTGATCGAAGAGGCTCCCGGCCCGCACGTCGACGAAGAGATGCGTGAGCGCATCGGCAAGATCGCGACCGACGCGGCCAAGGCGGTCGGCTACTTCTCCGCCGGAACGATCGAAGGCATGCAGCACGGCGACGAATACTTCTTCCTCGAGATGAACACCCGGGTCCAGGTCGAGCATTGCGTGACCGAGATGATCACCGGCGTCGACATCGTGCGCGAGCAGATCAAGATCGCCGCCGGTGAGGAGCTCTCGCTGAAGCAGGAGGACGTGAAGATCGACGGCTGGGCGATCGAGTGCCGGATCAACGCCGAGAAGGCCGACAAGAACTTCGCTCCCGCCCCGGGCAAGATCACCTCTTACAAGGAGCCTTCGGGACCGGGCATCCGGATCGACACGGGCGTCCAGGCAGGGTCCGAGGTCACGCCGATGTATGACCCGATGGTCGGCAAGCTGATCGTGTGGGACAACGACCGCGCCGCCGCCACCAAGCGCATGCTGCGCGCGCTCGACGAGTACGAGATCGGTGGCCTTTCGACCCTGATTCCCTTCCACAAGGCGATCCTTCAGACGGAGCAGTGGGACGCGGGCGAGACCTGCCGCGACCTGATGGAAGACAAGAAGTGGCTGAAGACGACCGCGCCGCCGAAGGTGGAGCTTCCCGAGACCGCCGAAGGCGAGGAGGAAGTCGAGAAGGTCGCCCGCGACTATCTGGTCGAGGTCTCCGGAAAGCGCTTCGACGTCAAGGTCATCGGCGAGGCCACCGGCTTCGCCGCGGGGGCCGCTGCCGCCGGACCGAAGCCGAAGAAGCGCGAGCGCAAGGCCGGTGGCGGAGGCGGATCGAACGTCGCCCGCCTGGACTCGCCGCTGCAGGGATCGATCTTCAAGGTCAACGTCGAGAAGGGTGCCGAGGTGGAGGAAGGCGACCTGATCTGCGTGATCGAGGCCATGAAGATGGAGAACGAGATCACCGCTCATCGCAAGGGTAAGATCACCGACTTGCCGATCTCAGTGGGTGACGCCGTCGCCAGCGGTGACCCTCTGGTCACTATCGAGTAACATTCCGCGGTCTACTGTCGCCCTCACGGGTGGCTACAGAGAGGAACTCGAAACCATTATGGAACTATTCGCATACTTGGATCCGGGCAGTGCCAGTGCGCTGCTCGCCGCCGTACTCGCCGGAATCGCCGGTGCCGGAGCCGCAATTCGCACCTACGGAGCGAAGTTCAAGAACAAGCTCATGTTCTGGAAGAAGAGCGAGCCCGCCGCCGACGGTGTGAACACGACGGCCTCCGCCGTGCCCGCCGATTCGACCGACGACAAGCCGGCCGAGCAGTAAACATTGGCAAACGCAGAACCCGGTTCCTTCAGGGACCGAGACAGCCGTGTCGTAATCACCGATGACGCCATCCTCCGGGCGCTGAGCCCGGAAGGTGCCGGTGACTGGGATGCCCTCGCAGCGAGCCCGCTGCTGGACACCCTGGTCAACCGGGGCGATCTGATTCCGACCAAGGAAGTCGACCTCGCCGCCCTGAACGGCGCCACCGACCTGCTGCCCACCGGGGTAACCCGGGTTCTGGAGCATCAGCGGGTGCCGTTCATCTCGTACCCGTACGAGTGGACCTTCAGCATGCTGCGCGACGCGGCACTGCTCCAGCTCGATCTCGGCATCGCCGCGGTCGACGAGGGTCTGATGCTGAAGGACGCGACTCCTTACAACGTACAGTTCCAGGGAGCGAGCCCCGTCTTCATCGACGTCGGTTCCTTCGAGGCGATCCCCGAGGGGCTGCCCTGGGTCGGCTACCGCCAGTTCTGCATGCTCTACCTGTACCCGCTGCTTTTCCAGGCGCACAAGGACATTCCGTTCCATCCCTGGATGCGCGGCTCGATCGACGGCATCCAGCCGATCGACGCGATCAAGGTCTTCTCCCTGCGTGACCGCCTGCGCAAGGGCGTCTTCCTGCACACCTCGCTCCACGCCAGGCTCGACCGCCGGGCGAACAAGTCCGGCCCCGGTGACGCCGACGCCCCGAAGAAGGAGCGCCACGTCAAGCCGGAAGCCGTGAAGGCGCACATGAACAGCATGCGCCGCCTGGTCAGCAAGCTGCGCTGGAAGACCGGCGAGACCTCCTGGAGCGGATACCGCCAGCACAACACCTACAGCGACGACGACGACAAGGCCAAGCAGGTCTTCGTCGGCGAGGTGGCCGCCGCCGAGCGCCCCGCCCTCACCTGGGACATGGGCTGCAACGACGGTGCCTACTCCCGCCTCGCCGCCGAGAGCTCCGACAAGGTCGTGGCCTTCGATTTCGACCACGCCACGGTCGAGGCTCTCTACCGTTCCCTGAAGGCCGAGGGCAACACCAAGATCCTGCCGTTGGTCAGCAACCTGGCCGATCCTTCGCCCGGCCTCGGCTGGCGCGGGCTGGAACGCCGCACGCTCGCCGATCGCGGCGCGCCGGACCTGATGCTGGCCCTCGCCCTGATCCATCACGTCTCGATCTCCGCCAACATCCCGATCGCCGAGTTCCTCGAGTGGGTCAAGGATCTCGGCTCGACCCTGCTGATCGAGTTCCCGAAGCGCACCGACCCGATGGTCCGCGCACTGCTCGCGAACAAGCAGGAGGGCGCCAACGCCGACTACGACCTCGAGAACTTCGAGGCCGAGCTGAAGAAGCGCTTCAACATCGAGAAGCGTGAAGAGCTGCCTTCCGGCGACCGTGTCCTCTACCTGGCGCGGCCTCTGTAGTGAAGGTCGATCTGGACTGGGCCAAGGAGGCGCCCACCCGAAAGCAGCTCCTCCTCGGAGGAGGACATCTGGCAGCGCTCTGGGCGATCACCTTCGTCCAGCCGCTGCTCGATCTGCTCGGAAAGAATCCGGACTTCTTCGTCGCCCGGGGCAACAGCCCGGGCGACATCCTGATCCTCGCGTTCGGGTTCACCCTGCTTCCGCCGCTGGTCATGCTGGCGGTCGAGTGGGTCACGACCAAGATCGCGCCGCAGGTCTATTACGCGGTCCATTTCCTGTTCTTCTGGGGAATCGCGGCCTTCCTCTTCGTCCAGGTCCTCTCCAACTTCTTCGAGAAGCCGACCATCCTGCTGGTCCTGCTTTCGCTGATCATCGGCGCGCTTTTCGCCTACGCCGTGTTCAAGGTGGTGTTCATCAAGAACCTGATGGACATCCTGATCATCGCTCCGGTGGTGATCCTGGTGCTGTTCATCTTCGCCAGTGACAGCACCAAGGCGATCTTCCCCAAGGAGGAATCGGTCGACATCGGAGCCACGGTCAACTCGAAGGCACCGGTGGTGATGATCGTGATGGACGAGCTCGGCACCTCGACCCTGATGACCAAGCAGGGCGACATCGACGCCCAGCGCTTCCCGCATTTCGCCGATCTGGCCGAGCAGTCCACCTGGTACCCGAACGAATCGACCACCTCGTACTTCACCCCGACCGCCGTCCCGGGAATCCTGACCGGCAACCGGCCGGGTGAGGATGTCCTCCCGACCGCTTCGGACCAGCCGAACAACATCTTCTCGCTGCTCTCGGGCTCGTACAAGTTCCATGTGATCGAGCCGATCACCCAGATCTGCCCGACCTCGCTCTGCCCGGACACCGAGGGCGACAAGCGTCAGCTCGACCGCCTGAAGGCGCTCTACTCGGACCTGAAGTACGTCGAGGGCCGTCTGGTCCTGCCGCCCCGCATCGCCGACACGCTGCCCGACGTGGGCACCAACTTCGAGGGCTTCGGCGGTGGCGGCGAGGAGAAGAAGAACTCGATCGAGGATCAGTTCGTGAAGGGACGCGGCGGCGCCCAGGCACCCTCCGAGTACTCCGCCTTCATCAAGAAGATCCCGGCCGCGGACTCGACCCTGACGATGATGCACATCAAGCAGCCGCATCAGCCGTGGAAGTACGACGTCGACGGCGTCCAGTACAACAGCTCGCCGATCGACCAGCTCTCGAACAGCACCAACACCTGGAAGGTCGACGAGAACGGTGTCGCGACGGCCCAGGCCCGCCAGATCGTCCAGACCGGTTTCGCCGACAATCTGCTCGGCCAGGTCATCGACCGGCTGAAGTCGACCGGTATCTGGGATGAGGCGATGGTCGTGGTGATGGCCGATCACGGGGTCGACTTCCAGGGCGGCGACATCCCCCAGCGCATGGCCGGAACCGAGAGCATGGGCGAGGTCGCGAACCCGCCGCTCTTCATCAAGTACCCCGGCCAGAAGAAGGGCAAGGTCGACCCGGTTCACAGCATGACCCTCGACGTCGTGCCGACCATCGCCAAGGAACTGAACATCGACGGCATGTACGAGACCGACGGCGTGCCGCTCCAGGGCGACGACGTTCCGGAGCGCGACGTCATGGTCAAGGACGTCAAGAACCGCGAGTACACCCTGCCGATGGCCGATGTCATCGAGCAGCGCGACGCGGCCATCGCCGAGAAGGACCGCCGTTTCGGTACCGGCCCGTTCTACACGCTCGGCCCGGCCCCGGAGCTGATCGGCAAGCCCGCCCCGCCGGTCTCCTCGGCGACCGAGGTTACCCTCGACCGCCCCGAGATCTGGGAGGACTACGTGCCCGGCAAGGGGCTGATCCCGATCTTCGTCAACGGCACGATCGATGGCGGCAGCGCCGGTGATCTGATCGCGGTCGGAGTCAACGGCAAGATCCAGGGCACCACCCGCTCCTTCGATTTCGAGGGTGCGCAGTACTTCGGCACCCTGGTCGACCCGAAGTCGCTTGTCCCGGGACGCAACGAGATCACCGTGTACCGGGTCGGCAAGCGGGACAAGCTGACCCCGATCGGCTCCAACTAGCCCTTCGCGCGGTCGGGCCGCACCGCCGGGTGCGGCCCGGTCGTTCCCTCCCTATCTGGGCAGCGGCGGCGGCTTCGGCCACTTGGCCGCCGGAACTCTGCAGCTGGCGCCCTTGCAGGCCCGCAGCTTGGCCAGCTCGGCGTCCAGATACGCCTGCACCTTGCGGTAGCGGACCTTGCCGTAGCGGTTCTGGAGCTCGGCCGGATCCTGTGAGACCACGTAGAGCTCGCTTTCGCCCTCTTCGTAGTTGACGTACTTGTACGGACCGACCCGGATACCCACGTAGTTGTGGTTGGCGGCCTTGGCCGACGTATGCGCGCCCTTGTTCTTGGTGGGAATGATCACCGGGGGCTCGTTCGGGTAGTCGCCGGGAATGAAGCGGGTGGCCTGCTGATAGCTCGAGAGCAGGATCGGGCGCCGCGAGATCTTCTTCGGGTTCTTCCAGAACTGGATCATCGGCCGGCCGTCTATCTTGCTGCGCGCCGTCGCGCCGGTCAGATGGAGGATGGTCGGGGCGATGTCCTGGTTGGCGACCGGCTCGTGGCTGGTGCTGCGGGGCTTGATGCCGGGGCCGCGCATGATGAAGGGCACCCGGACCGCGGGTTCGTACGGCAGCAGCTTGCCGCGATGGATGCGGTGCTGGCCGAGGAAGAAGCCGTTGTCCGAGGTGTAGATGATGTAGGTGTCGTTCAGCTTGCCGGTCTCTTTGAGGGTGTCGACGATCTGCTTCACGCCGCGGTCGACCGACTGCAGCGCCTCGATCGATTTGCGGTACTCGAGGGTCAGCTGGGTGATCTCGTTCTGGGTGAGCCGCGCGGTCTGGTCCCGCAGGAACCAGGGCTTGTCGGAGACGTCGGCCTCGTTGTAGCCCGGCGGCTTCGGCGTCGGGGTCTTGATCGCGGTGTCGTAGTCACGGATCGCCGGTTCGGGCCCGATCGGGGGCCGTGAGTCGCCGTGGGGCGTGTGGTAGTCGATCTGCAGGTAGAAGGGCTGGTCTCCGGAGGCCCGGATCTCGTCCGATGCCTGCTGGCTCATCGAATCGGTGTGGTAGTTGCAGACATCCAGGCCGAGTTCGGGACATCCCAAGGGATCCTTGCCGCCGGTCATGTCGTAGTAGGGGAACCCGAGCCGGGGGGTGATCTGGCCATCGATGTTCTGCTGATAGCCGTAGAACTCGCGGGTCGAGTTGTCGGTGGCGTCGGTCACCCAGCGGTCCCAGCCGGGCGGAACGACAGTCGCCGGCGGATCGTCCGCCCCGCCGTAGTTGTTCATGAACTTGCCGAAATGCGAGGTCCGGTACCCGGAGCGCTGCAGCCAGACCGGCAGGTTCTCGGTGTTGATCCGGTTGGTCCGGTAGCCGTCCCAGCCGCCGCGGGCACCGCCGATGCGGATCACACCGTGATTCTGCGCGTACTGACCGCTGAGCAGCGATGCCCTGGAGGGGGCACACAGCGGGAAAGGCGTCATGTAGTTCGCGAACTCGATGCCCTGGTTGCGGATCAGCGACATCGTGTTCGGCATGATCTGGCGATCGCGGTTGTACAGATCACGCCATACGCCACGGAATTCGTCGATCGGCTGGTCGTCGGTCTGGATCAGGACGACATTGGGCCTGGTGGCCGCCTGGACGGTCGCGACCGAGTGGAAGGCGATCACTGCGCAGGCCGCCGCGAGACAGCCGAAAACGGCCCTCATGATTCTCATCGGGGACCCTTCATGGGATAAATATGTGATTCCAAGAGCAAAACGAGTATTTAGATAAACACACAGGTCGGCGATAGGTGCGGACCGATCCTGAATTTCTCGTGCCGGTTGCGATCTGGGCCGCAACTTTCGGACCCCGGCCGATTTTCAACTTCTGACCAGCCCCGGTCCACGGGGATTCCCCATCGAAGCCCGGAGACCTTGAAACGAAAGCTGACACCCGCGATCGTCACTGCCCTCTCGCTGGTCGCGATGGTCTCGTCACCGGCGATCGCCTCCGCGAAATCGGCCAAGGCCACGGTTTCCCCCGGGCCGACCGCCCGCAACGCCTCCGTCTGGTCCGAGATCAGCTTCCGCGGCATCCCGGCGTCCAAGGCCGGTCCGATCACCGTGCGGGGCGGCCGTTCCGGCAACCATTCCTTCTCCCGGCGGCGCCATTCCGACGATCGCGGTTTCAGCCTCGTCATGAGGCGGCCCTTCCGGAAGTCGGAGCGGGTCAAGGTCAGCACAAGGCTCGCGATACCGGGCGCGAGGCGCGGTGACTACCGCTTCCGGGTCGAGAACATCGGCGGACCCAGAGTAAAACGGACCGGCAACAGTCCGCTCTTTCCTGCCGGCCCGGCGCAGTTCCGTTCCCGCCCGGACCTGCTGCCCCCGACGCTCGATGTCCGCCGGTCCCTGCCGGGTGCCGGCAGCGACCCGATCTTCGTCGGCGCCAAGTCCCGGGGCTCGGCGATCTACGACCCCACCGGCGATCCGATCTGGTTTCGGCCGGGACGCTCGACCGACTTCCGAACCCAGACCTACCGGGGCAAGCCGGTACTCACCTGGTTTGAATCCCCGACCGAGGGCTCGGGACTGAACCGGAACTCGTACACGATCGCCAACCAGGCGTATCGCGTCATCAAGCGCTTCGTCCCGGGCAACGGCTACGCAGCCGACTCGCACGAATTCCGGCTGACCCCGCGCAACACCGCCTACATCACCAGCTACCGCTCTGTCCGGAGAGACCTGCGGTATCTCGGTCTCTCCCGGAACGGCCGGGTCAGCGACTCGATCGCCCAGGAGATCGACCTGAAGACCGGCAGGGTCATCTGGGAGTGGCACAGCCTCGACCATGTCCCGATCCGCCAAAGCTACGCGAACGGCCCCAAGGTTCCGGGACATCCGTACGACTACTTCCACATCAACTCGATCATCGACACCCCGGACGGCAACGTGATGATCTCCGGCCGCAGCGCCAACGCGATCTACAAGGTCAGCCGGTCCACCGGCCGGGTGATCTGGACCCTGGGCGGCAAGACCAGTGATTTCGAGCTCGGCCCGGGAGCGCTTTTCTCATGGCAGCACGACGCCCAGCCGCTACCCGGCAACCGGGTCTCGCTGTTCGACAACGCCGATTCGCCGGTCGCCGACGCTCCCTGGGCGGACCAGTCCCGGGGACTGGTGCTCCAGCTCGACAATCGTGCCGGGACCGCCACGGTCGCCAACGAGTTCACGCATCCCCAGAAGCCGATCGCACCGACCCAGGCGAACGTCCAATCCTTGGCGAGCGGCAACTTCCTGGTCGGCTGGGGACAGATCCCTTGGATCACCGAGTACTCCCCGGACGGCGAGATCCTGTTCGACGCCACCGTCCGCGACACCGGCTCCTTCTACCGCGCCTACCGGCTGCCCTGGAGCGGCAGGCCGAACACCTCGGTGGACATCCACGCCGAACCGATCGATTCACGCTCGGTCAGGGTGTGGGCCAGCTGGAACGGCGACACCTCGGTGCGGACCTGGCGGGTTCAGGCCGGTCCGAGCGGGGATTCCCTCTCAGCGGTGGGCGAGTTCCCACGGAACGGATTCGAGACCGCGATGACCGCCCCCACCGACCAGGATTTCGTCAAGGTCCAGGGGCTAGGGGCCGACGGCCGTGTGATCGGCGGCTCGGCCGCGGTCAAGGTCCGCTAGGCGAGGTCAGGAACCGGGTTCGGGCCAGGGTGGCAGTTCGGCCCGGCAGGACTCGCCGGAGCATTCATCCACTTCCCGGAGCTGCTCGCGCATGTACTCGACCACCTCGGCGTAGCGGGGAGAATTGGACTTGTTGCGCAGTTCAAGCGGGTCGCGATCCAGGTCATAGAGCTCGTCCTGGCCGGCGGCGTAGCGCACGTACTTGTAGGGGCCGGCCCGCAATGCCTTGTACCGGAGCGCCGGCGCACCGGCCGAGGTCCGGGCCGCGGCGGAGGCCTCACCCCCGACGACACCCGATTCCATCGATATCTCGAAGCCCCGCCTGGTGGTCTTCGAGGGATCGCGCCAGAACGGACGCAGCGACCGGCCGTCGACCTGATAGCCGGTGCTCGCGCCGGCCAGCTCGAGGATGGTCGCGGGAACGTCGATGTTGCCGACGATCTCACTCGAGTTCCCGCCGCGGGGAATGCCCGGGCCCCGGACCGCCATCGCGACCCTGGAAGCCTCCTCGAATGGCAGGAACTTGGCCAGGCCGAAGCGATGCGCCCCGAAGAAGTAGCCATGATCGGAGAGGTAGAAGATGTAGGTGTTGTCGAGTTCCCCGGTCCTCCGGAGTGTCCGGATGATCGCGCCCACGCCTTCGTCGACCGATCGCAGTGACTCGAGGCCGCGACGGTAGGCCTCGGTCATCTGCCCGATCTCACGCTGGTTCAAACGCCGCCGGATGTAGCTCTGGATCAGCGGTGACTTGTCCGAGATGTCGGGCTCGTTGAAGTTTCCGGGACGGGGTATCGGCGTTCGCGAGGCCGAATCGAGATGCCGGGTCGCCGGCTGCGGACCCTCCGGCGGCCGGATATCGCCATGGGGAGCCTGATAGTCGATCGAGAGGAAGAGCGGCTGATCCTTCTTGCCGCGGATCTCCCTGACCGCGCGCCGGGTCATCACGTCCGGCAGGTAGTTGCACTCGAGGCCGCCGAGACCCCGCCGCAGCAGGATCCCCCGGCCGCACCGGGGCGAATCGATCCCGGGTCCGTGGGAGAGATAGTCGGGATTGCCGAACGGGCCGACCGCAAGGCCGTTGTCGTTCACCCGGTAGCCGTAGTAGCGCGTTCCGGGGAGATAGGCGGTGGTGAACCAGCGGTTCCATCCGGGCGGGATGGTCAGGTCCACCCGGTCGTTCTCCCGGTCGTAGTAGCCGTTGGTGAACTTGCCGACGTGAGCCGTCCGGTAGCCGGCCTCCTGCAGCGCGGTCGGCATGTTCTCTTCGTAGATCGGCAGGTTCCTCCAGCCTTCCCAGCCCCCGTTGGGTCCGCCGTTGCCGGTCAGGCCGCTGTTGTGCGAGTACTGGCCGGTCAGCAGCGAGGCCCGTGAGGGAGAGCAGACCGGTGTCGCCGTGTAGTAGTTGCGGAACTCGGTTCCCTTGCCGAAGATCTTGCCGGCGGTGTTCGGCATGGTCGGCTGATACCTGCCCGAAGGACCGCGGAAATGGGACTTGACCGTGCGGTGGTTCTGGTCATCGGTCTGGATGACGATGATGTTGGGGCGGCTCGCCTGGGCCGGTCCGGTCACCGCGACCAGGGCCGCCGCGGTCAGGCCCCCGGCGGCCAGCAGTACCCGTCGTATCGCCCTACGGGCGATCATCGCCGCCCTTCTTTCCGGGCTTCTCCCTCTCGGGTTTCGGCTTGGGTCTGGGCAGCTTCCTCACGCCTTTCCGGCACTCGTCCCCGGCGCAGAACCTCCGGCGCTCGAGTTCGTTGTCCATCCGGCGGACCACCCTCGCGTAGCGGCCCGACTTGACCTTGTTGCTCAGCTCGTACGGATCGGCCTTCAGGTCGTAGAGCTCCCGGCCGCCGCCTTCGTACTTGACGTACTTGTAGCGCCCCGCCCTGAGCGCCGTGTAGTTGACGTAGGGGACCTTGCCCGAGATGGTCGCCCCGCCGGCCGGCTCTTCGGCATCCGCCTTGCCCTGCTCGAACAGGTGTTTCTGCAGCGCCGGCGAGGGCAGCATGTAGGACTCGAGGATCATCGAACGGCGCCCGACCTTCTTGGGGTTCTTCAGCACCGAAGCGAAGGAACGGCCGTCCGGTTCCAGACCCAGCTCCGCACCGGCCAGGTCGACGATCGTCGGGGCCAGGTCGACGTTGCCGACGATCGCGTTCGAGATCTTGTTCTTGTCCGCCTTCGGTCCGCGCACGATCAGCGGCGTGTTCGACGAGGGTTCGTGGGGCAGGAACTTCGATTTGCCGAAGCGGTGCTCACCGAGGAAGTAGCCGTTGTCGGAGAGGAAGAAGATGTATGTCTTGGAGAGGCGTTTCGTCTTCTTCAGCATCTTCACGATGCGGCCGATCCCGTCGTCGACCGCACGCATCGATTCCAGCTGGCGGCGGTAGCGAACCTCGATTCCCCTGATCTCGTCCTTGGTGAGACGTGTGTTTCCGGCCCGGAGAACCTTGGGCTTGTCGCGGATGTTCTTCTCGTTGAATCCGGGCGGTTCCGGAAGCTGGACCCGGTTCGCCGAGCCGATGTGGCGACGGGCCGGTTCGGTGTCGGTGGTTCCGGCCGGTCCGTCATGCGGTGCCTCGTAGTCGACCTGGACGTAGATCGGTCCCGGATCGGCCTTCTTGATCTCCCGGATCGCCCGGGACGAGATCTGATCGGTGTGGTAGTTGCAGACGATCTTGCCCTTGGTGCTCGGACAGCCGACCGGATCCTTGTAACGGTACTTGCCGTACCGGGCCTTGCCGAAAGGACCCTCGATGCTGCCGTTGACGTTCAGGGAGTAGCCGTAGAAGCGGCGGACCTTGTCCTTGGTCCAGTCGGTCGCCCAGCTGTCCCATCCGGGAGGCACGGCCTTCTCGTCGTAGCCGGTCGGCTTGCCGTAGTTGTTGGTGAACCGTCCGAAATGGGCGGTGTGGTAGCCGCGGTCCCGCAGCGCGGTCGCGAGATTCTGCTCGAAGAGCGGGCTTTCGCTGAATCCGCGGGCGCCGCCGCGCTTGCCCGAGTTGCGGGAGAGACCGCTCGTGTGGGCGTACTGGCCGGAGAGCAGGGTCGCCCGAGACGGGGAGCAGACCGGAATCGAGCTGTAGTAGTTGGTGAACTGGATCCCCTTGTTTCCGAGCAGGCGCTCGGTGTTCGGCATCACCTTGAACCGCTTGCCGCGCTTGTTGGTGAAAGTCTCGTGAAGGGTCGCCGCGGTCTGGTCATCGGTCTGGATGACCACGAAATTGGGGCGCTTGGCCGAAGCCATGCCCGGCGCACCGACCAGGGCCACGGCGAAAAGGATCACCGTGAAGGCGGTGAGAATCGCCACTGTGTGTATCTGCTTGAGAACCCTGTCGATGAGCATCAAAGGCTGGAACCGCGTCTCCGCCTGTTAGTTGCGCCTGGCTGGTAGGCGGGGATTTCCCGGGGAAGAATAGGATCGCCGACGGTGTCAGACCGGTCGGAGACAATTGCGCCCCGGAATGCGCCGTCCATTCTAATGGGCGGCGGGCACCTGGCCGCCCTTTGGGCGCTCGCGGTCATCCAGCCCCTGCTGAGCCTGCTCGGTTCGAATCCGGACTTCTTCGTCGCCCGTGACAACACCGGCGGACAGATCATCATCTTCGTCCTCGCGGTCACCCTGCTGCCGCCCCTGGTCGCGACCTCGATCGAAGCCCTGCTCAACCTGATCAGCGACCGCGCACGCTGGGCCTTCCACCTCGTGCTGGTGGCGCTCCTGTTCGCGATCCTCGCCCTGCAGTTCCTGAAGCAGCTCGCCGACGGCCCGGCGGTGCCGATGATCATCGGTGCGATCGCCGCCGGAATCGGACTGGCCTGGGCCTACCGGCAGCGCGGGTTCCTGCGATCGCTGACCGACATCCTGATTCCCGCGCCGCTGATCATCCTGATCGCCTTCTTCTTCTTCAGCGACGCCTCCGAACTGACCTCCTCATCGGGTGAGGTCGAGGCGATCAAGACCTCGATCGAGAAACCGGCGCCGGTCGTGATGCTGGTCTTCGACGAGTTCCCCTCCGGTTCGCTGATGACCGAGGGCCGGAAGATCAACGCCGCGCGCTTCCCCAATTTCGCCGAACTCCAGTCCGGGGCGAGCTGGTATCGCAACACGGTGACCGACGCCTCGTACACGGCGATCGCGGTGCCCTCGATCCTCACCGGCCAGGACGCCGACCGGGACCGCCTGCCGACCGCCGCCGACTATCCCGAGTCGATCTTCACCCTGCTCGGCGATTCCTATCGCGTGCGCGCGGTGGAACCGATCACCCAGCTCTGTCCCCCATCGATCTGTCCGGTGGCCGACACCGACCAGGTCGGCACGGGAGAGGCGGTGAAGGACCTCTTCTCCGACCTCAAGTACGTGTCGGCACATCTCGCGCTGCCGGAATCGATGTCCTCCAGCCTGCCGGACATCTCCCAGAACTTCGAAGGGTTCGGCGGCAATCCGGAAGAATCGGTCGAACGCGGCCGGGCCCGCCAGTTCGTGCGGGACCGGCTCGACGCGGGCGAATCCACAGGCGACGGCGAGAGCGCAGTCGACCGGATGCTGGCCGCGCGCAGGCCCGGCGACGGACCGACCTTCGATTTCGCCCACATCGAGGAACCCCACTACCCGTGGACGCACTACCCGGATGGTCGGCGCTACTCGGAGACCACCGAGGACTTCCGCGGGTTCTTCGACGAGACCGAATGGAAGGACGACGGCTACGTGACCGAGCGGGCCCGTCAGGCACACCTGAACGAGGTCGGATTCGCCGACCATCTGCTCGGCCGGATCATGGACCGGATCAAGCGCGACGGCAAGTGGGACGAGACGATGATCGTGGTCGCGGCCGATCACGGCGGAGCGATGGTCAAGGGTCTCCACCGGCGTGAGGCCCGCGAGGAGACCCTGGGCCAGATCGGGATGGTTCCCCTGTTCATCAAGGCCCCCGGCCAGAGGCGCGGCCACACGGTGGATCGACCGACATGTGTGTCGGAGATCCTGCCGATCATGGCCCGCGATCTCGGGGTAGAGGTGCCCTGGGAGACCGCGACCTGCGACCGGACCGAGGTGAAGATCGACAACGGGACCGGACCGATGGTCACCGCGCCGATCTCCACCGTCCTGGCGCAGCGTGACGCGTACATCGCCCAGATGGCGGACCTCTTCGGTGACGAGACCGGCTTCTCGCGGGTGCTGAAGCTCGGGCCGGACGAGGACCTGATCGGCCGGCCGCTCGAATCGCTCGAGGTCGGGTCCCCGGCACCGGGAGCCTCGGCGGCCCCGGACACCGGCGGTGACCTCGGCACCGATTTCCGCCCGGAAACGCCGTTCAACCCGGTGCTGCGCCAGCGGGGAACGCTGGACGGGATCGAAGAAGAGACCCCCCTGGCGGTCTCGGTCAACGGAAGGATCGCCGCGGTCGGACAGAGCTACCGGGACGGAAGCCAGATCCGATACTCGATCCTGCTGCCGGAATCCTCCCTTCGTGAGGGAAGGAACGAGATTTCGCTATACACAGTGGAAACCGACGGCGGCAAGCGGCTGATCCCGATCGGCTAGACGATGCCGAAGCGACCATCGATCCTGCTCGGCGGAGGGCACCTGGCGGCCCTGTGGGCCCTCGCCGTCGTGCAGCCGCTGCTCAGCCTGCTCGGGAGCAACCCCGAGTTCTTCGTCGCCCGTGAGAACAGCGCCGCCGAGATCATCGGCTTCGCGCTGCTTTTCACCTTGCTGCCCCCACTAGCCGCGACCGCGGTGGAGGCGATCCTCAACCCGATCAGCCGCGGTGCGCGCTGGGCGCTTCACCTCTTTCTGATCGGGCTGCTGTTCGGAACCCTGATCCTGCAGTTCCTGAAACAGGTCGCCGACGGGCCGGCGACACCGATGATCGTGCTGGCGATCGCCGCCGGAGCATTGCTCGCCTGGGCCTACGGCTATCGCCGGTTCCTCCGCTCGCTGGCCGACATCCTGATTCCGGCACCGGCCGTGATCCTCGTCGTCTTCCTCTTCTTCAGCGAGTCCGCACAGCTGACCACGTCGGCCGATGACGTCGATGCCTACGAGGGCACGATCAAGAACCCGGCACCGGTCGTGATGCTGGTCTTCGACGAGTTCCCGGTGGGCTCGCTGATGACGCCGGAAGGGGAGATCAACCGTCTTCGCTTTCCCGCCTTCGCCGGGCTCGCCGACACCGCCGACTGGTTCCGGAACGCGACGACCAGGGCCGCGTTCACGACGATCGCGGTTCCTTCCCTCATGACCGGGCTGGCGCCGGACGCCGACTCGCTGCCGACCGCGGACGATCACCCCCAGAGCATCTTCACCTTTCTCGGTGGCGAGTACCGGGTGAACGCGGTCGAGCCGATCACCCAGGTCTGTCCCGAATCGATCTGCCCCGCGAACGCCGACGAGGACGGCGGGTTCCTCGACGCGATGAGCGCCTTCACCGATGACCTGCAGGTGGTGTCCGCCCATCTGCTGCTGCCCGAGAGCCTCGGCGACAGCCTCCCCGACATCTCCCAGACCTTCGAGGGATTCGGCGGTGACGACACCGTCTCGGCCGAGCGGGCCCAGGCGGAGCAGTGGGTGGACAACCGTCACGAGAACGTGGACCGGGCCTTCGACGGCAATTCGACCATCGAAGAACTGCTGGCCGGCCTCGGCTCCCGCGGAGAGACGAGCCTCGATTTCGCACATGCCTCCGATCCGCACTACCCCTGGACCCACTATCCGAGCGGCACCTCCTACGCCACCTCGACCGAGGACTTCCGTCAGTTCGATGTGGATGAGATCTGGAGTGGTGACCGCTACGTCACCGACCGGGCGACCCAAGCCCATCTGCTCGACGTGGGCTACGTCGACCGGCTGGTAGGCCGGGTGATCGGCGAACTGAAGCGCCGGGGACGATGGGACGAGAGCATGTTCATCGTCACCGCCGACCATGGTGGAGCGCTGCTTCCGGGACTGTCGCGCCGCGAAGCCGGGCCGGACAACATGGGCGAGGTCGCGACCGTGCCCCTTTTCGTGAAGAAGCCGGGGCAGACCAGGGGGCGGGTGGTGAACCGTCACACCTGCTCGACCGAGATCCCGTCGATGATCGCGAAGGCGGTGGAGACGGAACTGCCGTGGAAGCCGGCCGAATGCGATCGGGATCGGGCGATCGTGGACAACGGGTCCGGGCCGCCGGTCACGGCTCCGATGGGACGGGTGCTCACGCAGCGCCGCGCCTACGTCGACCGGATCGCGGCCACCTTCGGGGCTGACACCGGCTGGCGCAGGGTGCTCGAGCTCGGGCCGAATCGAGACCTGATCGGCCGCCGGATCGACCCCTCGTGGCTGGCCGGCAGCGGCGAAAGCGCGGCCATCGATCCGGACCGGTCGGGGGCCGCGCTCGACCTGTACCGGCCCGGCGCCGTCAGCAACAAGCTGCTGCGCCAGCGGGGCACGATCAGCGGGCTCGAGGAGACCCGTCCGCTGGCGGTGGCGGTCAACGGAAGGGTCGCCGCGGTCGGTGAGAGCTTCGCGGAGGGGGACCTCACCCGGTACACGATCCTGCTGCCCGAATGGGCTCTCCGGCCGGGCCGCAACAGGATCGAACTTTTCGCCGTGTCGAGACCCGGGGGAACCGTGGCGCTAACCAGGCTCGGCACCCCCTCGGACCAATAGACTCGCGGATTCGTGAGTGATGTGACGAAGGCTGCCGCTCCACCGGCGCGACCTTCCCTACTTCTGGGAGCCGCGCATCTGGCTGCCCTGTGGGCGCTCGCCTTCCTGCAGCCGATGCTCTCGCTGCTCGGGGACAACCCCGAGTTCTTCGTCGCCCGGGGCAACACGACCGGCCAGATCATCATCTACACGCTGGCGCTCGCTTTCGTGCCGCCGCTGATCGGCCTCGCGCTCGAGGCGCTCGCCCAGCTGATCAACCGCAACCTGCGCTGGGCGATCCACCTTGTGCTGATGACCCTGGTCGGTGCCTGCTTCCTGCTGCAGCTGATCAAGGACGTCTTCGAGTGGCCGGCGGGAATCCTGATCGCGATCTCGATCGGGATCGCCGCCCTCGGCGTGTACAGCTACACACGATGGAAGTTCCCGCGCGCTTTCATGGACGTGCTGACCCCGGCCCCGGTCGTGATCATCCTGATCTTCTTCGTCTTCTCCGGCACCTCGAAGCTGATCCTGCCCCGCGAGCAGCCCGACCCGGTGGACGTGGCGATCGAGAATCCGGCCCCGGTCGTGATGGTGATCTTCGACGAGTTCCCGGTCGCGTCGCTGATGGACGCGAAGGGCCGGATCGACAAGACGAGGTTCCCGGCCTTCGCCGACCTCGCCTCGACCTCCACCTGGTACGAGAACTCGACCGGCGCCGCCGCCTACACGCCACAGGCGGTGCCCGCGATCCTCAGCGGCGAGAACCCGAACCAGTCCGATCTGCCGATCGCCGCCGATCATCCGCACAACCTCTTCACGCTGCTCGGCAAGACCTACCGGCTCCGGGTGATGGAGGCCGCGACGCAGCTCTGCCCCGAGGACCTCTGCCCAGACTCGGCCCTCGGTGCCGATGACGCGAAGCTGGGGGACCTGTTCTCCGATCTGGAGGTCGTCTCCAAGCACCTGCTGCTGCCGGATTCGATGCGGCGGAACCTGCCCGACGTCTCGAAGACCTTCGGAGAGTTCGCCAACGAGTCCGAGAGCGCGCAGCCGGCTTCGACCTCCGAGACCAGCGAGACCGGGACCACGGGAAGCACCGGCACGACGGGGGCGACCGGGGAGACCACGGTAGAACCGACCGAGCGCACCGGCCAGGGCGCCGCCCGCAAGCTCGGCCGCCTTTTCGCGCTGCGTTCGAGTGCCGACGAGTTCGAGCGGATCAACGACTTCATCGGCAACCAGAAGGCGGGTCAGGAGAAGACCCTCGATCTGATCCATGTGGAGAAACCGCACTATCCGTGGCGCCACCTGCCGGACGGCCAGCGCTACAGCAACCTGACCGGTGAATGGAACGGCCTGCTGCCGAACGACGGTCCATGGATGGGTCCGCCCAGGGTGATCGATATCGCCCTGCAGCGGCATCTGCTCGAGGTCGGCTACGTGGACACTCTGCTGAAGCGGATCACCGATGATCTGAAGGAGAAGGGACTGTGGGACGAGTCGCTGGTCGTCGTCACCGCCGATCACGGTGCCTCCTTCCAGCCCAAGATCCCACGCCGGGCGGCGGTCAAGGCGAACCTCGGTGAGATCGCCTCGGTGCCGCTCTTCATCAAGGAACCCGGGCAGAGCGAACCCGAGGTGGTGAGCGAGCATCGCTGCGCGACCGACATCCTGCCCGAGATCGCCGGATCGCTCGGTATCGAGTATCCCTGGGACGTCGAGAAATGCCCGCCCGAACAGGTGACCGTGCTCAACTCGCCGGCCGGTGAGGCGACCGGCTCGTTCGAGACGATGAAGAAGCAGCGCCAGCGTCTCGTCGATCGCATCCAGCGGGTCTTCGGCACCGACGTCGGCTGGGGCCCGACCTACCGCTTCGGACCTCGCAAGGAATTGATCGGCAAGCGGATCGCCGACCTGAACGCGAACACGGATCTCGCCACTCACGCGCAGCGGGCCGATCCGGAACGCCGTAATCCGGTGAAGCGGTACGACCCGAGCTCACCGTCTGTGCTCGGGCTGCTGCAGCGCGGATACCTGAGGAACGTCGATCAGAACCGCGTGCTGGCGGTGGCCGTGAACGGAACGATCGAAGCGGTCGGCTGGACCTTCAAGGACGGTTTCGGATTCGGTCCCGGATACTCGATCCTGCTGCCACCGGATTCGCTGAAGAAGGGCTTCAACCAGGTGGACATCTACCTGGTCGAGGGCGGCGGCAAGAAACTGAAGATCATCTACTCGGGGGCGAAGCGACCTCCGGCGAAGGACTGACCATGGGTCCCGAAACACCGCTGCGGATCGCCGGACCGACCGATCTGGCCACCGTCACCCGGCTGATCGGCGGATTCCGCGACTTTCTCGAGTCGAGCGGGCCTAGCAACGCCGAGATCGAGATCACGGTCTCGCGGCTGCTCGACGACCGTTCGACCGAGTTCCTGCTGATCGGTGATCCCGAGGTGGGTTTCGCCCAGATCCGCTTTCGCCTCTCGGTCTGGAGCGGAGCCGAGGACGCCTGGCTGGAGGATGTGTTCGTCGACGAGTCGGCAAGGGGCGAGGGTCATGGCCGCACCCTGGTCACGGCCGCGATCCAGCGGGCCCGTTCACGCGGCTGCGACCGGATCCAGCTCGACGCCAACCAGGACAACCTGCCGGCGGTGAAGCTCTACGAATCGCTCGGGTTCCGGCCCAGCCACAATCCAGCCAAGTGGGGCGACGCCCCTGATCTCTTCTACAACCTCGATCTGACCTGAGGGTGGAGACGATTACCGCCCGACAGGGGCGGTAATCGTCTCCACCCCGGACTCACCGGCCTCTGGGCCCGGTGCCGGTCTCGGGGTTCTAGCCGAGGGGCAGCATGTGGGTCAGTTCCCTGGCCGAGATCTGTGTGTTCCCGGTCAGCAGGCGCAGCCTCTCGGCCGCTCCCGGGTCTTCGAGCATGCGGTGAAGCTCCGGCCAGTCCACCTTCGGTTCGGCGCCGGCCCTCACCCGGATCACGTTGACGTGATTCTCGGCCAGGAACTCCGCCCCCTCGGGCACGAGTGCCGTCCGCAGCTCACCCTTGCCGACCGAACCGACGACCCGGTTGACCAGCGCCGCGGGCCCGGTCTCGACTTCGCCGGGAGGCCGGATGTACTGCGGCTTGTCGGTCCGGTTGCCGAACTCGACCTCACCGTCCTTCAGGTTGTGTGACCAGATCAGCGGGACCACCTCGTCACTCGCCCTCTTCCTCAGGGCGCGGCGATGCTGGTTCCACACGATCGTGCCGGTGAACGCCTCGAATCCGAGTTCCCAGAGCGTGCGGCGGCCCTCGAAGCAGGCGGCCAGCCGATCCGCGTCGGCGGAGAAGATCACCCGGCGAAAACCCGAGTCGGCACAGTCACGTTCGAACAGAAAGTCACGTCCGGGCTCGCCCTTGCGCAGGACGAGCAGCTGGACGGCGGTATTCGCCCCCTCGAACAGATCGGTGCCCTCAAGCACGGTGAGGCTCTCGATCGAGGCGACCGCCGTGATGTGCTCGCGGAGCGCCTCGAAGTAGGCCCCGCTGTTCAGGGAGGGCGGCACGATGAAGGCAAGGTGTCCGCCCGGCCGCAGGACCTCCAATCCCGCCTGGAAGAAGAAGGCGAAGATGTTCGCCCGCCCCGAGATCACCCCGGCGTAGCGCTCCTTGAGAGCGGGTCCCGGCCGGAGCTGAAAGTAGGGCGGATTGCCGATCACCAGATCGAAGGGTTCGCCGTCCCACCGATCAAGGGCGGATCTCTTCTCAAACGACGCCTTGGGGATGTGGGCCGCGGCAGCGGCCAATACTTGTCCATCCACATCCCAGCCGTGAAGCTCCAGCCCGTCCTGCCGACGTCCGGCGGCGGCCAGCAGCTCTCCGGTCCCGGCCCCGGGATCGAGGACCCGCATGCCGGGCCGAAGCTCGACCAGCTCGAGCAGGGCGTCCGCGATCGGCCGCGGGGTCAGGTACTGCCCGAGCTTCTTGCGCTCCTCAGGCTCGGTTGCGTCCAGCCAATCGCGGCTGGCGCGGGAGAGGCTCAGCCGCCGGCGCCGAGCTTCTTGACGGCGTCACGGAAGGACTTGACTTCCAGCGACGGCTTCTTGCGGCCGGCCAGCTTCTCACCATGGCGGTTCACCCAGATCACCGGGATCTTCAGCTTCAGGCAGGGAGCGACATCGGTGTCGTAGTTGCTGCCGATGTGGAGCAGGCCCTTCTTGCCGCCGATGCGACGGGCGCATTCCTTGAAATGAACCTCGTCCGGCTTGTAGCTGCGGACCTGCTGCGCGGTGACGACCAGATCGAGCTCGGTCCGCAGGTGGCGGCGGCTGATTCCGAGCATCTTGTCGTCGATGTTGGAGACGATGCCGATGTTGTACTTCTTGCCGAGACGGTCCATCGCGGCGTTCGACTCACGGAAGGGCAGCCAGTAGGCGACGCTGTCCGGAAGGAACTGGGCACGCGAGGGCTCCACTTCCCAGCCGATCTCTCCGGCGACCTTGATGATCGTGCGACGGAGGACCTCGGCGTAGAGCTCGTAGGAGCCGGACATGATCTCGGCCTGAACCTCGAAGAACCGGGCGAGGAAAGGTTCGGTGTCAAAGCTGAACCCGTCCTTCTCGGCCTCCTTGGCACACGCTTCGGCGATGCCTTTCTCCCAATCGATCAGAGTGCCGTAGCAATCCGTGGTGACCCATTCAATGTTCTTTAAGCTCGGTAGGGGCATGCGCGTTCAGCATTATGTCGGATAGTGTCCCCAGTCGGCCTGTTCGTCCCCCAAACCCGAAAAAGAGACATGGATCTACTCGAATATCAGGGTAAAGAACTCTTCGCCCGACACGATCTTCCGGTTCCGGAAGGCAGCCACGCCAAAAGCGCCGAAGAAGCGCGCGCAGCCTCAGAAGTCCTCGGTTACCCGGTCGCCGTCAAGGCCCAGGTGCTGATCGGCGGCCGCGGCAAGGCGGGTGGCATCAAGATCGCCCAGGACGCCGTTCAGGCGCACGAGCACGCCGGCGACATCATCGGCATGGACATCTTCGGACCTCACGGAGAGGGGCCGTTCAAGGTCCACGAGCTCTGGGTCGAAGCCGGATCGGACATCAAGGCCGAGTACTACGCCTCGGTCATCCTTGACCGTTCGGCCAAGAAGCTGCTGATCATGCTCTCCCACATGGGCGGCATGGACGTCGAGGCGGTCGCCGAATCCAACCCCGAAGCCCTGATCAAGGAGCACGTCGATCCGATCAACGGCCTGAGCCTCGAAGCCGCGCTCGCGATCGTCGCCAAGTCCGAGATCCCGGCCGAGTTCGCCGACCAGGTCGCCGCGATCCTCGTGAAGATGGCCGAGATCGCCCAGACCGAGGACGCGACCCTGATCGAGATCAATCCCCTGATCGTCAACGCGGCCGGTGAGGTCGTGGCGCTCGACTCGAAGACCACGATCGACGACAACTCGCTCTACCGCCATCCCGAGCTGGAAGAACTCGCGGCCGAGATCGAGGACCCGCAGGAGGCGATGGCCAAGGAACGCGGCCTGACCTACGTGAAGCTCGACGGCGACATCGGCATCCTCGGCAACGGAGCCGGGCTCTGCATGTCGACGCTCGACGTCGTCGCCCAGGCGGGCGGCGCGCCCGCCAACTTCCTCGACGCCGGCGGCGGCTCGAAGGCGGACGCGATCATCAACGCGCTCGAAGTGATCACCTCCGACACCAAGGTCAAGGCGGTGCTCTTCAACATCTTCGGCGGCATCACCCGCGGCGACGAGGTCGCCAAGGGCATCATCGAGGCGGTCAGCAAGATGGGTATCGAACTGCCGATCGTCGTCCGTCTCGACGGCACCAACTCTGAAGAGGGACTGCGACTGCTCGCCGAGGCGGGCCTCGACAACCTCCACAACGAATCGACCATGCTGGGCGCCGCCGAGCGCGTCGTCGAGCTGGCTGGGAGTAACTGATGAGCATCATCATTGACAACGACACGAAGCTGGTCATCTCCGGTCTGACCGGCCGTGAGGGCACCTTCCACGGGCTGCGCAACCGCGACTACGGCACCCAGGTTGTCGCCGGAGTAACGCCCGGCAAGGGCGGCGCCGACGTCGAGGGCATCCCGGTCTACGACACGATCGCCGAGAGCGTCCAGGAGCAGGGCGCGAACACCTCGATGGTCTTCGTGCCGGCCCGCTTCGCCGCGGCCGCGATCAACGAGGCGATCGATTCCGGGGTCGGGACGGTCATCGCGATCACCGAGGGCATCCCGGTGATGGACATGCTGCCGACCTACTGGAAGGCCAAGGAGAAGGGCGTCACCCTGATCGGCCCCAACTGTCCCGGAATCCTGTCCCCGGACAAGGCCAACGTCGGCATCATCCCCGCCCAGTTCTTCGACCAGGGCAAGATCGGCGTGGTCTCCAAGTCGGGCACCCTGACCTACCAGATCGGCAACGAGCTGAAGCAGGCCGGCGAGGGCAACTCGTCGATCGTCGGCATCGGCGGCGATCCGATCGTCGGTTCCGACTTCATCGACATCCTCACCATGTTCGAGGCCGACGACGAGACCGAGCTGATCGTGATGGTCGGCGAGATCGGCGGCGACGCCGAGGAGCGGGCCGCGGACTTCATTGCCGAGAACATCTCGAAGCCTGTGGTCGGCTACATCGCCGGCTTCACCGCGCCTCCCGGCAAACAGATGGGTCACGCCGGCGCGATCATCTCCGGTTCGTCGGGCACCGCCCAGGCGAAGAAGGAAGCCCTGGAGGCCAAGGGTGTTCGGGTCGGCGAGAGCCCGACCGAGGCGGCGAAGATCGCCGTGGAGACACTCCGCGCTCTGTGACCACGGGTTCCGGTGAGGCGGCCGGAACTCCGCGTCTGAAAATCCCGAGGGCCTGGGCCGAGATCACCGGCGCCTGGGCCCTCGCGATCGCCTGGCCGATCTTCCAGGGTGCCTCGAGCGGCCCCGACTCGTTCACCATGATGCGGGCCGACACGCTCGATCTGGTGATCTTCGCCGCCGTCTCGATACTGGTGGTGCCCACCCTGCTGATCGGGGCCGAGCTGCTCCTGGGTCTGGTCTCCTCCACCGGCCGCAAGCGCCTTCACGCACTGCTTCTGGGAGCGCTGCTCAGCCTCGTGCTCTGGCAGGCACTCGGATCGGACGCTCTCGGCGATGCCGTCCAGCTGGTGATCTTCACATCCCTCGCCGCAGCGATCGCCATTGCCTATCTGCGATCGGAATTCACCCGGAACATGGCACTTCTGCTGGGCCTCGCCGCGCCGGTGACCGCGGTCGCCTTCCTCCTGACCGGTCCCGGAGCCTCGGTGACCCTCGGCGGCAAGGCGGACGCCGCGGCACCGACTGCCGAAGCCCACCCGCCGGTGGTGATGCTCGTTCTCGACGAGTTCCCGCTGGCCGCCCTGCAGTCGGCTCCGGATCAGATCGACCGCGCCCGCTTCCCGAATTTCGCCCAGCTGGCCGACCAGTCCAGCTGGTACCTGAACGCGCGAACCACCGGCGATGTGACCACCCAGGCGGTTCCGGCCCTGCTCAGCGGGCGGCCGCCACACGCAGATTCGACCCCGCCCAGCTTCCGGGATCACGAGGACAACCTGTTCACGCGGCTGGCGGCGGCCGGATACGAGATCGACGCGACCGAGACCGTGACCGATCTCTGTCCGCACGAGATCTGCTCCGAACGGGGCGGGACCATCGCTCGCCTGGCCAAGATCGCGGCCAACGGGGTCGAGTTCGGCAAGCCGCTGCCGGAGAGGATCAGCGAGCGATACGTACTGCCGCGGGTTCGCGAGGCCTCACTGCCGATCGATCCGCCGCCGTCCGAGGAAGCCGACCGGTTCGTCGGCAGGATCGGTCCAGGAGACAGCCGCCTCGAGTACCAGCACCTGATCCTGCCGCACATTCCCTGGATCTATCTGCCCGACGGACGCGACTACATCGGTCCGATCGCCCCGGGGCTCGGCGATGTCGCCGGCGAGAAGGATCAGACATGGCTCGGATCGCGGGGACTCACGGACGCGTCCTTCCAGCAGTTCATGCTCCAGGTCGGCTACGTTGACCGGACCGTGGGAAGAGTGATCCGGAAGATGAAGGAGACCGGGATCTGGGAGGAGGCGATGCTGGTCGTCGTCGCCGACCACGGCAGCGCCTTCCGGCAGGGAGTTTCACGCCGCTACCTCACCGAGAGGAACGCGGGATGGGTCCTGCCGGTGCCGCTGTTCGTCAAGTACCCCGGGCAGACCCATGGCGACAAGATCGATGCCGATTTCGAGTCCACCGCGCTGCTGAACGACATGCTGGACGGCCTTGGGCTGCCCACGACGGATGAGGCCCCCGTCCCGGAAGGCGAGCTCCGCGCACACAGCACCGCCAAGGGCGACATGACCCTGTCCAGCGCGAAGGTCAGGCGCGGGTTCGACGCGGCGGTCAGGTACCGCAACGAGTCCTTTCCGAGCGATTCATTCTTCGACCTGACCGGCGATCCCGACCTGATCGGCCGCCGAGCCGATGGCAACAGACGATTGCGGCCGATCGAAGCCGAGATGACACCGAGTCAGCCGAACAGTCCGGCCGATCTGAGCTCCGGCCAGCTGCCCGCCTACGTGTCCGGCTCGACACCCCGGAAGGGCGAATGCGAACGGAAGCTCGCGATAGCACTCAACGGGCGGGTGGCGCTCACGCTGCGGCCATGGGCCCAGGGCGACCAATGCAGCTTCGCCGGCGTCCTCGACCCGGGCCTGTTCCGGGACGGGGAGAACGAGGTCACCGCCTACCGGATCACGGGGTAGGCCATCTCGTCCCCGACCGCGGAACAGCCGGAAGAGACGCCGCGTCGGGAGGCGAGGCCGCTCGGAGCGGTGGCCGGCTGGTTCGCGATCGCCGGCGCGTGGGCTCTCGCGATCAGCTGGCCGATCTATCAGAACATCGCCAGCGGGCCGGAGGCTCTGACCGGGCTGGGGCTGCGACGGCCCGATCTGCTGGTCCTGATCATCGTGGTGTCATTGCTGGCTCCGACCCTGGTCGTGCTGCTGGCGGCCCTCGCGGGCAAGCTGGCCGGCGCCGCCGTTCGCGGCGCGATCCTCGCCACCGCGTTCGCCCTGATCACGGGTCTGTTCTGCTGGCAGCAGCTGGAGGGATCGCCCGAACCGGTCCGCCTGCTGGTTCCCCTGGCGGCGATCGCACTTTTCACCTGGCTGCTGATCCACTCCGTCTTCGTCCAGAATTTCGCACTCTGCCTGGGATTGGCGGTCCCGGTGGTGATCCTCGCCTTCCTGGTCCGCTATCCGGTGTGGTCCGAGGCCGGCCCCCACGGGAAAGCCACGGAAGTCGCCCGAATCGAGGCCGAGACTCCGGTGGTCATGGTGATCTTCGACGAGCTGCCACTGGCGGCCCTGGAGAACGAGAAGGGCCGGATCGACGCTGAGCTCTTCCCCAATTTCGCCGCGCTCGCCCGCCACTCGAACTGGTATCCGGACATGACCGCACGAGCCACCAACACGGTCAACGCGGTGCCGGCGATCATGACCGGCAGGCCCCCGACGGCCGGTTTCGCCGAGAAACTGCCTCCGCCCGGCCTGCCGGAGTACCCGGACAATCTGTGCCGCATCGCCGAGTCGGGCGGCTACTCGCTGAACACGTACGAGCCGATCACCGATCTCTGCCGTCGTACTTTCGGTCTCGGCGGCCGGGTGACCGCGGCGATCCGGCGGGGATCCGGAGCAACGCACGAGGCGGGCGACATCCGGCTCACACCCGGTGACTTGGCCCCGAAGGTGGCCGACCGGCTCGCCGCACCGTTCCAGCAGCCCTGGTCCGAGTACGGATTCGACCGTGAGGAGGCGGTCAACCGATTCGTCGAGCGCCTGCCCGAGGATGGACGTAGCTTCAGTCTGCTCCACATCGCCCTTCCCCACATCTTCTGGCAGTTCATGCCGGACGGCACCCGGTACGAATCCGACCGTTTCACGAGCGCCGATTCCCTGACCTCACCGGCTTCGCGTGCCCAGGTGAATCACGATATGCAGCAGATGATGCTGCAGCTGGCCTACACGGACAGTCAGCTGGGCAGGATCATCGACCGCATGAAGGAACAGGGGACCTGGGACGAGGCTCTGTTCGTCGTGACTGCCGACCACGGTGCCGGTTTCCTGCCGGGCGGGAGCCGCCGCATCCTCGAGGAGGCCAACGCGGGGTGGGTCCTGCCGGTGCCGCTCTTCGTCAAGCTGCCGGGTCAGGAGAAGGGCAAGATCGTGAAGGGCGGCGCCGATTCGATGGACATCGCGCCGACGGTTTTCGACGTGCTCGGAATCGAGCCGCCGGAAGAGCTGCCGGGGACCTCGCTGGCGGGAGCCGATCCGCTCCCGCTCGACCCGACGGTGACCAGCCACGGAACCTTCGGCACGGTGGAGATGAAACGGGGTGAGGTCACCCGGCTCAGGCGGGCGGCCGTGCGGCAGCGAAACCGGATCTTCAGGGATGGCGAGCTCTACGCCCTCGCCGGCCAGGCGGACCTGATCGGCAGGTCCGCGAAATCGGTGCCCGGACTCCATCCGCTCGAGTTCACCGCCGACGATCCCGGAGCCCTGGAACGGGTCGATCTGGAAAGCCGCTCCCGTCCTTCCTACTTCCGCGCGACGATCACCTCCGGGGGAGATGCCGGCCGGCCGGTCGCGGTCGCGCTCAACGGACGGATCGTCGCCACGACCCGGACCTGGGTCGACGAGGCCAGTGGCGGCGAAGTCACCGGAATCAATCTTCCGAGCGACGGGTTCCTCCAGGGCGCGAATCGGGTCGTGCTCTACGAGCCTGGCCGGTAGCCCGCTCGAAGGCTCCGCGCCGTCGGCGTTATGATCGGCGTTCGCCCGTAATCGATCCCTGACAAGGTCTGAACATGCCCGACACGATCAGCTTCGCCCGAGGTGCCCCCAGCCCCGACTTGATTCCCGTGGACGCCGTACGCGCGGCCACCGCGAAAGCCCTCGACGAGGATTGGCAGAAGGCGCTCTCCTACGGGGTCGGCATCGGACATCCGGGACTCTGCGACTGGATCGCGAAGCGGCACGGCCTCCCCAGCGCCGACCAGGTCATGGTCACCAACGGCTCGCTCGAGGCCGGCGCGATGCTGTTCCGGCATCTGCTGAAGCCGGGCGACCGGGTGATCGTCGAGCAGCCCTCCTACGACAGGACGCTGCTCCTTCTGGAGCAGCTCGGTGTCGTCTTCGTTCCGGTCAAGCTGGAAAAGGACGGGATCGACGTCGACGAGGTCGAGCACGCGCTCGAGGCCGGTCCGATCAAGTTGGTCCACCTGATTCCGAACTTCCACAACCCGGCCGGCTGCACGCTGTCCGAGGAGAAGCGCATCCGCCTGGTGAACCTGGCGGCCGAGCACGGTTTCACGATCTTCGAGGACGATCCCTACCGCGAGCTGCCCTTCGGCGAGGAGCCGCCGCCGACCATGCTTTCGATGGACAGGGCCGATCGTGTGATCCACGCCTCGTCCTTCTCGAAGACGGTCAGTCCCGGCGTGCGCGTCGGCTACCTGGCCGGACCCGAAAAGCTGATCGCGGAGCTGGCGAAACTGGCCAACGACACGTACATCTCGCCGAACATGCTCTCCGGATCTCTGGTGCTCGAACTCTGCGAGTCCGGCGCGCTCGACCGCAACATCGCCGAGGTGAAGATCGCCCTGAAGGAGCGGCGCGACGCGCTGATCGACGCGCTCGGCAAGCACCTGCCCTCGGCCGAGTTCGTCGTTCCCGGAGGCGGATACTTCCTCTGGGCGGATCTCGGTGAGGGATTCGACACGGTCGATCTCGCGAAGAAGGCCAAGGAAGCCGGAGCACCGTTCATCCCCGGCACCGACTTCATGCTCGATGGCGGCTGGACCAGCCTGCGCATCTCTTTCGCGTCAGTTCCGCCCGAGCTGATCGACGAGGGGGTTCGGCGAATCGCCTCCGCCGCCTGAGGATTTCGGGCAGCGCCGGTTCCCCAAGCGCGGGGAGTCGATCCGTTTCTGGCTTGAACTGGCCGGATGCTGGTCGCTGGCCATCGCCTGGCCGGTCTATCAGCGTCTCGAGTCCGGTTCCGAGGTACTGACCCTCTACTCGGTGAGGGGAGTCGACCTGATGATCTTCATCGGGCTCGTCTCCCTGCTCGTGCCCACCGTCCTCTGGGGGATCGAAGCCGCGATCTCCCGGCTGGCATCCTTCGGTGCCGCCCGGACGGTTCACGCGGGCCTGCTGGGCATCCTGCTCGGACTGGTCGTGTGGCAGCCCCTCCAGGACAGTCCGGTGATCGCGGGCCTGGCGCTGTTCGGGGTGGCCGCCCTGGTGACGGTGTCCTACCTGCGGCTGGAGCTGATCCGCAACTTCGCCCTGATGCTGAGCGTCGCGACGCCGGTGGTGATCGTGCTCTTCGCCGCCTCCTACCCGATCCGGTACGAGGTTCTGCCCGGGGATCGCGCGATGGCCGCACAGCAGGCCGAGACGCAGCCTCCGGTGGTGATGATCGTGCTGGACGAACTGCCGCTGGCATTGCTCGAGAACGAACGTGGTCAGATAGACCGCCGGCTGATCCCCAGCCTCTCCCGGATCCAGAAGGAGACGACCTGGTATCCGCGGACCCTGGCGGTCGGCGACGAGACCCTGGCCGCCCTGCCCTCGATCATGACCGGGCAGGACGCCGACTTCGCCGAGGAGAAGGCCCCGCCCGGTCTGCCGAGCTATCCCGACAACGTTTGTTCGATCACCGCCAAGGCCGGGTACCGGGTCCGCGCGATCGAGGTCGTGACCGACCTCTGCCAGCGCAAGTCCGGGCTGCGCACCCGGATCTCCGACCTGCTCCGCCTGGGCCTCTACCCGCGCAGCGTCTCCCTCGACGAGGCGGCGCAGAACCGGGACGCCGAACCACAGCCCGACGAGGAGCTGACCCCGGGCAGGCTGCTGGAGAAGGGTGTAGACGAGGTGGTCAGCCACTACCCGTCACCGCCCCCCGCGTGGGGAGCGGAACGTCCCGCCTACATGCGGAATTTCGGCGCCGGACTGGACCTGAACCCCGGCGGTTTCAATTTCCTCCACATCCTCCTGCCGCACGCGCCCTACCAGTTCACCGATCAGGGCAGGGGCTATGCGAGCCTGGTGCTGGGCGATACCGAATCACAGGACGCGCTCGAGAATCCGACCAACCTGCCGGAATCGCGCAAGCACATGCAGCAGGCACTGGCCCAGACGATCTCGACCATGAACATGGTCGAGGAGATCATCGCCCGGATGAAAGAAACGGGCACCTGGGACGAGAGCCTGTTCGTGCTGACCGCGGACCACGGTGCCTCCTTCGAGATCGGTGCGCCGCGACGCACGGTGGTCGAGAAGAACGAGGGCTGGCTTCTGCCGGTGCCGCTCTTCATCAAGTACCCGGGACAGGAGAAGGGGCGGATCGATCCGCGTTTCGCGACCAGCCGTGACATCACGCCCACCGTGCTCGACGTGCTCGGGCTGAATCCTTCGCCAAAGGCGACCGGACACAGCCTGCTCGGTCCTCCCGTTCCCGCCCCGGAGCGGCTCGACGTGACCTCGCAGGAGACCGGCACCCTCACGGTCGAACCCGAGAATGTCGCCGCGCGGGAACGGGCCGCGGTGAGGATGCGAACCGGAGCGTTCGGCTCGGGCTCACTCTTCGCGATCGGCGGGCGGCCCGAGCTGCTCGGGACGAGGTCCGGCCGCGATCCGGACCTCCGGCCGCTTGAGGCCGAGTTCACGACCGGCGGCCCCGTGATCGAGGCCGACCCCGAAGGGTTCTTCGTGCCGTCCTACATCCAGGCCGAGCTGCCCGCGACCAGGTCCGATCCCGGAACGATCGCGGTGACGGTCAACGGCAGGGTGGCGGCGACCACCCGGGCATGGCAACGCGACGGCGTCTGGATGACCGGAGTGAACGTGCCCGACGACAGCTTCCGCAAGGGCGAGAACGAAATAGGGCTGTTCTCCGTTCGCCGGTGACCGGCTCGGACCACGTGGCGAATCTTCGAAATTCAGGTCGCACAGCGGAGCGGAGCGACCCGAATTCCCTCTATCTCCCGTAGCGATCCGGTGAGATGACCAGCTGGTCCGGCAGTGCCGCGCGCGGCGGCGGGGCCGGGTTGGCCCGCACGGTGACCGTCTCGGCCACGGTCCTGGTGACCTCGTGGTCGCCATCGTCCGCCTTGACGATGATCGCGTCGGTCTCACTCGAGCTGACCACGCCTTTCAGGCCCGGCTCGAGGCCGATGTCCTTCAGGTAATGGAGCAGGCCCTCGGCCTCGTTCTCGAACCTGAGGATCATCACCTCGGCGCCGACGTCGACATCGGCGAGCGGAGCTCCGGGCTCACGCACGCCCTCGATCGGGTGGCCGTGGGGGCAGGTCGTGGCGTCGCCGATCGCGGCTCGCATCTGCTTCTCCAGGACGGGTGACATCGCGTGCTCGAGGCGTTCGGCCTCTTCGTGAACTTCATCCCAGGGGATGTTGAGAACGTCGGTGAGGAAACGTTCGATCATGCGATGCCGGCGGGTGATCTGCTCGGCTTCGGCCCGGCCGTCGTCGGTCAGGTGAAGGATCTTGTCGGCGCTGCGGGTGACGTAGCCGTCACGTTCGAGACGCTTGATCATCTCGTGGACGGTCGGGGGTGAGAGCTGCATCGCGCGGGCGATGTTGGCGCCGGTGATCGGCAGGCCGGCTTCCATCAGCCAGAAGATCGTCTGGAGGTATTCCTCTTCGGCAACCGTTGCTTGTTCGTGCGGCAAAAACTCTCTCCTGGTCGGGTAGCGCTGTGTCCCCTGATACTAGATGGTTGATTCAGGCCACAAGGGATGTGACCACGGCCTCGTAGAAGCCGTCGCCGCTGCGTCCCTCGGTGACGCTCACGTTGTCGAAGCGCGACATCGCGGTCCGGACCCCGGGATCGCGCTCCGGGCCGTTGGCGACCATGAAGAACCGGCCGACCGAGGGAGCGACCTCCAGGTCCTCGACCGAATCGCCGACCGCGATCGTCTCGTCGAGCGCGTAGCCGCGGGCCCGGGCGTGGGCCGCGACCGCACCGGCCTTGGATACCGCTTTCGGCACCAGATGATAGGCATGGGTGGTCTCGATGCCGGGCATCTCGCGGTTGATCGCACCGTTGTCCAGAAGGCGCAGGTCACCGTGACCGGCCTGCTCGAGAAGGCGATTTACCTCGGCGGTGTCGACGTCGCCCCGGAACAGGTGCGAGAGCGTCCTGCCGACGTGCCAGGGCTCGTGGAACTCGAGCCGGCCCGGATAGCTGTCGAAGAGAAACTCGGGCACACCCCGATCGGTGATCTGCTCGACCACGGTCCTGTCCGGATCGAGCTCGAAATCCCCGGTCATCATGGTCAGCTCACGGTCGATGCTGAACGCGCCCCCGGCTTCGAAGATGAAGGAGGTCTGCCCGAGGATCCGGGCGTCCTCGTGGACCTGGACCTGGCGGCGGCCGGACATGATCACCACCTCGACCCCGGCCCGGGAGCAGGCTTCGAGCCCGCGGGTCTGCATCATCGAGAAGTTGCCCTCGTAGTCGGTGAAAAGGGAGGCCCCCTGCCCCAGCAGGGTGCCGTCGAGATCGGTGTAGACGCAGCGCAGGCTCATGCGGCCAGACGCTATATGTCGGCCGGGTCCAGGGGCTTTCTGTCGCCGTCCCCCGCCGCCAGGCTGGTTCGGGCCGGCCGGACAACGGGGTCGTTCGCGGCTTCCGGAGCGGGGATGATCTCGCCCAGATCACCCCTGTCCAGGTCCGCCAGCACCGCGTCCAGGGCATCGATCACCTCGGCGGCCATGCCGCCGAGCGCGGCGAGCGATTGATGGGCATTTCGCTTGGTGCCGAGCCCCACCTGGGCCATGCCGTCCAGGCCGAGACGGTCCCAGACCTCGACCAGCATCGCGATCTCGACCCCGTATCCGGTGTGGAAAGGAATCGAATCGAGCAGCGAGCGGTGCGCGGCGACCTCGCCCGCGAGCGGCTGGTCGAACTGGATCAGGTCGGGAACCGTGCGGGCGAGCAGGGGGCGGGCGGTGAGCTCCGTCACCCTGCCGCCACCGGCCGGCTGTTCACTGGTCTCCTGCCGGAACGGACGGCGGTAGCAGCCCTTCACGAAGCGTTTGTCCGGATCGCGGCAGAGCGGTCCGAGCAGGCCGGTCACGTAGTGGCGGCCGAAATCGGCGATGTCGCCGTCGACGAACACGACCAGGTCCCCCGTGACCGCTTCCAGTGATCGCCACATCGCGTCGCCCTTACCTCGGACCGGTCCGAATTCGGGCATGAGATCGTTCTCGGAGACGACCTGGGCGCCGGCGTCCCGGGCGGTCACCGCTGTGCCGTCGACCGAGTCGGCGTCCACGACCAGGATCTGCGAGACGATCTCGGCGTCGGCCAGGATCAGCAGCTCGGCCACGGTCTGCGCGATCGTGCCGGCGGTGTTTCTGGTCGGGACCACCACCGAGACCGGACCCGGAAGGTGAGCCGAGAGTTCGGTCGCGGCAAAGTCCGTGTGGTCGAAGGTGTCTAGCATCGCTCTTGTGACCGGATCCATCTCACGACTGCGGGTAGCTGCGGGCGAGATTAACTTAGACCAACCGATCGTGGTCGGTGTGGTCAACGCCACCCCCGACTCGTTCTCCGATCGCGGCGACCGCTCGACCGCGGGCTCGATCGCACAGGTAGAAAGGCACCTGCGCGACGGCGCGGGAATCATCGAGGTCGGCGGCGAATCGAATGTGACCAACCGTCCCGCGGTCAGCGCCGAGGTCGAGGTGGAGCGCATCCTGCCGGTGGTGACCGCCGCCGTCGGGGCCGGGGCGGTGGTGTCGGTCGACACCTACAAGCCGGAGGTCGCCGACGCGGCACTGGCCGCCGGTGCCGCGATCGTCAACGACATCAGCGGCAGCGACAGCCAGGAGATGCTCCAGGTCTGCGCCGGCCACGGCGCGGCGATGGTGGTCATGCATACCGAGGTACCGCCGAAGACTCAGCGCTGGGACGAGGATCTCTACCCGGACGGTGTGATCGAACGCCAGATCGCCTTCTTCGAAGATCGGCTGGCATCGCTGGCCGCCGCCGGAATCGGCCGGGACCAGGTCGTGATCGATCCCGGTCCGGATTTCGGAAAGACACCGGCGCAGACGGTCGAGTCACTGCGTGGCCTGCCTCGCCTGGCGGGACTCGATTGCCCGATCATGCTGGCGATCTCACGCAAGGATTTCATCGGGGCGATCACCCACCGGGCTCCCGGTGAGCGGGCCGGCGGAACCTTCGCGGCCCTGGCCTTCGGGCTCGACCATGGCGCGAAACTCCTGCGAGTCCACGACGTCGCCGGCACGGTCGACTTTCTGAAGGTCCGACGGGCCCTGGGCGGTGAGGACGAGGTCGCCGCCGATCTGAGGATCGCCGAGGAGATCCGGCGTGAGCCGCCCTCCGAGAGCAAAGTTGTCTGACTCCCTGCTTCGCGCGCCGTGGGCGGCGGCGATCGATCCGGCCCGGCGCGACGGACGCATCCTGAAGACCCGTACCGAGACGCCGGTCAATCCCGAGATAGCCGCCCTGCCCGAGGATCTCGATCCCGCACTGGCCGATCAGCTGGCTCTTCAGGGGATCACCTCGCTGTACCGCCATCAGTCCGAAGCCTTCGAGGCGGCCCGCGGCGGCAACGTGATCATCACCACGGGCACGGCCTCGGGCAAGTCATTGGCCTTCAACCTGCCCGTTCTCGATTCGATCGCGGCCGACCCCAAGGTCCGCGCGCTCTACCTGTATCCGACCAAGGCCCTGGCCCAGGACCAGGCGAGATCCCTCGCCCGCCTGAACGCGCCGAACCTGCGGCCGGCGATCTACGACGGCGACACACCGAAGGATGAGCGTCCCGCGGTCCGGAGGAAGAGCAATCTGGTGCTGACCAACCCCGACATGCTCCATGTCGGAATCCTGCCCCATCACCGCAGCTGGGGTGATTTCCTGTCCAATCTCGATTGGGTCGTGATCGACGAGGCCCACACGTACCGCGGGGTCTTCGGTTCGAACGTCGCCAACGTGATCCGGAGGCTGCGCCGCCTGGCC
Source organism: Solirubrobacterales bacterium (assembly GCA_035502775.1). Lineage (GTDB taxonomy): Bacteria > Actinomycetota > Thermoleophilia > Solirubrobacterales > 70-9 > 67-14. The sequence continues at coordinate 119,841 of DATJUB010000078.1, read as the reverse complement.
CGGGCCTACGGTCGCGAACCCCGGTTCGTGCTGGCCTCGGCGACGATCGCCAATCCGGGCGAGCTGGCCGATCGCCTGGTCGGCGACGAGTTCACCTTGATCGACCGCGATTACGCGCCCCAGGCCGGACGCGAGATAAACATCTGGAATCCGCCCCTGGTCAACCCGGCGATCGGTGCCCGCAGATCCTCGCTGGCCGAGGCGGCCGATCTGCTCGCCGAACTGGTCAGCCAGGACGTGCGGACGATCTGCTTCCTGAAGAGCCGCAGGGGAATCGAACTGATCCGGAAGTTCGCGGCCGAGAGCCTGCAGCGCAGGGGAAGGCCGGAGCTCGCCGAGAAGATCGCGCCCTACCGGGCGGGCTACACACCCGCCCAGCGCCGCGCGATCGAACGCGATCTGGTCGAGGGCAGGCTGCTCGGCGTCGTCTCGACCGACGCGCTGGAGCTCGGAATCGACATCGGCGAACTGGACGCGGCGATCTGCGTGACCTTTCCCGGAACGGTCGCGGGCCTTCGTCAGATGTGGGGCCGGGCGGGACGCCGGCGCCAGGGTCTCGCGGTCTACATCGCCGGCCAGGACGGGCTCGACCAGTATTTCTGCCGGCACCCGGAGGAGTTCCTCGAGCGGGCCGTCGAGGCGGCGATCCTGGATCACCGTTCACCGGAGATCGCGGCCCAGCATCTGATCGCGGCCGCGTACGAGATGCCGATCACCGCCGAGGACGGGGAGTGGTTCGGCGAAGACCTCGCAAGCGCGACCGAGGCCCTGGTCGCCAAGGGGGAACTGCGGCGAGCCGGGCAGGGACTGGTCCCGCGACGGCCGGGATTCGTCGCTTCCTCGGTTTCGCTTCGTTCGTCGTCGGCCGAGAACCTGGCCGTGATCGATCGCGGCTCCGGTGAGGTGATCGGAACCGTCGAGTACGGCCGTGCCTTCACGACCCTCCACCCGGGAGCGATCTACATGCATTTCGGCTCCTCGTACGAAGTCGAACAGCTCGATCTCGACGCGGCCCAGGCGATCGTCCATTCCTTCGACGACGAGTGGTACACCCGTCCCCGCCTGGAGACCGACATCTTCATCGACCGGGTGATCTCGAAGAGGACGGTCGCCGGTGTCGAACTGAGTTTCGGCGAGATCTCGGTGACCGATCAGGTGATCGCCTACCAGCGGATCCTCACCGCCGACCAGGAGGCGATCGATCTGGTCGACCTCGACCTGCCGGAGCAGGAGTTCCGCACCCAGGGCCTCTGGTACACGGTGCCGGATCACATGACCTCGGAAATGCCCCTGAACGCGCTTCTGGGGGCTCTTCACGCCTCCGAGCACGCCCAGATAGCCGTGCTGCCCCTGATCGCCATGTGCGACCGCTGGGACATCGGCGGACTCTCGACCAACATCCACCCCCAGACCGGCGAGCCGACGATCTTCATCTACGACGGACATCCCGGCGGCGTCGGGATCGCCAGGCGGGGCTTCGAGCTTTTCGAGCGGCTGATCACCGACGCGCTCGGCCTGGTCTCCGAATGTCCCTGCGAGGCCGGCTGTCCTTCCTGTGTCCAGAGCCCGAAGTGCGGCAACCTCAACGAGCCGCTCTACAAGGCCGGAGCGATCGGCGTGATGGAAGCGATGCGTGACGGCCTTCGCCGGGAAGCCTCGACCGGCTCTCAATAGATAGCCTGTGCCGGCTTGGCGAGGTAGCTCAGTTGGTAGAGCACACGACTGAAAATCGTGGTGTCGCCGGTTCGATCCCGGCCCTCGCCACTCCAGGCAAACAAAAAGCCCCGGCATCTCTGCCGGGGCTTTTTGTTTCGGTTCTGAAGAAGCCGGTTCCGGGAACCTACTTCTTGGCCTTCTTGGCTTTCTTGACGGTGAGAACGGACTTGCCGCTCTTGCTGCCGTACTTGGCCGAGATGGTGGCCTTGCCCTTGGCCTTCTTGCCCGCCTTGACCGTGACGGTCTTGGTGGCGGTGGCTCCGGCGGCGACGTCGACGGTGATCGTCTTCGGCAGGGTGACCTGCTTGTTGGTCGACTTCAGCGCGACCTTGATCGGGCCGGACTTCAGATCACCGGTGTTGGTGACCTTGACCTTGATCTTCAGCGACTTGCCGGCCTTGATCGTGCCCTTGGCGGGTGTGATCGCGACCTTGGTGATCTCGGCTGACTTCTCGTCCGGCGGATCGATGCAGTTCGGCTTGATGCCGGTCTGCGGCGGATCGCACTTGATCTCCTTGGGCTTGCAGTCGGGCGGAGTGCCGGTCTCGGTCGGCAGGCAAACATCGGCGGGCGGCTTCGGGCCGGTGGCCGGCGGCATGCCCGAGAACGCGGTGGCGGAGTTCGCCATCCAGAGTCCTCCGACGGGCTTGATCAGCGAACCGATCAGCGTGCACATCGTTCCGCCTTCGATCACCTTGACCTTCGGCTTGGTGGTCCAGGCGCCGGACACAGCTCCTTCACTCGGCAGCGGTTCCGCCGGGTTGGCGAAGGTGGTGCCGGGCGAGGGCCACTTGTTGGCGGTGGAGAGACTCACGGCCAGCGGGGAGAACTCGCAGGCCAGCGGATACGGGGCGCTGCCGGGCGGCAGCATGCCACCGACGATCGCGAGCAGATCCGGCGGGAAGTCCCTGACGTTCGGCGTACCGAGCGTGAGCGAGATCTTCGGGGTGAGCGTCATCACTCCGGTGGATGAGTTGTAGTTGCCCTTGGCGTCTTCGACGAGGCCCAGCTTGCCGGTGATCTCGGCACCCTCGATCTCGAGCTTGGCGTCGGGGAACTCGAGTCCGGTCGCCTTCGGCAAGGTGAAGTTGCCTGCATTGTCGTCGTAGACGCCCCGCATCTCGAGGGCCCCGAGCAGGTTGCCCTCGGAGTCTTCGGTGGTCGGGTCGAGCACCATCTCGTTGAGCTCGGCCGGGCCGGCTTCGACGTTGAGTCCCACGTAGTTGAAGTCGACCTGAAACGGATCGCCCTGGGCGGCCTTCGCCCCCGAGACGCTCCATGCCATGCCGAGCGCACAGATGGCGAGAAGCGCCGCGATCGCGGCGCGGCCTCTCGTCACTCCCTTGTGACTTGAAGAACTGACTGCGGTATTCATTTATTCCTCCAAGGCCGGCCCTCGATCGAGGGCCGGCCGTCGTTGTCTCCCTGGTACTGCCGGGTCCCTGCTACTTCTTCTTGGCCTTCTTGATGGTCAGGACGGACTTGCCGCTCTTCGACCCGGACTTGGCGGTGATGGTCGCCTTGCCCTTGGCCTTCTTGTTCACCTTGACGACGATCGTCTTGATCGCGGTCTTGCCGGCGGCGACTGAGACCTTGACCGACTTCGGAAGGGTGACCTTCTTGTTGGTCGACTTCAGGGCGACGGTGGCCGAACCGGCGGTGCCACCGGAGTTGGTGACCGCGACCTTCAGCTTGACCGACTTGCCGGCCTTGACCGATGCCTTGCCCGGGGTGACCGCGACCTTGCTCACCGCGAACGGGGTGACCGGGTTCTCGCAGTTCGGCGGTGTGCCGACCTGGGGCGGGGTGCAGACCGGGTCGTCGATGTGGGTGACCTTGGAGGTGCCACCGAGCCAGAGCGAGCCGTCGAAGCTGGCGTTCGGGTCACCGCCGGTGAAGGCCCCGATCAGGTTCTTGCAGTCGGTGGTCATCTCGGCCGCGTCCTTGTCGTAGGCCGGAATTCCGAACACGTTGTTGGCGGCCGTGACGTTGGTCCAGGATCCGTTGACGGCACCGGCGTTGCTCGGCGCGGCGAACGGAGCGCCGGCCTTCGGGTTGGACGGGCTGGGCGGATCGCCGACCGAGCCGAAGTCGATCGCGGCACCGGAGGAGCTGAGCGGAATGGTCAGCGGCTTCAGTTCGCACTTGACTCCGAATCCGGGGCCGTCGACGACGAGCTTGAGCGGCAGGTTGGCCGAGAACGCTCCCGAGGACGGGACGTAGTTTCCGGTGAAATCGGCGTTGGCCGAGATATTCAGGGTGATGTTGTTGCCCGGCGTCACCTCGAACGACTGCGAGGGGAAGCTGAAGTCGGAGGCCTTCGAGGTGAAGGTGCCGGCGGCGGTGTCGAGATCGCCGGTCATGGTGACTTCGAGGCTGTTCGGATCGGCAGGATCGAGAGCGTGAATCGGCTCGAGTCCCGCGGCTTCGAGGGCGGGGATCTTGATCCAGCCGTCGTTGAAGGTGATGTCCAGCTTGTCGGCGGCCTGGGCGCTGGTGGCGCCGGCGGCGGTCACCGCGAAGATGGCGAGCAGCGCAACGAAGGCTGCCTTGAGCTTGGTTGAAACACGGCGCGAACGGCCGGTCGTCTCCCTCATTCTGTGTCTCCCTAGAGTCGTGGCCCCTACGGCCAAGTTTTGTTCCCTGTGCAAACGAGGCGACGGCCGGTGACGGCCATCACACAAGTCATGTTGCCGAGCAGCATACAGAAACAGAACCAACCCCGCAAACATAGGGTTTATGGGACAAAGCCACCAAACCGCTGAGATCAACGGGATCCACGAGCATCAAGTCAAGCCAATTCCACAAACCGAGCGGGTGGTTCGCCGGGGCCGCCAGCCCGTGGCTGACGAGGAGTAAAGGCCGGAATGTCCCACGATCGTACTCCGGTACCTGAGTGGGCCATTCCGGCCGTCGACGAAGTCAGGCGCGGGCTGGCGGTTCCGGCGGGCTGCCCGCCCAAAGGCAAAGAAGCCATGAGGCGGAACATACGTAAGTGGGCCGTGAAGGATTCGAACCTTCGACCTTGAGATTAAGAGTCTCCTGCTCTACCAACTGAGCTAACGGCCCGTGAGTGGCGCTCGAAAGCTTTCGGGCGCCTTGCGGGAAAGTATAGATTGACCGGCTTTGAAACGTCTGCTTACGGCTGGGCCTGTCCCGCCGGCAGGGCGTCCTGGGTTCCGAGCGTGCCGGCCGGATCCTGGAGGGACTTGCCACCGTCCTGCTTGGCCTGCTTCTTGGCGGCCTTCAGCTGCTTGGCGACCTGCTCACCGCTCTGCCTGAACGATTTGATCTGAGCTTCGAGCTGGTTGCGTTCTGACTTGTCGGCGAGCGCCACGGCTTTTTTGGCCGAGGCTTCGGCGGCTTCGTTGTTCTGGGCCAGGAACTGAAGTTCGGCGAGACTGGCGAGCTGGGCGACGGGTGGTGCCGCTTCGCTTGTCTTCGCTTCCTTCTCGGCGGCCTTGACCACGATCTCCTGGGCCGCCGCGGCGGCGGCGATGTTGTTTTCGAACTGGGCCACGCTGGAGCCGTTGGCGAGCTGGTAGAGGGCACCGGTGACGACCTGTGCCAGCTGAGGATCGGGGTTTTTCCCGTGTTCCTTGAGGTACTGATCCCAGGCGGTCGCCGCCAGTTCGTACTGTTCGGTCGCCTTGTCGGTGATCAGAAGCTGTCCGGTCTCGTCATCCTGTTCGAACAGGTTTCCTCCGGCCGCGATGCGGGCGCGCACGAGTTCGGTCTGGAGGGTCTCGTTGTTCGGGTTGGCCTTGAGCTTGGTCTGAAGGTTCTCGGCCCGCTTGATGCTCAGTTCGGCCGCGTCCTCACCGACGATGTTGCTGCCGCTGTTGAACGGGCTGATGCCGCCCGGCAGTCCGATCACGACGAGGCTGGCCACCATGATCAGGGCGAGCAGCACGTAGATCACCTGGATCACGCGCTTGCGCCGGCCACGCAGGTCAAACAGCATTCTCTGTTCTGGTTCTTCAGCCACTTCTAAAGCTCCTCGATGGTGGGCTCTTCGCTTTCCGGCACCTTCTTGACGCCAATGCCCCGAGCGAGGAAGATACTCAACTCGTACAGGAGAAGGAGCGGAACCATCTCGATCAGCATCGAAAGCGGGTCGACTCCGGGCAGTGCGGCGGCCAGTACGGCGATGATCAGGTAGGCGTATCTGCGGTTGGTCCGCAGCTGTTTGACCGTGACGATCCGCAGTTTCACGAGCGCCAGGATCACGATCGGAACCTGAAACACGATGCCGCCGGCGAGGCATGTGGTGGAGAAGAACGAGTAGTACTCGCGGGCCCGCAGCTCGGTGTTGAATTGGTCGCCGTTGAAGCTGAGCAGGAAGTTGATCGCGGCCGGCAGGATCACGAAGTAGGCGAAGACGACGCCGAGGATGAACAGCATCGGGATCGCGATCAGCAGTGGCATGATCGCGCGGCGCTCACGGGGTGAGAAGGCGGGGAGGATGTAGGCGAACAGCTGGTAGCTGATCAAGGGTGCCGAGATGATGAGCGCGGCGTAGGCGCTGACGGTGACCGAGGTCATGAACGCCTCGGTCGGGGCCAGCACGATCAGCGCCTGGTTGGCTTCGGGCAGGGGTGCCGAGGCGATGTCGAGGATCAGGTCGCTTTTCCAGAAGCAGACCGCGAAGATCAGGGTGACCGCGATCAGCGTGAAGATGATCCGCGACCGGAGTTCGTCCAGATGATCGACGAGACTCAGTTGCTCGTCATGCTTTACCGGCTTCAGCTTGGCCAAACCGGGAACCTCAGTCTTGCCGCTCGGGGACTACCTCAGACTCGACTGGCTCGGCTTCTTCGGCGGGCTTGGCTTCCACATCATTCGCGGGGGTGTCGTCGTTGACGATCTCTGTGACCTCGGGCTCGTCGCCCGGCGGTGGGGTGAGGGCGGCGGGCTCGGTGTCGAACTCGTCGTCGTCATCGTCTTCGTCCTTGTCGTCGTCCCCGATCTTGCTGACACCTTCGCGGAACTCGTTGATGCCTTTGCCCAGCGACTTGCCGAGTTCGGGCAGGCGCTTGGGCCCGAAGACGATCAGGGCGATGATCAGAACGATCGCTATTTCCAGAGGGCCGATGTTGGGAATCACAAGTTGATGGTACCTACGCGGCCATCTCGGCCGTGGATCAGTCCTTGAAGTTGAGGTAGTAGCGGGAAGCGGTCGGTTCGGCCTGGCCTTGGTACTTCGAACCGTTGAGTTCGCTTCCGTAGGGGCTGTCCACAGCCCGGTCCATTCTCATGAAGGAAAGTTGCCCGATCGGCATTCCGTGGTAGATCGTGATCGGCAGGTTGGCGACGTTGGAAAGCTCGAGGGTGAGGTTGCCGGAGAAGCCGGCGTCGACGAAGCCCGCGGTGGAGTGGATCAGCAGGCCGAGCCGCCCGAGCGAGCTCTTGCCTTCGAGTCGTGCGACCAGATCGTTCGGCAGGGTCACCCGTTCGAGTGTCTGGCCGAGAACGAACTCACCGGGATGGAGGATGAAGGGTTCGCCCTCCTCGGGCTTGACCAAGGTGGTGAGGTCTTCCATCGGCTTGCGCACGTCGATGAACGGGTAGCGCGAGTTGTTGAAGACCCGATAGCTGGAGTCGACCCGCAGATCGACGCTCGACGGCTGGATCAGGTCCGGCTCGAAGGGATCGATCAGGATCCGTTCCTTTTCGATCTCTTCCCGGATCGTATGGTCGCTGAGCACCATGGCCGGGGAGTATTCCAGAACTGGGCCTGAGATCGCCCTTCGTCTCAGCTGTAGCGGAGGACGACCCCGTCGGCGATCAGTTCGAGCAGCTGCCTCTGTTCGGAATCAAGTCCGGCCGAAGCGAGCCCGGCCTTCGCTTCGTCGATCATTCCCATCGCCCGTTCGCGGACCTGATTGAGGGCACCGGTGGCCGCGATCCGGTCGCAGAGAACTTCGGCCGACGCCTCGTCGAGCCGGTGCAGGTCGCTTTCGAGCAGGGCCGGCTCGATCGCCGCGGCGACTATCAGCGGCAGGGTCACGGTGCCGTCGAGCAGGTCGGTGCCTCGCGCCTTGCCGGTGCGGGATGGCGGCCCCGCGATATCCAGAACGTCGTCCAGCATCTGGAACGCGAGTCCGATCCGGTGGCCGAAGAGTGAGATCACGCCGGCCTGGCCGGGTTCCACCGTGGATCGGCCGAGCACACAGGCCGCTTCGAAGAGCCGGCCTGTCTTCAGTCCGCAGCGCTCGAAGTACTCGGATTCTTCGAGCCGGAGGTTGAACGCACCCCGGCGCTGCATCAATTCTCCTCGCGCCAGGTCGACCGCGGTCCGGCTGAGTTCCGCCACCGCTTCGTGATCACCGCCGTCGACCAGGACCCGGAAGGCGGTGGCGAAGAGCTGGTCCCCGACCGAGGTGGCCGCTCCCCTTCCGGAACGTGCGTACACGGTCGGCATGCCGCGGCGGAGGGGCGCCCGGTCAAGCACGTCGTCGTGGACCAGGCTCGCCATGTGAACCAGTTCGACCGCGATCCCGGCGCGAACCGCCGCGTCGCCTCCGTCCGGGCCGGCGCAGAGCAGGACGAGCATCGGCCGCATCCTCTTGCCGCCGGCCTTCAGGGTGGTCACGGCGTCCTCCGAGAGGGCACCATCATGATCGACAGCGGCGGTCAGACCCGCTTCGACCATCTCCAGGCCCTGTGGCAGCCAGGCGCCGGCCGCATCGATTACCGCCGTTACCGGCTCGGGCGCTGAGCGCTCCTCACTCACTTAACTCCAGAGTGAAGCGCGATGATGCTGCCCGCCATGAGCGTCCAGCGAACATGGCGGAATCCGGCCTGGTCGAGCCGCTCACCGAGCGTTTCGGCATCGGGAAAACTGCGAACCGATTCCGGGAGGTAGGTGTAGGCCGAAGAATCGCCGGCCAGTTTGCCGAGCACCGGCACTACCCGGTCGAACCAGATACCGAAGAAGGTCGCGAGCGGCTGGCGGCGGGGCTGGGTGATCTCGAGGATCGCGAGGCGCCCCCCGGGCTTCAGCACCCGGTGCATTTCGGAAAGTCCTTTCGGAAGATCAGCCAGATTGCGGGCCCCGAAGGAGATCGTGACCGCGTCGAAGCTCTCGTCTTCGTAGGGAAGGTCAAGTGCGTCGGCCCATTCGAAGATGACCTGGTCCGCTCCTTCCGCGGCGGCTTTCTTGCCGGCCAGCTCCAGCATCGGACGGGAGAAGTCGGCACCCGTGACGCTGCCCTCGCTGCCTACCCGTTCCGCCAGGGCCAGGGCCAGATCGCCGGTTCCGCAGCAGAGATCGAGGGCTTTCTGGCCGGGCTCGAGACGGACCCGGTCGGCGGCGCGCTCACGCCAGGTCTGGTCGAGACCCGCGGTCATCACGCTGTTCATGCGGTCGTACACACCGCTGATCCGGTCGAACATCGAGTTGACCTGACCGCTGAACTGCTCGTCGCCTCTCTGGGGAGGCGTCTCGCTCATGAAGAGGTCCTAGTCGAGAGAGGCCAGGTAATCGGCCACTTCGTTTAGGTCCTTCTCGCCGAGACCACGGAAGGAGGGCATGATGCCCGGCCCGATTTCAACCGATCGCTTGATCGCCGAACGGGGGACCTTCGAACCGATGTCGGTGAGATCCGGTCCGAGACCGCCGTGGGCGCCGTTCTCGCCGATCGAGTGACAGGCGAGACAGCCCGACTGGGCGACGATCTGCTTGCCGGCCTCGTACTTCGGATTCGTCTCGAGTTCGATCTCGGTCGGGGATCCGCTCGAGGCACCGAGGTAGGTCAGGTAGGCCATCGCGATGATGATCATGATGCCGGTGATGCTGGCGATCGGCCGCTTCCACGGAATCCGTTCGGGACCCCGGTCGTAGAACGGCAGGAGCAGGAGCAGGACCATGCAGATGGTCGGCACGCCGACGGTCGCGATCGGCGTGAAGGCCGGCGGCTTGATCACGCGCAGCAGCTCGAACAGGAAGAAGAAGTACCACTCGGGACGCGGGGTGTAGGTGGTGGTGGTCGGGTCGGCCTTCGGACCCTGTTCCGCACCCATGACCAGCGACATCGTGATCAGGACCGCGGCGACCACGAGGAACATCACCGAGTCCTTCATGATCGCGTACGGGAAGAACGGCTTGCCCTTCTTCTTCAGCTGCTCGTACTCGCGGAGGTAGTCCTCCTTTTCACGTGCGTTCACGAGGAGGCCTCCTCTCCGGAATCGGTGTCGGTATCGGTCTGCGCATCAGCCGGGGCTTCGGTGTCGGCGGGAGCCTCCGCCTCGGTCTCGGCCGGAGCTTCCGCCGCCACACCGGCGGCGGCCACGGGCACCTCTTCGGCATCGGCGGAAGCCATGCCGGCCGCGACCATCTCGGTGCGCTGGGCGTTCTTCGGACGGTCCGCCCGGATCCACGGCGGGGCCGTCGTGCCGAGCTTGACGACGAGGAACAGGTGAGCGCCGATCAGGGCGCCGATCAGCCCGGGCACGACCATCATGTGCAGGGCATAGAAACGGGACAGAGTGGTGGCGCTGAAGTCGGGGCCGGCTCTGAGGAAGTCCGCCAGATAGGGGCCGACCACGGGGCCGGACGCGGTGATGTTGTTGGCCACGATCGTCGCCCAGAAGGACCTCTGGTCGAAGGGCAGCAGGTATCCGGTGAGACCCATGACCATGGTCAGGATCAGCAGTACGACGCCGATCACCCAGTTGAGCTCACGCGGGTACTTGTAGGCACCGAAGAAGAAGGTGCGCGCCATGTGCAGGAAGATCAGGATGATCATGAGGCTGGCGCCCCACTTGTGGAGACCGCGCACGAACTCTCCGAGGAACACCTCGTTGGTCATGTGCGTGATCGAGGCGTAGGCCTGGGTGGCCGACGGCGTGTAGTACATCGAGAGGAACACGCCGGTGATCGCCTGCATCGCGAAGATGAACATCGTCGCCGAACCCAGTGTGTAGAACCAGTTCGTGCCCTTGGGGACCTTGCGGGCGGCGAGCGCCGTGTAGATCCCGGAGGCGTTGGTCCGTGAGTCGACCCAGCCGGCGACGTCGATCGCGCCTTCGGTGCCGTGGTGGGTGGCCAGCTCCTTGTGCTTGGCCAGCTTCTCACTGCGGCTGAGCTTGGGCTCGGCCGTTGCGGATTCGTCGATGGCCGGGTCGGCCTGCTTCGACTTCTTTGAGGGGAATGGCAGCTTCATTGTCTATCGATCACGGGGGCGGGAAGGTGGTGGGACGAGGCGGGTACAGGAACTCCCAGATACCGCCGGTGAACTCCCCGGGGTCACGAACGCGCACGGCCTTGAGCTGGTTGGTCACGCTGTATCGCGGACCGAGCTCGACGTGCCCGCTCTTGACGCGGGTCTGAAAACGGTCAAGCGGACGAACCGGCGGTCCGCCGATGCGCTTGCCTTCGAAGTCGTAGACGCCACCGTGGCAGGGGCAGATGAAGTTCGCGGCGGCCTGGACGAAGCGGACCGGACAGCCGAGGTGGGCACAGCGGGTCGAGATCGCGATGTACTCGGAGGGATCCTCGTCGTACTTTTCGGATCCCTGGCGCACGTAGGCCGTGGTCTTCCCGGCTTCACCGATTCCGGTGATCTCGGTGAAGACGACCTGGCGGTAGGTCTCGGGACCGAAGTCCTCGACCTTGCCGACTGATTCCCACCGCTCCTTCGGTCTGGTGAAGACGGGAGCGAGTGCGAATCCGACGACCGGCAGCACGACGGCGGCGCCGGCGATTCCACCGACGGCCTGGCTGGCCACGGTGAAGACTTTGCGTCGGGTCAGGGACTCACCCTCGAAGTAGCTTCGAGGCTGGGCTTCTGGGAGCTTCGTGCGGGGACGATCCTCCGCGGAGAGGTTTTTGTTTTGCGAGTCGGACAAGTCTCTAGAGGTTGGTGGGCCGGAAGTCTATTGCGTTGTGCGCCACTAGGAACGCTCGCCCCAGACCGTTGGTTTCAGCCGTGTTCTCCGACCACTCTTTCAAACCTTCGAGCGATCTGTTTTCTCGTCGTTCCACGGCCGCGATCAATCCCGAAAGTTCGGGGCTGCTTCCGCATGCCAGAGCCAAAAGTTGGGCGAGCCACAAAGCCTCGGCCATTTCGGTCTCATCCTCGGCCCGGAGCTCCGCGGCGACTCGGATCAAATCCGACAAGATTCCTACGGATTCAGGATCGTCGAGTCGCGACAATCCGTTGATGCCGATCGCGTAGAACAGGTCACCGGCGAGAAGGGCGAGGTCCGGGTCGGGCCCGCTGAGGAGTCTCGAGGTTCCGTAGTGACAGAGATAGCCCTCGCGGACGGCCTCGACCACGAACGCGTACTCGGAGGGCGCGGCCGAGGTCCGGGGACCGGCCGCGGCCAGTTCACCGAAGGCCGGCCGGTCCAGGGACTCGGTCAGATGGCCGGAAAGCGGCTCGCCTTCGAGAGCGATCCGCTCTCTCAGCGTCCGCAGGGCATCGCCGGGGTCTGTTCGGCTCATGGAATCTCGTCCAGGGAAAGCCTGGCGGCTTCCAGGGTTTCGTCTATGGCCGCCTCATCGTGTGCCAGGGACACGAACCAGGCCTCGAACTGGGCTGGCGGAAGGTAGATGCCCCGATCGAGCATCAGGCGGCAGAAACGGGCGTGGGCGTCAAGGTCGGTATTCATTGCGTCGGCGAAGTTTCGCACCGGCGCGTCCCGGAAGAAGAGCGTGACCAGCCCGGGCGCCGAGGCGACCTGGAGCGGGCGGCCCGAGGCGATCTTCTCCAGACCCTCGGTGAGCCGGTCGGTCAGTCGGCCGAGACGTTCGTAGGCTCCGGCGTTCAGCTGCTCGAGCGTGGCCAGGCCCGCCGCCACGGCAAGGGGATTTCCCGAGAGCGTGCCGGCCTGGTAGACGTCGCCGGCCGGGGCGATCCGTTCCATGTATTCACGCGGACCGCCGAATGCGGCTGCGGGCAGTCCGCCGCCGACAATCTTGCCCATCACCGTCAGGTCGGGTTCGATGCCGTAGAGCTCCTGGGCGCCGCCGCGGGCCACCCGGAAGCCGGTGATCACCTCATCGAAGATCAGCAGCGATCCCGCGGCCGAGGTCCGCTCACGCAGGAACTCGAGAAACCCGTCCTCCGGTGGAACCAGGCCCATGTTCGCGGCGATCGGCTCGACCAGGATCGCCGCGACCTCATGCTTGCGCAGAGCGTCGGCGGCCGCCTCCCGGTCGTTCCACGGGATGACCACGGTGCCGGCCGCCTGGGCCGCCGGCACTCCGGGTCCCGAAGGCACGGCCAGGGTGGCGACCCCGGATCCAGCATCGGCGAGCAGGCCATCGGAATGTCCGTGGTAGGCGCCGGAGAACTTCACGAGGACCTCGCGGCCGGTGACCGCGCGGGCGAGCCGGGACGCGCTCATCGCGGCCTCGGTGCCGGAGCTGGTCATCCGGATCATCTCGACTGACGGCATCCGGCCGGCGATCTCCTCGGCGAGCTCGACCTCCCCTTCGGTCGCGGCGCCGAAAGTCGTCCCCCGGGCGGCGGCGGCCGTGACCGCCGCGATCACCGCGGGATCGGCATGGCCCAGAATCAGTGGGCCCCACGAGGAGATCCAGTCGATGTAGACGCGCCCTTCACGGTCGGTCACCCGGCATCCTTCGCCACTGGCCAGAAAAACAGGCTCGCGACCGATCTGCCGCATCGCCCGGACCGGGCTGTTGACTCCCCCCGGCAGGACTCGGCGGGCCCGTTCGAAGAGTTCTGAGTCTGTCGGGAACTCTCCACCCGAGGACGGCACCTCAGGCGCCATGAGCCTCTTCCCACATGCGGTAGTCGTCGGTGAAATACCGCAGGCGGATCTTCTTGTATTCCGTCGACGAGTAGAGCGTGGCCCGATCGTCGGGACCCATGCCGCACTCGGCGGCGATCGAGTCGAGGATGGAGTCGCACTCCTCCTTCGAGCGGCCGTGAGCCATGGTGAAGACGCTGTAGGGCCAATCCTCGTAGGTCGGCCGTTGGTAGCAGTGGGAAACGCCGCGGAAGGAAGCCATGCGACGGCCGGTGCTGATGATGTCCTCCTCCGGAACCTTCCAGACACCCATGCCGTTGGCCGAGAATCCGGCCCTGCGGTGATAGAGGATCGCCGCGACCCGCCGGAGCAGGTGCCGGTCCTTCATGCCCTCGAGATGCGTCAGGAATTCGCCGACCGGCATGCCCACCTCTTCGGCGGCCTCGTCGTAGGGACGGGGAATCGCGGCCATCGGACCCTGCAGTGCCTTGACCACCGCGATGTCCCGGTCGTCATAGGGCTGAGCCTCGATCTCACGCGGCGGCACCGCCTCGGCGGTCTTGGAGAGCGCCTCGGTGTCACCTTCCATCTCGAGATTCATGTTGATCTTGAAAAGGGTCAGGGTCGGCAGCTGGCGCATCGATTCGGCGCCCGCCTCCTTCATCAGCGCCTCGAGCGATCCCTCGAGGCCCAGCCGGGAATCGGGCGGGGTCGCGATCGTGAACCAGAGATTGAACTCGTGGTTGCGCAGATAGTTGTGTGAAACCCCCGGATGGGCGTTAACCACGGCCGCGGCCCGCTGCGGATTCTCCGAATCGACCTTGGCCGCGACCAGCATCGAGCTGTACCCGAGAGCACGGGTGTCGAAGATCGGCGTGATCTCCCGGATGATCCGGTTGTCGAGCAGGCGATTGGTGCGCTCGAGCGTTTCACTGAGGGAAATCCCGGTTTCACCGGCCATCGCGGAGAAAGGCTCACGAACCAGCGGGAAACCGGATTGCAGGACGTTCATCAGTCGCTTGTCGACGTCGTCCAGCGCGATCGCCGCCCCGTCCTTGCGAGAACGGATCTTCAGCTTCGGCGCCGACGGCGCGGATCTGCTCAGGCCAGCCACAGGGCTGCCTCCTTGGCGTAGTAGGTCACAATGAAATCCGCGCCGGCCCGTCTCATCGAGATCAGCGCCTCGGTCGCGGCCCGGCGTTCGTCGATCCATCCGTTGGCTCCGGCCGCTTTCAGCATCGAGTACTCACCGGACACCTGGTAGGCCGCCACCGGTGCGCCGGTCTCGTCCTTGACCCGCCGCACAATGTCGAGATAGTGGCTTGCGGGCTTGATCATGAGCGCGTCGGCGCCCTCCTCGAGGTCCAGGTTCGCCTCCCGGATCGCTTCGTCCCCGTTGGCGGGATCCATCTGGTACCCGTGGCGATCTCCGAACGAAGGCGCCGAGTCGGCCGCCTCCCTGAACGGACCATAGAAAGCCGACGAATACTTGGCGGCATAGGAGATGATCGCGACGTTCGGGTGTCCCTCCTCGTCCAGCTGATACCGGATCGAGCCGATTCGTCCGTCCATCATGTCGCTGGGCGCCACGATGTCGGCCCCGGCTTCGGCATGTGAGATCGCGGTCTTCGCGAGCAGCTCCACAGTGACATCGTTGTCCACCTCGCCTTCGCGCACGAACCCGCACTGACCATGCGAGGTGTATTCACAGAGACAGACATCGGTGATCACCACGAGATCGGGATGGGCCTCCTTCAGGGCGCGGATCGCCATCTGGACGATCCCCTCCTCGTCGTAGGCTCCGGATCCCACCTCGTCCTTCTCTCCGGGGATGCCAAAGAGCAGCACGGCGGGAACTCCGGCCTCCCGGACAGCCCCGGCCTCCTCGACCAGCTCGGAGATCGAGAATCGCGAGACTCCGGGCATCGCCCCTATCTCCTCCCGCACCCCGGTCCCGGCGGTCACGAACAAAGGCTGGATCAGGTCACTCGGCGACAGGTGAGTCTCACGGACCAGGCCACGCAGGGCCGGGGTCCGACGAAGTCGCCGCAGGCGCGTCGCTGGAAAACTCATACCGATTCAGTCTAGGGATCCCCCGACACAGGCCGCGCCCGAAACCCCTGAAGGCTAAAAGCGGCGAAGTGCGATCCGGGCGAACCCGGAGTAGACCGCGACGAGAATCAGCAGGTGGACCATCGGCAGCCAGACCGAAGGTCCGGACAGCTCCAGGCCACCGGTGAGCGCGTCCAGCGCCGGCCGGAAGGGGAAGGCGGCCGTGACCACGCTGATCACGGTCTCGATCGCCGGGCCGACCGCATCGTCGGGGATGAGCGAGAGCAGGGCGAACGGCAGGCAGATCATCACCGCGGCCAGGGTCGCCGCCCGCACTTCACGGGTGGCCGCCCCCAGAGCGGCTCCGACGGCGGCGAAAGCGGCCGCCCCCAGCAGACTCGAGAGCAGCCAGACCGGTGCCCGGCTCCACTGGATCGAAACGAAGACCGAAAGTCCCGCGAGCAGGATCACCACCACGGCGAGGCCGACGATCGTGCCCAGACCGACCTTGCCCGCGAGGATCTGGCCCCGGCTGACCAGACCGGCGGTCAATCTGGTGAACGCGTTCTCCTCCTTCTCGAGGGCCAGAGAACCGGCCACCAGGAGAACCGTCACGAACATCAGGGCGAAGGCGGCGGTCACCGCGATCGCGAACGTGTCGAGACTCGGCGCCTCGTCACCCACCTCGGTCTTGTTGGCCACCACCGGCTCGGAGATCGCGGTGAGGATCGGGCCGGCCAGGTCGAGATTGTCGGTGGCCAGACTGGCGAACCGGATCGCCTGGTCGAGCTTCGCGCGATCCGCGGGATCGTTCACCTTCTGGCGAACCTCGGTCAGCACCTTCTCGCTGTTCTTCAGGCCGAGGACGGAGATGTCCTGGCCGAGCAGGCTGAACTCGCCGCCGTCGAGGATCAGGTCGAGGTACTCGCGGGCGCCCTCGGCCAGCCGCTGGGCGATCAACTGGTTCGCTTCGGCGAGCATCGCCTCGATCCGGTCGTCGACGATCTCGTTCTCGACCGCACTCGATCCGTTGACGATCACCTCGATCTCGGGCCGCTGCGGATTCAGCGAGGCGAGTGAGGCGATCTTGTCGCCGAGGTCCTCGGGTACGACCACGGCCGCGGTCGCCTCTCCCGACTCGACCAGATCCGAGGCCTGATCGGTGCTGTCCGCCTCGATGCAGTCGACCCGGTCGCAGAGCTGCTTCTTGATCTCGTCGCCGTTCAGCTCCTCGCCCCCGAAGCCGAGAGTCGATCCGGCGGGCATCGCGTTGTAGAGAGCCACGGTCGATTGCTCCGGTCCACGGGTCAGGGCGAACCCGACCAGCAGCGCGATCGCGATCGGATAGATCACCAGCAGCGCCAGCTGCAGTGGCGATCGGCGCAGGATCTGCAGATCTTTCAGCAGCAGCCAGCGCATCGTCAGTGCCCTTCCTTCTTGAGAAAGGCCAGGAAGGAGGTCTCCAGATCGAAGTCCGATCCGTTCGCCGATCCGACCGCGTCGCGCAACTCGGTCGCGGTCCCGTTGAAGACGCCGCCGCCGTCGGCTACGACGAAGATGCGCTCCGCGTACCGCTCGGCTTCCTGGATGTCGTGGGTGGAGAACACGACCGCGGTGCCATCGGCCACCAGACCGAGGATGAACTGCCAGAGCCGCGCCCTCTGGGCGGGATCGAGCCCGACGCTCGGCTCGTCCAGGAGCAGGACCGAAGGATTCGCCATCAGCCCGATCGCGATGTTGATGCGCTGCTGGTTGCCGCCGGAAAGGCTGCCGACCTGATCGTCGCGGCGCACCCCGAGCCCGGTCAGTTCGAGCATCTGCTCGACCCGAGCGGCCGGATCGTCGTGGCCCTGAAGCCGGGCGAAGAGCAGCAGGTTCTCGGAAACCGTCAGCCGCCGGTAGAGCGCCGCCTGCTGTGGCACCCAGCCGACACCGCCGCCGCTGGTCTCGACCGCGCCCGCATCCGGTTCGGCGATCCCGGCGAGAATCGTGAGCAGCGTGGTCTTGCCGGCACCGTTCGGCCCGATCACCGCGACCACCTCTCCGGGATGCGCCTCGAACCCGATTCCGCGCAGCGCCTCTCGCTCGCCGAAGCGTTTCACGATCCCGTTCGCGGACAGTGCCTTCCTTGACGTGCCGTCAGCCATTGGCCGAGAACCGTACGCGATCCGGTCGATGAACTGAGTGTCGGTAGGGTCGGTCAGGTGAAACTGCTCTTCGTCGGTGATGTGGTCGGAAGTCCGGGACGCCGCGGTCTGGCCGCCGCCATGCCCGGGCTGAAGCAGCGTTTCGAACCGGACCTGACCGTGGTCAACGGTGAGAACTCCGCCGGCGGGATGGGCATCACCGAGAAGACCGCCCGCAACATCTTCGACAACGGCGCCGACGTGATCACGCTCGGCAACCACGCCTACCGGCACCGCGATGCCTACGCCTTCCTGGACAGCGCCGACCGGGTCATCCGGCCCGCCAACTACCGCAAGGCCAATCCGGGCAAGGGCCACGTGATCGTCGAGGCCGGGGCAGATGACATGCGGATCGCGATCGTCAACCTCAGCGGCACGGTCGGCCTGCGGGCCGCTCGCTCTCCCTTCGACGAGGCCGACACGCTGCTGACCGAGCTGGACGGCAGATGCGACGCGATCTTCGTCGATTTCCACGCCGAGGTGACCTCCGAAAAGGTCGCCCTGGGCTGGTATCTGGACGGTCGGGTCGCGGCTGTCTGCGGCACCCACACCCATGTGCCGACCGCCGACGGCAGGGTCCTGCCCGGCGGGACCGCATTCATCTCCGACGTCGGCATGACCGGAGCCCGCGACAGTGTGCTCGGGGTGAAGAAGGAACAGGCGATCGAACGGATGCGCACCGAGATGCCGGTGCGGTTCGAGTCGGCCACCGAGGACGTCTGGGTGATGGGTGCCGCGATCGAGATCAACCCGGCTGGGTTGGCTGACTCGATCGAGCCTTTTCTACATCAAGTCTGAGCCCACCACCGAAACCGGCAAACCCGAAGGTTCACGAGCGAGGGTGGAGACGATTTCCTCCCTGAGCGGGAGGAAATCGTCTCCACCCTGTCAGGGACTCTCGAAATGCTCTCTGATCACTGGGACTACGTCCTTCAGGGCCCATTGTTGACGCTCGTCTGGCGACTCGGGTCCGCAGTTGACGAACAGCAGGGGTCCTTCGGAATCTTCGCGGCGCAACGAGCCGTGACTTCCGCCTCCCACATGGGCGGCCCCTCCCCAATCGATGCATTCGTAGCCCAGGGTTGCCGAGATCAGGACGTCTCCCGCGTGGGGTGCGTGAAGTGCTGAGTGGAGGCGGCCGAGGGCGTCGGGGAAGACCGGGGTTTCGATCCTTCCGGCTTCGACCGAAGCTTCGAGCGCTTCGGTGTTGCCGCTGATCTCCCAGCTGTTTCCACGGCGGTCGGTGACGAGCTCGCCGAATTCGTCGGTCTTTTTCGACTTTTCCGCCGGTCGGAACGAGATCCGCTTCCCTTCCCGCTCGACAACCGTGACCAGATCGGTCGCTCCACCCAGCCCGGGACTGATGCGCACCAGCGGTGATCCGTCGGTGTGTTCCAGCCAGCAGACGAGCTCGACACCCTCGATCGAGGCGGCCTGCTTCCTGACCCGTTCGTGCCGGACCGGATTGTCCTGCTCCTGAAGCAGATAGATGTGGGCCGCCCTCGAGGTCGGGCTGACCGCGATCTCGGCCTGATCGGGCCGATCCTCGGAAGGCCGCAGAACATGCCACTTCTCGGCCATTCCCCTGATCAGCTCCAGCGGCTTCTCGACATCGGTGTGGGCATGATCGGCCAGCAGGATCAGGGCGTGATCGGTGAGAAAACCATCCATGCCGCCGGCCGCCCGGATCACCTCCGCCATGCAGATGTCCGCCTGCTCGATCGAGTTCACCGACGCCGCGGGACCATGCTTGTGCGAGTAGTTGTCGTTGTCCGGGAAAGAGAGCAGCAAGAAATCGAACTTGTTCCGTGAAACGAGCTCGGAGGCGCAACAGGCCGAGTACGAGTCCCGCTTGCCCGGAATCGAACTCGGCTTGCACGGGGTCGGCATCGAGGCATAGAGATCTCCGTAGAACAGTTCCTTCGGCCCCCAGGTCCCGTAGTCGAACTTCAGCAGGCCGGACTCGATCGCCTTGCCGGTGAGTCCCTGCAGCGTGACGTCGTGCCGATGCCGTCCGCGATAGATCAGAAACGGGGTCGAGGCGGTGCGCCGTCCCTGATCGTCGAGCGTCTCGAAGATCGTTTCGATCCCCGGGTTCAGGTGGGCCATGTTCATGTTGTAGACCAGGTCGTGAAGGGAGCGGAAGAGTCCGAAGGCCCGTGAGGCCTCGAGCGACGAGCCGTACTCGACGTAGCGCTGCTCGACCCGGTGGTACCAGTTCATGCCGCTGATCCAGTGCCGGTCGGCCGCGACCCCGGTGACCATCTCCGCCGACGCGACCGGGGTGACCGACGGAAAGGATGAGACGCAGTTCTCGACCAGCACCCCGCGTTTCACGAGACGCCCGAAGGTCGGTGCCCGCCCCTCGTCGATCGCCTGTTTGAGCATGTCGGTTCTCAGGGAATCGACATACGCAAGTACGAACTTCTTTTTCATCTAGCGCAGAACGCGCAACCCGGCGTGCTTGCGGTCGGCCCGTTTGCGCCGGCCGATCGCCAGCCAGATCAGGCCGGCGGCGGGGAGAATCGCGAAATATGGGAAGAGGACCGAGATTCCGGCCACGATCACCGCTGCGAACACGGTGAGGAAGGCGAGCGCCGCCGTGCCGCCGCGCCGGGTCGCTCCGGCGATCACCCCGCTGACCACCACGCAGGCGAAGCCGGCGAAGAGGCCGCCGCTGAGCGCTCCGGGAAGACTCGATCCGTCGAAAACCGACGCGATCAGGTAACCGAAGACCAGTCCGATGATCGCGGCGAGCACGGTCATGCGGCCACGGGCCGATCCTTCGAGTCCGGTGGTGCCGGCGATCATGCCGATGGCAATACCTATCCCGGCGGCGAGGCAGATTGTTTCGAAAGCGCTGATACCGGGAGAATAGAACGATGGCGGCTCCACCACCTCCCCGACGTCCCCAGACCCGGTCGAAAGACCTCGAGCGCTACGCTTCCCTGTTCGCGAAACGGACCAGGGTGATGCGGTCTTCGGCGATGCGGGACATGATGGCGATCACGGCCCGACCCGAGGTGATCTCCCTTGCCGGAGGGCTGCCCGACACTTCGACTTTCCCGCCGGAGGCTTTCGCCGCGGAGATGGATCGGATCGCGAAGACCTCTGTGGCCGAGGTTCTGCAGTACGGCCCGACCGAGGGCATAGACCTGGTTCGCGAACAGATCGCGAAGGTCATGGCGGCCGAGGACATGCGGATCGATCCGATGGATGTCACCGTGACCACCGGTGGCCAGCAGGCGATCGATCTGATCACCAAGGTGCTGATCGATCCGGGCGACGCGCTGATCTGCGACGCACCGACGTACCCCGGCGCGATCCCGACTTTCTGCTCGTACGAGGCCGACATCATCCAGATCGAATGCGACTCGGACGGGATGAAGATCGACATCCTCGAACAGACCCTCGCCGAGCTCGCCGCCAAGGGCCGCAAGCCGAAGTTCATCTACTCGGTGCCGACCTTCCAGAACCCGGGTGGAGCGACCCTTTCGCTCGAGCGGCGCCACCGGCTGGTCGCCCTAGCCCGCGAACACGAGATCCTCGTGGTCGAAGACAATCCCTACGGCCTGCTCCGCTACGAAGGTGATCCGCTGCCGACGCTCTACAGCCTCGATGGGGGCAATTACGTCGTGTATCTCGGCACCTTCTCGAAGATCCTCTCGGCCGGACTGCGCATCGGCTGGATAGTCTCGCCTACGCCGATCCGCGAAAAGGTCGTGCTCGGCAAGGCGGCATCCGACCTCTGCACCTCCACCCTCACCCAGGATTTCGCCGGCGAGTACTTCAAGAAGGACCGCTGGCGGGAGTACGTGGACGATCTCGTCGCGATCTACCGGAACCGGCGCGACGCGATGGTCGGCGCGATGTCCGAGTATTTCCCCCACGGAACCACCTGGACCAAGCCCGAGGGCGGCCTGTTCGTCTGGGCGACCCTGCCCGACGTGATCGACACCGAGGACCTGCTCGCCAAGGCATTGACCAAGGGTGTCGCCTTCGTTCCCGGAACCGGCGCCTACGTCGACGGCCGGGGTGCCAGCTCGATGCGCCTCAACTTCTCGGGAGTGAAGGAGGACGAGATCATCGAAGGGATCCGCCGCATCGGAAAGGTCGCCCGCGAGCATCTCGCCCTTTACGAGACGATGACCGGAACGGACGAGATGCGGCTCCCACCCAGACCCGAAGATCCGGAGGAAGAGCGATGAAGGTCGCGCTGCTGCAGGGCGGTCGCTCCCTGGAACGGGGCGTATCGCTGCGATCCGGGGCCAGGGTCGCCGAGGCATTGTCGGACATCGGCCACGAGGTCGAGGTACTCGACCTCGGCCCCGACCTGGTCGCGAAGCTGGAAGGGATCCGGCCGGATGTCGCCTTCATCGCCCTGCACGGGACCGAAGGTGAGGACGGAACCGTGCAGGCCCTGCTCGATCTGCTCGACATCCCCCACACCGGTCCGGGAGTGGCGGCCTGCCAGCGCTGCATGGACAAGAGCCTCGCCAAGCACATCCTGCGGGAGAACGGCCTTCCCACGCCGAATTGGGTCACCTACTCCGAGGCGGCTATCCGTGATTTCGGCGCCGCTTCCAGCTTCCAGCGCGCGGTCGACACCGTGGGACTGCCCCTCGTGGCCAAGCCGGCCTCACAGGGATCCTCGCTCGGGGTCAAGGTGGTGACGAGAGCCGAGGACATCCCGGGCGCTCTGATGACCGCGCTCAGCTATGACAACCGGGCGATCCTGGAGACCTGGGTGAGCGGGCGCGAGCTCGCGGTGTCGGTCCTCGGGGATCAGGTCCTGCCTATCGTCGAGGCGATCCCGACCGACAACAACGCCTACGACTTCGAGGCCCGCTACGAGATCGGCGGTGCCAGTTTCGTCTGCCCGGCCGAACTGAGCGACGAAGACGCCGACGAGGTGAACCGGGTCGCGCTCGCCGCCTACAACGCGCTCGGCTGCTCCGGATTCTCAAGGGTGGACCTGATTCTCGGCGACGACGGCCCACAGATCCTGGAGATCAACGCGATCCCGGGTCTGACGGAGACCTCATTGCTGCCCCAAGCGGCGGAAGCGGCCGGGGTCGAGTTCGAGGCGATGGTCGCCCGAATCATCGATCTGGCCCTGTGACGCAGCACTTTTGCCCATTCATGGCGCGACCTCGAAGTCGGGATCGCACAGCGAAGCGATTCTGACTCTTGTTGATTTTTCAGGGTTCCTAGGAACCCTGAAGAAAATCTTCGGGTGAGACATCGTCTAGGAAGTCCTTGAACTTCTCGACGACCTGCTCGTTGTCTTCGATTCCCTGATCGAACTCGATCGAGGATTCTTCGATCACCTCTTCGGCGACGAAGATCGGGGCGGAGACCCGGACGGCGAGCGCCAGGGCGTCGGAGGGGCGCGAATCTATCTCCAGCTCGGTGCCGGCGACCGACAGCGTGATCGAGGCGTAGAAGGTGTTGTCCCTCAGTTCGGTGATCGAGATGCGCTCGCATTTCGTCTCCACCTGGTCGAGCATGTCGACCATGAGGTCATGGGTCATCGGACGGGGCGTGTCCGCACCCTGAAGCTTCATCAGGATCGCGGCGGCTTCCGGATGCCCGATCCAGATCGGCAGGAAGCGGTTGTCGTCCGTCGTCTTCAGCAAGACGATCGGCTGTTTGCCGACCATGTCGAAACTGACGCCGTAGATCTGCATCTCACGCATGGACCAGCGATTATAGGTGGGTGGCCGTCGCTGCTTCTTCTTGAACATTCCGAGACGGGCGAGACAGCCTCGTTCGCGGCTAATCCCTAGAATCTGCCTTCGCTGCGGGCGATTAGCTCAGTTGGTTAGAGCGCGTCTCTGATAAGGACGAGGTCCCTGGTTCGAATCCAGGATCGCCCACTCTCGCCGCCTCGGCCCCCGAACGATCGGGCGTCAACCGAGGCGGTCGGCCAGATCGATCGCCTGGTCCAGAGAGTCGAGCTGGATCTCCACCGAGATGCCGTTGCCGCGGGGCTTGATCCGGACCTGATGGTCGAGCTTGGTCTCGAGTCTCTCCGTGACCTCGGCGATCGCTTCGAGCTCTTCGGCCGACAGATTCGCTCGCTTGGCCTTGGGTGCGGAATTCTCTCCGGCGGCCCGTGCCTGAGCCTCGGTCTGGCGAACCGACCAGCCCTCCGCGAAGGCCTGCTTGCCCAGCCTGCGGCGCTCGTCGTGCTCCGGGACCTGCAGGATCGCGCGGCCGTGGCCTTCGCTGAGGTCACCGACTTCGAGCATGCCAAGCACTTCGTCGGGCAGGTCGAGCAGACGGATCAGGTTCGAGATCTGCGGGCGGCTTCGCCCGACCCGCTTGCCGAGATCTTCCTTGCTCAATCCGAGATCCTCGACCAGAGCGGCGCAGGCTTTCGCCTCTTCCACCGGGTTCAGGTCTTCGCGGACCATGTTCTCGATCAGAGCGACCTCGAGCCGGTCCGCTTCGTCCGAATCCCGGATGACCACAGGGACCCTGGCTACCCCGGCCATCTGAGCGGCCCGCCAGCGGCGTTCTCCGGCGATGATCTCGTAACTTCCGCCACTAACTGAGCGTACGATCAGCGGCTGGACGACACCGCTGGCCGAGATCGAGTCGGCCAGCGACTGAAGTGCCTCTTCCTTGAACCGGGTGCGCGGCTGGCCCGGATTCGGCTTGATGACATCGACCGGCAGCTCCCGCATGTCCGGCCCGGTGGCGCTTTCGGGCAGGATCGCGCCGAGTCCGCGTCCCATTCCACGTCTTTCAGCCACGTGCCGTCACCTCCTCCGCCAGCGCGAGATACGCGCCGGATCCTCTGGAACTGGGCGCGTAGTCGGTCACCGGAATCCCGTAGCTGGGGGCTTCGGCGACTCTCACGGTACGCGGAATCACGTTGCGGAACACGGTCTCCGAGAAGTGGTCCCGGAGCTCACGCTCGACGTCCTGGGCGAGTCGCGTGCGCTCATCGTGCATCGTGACGACGACGCCGGCGAGCTCCAGGGTCGGGTTCATCTCCCGGCGGACCGTGGAGAGCGTGTCGAGGAACTCGACCAGCCCCTCGAGAGCCAGGTATTCGGCTTGAACGGGCACGATCACCCGGTCGGAGGCGACCAGGGCGTTCACGGTGACCGGCCCCAGCGCGGGCGGGCAATCGATCAGGGTGATGTCGAAATCATCGGCGAGATCGCCGACCTGTTCACGCAGGCGGAAGTTCGGGTTCTCAAGGCGGGGCAGCTCGACCACGGCACCGGCCAGATCTCGGCTCGCGGGCACCAGCCAGAGATTGTCCGGGCCGGCCGGACGGGCCGCTTCGGCCAGCGTCGTCTCTCCGGCCAGCACGTCGTAGCTGGAGGGCCGGCCGTCCTTGTCACCGCCGAGCGCGACGGTAGCGTTGCACTGCTGGTCGAGATCGACGACGAGAACCTTCTTTCCGAGCCGGGCGAAGCCCGCTCCGAGGTTCACTGCGGTCGTCGTCTTGCCGACACCGCCCTTCTGATTGGCGATCGCGTAGATCAGCCCCACGTGTTCAAATTTCTTTCGATCATTCGACGCGCCAGCTTATATGTCTCCCGGCTCAAACTCGCTACGCCCTCGAAAGGTGCTGGATATCAAGCCGAAAGTGGTCTCTTGCGAACCATTCCGGGACGCCTCGGGAGTCCTTCCGGCGTCGGACCCGTCTTCTTGACCACGTACAGATTCCGCTCACGGCTGGATCTGTAGGGACGGACGGCGACCACTCGATCGAGGCGCATCGCGAGCCTTTCCTCCAGAGTGGCCAGTTTCGATTCCTCATCCAGTTCCCGCTCGCCCTTCCAGGCGACCAGGGATCCGCCTTCTTCGAGCAGCGGCGACGCCAACTCGGCCAGCGCTTCCAGTGGAGCGACCGCCCTCGCCGTGACCAGATCGTATGCCTCGGCTCCCTCTCCCTTGGCCCACTCCTCCGAGCGGGCGTGGACGGCACGGGCGTTGCCGATCGCGAGCTCGTCGATGACCGAATCGATGAACCTGACCTTCTTGCCCACGGAATCGATCAGCACGAACTCGGCTTCCGGTCTCGCCTTGGCAAGGGGTATTCCGGGAAATCCGGCGCCGGAACCTATGTCCGCGCAACGGGTCGCGGAGTTGACTTCGTCGACAGCCAGTCCGGAGAGTGAATCCGCCAGGTGAACCCGTCGGGCCTCATCCGGATTGGTGACCGAGCTGAGCGAGGTCGGCTCCGCCACCAGCATCGTCAGCATCGGCTCGAGGCTCTGGACCAGATCCCCGGTCAGCCAGGGACGTTCGTCGGTCGCCACCGCTACTCGGAAACGAGCGGTGCGACCACCACGCGGCGCTGCGGCTCATCGCCGGAGCTGAAAGTCTCGACCTCGGTGCGGGCCTTCAGGTGCTCATGGACGATCCGGCGCTCACGGGCGGTCATCGGATCGAGTTCGACTTCCTCACCGGAGGTGATCGCCTTTTCCGCGGCTCGATCGGCCCGTTCGGAAATCACCTCTTCGCGGCGGGCGCGATAGCCCGCGGCGTCGAGCACGACCCGCTTGCGTTCGCGGATTCCCTGGAAGGCAGCCTGAAAGCAGAGCAGCTGAAGCGCATCGATCGTCTGGCCCCGACGGCCGATCAACAGGCCGTAGTCCTCATCACCCTGGACCGTGGCCGTGATCACGTCATCGTCTTCGACGATCTCGACGGTTCCGTCCAGTTCCAGCTCCTCGATCACACGCTCGACGAGGAGTCGGACCCGCTCAGCAGGTTCGGTTGGCCACGCACTCGCTTCCATGGGCTCAGTCTAGATGGTTGATCCGCAATCTCGCGGACCAACCATCCCGGCGACTAGCGCCGGCGCTTCTTCTTCCGCGGGGGTGGCGGCGGAGCCTTGGCGGCGGCCGCCATCTCCGGAGTCGGGATCACCGGTGGCGGGATCACCTTGTTGACCACCACCTGCTGTCCGAAGGTCCAGACGTTGGTCGTGATCCAGTAGAGGATGAGGCCGGCCGGGAAGGACAGGATGAAGGGGATGAAGATGAAGGGCAGGACCATCATCAGGATGCGCTGATTGCGGTCACCCGTGGTGGCCGTCACCAGGCCGGAGATCAGCTGGGTTCCGACATAGAGCACGATCAGGGCGATCAACACGCCGCCGGTGGCCTTGTCGGTGAGGTCCGGGATGAAGAGGAATGATTCGCCGAACGGATAGAGAGATTGGATCGCCGGGTTCGAATTGATCTGATCCATCGTCAACTGGCTGCAGGCCACGGCGGTCTGCCCGCACATGTCCTCCCGCAGCGGTCCCTTGAGCGTGTAGAAGAGCGTGATGAAGATCGGAAGCTGGGCCAGCAGCGGAATACAGGAGGCCAGCGGATTGATCTTGTTCTCCTGGTAGAACTTCATCATCTCCTGCGAGAGACGCTGACGATCGTTCTTGTACTTCTCCTGCAGTTCCTTGATCTGTGGCTGGAAAGCCTGAAGCGCCCTCATTCCCTTCAGCTGCTTGTAGGTGAGGGGGATCAGCAGGGCACGAGTGACGATCGTGAGCAGGATGATCGATCCACCCCAGGCCAGTCCGAGATCATCGTGGAAGAAAGAGAGAACACCGTTCGCCACATCGATGAGTGGCTGAAGGATGTTCGCAACTGTGTTTACGGCGATTGGCATCAACGCGGTTCGGTCTCTCCGTGGTAAACGGCCGGATCGATTGGTCCGACCTTGAAAGTAAAGGTGTCTCTCACGGGGTCGAAGCCTCCGTGGCTGAAGGGGTTACAGCGCAAGATGCGCCAGCAGGCGAGAACTGTACCCCGAATAACTCCGAAGCGTTCTATGGCCTCGATGGCGTAGACGGAACAGCTGGGTTCGTACTTGCATCTCTTGGGCAGGAGTGGCGATATCCAGCGCCGGTAGAGATGGATTGGCGCCAGAGCGAAACGTTTCACGTGGAACGCTTGTCCCGCTTTGTCTTGTCGAGGGCCAGTACCTCGTCGATACAGCTCTGGGCCCCGGCCAGCCCTTCCTCCTCGATCACCTCACCGACGCTCGGTCTCGCCACCAAGACGAAGTCCTGGTCGCACTCCTCAGGATCCACGCGTGACCAGAAAGCTTCCTTCAGGACGCGCTTCACCCGGTTTCGGCTGACCGCGTCTCCGAGCTTCTTCGAAACCGACACGCCCAGCCGGATCTCCTCCGGGTCGTTCTGACCCCGCTCGAACCGGTACAGAACGAGGTGACGGGTCGCCTTTGACGACCCTTCCTTATAGACCCGCTTGAAATCTCCGCTGCGGGAGAGTCGTCGGCGCTTGGGAGAACCCGCGCCGGTGCCCGACATGGTCAGACGGCGAGGCGCTTACGGCCCTTGCGCCGGCGGCGGCGGATTACATCTCGCCCGCCCTTGGTGCTCATTCGGACACGGAAACCGTGGGTCTTTGCTCGCTTGCGCTTTTTTGGCTGGTACGTACGCTTCATCGGACGGAGCAGTATACGGTCCCGCCGCGGAAATTGTCCACCGAAGAACTTTTCTCCGCGATTTGCGGGGCGAGCACCCAACCGCATCGGTCTCGGTTGTATGGTCGGCGGCCAGCGCTTCCCGGAGCGCCCATATCTGTGCATCTCGCCCAAATGACCGTAGCCATAAACGCTAAAAACCCCACTGCCAAGCCGATATCCCTCGATATCGAACCGGCTTTGGGCAAGGTCTGGGCCGAGGTGAGGAGGCAGCTCTCCGCCAGTCTTCCCGAGGCCACCTACCGGATGTGGCTGGCGCCGATCAATCCGGTCGCGATCAGGGCCGACACCCTTCACCTTTCCGCTCCCGACTCCGTCAAGACCTGGGTCGAGCGCCGCTACTCGTCGATGATCCTCCGCGCCGTCGCGGTGGTCGACCCCGGCATCACCGAAATCTCGTTCGCCGAACTCTCACCGGACACGTCCCCGACCAACGGCGTCGCTCCCTCACCCGGGCCGAACCCGACCCATGTGTTCGACCGCTTCGTGATCGGACCCGGAAACCATCTCGCCCACGCCGCGGCCCTCGCCGTCGCCGAAGCACCGTCCGAGGCCTACAACCCCCTCTTCCTCCACGGCGAACCCGGCCTCGGAAAGACCCACCTGCTCGGCGCCATCGCCAACTACCTTCAGCAGAACGTGCCCGAACTCCGGGTCCTCTACACCAATGCCGAGTCCTTCACCGCCGAGTTCGTCAACTCCCTGAAGGCTGACGGCATAGACCAATTCAAGCGCCGGTATCGCGATATCGACGTTCTCCTCATCGATGACATCCAGTTCATCGCCGGCAAGCAGGCCACCGAGGAGGAGTTCTTCCACACCTTCAACGTCCTCCACGAATCCGGCAGCCAGATAGTCCTCTCCGCCGATCGCATGCCGACCGAGATATCCACCCTCGCCGATCGCCTCAGCGACCGGTTCGAATGGGGACTCACCGTTCCCCTAGAGTCCCCGAACCTCGCGACCCGACTGACCGTTCTCCGTCATCTGGTGACCGAGGCCGGCCTCGAGATAACCGACCAGGAGGCGTTGACCCTGCTCGCGACCCGAGTCGAGACGAATCTCCGGCAGCTTCACGGCGCCCTCACCCGCACCATCGCCGAGGCTTCGCTGATGTCCACTCCCCTCAGCGCCGACCTGATCGGGCGCATCTTCCCGGGCCAGAAATCCGATTCCGGCCCGGTGACCCCGGAGCGCATCCGCGACATCACCGCCGACTACTACCGAACCGACGCCGAAACTCTCGCCTCACGCAAGCGAGACCAGAACACCGCTACAGCCCGCCACGTCGCGATCTTCCTCACTCGTGAGATGACCAATCTGTCTCTACCGCAGATCGGTGCCCTCTACGGCGATCGTGATCACTCGACCGTGCTCAATTCGATCACCCGCATCGAATCCCAGATATCGAGTGATGCCGAGGTCACCAAGGCTGTGGACAGTTTGCGCGCGGCTATCCACAGCCGTGATGATCTCTCAGGCTGATCGCCATTCTGGCGCCGGATCACTTGCCACAATCCCATCGACTCCACACTCAGTCCACAGCGCAAACTTGATCGCAACCGGGTTTGTGGTCGTTTTCCCATACCTTCCACAGACCTACCTAATCAATAGAGGTATTAGCAATTGAAGTTCTCAATCAAGAATGCAGAACTCTCCGGCAAGCTCGCCCTTGTCGCCCGCACCATCGCCACCGGTGGAGGAACCCCCGCGCTCGGTGGCATCCTCGTCACCTCTGAGGAGGGGCGCCTCTCTTTCAGCTCGACCAACGGCAACCTGAGCCTCCGGGTTCCGGTTCATGTCGAGGGCGTGATCGAAGGAGACGGCAAGGTCCTGCTTCCGGGACGTCTTTTCTCCGACATCTCCAGACTGCTCGGTTCCGGCCAGGTCGGGTTCGAGTACCGCCAGGCCGAGCGGGACGTCGCGATTCGATCGGGCAGCTCCAACTTTCACATCCGCACGCTTGCCGGCGATGACTTTCCCCCGTTGCCCGAACCCGGTGAGCAGACCATCTCCCTTTCGCGGGATTCACTGCTCTCGACGATCGATCTGGTCGCCCGGGCCGCTTCCCGGGATGACATGCGTCCGGTCTTGACCAGCGTTCAGGTACTCGCCTCCGGCAACGAGATGACCATGGTCGCCACCGACTCGTACCGGCTGGCGGTGAAACAGACCACGCTGAGAGAGCCGGTCTCGGTGGAACTGGACAAGAACATTCCGGCTCAGGCTCTGAAGGAGCTGTCCCGTCTGCTCTCATCCAGCGAAGATGAGTCGATCAAGCTCACGGTCACGGATCGCGTCGTGATCTTCGTGGTCGACGGAGCGGTCCTCTCGACCACTACGGTCGATGGCCAGTTTCCCAAGTACCAGCAGCTTTTTCCCGAGACCTACGAGCACGACATCCGTCTTCCGCGGACCGAGCTGCTCGAGTCGGTCAAGCGAGTCAGTCAGATGGCCCAGAAGAACCGGCCACTCAAGGTCACCCTCACGCCGGGAGAGATCACGATCTCGGCCGACACCCCCGACCTGGGTGATGCCGAAGAGAAACTCCCGGCCAACTTCGAGGGAGAAGAGCTGTCGATCGGGTTCAACCATGAGTTCTTCCGCGACGGGATCGAAGCGATCTCGGGCGATGAGGTTCTCCTGCGCTTGATCTCCCCCCTTCGGCCCGGCCTGCTGCAGCCGGTGGATGGCGATGACTACCGTTACCTCGTCATGCCGATCCGACTCAACGAGTAATCCATGAGAGTGGCCTCGATCGCGGCCGACAGTCTGCGGTCGCTGAACGGGGTCGATCTGGATCTGGATCCCCGGGTCACCGCCATCGTCGGACCGAATGGGGCCGGCAAGACGAACCTGGTCGAGGCCATCTATTTCGGTCTGACCGGGCGTTCGTTCAGGACCGGGGACAAGCGGGACCTGATTCCGTTCGGATCCTCATATGCCCGGTGCCGTGTGGTGATCGACGATGACCGTGGCATAGCCCATGAGTTCATGTCGGCCACCAGCCGTGCGGATGGGTCCAGATTCACCATGGACGGCGCGGCCATCGAACGGGCCGAAGCGGCGGCCTTCCGGCCGATGGTCACAGTCTTCTCGCCGGATCGGCTCGAGTTGGTCAAGGGTCCGCCCGCCGTCAGAAGAGCTCACCTGGATTCATATGTCGGCGCCCGATGGCCTTCCAGGGCTGAATCCAGAAAAAAATTCGGCCGTGCTCTCGCACAGAGGAATGCGCTGATAGCCAGAATTCAGAATGGCGTCGCGGACCGCGGCCAGCTGCCCGCCTGGGATCAACAGGTAGCCGAGACCGGCGCCGATCTCACCGCGGTGCGTGCCGAAGCGGTGGCGGAGTTGGCCGACCTGTTTCCGGAGGTAGCCGCTGAGCTGGGTTTGGCCGGGGAAAGCTCGATCGAGTATCGGCCGGGTTCCTCCGCCGATCCTGATGAACTGCGAGCCGGTCTACAGGAGAGAATCGAGAACGACCTCCGTCTCGGACGCACCTCCTGGGGGCCACATCATGACGAGATCCGCCTGGACTTCAACGGTCGCCAGCTTCGCCGTTTCGGCTCGCAGGGTCAGCAGCGTCTGGGACTTCTGACGCTGCTTTTCGCCGAACGCGGCGCGCTGCTCGCCGGAGGATCTCCGGCTCCGCTGATGCTGCTCGACGATGTAATGAGCGAGCTCGACGGCGAACGCCGCGAGCGTCTGGTGGCCAGGCTCTCCCAGGGCGGGCAGAGTGTGATCACGGCGGCCGAGACCGACCTCATTCCCAAACGTGACGATCTGAGGGAGATCGACTTCACGACGATCGCCGGGGTCGAGGGCCCCGAAGCGGAGCCGGACGATGCGTGATCATCGTGGCCGGAGCCCCGAACCCAAACCGATCTCGGATGCGCTCGAACGAGTCTTGGAGACGATCGCCCCCAAGACGCCGCTCGCCGAGATTCAGGCTGTATGGAAGCAGGCTGTCGGTCCTCAGATCGCGGCCGTCACCGAAGTGACGGACGAGCGAGACGGAGTCGTAACCGTTGAATGTGAGAACAGCGTCTGGGCCCAGGAACTCGAAATGATGGGGCCGCAGTTGCTGCGGAAACTGACGTCCGAAATGAGCGGCCCAGCGCCCGATTTGCTGCGTTTTCGGGCCTCCGGATGACCTGAACCGACCCCCAAGTTTCCGTAACTCAACAAAAAGTGCTCATTTGCAGGACTTTTTACTGAATGGCACGAGGGTCCGGCCGGACGTGACTGGTATCATTAGGGGCGATTCATGGGTACGCCGGAATTCGCTCCTGAGGGTGCGGAGCGGGTTCGTCCGGTGCCATTGACCAGTTTTCTGAAAGGTAGTAATTGGCTGACAACACGAGCAAGTCGGACGCCTCATACGGGGCCAAGGACATCACCGTCCTCGAGGGTCTCGAGGCGGTTCGCAAGCGTCCCGGCATGTACATCGGTTCGACCGGACCCCGCGGACTGCACCACCTCGTCTACGAGATCGTCGACAACTCGGTCGACGAGGCTCTGGCCGGCCACTGCGACGCGGTCAACGTGGTCATTCACCCCGACAACCGGGTGAGCGTCACCGACAACGGCCGCGGCATCCCGGTCGGCATCATGGAGAAGGAGCAGCGTCCCGCTGCCGAGGTCGTTCTGACCGTGCTCCACGCCGGCGGCAAGTTCGGCGACGGCGGTGGATACAAGGTCTCCGGTGGACTGCACGGGGTCGGTGTCTCCGTGGTCAACGCCCTTTCCGAGGAGCTCCACCTGCAGATCCGGACCGATGGATTCTTCTGGGATCAGGACTATGTGCGCGGCCGTCCCCAGGGAGACCTGGTCAAGGGCGAAGCGACCAAGGAACACGGCACCGAGATCTCCTTCCTCGCGGACAGCGAGATATTCGAAGAGGTCGACTACGACTTCACGACCCTGGTCGACCGCCTGCGCGAAACCGCCTTCCTCACCCGTGGCCTCTCGATCGAACTCGACGATCGCCGTGCCGACGGCCAGAGCGTCTCGTTCAAGTACGACGGCGGCATCGAGGACTTCGTCCGTTACCTCAACGAGAACAAAGAGGAGATGCACGAAAAGGTCGTCTACTTCGAGGGCGACGAGGACGAGGGATCGGTCGAGGTCGCGATGCAGTGGAACAGCTCCTACCAGGAGTCGATCTTCAGCTTCGCCAACAACATCAACACCCACGAGGGCGGAACCCACATGTCGGGATTCCGGTCGGCTCTGACCCGGACCCTCAACTCCTACGCCCGCGGCAAGGGCATCCTCAAGGAAAAGGACGACAACCTCGCCGGCGAGGATGTTCGCGAAGGCCTGACCGCGGTGATCTCGGTCAAGCTGCACGATCCGCAGTTCGAGGGTCAGACCAAGACCAAGCTCGGCAACCAGGAGATTCGCGGTCTGGTCGAAGAGACTGTCAATCGCAAGCTCGCCGAGTTCCTGGAAGAGAATCCGGGCGAGGCCCGTCGCATCATCACCAAGGCGGTCGAAGCCTCCCGGGCCCGGATGGCGGCCCGCAAGGCCCGCGATCTGACCCGGCGCAAGTCCGCGCTGGAGAACTCGACCCTTCCGGGCAAGCTGGCCGACTGCACCGTGCGCGATCCGCAGCATGCCGAGATGTTCGTGGTCGAGGGCGACTCGGCCGGCGGTTCGGCCAAGCAGGCGCGCGATCGATCGACCCAGGCCGTCCTGCCGCTTCGCGGCAAGATCCTCAACGTCGAGAAGAGCCGGATCGACAAGGTGCTGGCGAACAACGAGATCCAGGCGATGATCACCGCGATCGGCACCGGCATCCACGATGAGTTCAACCTCGAGGAGGCCAGGTACCACAAGATCATCATGGCGACCGACGCCGATGTCGACGGTGCCCACATCCGCACCCTGATCCTGACCTTCCTCTACAGGCAGATGCAGCCGCTGATCGACGCCGGATTCGTGTACATCGCCAAGCCGCCGCTGTACAAGGTGAAGCGCGGCAACCAGGAGACCTACCTCGACAAGGAATCCGAGCTCGAGGAGATGCTCCTGCGGGACCGGCTCGAGGAGTTCGAGGTCACCGATTCCGAAGGCAAGTCGCTCAAGCTGACCAAGGATCGCTGGCAGCGCTACAACCGCCTCTCCAAGGAGTACGAAGGCTGGTCAACGGCTCTGCAGAGCGATTTCGGGAACGACGTGATCCGGTTCGTCGCGGAGTCGAAGCTGCTCGACGAGGCGGTCATCACGATCGACGAGGTTCGCAAGGTGCTCGACGCTCCCGATACCGCGGAGGACATCTTCGCCACCGAGATCATCTCCAAGGCGGGAGAGGACACGGTGGTCAAGGCGATCCACCAGAAGTCTGGACTGGCGCGAAACCACACCCTGCCGGCCCGTCTCTTCGAGGGCATCGAGTACCGGCGGTTCGCCGACGTCCACGCGCAGCTGCTGAAGGGATTCGGCCGCCCGCCGTTCAAGGTGACCCTGAAGGACCGGATGGAAGAGGCACACGGTTTCACCGATCTCCACCGGGCCGTGCTCGACCTGGCCAAGCACGGCGTCCAGCTGACCCGGTTCAAGGGCCTCGGCGAGATGAACGCCGACCAGCTGCGTGAAACGACCATGGATCCGGCCAGCCGGACCCTGCAGCGAGTCACGCTCGAGGACGCCACCGCCGCCGACCAGATCTTCTCGATGCTGATGGGCGACCAGGTCTCCCCCCGGCGCGACTTCATCGAGACCTACGCCAAGGAGGCGAGCAACATCGATGTCTGATTCGCCTGAAACACGCAACACGAACCGGATGGTCCTCTGATGGCACTTGAAGCACTGACCGGCCATATCGAGGAGCGCGAGCTCGAACTCGAGATGCGCTCGTCCTACATCGACTACGCGATGAGCGTGATCGTCGGCCGGGCCCTGCCCGACGTCCGCGACGGACTGAAGCCCGTCCATCGCCGCGTGCTCTACGCGATGCACGACCTCGGCCTTCAGCCGAACCGTCCCTACCGCAAGAGCGCGACGATCGTCGGTGAAGTCATGGGCAAGTACCACCCCCATGGCGACGCCTCGATCTACGACACCCTGGTCCGCATGGCGCAGGATTTCTCCCTGCGCTACCCCCTCGCCGACGGCCAGGGGAACTTCGGATCGATCGATGACGACGCGGCGGCCGCCATGCGGTACACCGAAGCCAGGCTCACCCGCCTGGCGACGGAGATGCTCCGCGACATCGATTCCGACACGGTCGAGTTCGGACCGAACTACGACGAGTCGCAGCGTGAACCCACCGTCCTTCCCTCGCGTTTCCCGAACCTGCTGGTCAACGGCGCTTCCGGAATCGCGGTCGGAATGGCGACCAACATCCCGCCGCACAATCTGCGGGAAGTGGTGGGCGCGGTGGCCGCCTACATCGACGATCGCGAGATCGGCCTCGAAGGGCTGATGGAACACGTCAAGGGCCCGGACTTCCCGGGCGGCGGCATCATGGACCCGAGCAACATCCGTGAGGCGTACGCCACCGGCCGCGGCAGCGTCCGTGTTCGCGGAAGGGTTCACTCGGAGCCGCTCAAGGGCGGCAAGGACGCCCTGATCGTCACCGAACTTCCGTTCACCGTGAAGAAGGGCGGCGATTCCGGCTTCATCGTCAAGATCGCTGGCCTGGTCCGTGACAAGAAGCTCGAGGGAATCTCGGATCTGCGCGACGAGACCGACCGCACCGGCATGCGGGTCGTGATCGAACTGAAGCGCGGCGCGGTGCCGAACGTCGTCCTCAACAACCTCTTCAAGAAGACGCAGCTCCAGACCTCGTTCGGCATGAACATGGTCTCGCTGGTCGAAGGCGTCCCCCGGACGCTCGGCCTGCGAGACATGATCAAGCACTACGTCGAGCATCAGCGCGAGGTGGTGACCCGTCGCACGCAGTTCAAGCTGCGCCGCGCCGAGGCCAGGGCCCACATTCTCGAAGGTCTGCTGATCGCGCTGGACAACCTCGACGCGGTCATCGCCCTGATCCGGGGCTCGGCCGACGCCGATGTCGCCCGGGACGGCCTCATGGACCAGTTCGAGCTGAGCCGCGAACAGGCCCAGGCGATCCTCGACATGCGGCTTCAGCGCCTGACCGCACTCGAGTCGGACAAGATCCGGGAAGAGCACGCCGAGCTGATGGAGCTGATCGGGGAACTGCGGGCCATTCTCGGAGACGAGAATCGTGTCTACGCGATCGTCAAGGAAGAGCTGCTGGAGATCACAGAGAAGTACGGCGACGATCGCCGCACCGAGATCCAGCCCTTCGGCGGTGACGTGAACGTCGAAGACACGATCGCCGAACAGCAGATGGTGATCTCCCTGACCAAGTCCGGCTACGTCAAGCGGATCTCACCCGATTCGTATCGCCAGCAGCATCGCGGCGGCGTCGGAGTCACCGGGATGAACCTGAAGGAAGGCGACTACATCGAGCATCTGCGGATCTGCTCGACGCATGACTTCCTGCTCTTCTTCAGCAACTTCGGCAAGGTCTATCGCAAGAAGGTCTACGAACTGCCGGAAGGCGCACGCACCGCTCGCGGAAGCGCGCTGGTCAACCTGCTGCCGCTGCGCGAGGGCGAAGAGATCATGGACGTCATCCCCACCCGGGATTTCAAGGAGAACAAGTACCTCGTGTTCGCCACCGCCGACGGTCAGATCAAGAAGACCGAGTTCATGGACTACAACACCCGGATCGAAGCGGACGGCATCATCGCGATCAAGATCCGCGAGGGTGACGAGCTGGTCGGCGTTCAGCTGACCTCGGGCGAGGACGACCTGCTGATGGTCTCCAAGTCCGGTCACGCCTCGCGCTTCAACGAAGATCAGGCCCGCCCGATGGGACGCGGCACCAGTGGTGTTCGCGGCATGAACGTGAGCCAGAAGGACAATCGCGTGCTCGCCCTGGCGGTCGCCCGTGACGATTCCGAGCTGCTGGTCGTGACCGAGAACGGATTCGGCAAGCGGACCGACGTCTCCGAGTACCCGGTGAAGAACCGCGGCACCAAGGGCGTTCTCACCGCCAAGCTGACCGAGGTCAAGGGCGGCCTCGCCGGCGCCCTGATCGTGCGGGAACACCAGGAGCTGCTCTTCATCACCGAGAACGGCATGGTCCAGCGGACCACGGTCGCCGGGATCCGCAAGACGGGCCGCGCGACCCAGGGTGTCAAGGCCATGAACGTTCGCGAAGGCGATCACATCAGCGCCGTCGCACTGGTCGTCGAATCGGCCTCCCCGGTGGACCGGGAGGAAGAGGGCGTGGAGCAGGATGAACTCTCCCCGCAGGACGGCTTCGAGGACGCCGTCACCCCGGAAGTGGCCGACGAGCTGGTCGCCGAGAGCGATGAAGCCGAACTCGCCGGTGATGCCGGCGACTCCGAGGCCGAGGCCGCGGAAGAGGAATAGGCGTCAGGCAGGTTTCGAGTCGGTGGGTGATCCCGGGTAGGAGCCCAGGATCCTCACCGACTCGGCCTTGTCCCTCAGGCCGGAGATCGCCTCGGCCACCCCGGCGTCGGAATCCCTGCCCTCGACGTCGATGAAGAACCGGTAGCGCCCCAGCTCCCGGCGAAGCGGCCTCGACTCGATGCGGGCCAGATTGATCTCGCGCTTCGAGAATTCCAGCAGCGCGTCGACCAGTGCTCCGGGATGGTCCGCACCCAGCTCGGAGAAGACCAGGGTCGTCTTCCAGGGTCCGTCCGGGCCCGTCCGGAGATCGGCGGTGGAGTCCGCCCCCCTCGGGAGGAGCCACACGAACCGGGTCACGTTCCCGGGCTCGTCCTCGATGCCCTCCCGCAGGATCTCGCAGTCGTAGATGGCCGCGGCCGCGGCCGGTGCCAGTGCGGCGAGCGCCAGATCGCTCCGGCTGACCTCGAGCGCGGCCGCGCTCGTACTCGTCGCCACCTTCAACTCGGCCTGAGGCAACTCGTCACGCAGGAAACGGGCACATTGAGCCAGCGGCTGAGGATGAGATATCACCGCGGCGATCCTGTCCAGCTCGATCGGCCGGCGGCTGATCAGGGCGGAACGGATCTGATGGTCGTACTCCCCGCCGATCGCGATCACGTCCGCCTGCTCGACCAGCCCGTCGAGTGTTCCCCGCACCGAACCCTCGATCGAGTTCTCGATCGGAGCCAGGGCCCGATCCGCCGATCCGCGCCCGATGGCTTCGATCACGGCCGGGATCGTGTCGCAGGGCACCGGCGTGAATCCCTCCGGGGCGAATCCGCTCTGCCGCAGCGCATCCTCGCTGAAAGTGCCGGCGGGGCCTAGATAGGCGATGCGCACGACGGCCTACGGGAAGATGACTTGGTAGGACGCCTCGTTGTTCTCGAGGATCTGCTCGCCATCGACTCCGGCCACCGCTACATCGAGCGTGACTTCGCCGGTCGGCGTGGGTGTGATCTGAACGGTGGCCTGGCCGGTCTCTCCGGCGGCCAGCGAATCGATCGTGCTGGTGATCGGCGTGCCGCCATCGACAGATACCGACACCTCGATGTCCGACTCGTCGGCGTCTCCCTGATTGGTGACCGACACGACCACGGCGGGATCGGTGCCGGCGGGAATGGTGACCGGCGCGGCGGCATCAAGTGTGGTCGCGCCGATGGTGGCCGTGTCGAGTCCCGTTCCGTGCGTCTTGCCGTCGGTCGCGGCATCGGTGCTGGTGGCGCCGCTGATCTTTCCGAGGGAACTGGTGATGTTCTCCGAATCCACCCAGAAGGCCACGTCCGGGACGAAGGTGCTCTTCGGCATCGCCGGGGCACTGGCTCCGTTGCTCTCGATCGTGTTGTCGATCTGGTGACGGACCACCTGGTTGTAAAGGATGTCGGAAGCCGCGAGGACCTCCATCTGCTTGGCGATCGCGTTGATCGCTGCCTTCTTGCCCTCGTTGCCGGTGGCCGTCGGCATGCGCTCGGCGATGATGTTCATCGCTCCGGCGCGCAGTTGGTAGGTCAGGAGCAGGTTGCTCTGGGCCGCCTTCATGTCGCCCGGGGTGTCGAGCTTCTCCACCCGGCTCAGGAATCCGTCCATCGCGCTGCGGTCGGACTCGACCTCGCTGACGTAGTCCGGCACGCCCAGGTCCTGGGGATCCTCGAGCAATCCGAAGAAAGACTTGCTCAGAGAGTTGGTCTCGTCCACGATCTGGGTGACGCTGCTCGCGTAGTCCTCGAGCGAACGGTTCTTGCGCGCGTCAAGGCAGCCCTTGGCCCCGAACACCAGCAGGATCAGCACGACAAGCCCGACGCCGAGCGCCACGGCGCGGCGGGCCATCAGCTGTTGCCTGGGGCCTCCGCCCGATCCGCCGGCCGCGCGGGAACGCCGCGGCCGCTGGGTACGCGAAGGGCGCTCGCGTGTGGAGAAGGGCTCGGGACTGTCTGGTTCTGAGTTTGGGTCTGGGAAATCCATAGAGGGAGTGGCCAGAACTGACCACAGAGAGGTCTTTCGGGACCGTCAATCTATTCCCTTCACCCGCAATTTGCGGGTTCTCGCGACCTGGGTGCCATTTGCCGCCCAGGCGAAGGGTCAGAGCCATCGGTGCCGAACGCATCTCGACAGATGATTGGCACCACCGTACTACAACGATTCGAACTGATCGATCGCCTCGGAGCCGGCGGATTCGGCACCGTGTATCGGGCCTGGGATCTCAGACTGGAACGGGACGTCGCCGTCAAGGTGATCGAGACCGGTCCCGAGTCAGGTCCCAGGATCCAGCGCGAGGCACAGGCCGCCGCCCGGCTCAACCATCCCGGAATCGTCACGCTTTTCGAGTTCGCCCACCACGAGTTCGGCCGCGAGGGCGGCCGGGCCTTCCTGGTGTCGGAACTGGTCGAAGGCGAGACAGTTCGAGAGCTCATCGACCAGGATCTGCTCAGCGACC
The DNA here is from genome assembly GCA_035502775.1 of Solirubrobacterales bacterium. Lineage (GTDB taxonomy): Bacteria > Actinomycetota > Thermoleophilia > Solirubrobacterales > 70-9 > 67-14. The sequence continues at coordinate 79,797 of DATJUB010000078.1, read as the reverse complement.
GTGAGGTTGCGGAGATCGGTGCCGACATCTGCGAAGCGCTCGATCACGCGCACTCACGCGGCGTCGTCCACCGGGACCTGAAACCCGCGAACCTGATCTCTCCGTTCCGCGAAGGAGGGGCGAAACTCATGGACTTCGGGGTCGCCCGCCTCACCGACGGCGACGATCTGACCAACACCGGCGACGTGCTCGGCACACTTTCCTACATGGCCCCCGAACAGGCCGAGGGGCTGCCCGTCGGGCCCTCCGGCGACGTCTACTCTCTGGCCCTCACCCTCTACGAGGCATGGACCGGTGACAATCCCAGAAGGAAGACCACCCCGAGCGCGACCGTTCGGGCACTCGACCGGGACCTCCCGCCGATGGCCGAGATGAGGCCCGATCTGCCGGCCGCACTCAGCGACGTCGTCGACGCCTGTCTCGATCGCGAGCCCGAGTACCGGCCGGAGATCGAGACTCTCGGGATCGAGTTGGAACGCTCTCTCGAGCTGCTCGACGACACGGTTCCGGCGGCCGAGGAACGTGAGCGCTCGACCTTCGCCTTCGCCGATTCCGATTTCGACGCGGGCCGGATCGCCGCCGCGGCCGCGATCGGGGGCATGGTCGCGACCGGAATGATCGTCACCGGCGAGGCCGACATCGCCTCCGTCGGACTGATCGCATTGGTCTCCGCCCTGCTCGGCCTGATCAACGCCAGGATCGGATTCCTGCTCGGCGCGGCCGGCCTCGCCGGCTGGCTCGCCGTGATCGCCTCGATGCCGGGTGCGGCACTGGTCGTCGCCCTGGTCGGCGTCCTGCCCGCGATCTTCGTCCGGGGAAGCGGCCGTGCGCTGGTCTTCGCCCCGCTCGGACCACTGCTCGGAACCCTGGGACTAGCCCCCTTCATGCCGATCCTCGCCGCATTGGCGGAGGACTGGCGAAACCGGGCGATCGTCGCCGGCATGGGACTCACCTGCACCGCGCTCGCCGAGGGGATGACCGGACAGAAGCTGCTGTTCGGAAAATTCCCGCAGGCGGCGGACGGCTGGCAGAACTCGGTCGGTTCGGCGATCTCGGACCTGCTCTTTCCGACTCTGGTCAACTCGACGTTCGCCGTTTCCCTGGCGGTCTGGATCGCCGGAGCGGTCTTCCTGGGAGCGATCCTCGGCCGGGCCAGATCTCGCCGCGAAGGGCGATCGGGCGGGTCCCTGACCTTTACTCCCGTAGGATCAGATCGTGTTCCAAACGCCCACTGACACTGAAAGCCCGCTTCCGGGGAGCGGGCGATGAGTGTGTTCCGAAACCTGGAGGCCCGGATCGAAGGACTGGTCGAGGGTGTGTTCAGCCGTGCTTTCAGCTCCGAGGTCCAGCCTGTGGAACTCGCCCGGAAACTGGCGAAGGAGATGGATTCGCACAAGACCGCCTCGGTGTCCCGGGTCTATGTGCCGAACGAGTACACGGTCCATCTCTCGATCGAGGACCGCGAGAAGCTCGAGGGCTACGAACGTTCGCTGGAACAGGAGCTTTCCGGGTACCTGCTCGAACACGCGCGCCGTCGCGGATACGACCTGCTGACCCGTCCCGAGGTGAAATTCAACACCGACGACCGCCTCCGGCTCGGCGAGTTCGGGATCCAGGCCCGGCTGGTCAAGGCCTCGCAGCGCGAAGGTGAGCGGCCCGCTCCCGCCGAAGAAGGTCACACGATGGTCTACAAGGCACCGCCGAGAGAAGAACAGGGCCGCCCGGCCCCCGCGGCCCCGATGCTTTCCCGCGCCGTGGTGGAAACCGGTGGACGCCGCCAGGTCCTCGACGGACCACGCGCCACGATCGGCCGCTCCGACGACGTCGAGTGCGTGCTTCGCGACCCGAACGTCTCCCGCCGCCACGCCGAGCTGCGCCAGGGACCCGGGGGCGAATGGGAGATCGCCGATCTTGGTTCGACCAACGGGATCAAGGTCAACGGACGGCGGGCGAGCACCGCGCGGCTTCGCGAAGGTGACCAGGTGACGGTCGGGACAACCACTTTCCGGTTCAGCCTGGAACGGTAGGCGCAGCGAGCACGTGGATTACGAACCGATTTCAGTTGCCCTCAAGTTCGGGTTTCTCGCGGTCCTCTACCTCTTTCTGATCTGGATCGCGAGCAGTGCCCGCAAGGATCTGCAGCGCAATCGCGGTGAACAGGACGCCGGTCCCAGCATGGCGGCCTTCGGTGGCGGCGGCGGAGGTGGCACGCGGGACGCATGGCTCGTGGTCGAACGCAGCGACAGCCTCACCCCGGGAACCCGATTCGACCTGTTCGGGGGGGCGACCCTGGGCCGCTCCGGCGACGCCGACATCAGCTTCGACGACCGTTACGCCTCGGGCGTTCACGCCAGGGTCTACCCTCGCGGTGACCGATACTTCGTGGAAGACATGAATTCGACCAACGGAACCCTGCTCAACGGCGGGCCGCTGGTCGGTGAAAACGAACTGGCCGACGGATTCTCGATATCCATCGGTGATACGACTTTCCGCTTCGAGATGGATATCTGATGAGAAAGCCGATCGAGATCTAGATGCTGCGGGTTTCCCGACATTCGGAATTGACCGACACCGGTCGCCAGCGCCAGGCGAACGAGGACTCGTTCCTGGTCAGGGAGCCGCTGTTCGTGGTGGCCGACGGCATGGGCGGCGCCCAGGCCGGTGAGGTCGCCTCGATGACCGCGGTGCAGGCGTTCGAGAACGGGCTGCCGGCCGGCGATCCCGAGATCGCGCTCCAGGAATCGATCGGGCTCGCCAACCGGACCATTCACGATCAGGCGCATTCCGACTCGTCACTGGCCGGCATGGGCACGACGATCACCGCGGCCGCCGTCGATGGTGAGGCGGAAGCGGTCGTGATCGGGCACGTCGGCGATTCGCGGGCCTACCGCCTGCGGGACGGGATCCTCCAGCGGCTGACCAAGGATCACTCGCTGGTCGAGGAGATGCGCCGCCGCGGACAGATCACCGAGGCCCAGGCCGAGGATCACCCACAGCGCTCGATCATCACCCGGGCCCTCGGTCCCGAGCCGGAGGTGCAGGCCGACATCCAGAGCGTGCCCTCCGCACCCGGAGATCTCTTTCTGCTCTGCTCCGATGGCCTCACGACCATGCTCGGCGACGAGCGCATCAAGGAACTGCTGGTCGGCTCGACCTCGCTCGACGCCGCCACCCGGGCGCTGGTCGACGAGGCCAACCGGGCCGGCGGGCGGGACAACATCACGGTCGTGCTCTTCCAGGTCGAGGATCCGGCCGAACCGCTGCTGCCCGATTCCGGCCCGGCCACGCTGCCGCCGGCCGGAGGCACGAGGAACGCCCGGCGCGGCGAGAACCACGACGGGCGGCGCAAGGGCAGGTCTGGAGCGATCATCGGCCGCACCCTGATCGGACTCGCGGTGATCGCGGTGGTCCTCGGAGGACTCTTCTACGCGAGCCGCCAGGTCTGGTTCCTCGGTACCGACTCGGCCGGCCGGGTCGCCCTCTACCGCGGCCTTCCCTACGAGCTTCCCTTCGGGATCTCGCTCTACGACGAGCGGTACTCGACCGCGATCCAGACGAGTGAGCTCGACCAGCAACGACAGGACTCAGTCAAGGGACACTCCCTGCGCTCTCGCGCCGATGCAACCGATCTGATCGAGAGCATCGAGAGCCAAGAGGGAATCTAGGTGGGTGCGAGGGTCTCCAGGTACTCCGCCCGGAACCGGGAGCTTCTGGCGCTCGTCCCGGTCGCGCTGCTGCTGACGATCGGCTTCGCCGCGGTGTTCGGCCAGAACGACGACCGGCTCAGCAACCTCAGCCTGTCCTACGGCCTCTACTTCCTGGCGATCTGTCTCGCCACCCACATCTACATCCGGATCCGGCTGCCCGACGCCGATCCCTACCTCTTCCCGCTGATGGCATTGCTCACGGCCTTCGGCTTCGTGATGATCTACCGGCTGGACGCCGAGTTCGGCAACGAACTCGCCCGCGATCAGGCGAACTGGTTCGTGCTGGGACTGATCCTGTTCGCGGTGGTGGTCCATTTTCTGCGCGACTACTCGGTTCTGGAGCGCTACCGGTACACGATCGCCGCCATCGGAATCGGACTCCTGCTCGCCCCCCGGCTGCCGCTGATCGGCGCCCAGGTGAACGGCGCCTATCTCGGCGTGAAGATCGGCCCGTTCGGATTCCAGCCGGCCGAGCTGGCGAAGATCTGCATCGTCATCTTCCTCGCGAGCTATCTGCGCGAACACCGGGAGCTGCTCGTGATCAACGCCCGCCGTTTCCTCGGTCTGACCCTGCCCCCGCTGAAACATCTGGGCCCGCTCCTGGTGGTCTGGGGAGCGGCGATGTTCATGCTGATCTTCATCCGCGATCTCGGCAGCTCGCTGATGTTCTTCGCCGCCTTCCTCTCGCTGCTCTACGTCGCCACCGGAAGGCTCTCCTTCGTGGTGATCGGCATGGCGATGTTCATGGTCGGCGCCTACTTCATCTACAACCTCGTGCCGCACGTCACCGACCGGGTCGACATCTGGCTCGATCCGTATCAGGATCCCGGCGGCGCCGGATACCAGATCCTGCAGTCGATGTTCGCCCAGGCCGACGGCGGTCTGTTCGGCAAGGGCTTCGCCGAATCGATGGTCGCGATCCCCGGGACCGATGGTGCCCCGCTGCTTCCGGCAGCTCACACCGACCTGATCTACACCCTGATCGTCAGCGAACTCGGCCTGTTCGGCGGAGCTGCCGTGATCGCGATCTATCTCCTGATCGCGGCCCGGGGCTTCAAGGTCGCCCTGATGGCGAACGATGGCTTCTCGAAACTGCTGGCCACCGGCCTCACAGCGGTATTCGCCTTCCAGGCTTTCGTGATCATCGGCGGCGTGACCCGGGTGATCCCGTTGACCGGAGTGACCCTTCCGCTCGTCTCCTATGGCGGCAGCTCGATCCTCGCCAACTTCATCCTGCTCGCATTGCTCCTGCTGGTCTCGAACAAGGCGCGGCGCGAAGCCCGCGAAGGTGATCAGATGGCGACCACCGGAGGCTGGCAGTGAACGCGCAGATCATCAAGCTCTTCGCCTTCATCACGGTCTGCTTCGCGGTCCTGGTCGGCTTCACGTCCTACTGGGCGGTGATCGACGCCGACAACCTGAAGAACGAGCGGGTCAACAAGCGGCCGCTCTTCGAGGCACAGCAGATCAAGCGGGGTACGATCTACACGGCCGATGGCGCCGTGATCGCGCGATCGAAAGCTCAGGGCACAGGTGCTTCCCGGCAGTTCGTGCGGCGGTACCCGACGGCCGGCCTGTTCGGGCATCCGATCGGCTACAGCTTCATCTCGCAGGGCAACTCCGAGTTCGAGGCCTTCCACAACTCCGAGCTGATCGGAGACGACTCCGAGTTCACCTCGATCATCGACGAGATCAAGGGTGAGAAACAGGTCGGGCATGACGTGATCACCAATCTCGACTCGACCGCGCAGCGGACCGCCTTCGATCTGCTCGCCGGCCGTCCGGGCGCGGTGGTCGCGATCGAGCCCTCGACCGGAGCGATCAAGGCGATGGTCTCGCAGCCGCCATATGACCCGAACACGATTCCCGACAGCCTGACCGAGCTGAACAAGGACCCGGCGGCCCCTCTGCTCAACCGCCCGACCCAGGGCCAGTACCCGCCCGGATCGACCTTCAAGCTGGTGACCGCCGCCGCGGCGCTCGACAGCGGCAAGATCGATGCGGACACGACCATCGATTCGCCCGCCTCGATCGATATCCAGGGCAATCCGCTGGCCAACGCGGACGCGACCGACTACGGCGACATCAACGTCGAGACCGCGCTCACGCACTCGGTCAACACCTTCTTCGCCCAGCTCGGCGAAGACATCGGGACCGACACGCTCTACGAGTACATGGACCGCTTCGGCTTCAACTCGAAGCCCGAGATCGACCTGCCGGACGGCCAGCTTTCGGTCAGCGGCGTCTTCGACGGAAACAAGCTGCTCTCCCCGGACGAGGGAGTCGACGTCGGACGGATCGCGATCGGCCAGGAGCGGCTGCTCGCCACGCCGCTGCAGATGGCCGAAGTCGGAGCGACGATCGCCAACGGCGGCAAGCTGATGAAGCCGCAGATCTGGAAGGAGGTCAAGGATGTCGACGGCCGCTCGATCAAGACGATGGATCCCGATCAGCAGTCCGACGTGATCTCCGAGGACAGCGCCGCGCAGCTGACCGAGGCGATGAAGGCGGTGGTCAACGAAGGAACCGGCACGGCGGCCGCCCTGAGCGGCATCGATGTGGCCGGAAAGACCGGTACCGCCGAGGTTCCCGGACGTGAATCCTGCGATGGCCTGCCCAACCAGGCATGGTTCGTCGGCTTCGCCCCCGCGGACGACCCGCAGATTGCAGTGGCCGCCACAGTCGAGTGCACGGACGGCCAGGGCGGTACGGTGGCGGCTCCGATAGCCGCCGGAGTAATGCAGACCCTGATTGGGGAGTAGACAGATGCCCACCGAAGTCACCGCACCATGAGCCGCCCGCAGATCGGCGACGTGATCGACGGCCGCTACCGGATCGAGGCCCTGATCGGCTCGGGCGGCATGGCCGACGTCTGGCTGGCCGACGATCTCCACCTTCCCCGCCGGGTCGCGCTGAAGATCCTGCACGACCGTTTCGCCCGAGACCCCGAGTTCATCGAGCGTTTCCGCCGCGAGGCCGAGTCGGCCGCCGCGCTCCAGCACGTCAACATCGTCTCGATCTTCGATCGCGGCGAGGTCGGCGACACCTACTACATCGCCATGGCCTACATCGAAGGCCGCACGCTGCGGGACCTGATCAATCTCGGCCTGACCCCGCCCGAATCGGTGGCGATCGTCCGCCAGATCCTCGAGGCGGCCGGATTCGCCCATCGCCACGGTGTGATCCACCGCGATCTGAAGCCGCTGAACGTGATCGTCGACGCGACCGGGCTCGCCACGGTCACCGATTTCGGCATCGCCCGCGCGATCGGCGTGTCCGACCTGACCGAGGCCGGATCGATCATGGGCACCGCCCACTACCTTTCGCCCGAGCAGGCCCAGGGCATGGAGGTCGGGCCGGAGTCGGACCTCTACTCGGTCGGCGTCATCCTCTACGAGTGCCTCACCGGCCGGGTACCGCACGACGGCGACAGCGCCGTCGCGGTCGCGCTCAGCCAGATGCAGGAGTCCCCGCCGCCGCCCAGCTACTACAACGAGTCGGTCTCCCCGGCGCTTGACGCGGTGGTCATGAAGGCACTCGAACGGGAGCCGATCGCGAGATTTCACAGTGCCGAGGCCTTCATCGAGGCGCTCGACGCGGCCGAGCGGGATCCCGGATACGACGAGCCCGAAGAGAAATCGAAGAAGTGGATCTGGCTGGCCGCCGCCGCGGCGGTCATCGCCCTGCTGATCGTCTTCGGCCTCACCCGTTCGAACACGGTCGAGGTGCCGAACGTGGTCGGCGAGAGTTTCGATCAGGCGGTCTCGAAGCTGAACGCCGAGGGATTCGACGTCGGTGATGTCGAGCGGATCAAGCAGTCCGGTCCCAGCAATCGCGTTCTGAAACAGGACCCTTCGGGCGAATCGGACCGGGACTGCAAGTTCCTCGGCTGGTTCTGCTCGGATCCGGACGTGAACCTCGGGGTGAGCGCCGGACCGGGAACGGTCGAGGTGCCCGACGTCACCGGCCAGTCTCGCGACGCGGCCGAACAGACTCTCGACGATGCCGGGTTCGGTGTGACGGTCGAAACCAAGCCCTCGAGCGATGTGCCCGCGGATTCGGTGATCGAGACCGATCCCGCCGCCGGCGAATCGGCCAAGCGGGGCAGCGAGGTCACGATGATCGTCTCCAGCGGCCCGCAGCAGGTAGCGGTGCCGGCCGTGGTTGGCATCACGCTGGAAGCTGCCAAGCAGCGCCTTTCCGCCAAGGGGCTGGAGTACAGCTCTTCGGAGACTTCGAGTGACCGGCCGGCCGGCGAGGTCCTGACCCAATCGCCGAACGCCGGCACGAAGGTCGACCCGGACAGCACGGTCGAGCTGACCGTTTCCTCCGGGCCGACCGAGACCACCGTCAGTGTTCCGAACGTGGTCGGCCTGACCCAGTCGGAGGCGGAGAGCGCGATCACCGGGGCGGGACTCACGGTCTCGGTACAGGAGCAGCCGACCGACATCGAACCGCAGGACGGCAGGGTGATCGATCAGAATCCCTCGGGTGGTGGCACTGTCAATGAAGGAACCCGGATCGTGATCATGGTAGGTGCGTACGACCCGGATTCAAGCCCGCCTTCGGGCGGATTGGGAGCTGATTGATGAAGGTTGCGGTTCTGAGTGGTGGTCGTTCGAGTGAGCATGAGGTTTCTCTGGTTTCAGGCAAGGCGGTCGCGGACGGACTGCGAGCCGACGGACATGAGGTGATCGAGGTCCTGATCGCCAAGGACGGTGGCTGGTCCAGCGATGGCGAGCCGGTCACGATCATTCCCGGCGGCGGACTGCTTGGCGCGGACGTCGCCTTTCCGGTTCTCCACGGCCCCTTCGGGGAGGATGGCGCGACCCAGGGCGCTCTCGACACCGCCGGAATCGCCTACGTCGGCTCCGATGTGCTCGGATCCGCGGTCTGCATGGACAAACTCACCCTGAAGCGCCTCTGCGGCTTCGCCGGCCTGCCCCAGGTCGATTTCGTCCAGGCGTTCACCCCGAACTGGAAGGAACGCGCCGCTGAGCTTCGCCATCCGCTCTGGGTCAAGCCTTCGAGGCTCGGCTCGAGTGTCGGCATCGTCAAGGTCGAGGATGACACCCGGCTCGAGGCCGCGGTGGAGGAGGCCGCCTCGTTCGATCCGCGGGTGATCATCGAGGCGAACTCGGCCGGCCGGGAGATCGAGTGCTCGGTGCTCGGCAACGAGAATCCCGAGACCTCGATGCCGGGCGAGATCATCGCCAACGCCGATTGGTACGACTACGAGGCCAAGTACACCGAGGGCAGGATGAACCTCGCGGTTCCGGCCGATATCGGAGAGGAGACCATCGACGAGCTGCGGAAGATCGCGGCCGAGGTGTTCACCCTCGCCGGCTGCTCGGGCCTGGCCCGCTGCGACTTCTTCGTGGAGGCGGATGGCGCGATCCTGATCAACGAGATCAACACCATTCCCGGTTTCACCGAGACCTCGGTCTACGCGAAGCTCTGGGAGGCGTCAGGCCTGGCCTACCCGGCACTCTGCACCCGTCTGGTCGAGCTCGCGATCGAGCGTCACCGGACCGAGGCTACACACAGCTTCTAGGTCTCGGGTGCTCGAAATCAGGATCGCACAGCGAAGCGATCCTGATTCCTTGCTAATCGAAGAGCTTGACGTCTGAGATCGAGACGCCGAATCCGGTATCGGTCTCGACCGGATCGGTGACCCAGATCAGGTAGTACTGGTACTTCTCGCCGCCGGCGATGAGTTCGATCTCCTGGGTGTCGCTGACCTCGTCGACGGAGGCGAGCGGCGTCCATCCGGAGACGTCCTCGGGGATCGGCTCGTTGGTGCCGTAGATCTCGACGGCCCAGCCCGGGGTCGGTGTCGTGATCTGCATCGAGGTCGCGGCGACCTGTTCCCCGGCGTCCACGTACAGCCCGACCCCCGTCTTGTCGCTGAGCGTGTCCGCCTCGTAGGTCTCGGTAGTCCAGGAGGTCTCGCTGTCGTCGTCGATCGCGAAGGAGGCCTCCTCGGGATGTTCGGATTCGTCACCCTCGGGGTCGTAGTCGGTCGCCGAGACCAGCGAAACCTGGGTGGAGCTGGGATTGCCGCCGCCTCCGCCACCGTTGCCTCCTCCTCCGCCACCACCGGGCGCGTCGCCGCTGGCGATGTACCAGGCGGTTCCGGCGGCGATCACGAGAGCCACGAGCAGCATGATCACGGCCGGCCAGGGCGAGCCCTGGCGGGTGTCGAGTTGGCGCCGCGGCGGTGGAACCGCGTCCAGCACGGAGGTCGCCTCACCGGTGGTACCTCCGGCGCGGATCGCCTCGACCTCGAGCGCGGCCTGGAGATCCTCGGACATCTCCTCGATCGTGTCGTAGCGGTCGTCGGGATCCTTGGCGGTGGCCTTCTCGACCACACGCGCCGATGCCGCCGAGATGTCGGGGCGCTGGACCTGGATGTCCGGGATCGGTTCGTTGACGTGCTTCATCGCGACACCGATCTGGTTGTCGGCCTCGAACGGCACGTCGCCGGTCAGCATCTCGTAGAGCACGATGCCGAGCGAGTAGATGTCGGAGCGGGGATCGACATCCTTGCCCATCGCCTGTTCGGGAGCGACGTAGTCGGTGGTGCCGATCACCCTTCCGGTGGCGGTCACGCCCTCGTCGTTCAGCTGGCGGGAAATGCCGAAATCGGTCAGTTTGGCCCGGCCGGTGGAGTCGATCAGGACGTTCTGCGGCTTGACGTCCCGGTGCACCATGCCGACCTCATGGGCGACCCCGAGTCCCTGCGCGACCTCGAGACCGTAGGCGAAGGCCTCGGTCGCGTCGAGCGCGCCGACCCGGCTGATCCGCTGTTTCAGGGTCTCGCCCTGCACGTACTCGAGCACGATGTAGGGACGGCCGTTGTCCTCGCCGGCGTCGATCACGGCGACCACGTTCGGGTTGGAGAGCTTCGCCACCGCGCGGGCCTCCTGGTTGAAGCGCTCGAGCTGGTCGGGCTGCTCGGTCATTTCGCGATGCATCAGCTTCACCGCGACCGGACGGTCCAGGACCTCGTCCCGGGCCAGGTACACGGTGGACATGCCGCCGCTGCCGAGTTTGGCCTCGAGGCGGTATCGGTCGGAAAGGACCGTTCCGATCATCTGTGCGCTCGAAGGGGGCGGCGAAGGGTTCATCGGCACTGCAAAGTTCTCGACGGAGAGGGGCTGTCGAGTTCCACTATTTCACCGATCCAGCCTGCGAAAACTCATGGGTCACCGAGCCTACCCGGAGTCGGGGATTTCGGTAGTTCGACGGCCGGTTTCGGGAAAAAAAGATCAATGCCTCTTGACGCGCGGATCGGGAAGAAAACCCCTCAGAGGAAATCTACCCGGCCCGCATGGCGGCAAGCCACGCAAAACACCCCACCAGCCCAAAAAACCAGCCCCGGCAACGATTTCTAGTGATAATCACTAGAAATCGTTGCCGGGGCGCGGTGGGTTGGGTTTTCTGCTTTCATGCGCTCCACATACAGAGGTCGCTGTCAGCGGAAGCCGGTTCGAATCCGGCGCGGTCCCGCCACTGTGATCGAGGATGCTCGCCGCACGCCATGTGCAGCCACTGGAGTCGAAGGCTCTGGGAAGGCGCGACGGGATAGCTCGTAAGCCAGGACACCTACGGCGCCTCTTCAATTCAACGCCCTCGCGGAAAGGGGTACAGAATCATGAAGAAGTTGATTTCGGCTGCGCTTGCAGTCATGTTCACCACGCTCGCCTTCGCTGGAATGGCCGAGGCTGTGCCGACCGACGTCTCGGTCCGGATCGAAGGAAAGAACGCCACTCTGTTCGACCGGGTCGTGAAGACCGACGGTCACGACATCCAGGCGGCGGGCGACTCCAGCGCCCGCAAGTGCGACAGCACCAACCTGTCGGCGCACGAGCAGCCCGGCCCGACACCGACCGCCGCATCGGTCGACGCCATGACGATCATCGGCACCGACTTCGGCGCCTCCTGGTACGACGGCTTCGAGGACTACTTCATCGAACGATGGGGACCCGAGGCCGAGGACGACGACAACGCCTGGTGGTGGGGAATCCTGGTCAACCGGGAGTTCACCCCGGTCGGCGGCTGCCAGTACCAGCTGGCCGAGGGTGACGAGGTGCTCTGGGTCTACGACGCCTTCAACAACCGGCCGATGCTGTCGCTGGATGGTCCGGCGACCGCCGTCGTGGGCGAACCGGTCGAAGTGAACGTCACCGATTTCACCGATGCGGCCTACGAGGGCGCGACGGTCGGCGGACTCACCGCGGCCGTGGTCCCGGTATCCCCCGAGGTCACCGTGCCCGGTACCTCCGACGCCGACGGACTGGCCGCCGTCACCTTCACGAAGCCCGGCTGGAAACGACTCAAGGCGTACGACCCGGCGGACGATGGCGAAGGAATCGCCGACGCGGTTCCCTCCAACTCGATCGACATCTGCGTCGAGCGCGAGGCCGGAGCCGGCTGCACCGGTATCGCTCCCAGTCAGAACCCGGCACAGGTCGGACAGGCCCCGGCGGTCGAGATCGAAGAGCCGGGGCCACCCGATCCCGAGCCGACCTGTGAGACCGATCCGTCGCTCTGCCCGATCCCGCCCGATCCCGAAGGCGCCTCGAAACTGCGGATTCGCGGCATCGACATGGGCACCCGCCGGATTCGCGCCGGAGGATCGGCCAAGGTCTCGGTCACCGTTCGCAACGCGGGCGACGCGGCCAGCGGGGGCACCGGAGTCTGCCTGCGGTCGAAGGCCGTGCGGGTGAAGCGTCCGTGCCGTTCGCTCGGCACTCTCGCTCCGGGCCAGGAAAGAAAGCTGACCTTCACCATCAAGGGCGCGAAGTCTCTGCGCGGACCGGCGAAGCTGCCATTGCGCCTCACCGTGACCGAGGACGGCGCGGCGAGATTGGCGAAGACGATGCGCCTCGGGGTCACCCGAAAGCGCTGATTCAGCGCTCCAGGCGCTCGGCCAGCCAGGGATCTCGCTGCGCCGCGACCTGAGTGACCACATCCACGATTCCGGCCGCCGCGGTTCGCGGTGAGCCGGAGTCGAAGGGTGGCTGCGGGTCGTACTCGATCGCGAGCTGCATCGCCTCGGCCAGCTCAGGGCTGGTCGCCTCGGCGACCAGGGTGAGTGCCATGTCGATCCCGGACGAGACACCGGCGGCGGTAACCACGTTGCCGTCGATCACCACGCGTTCGGCGACCGGTTCCGCACCCAGCTCCCGCAGCCGCTCCAGGTTGGTCCAGTGCGTGGTCGCCCGCCTTCCGTTCAGCAGGCCGGCGGCGGCAAGGATGAGCGAGCCGGTGCAGACCGAGGTCACCCATCGGGCTCCCGGGGAGACCCGCCGCAGCCACTCGAGCGTCGGTTCGTGTTCCATTGCGAAACGGCTGCCGGGTCCTCCCGGCACCAGCACGATGTCCGGTTCGGTGATCTCGTCGAAAGACGCTCTGGCTTCGAGCGACGTGACTCCCGCATCGGTGTTCTGCGGACCGGGCACGGCGGCGACGAAGGTGATCTCCCATCCCGGAACCCGGGACATCACCTCATACGGACCGATCGCATCGAGGGCGGTGAAGTCTTCGTACAGGACGATCGCGACCTTCACCGGGCTCTCCTCAGCTTCGTCTTACGGTCAGGGGCCCCTCGGCGACCGAACCGATGCGGCGGGCCTCGGGGTAGTGGGCGCGGAGCACTTCCAGGGCGGCGGTCTCGTCCTCCGCGGGAACGACGCAGCAGAACCCGCATCCCATGTTGAAGATCTCGTACATCTCGTCCTCGGGCACCTCGGCCCGTTCGGCGATCAGCCCGAAGATCGGCTGCGGCTCCAGCGGCGAATCGATCTCGTAGGTGACCTCGGACTTCAGGCGGAGCAGGTTGTCGAGCCCGCCGGAGGTGATGTGGGCGAGACCATGGACCGCGGCGTCGGATCGGATCAGGTCCATCACGGCTTTCACGTAGATCTCGGTCGGCTCCAGCAGGATGTCGCCGAGCGGCCGGCCGAGCCGGTCGTCGTCGTAGGCGAGGCCGCCGGGTCCGCCGAGCGCCTTGCGGGCCAGGGTGTAGCCGTTCGAGTGGATGCCGGAAGAGGGCAGGCCGATCACGACATCACCCGGCGATACCGCCGATCCGTCGATGATCTCGTCCAGCTTGACCGTGCCGAAGCAGGCCCCGGCGATGTCGAATCCGTTGACCAGATCGCCCAGCTGGGCGAGTTCCCCGCCTGGAATCTCGATCCCGGCGAGTTCGGCTCCGCGGGCGAGGCCGATCCCGATCTGCTCGCACTGCTCCGGATCGGCCTTTTCCACGGCGAGGTAGTCCAGCATCGCGATCGGCTCGGCACCGACACAGATGATGTCGTTGACGTTCATCGCGATGCAGTCGATCCCGACCGTGTCGAAACGATCCAGCTCCTCGGCGATCAGCAGCTTGGTGCCGACCCCGTCGGTGGAGAGCGCGATGCCGGTGCTGTCGTCCAGCTTCATCACGGCCGCGTAGTGCCCGCTCAGATCGACCTGGCGTGAGGGCCTGCCGATGTTCGCCTTGGCGAGGGCGCCGACCAGCAGGCTGACCGCGCGGTCAGCGTCGTTCTGGCTCACGCCCGCCTGGGCGTAGGCGTCGGGGGCTTCACTCATTCGTCATCTCCGGCATCTGGTTCATCTCCCCTGATTCAACACCAGAACCGGCTCGGTTGCCGAGTACCGCCAGGATCGTCAGCCCGAAAACGATCCGGTAGATCGCGTAGGGCCGCAGCGCGCGGTCGCGTTCGACCATCTCGATCAGGCCGTTCGAGGCCATCGTCGAGGCGAACGAGGTGCCGACGCCGATCGCCAGCCAGCGGCGCTGCCTGGAGGTGAGACCGCGCTTGACCAGGCGGGTTCCCTTCAGCGCGACCGCGCCGACGATCACCGGCAGAGCGACCGTCCGGGACAGCAGGTTCGCCTGATCCCGCGAGAACCGGCGCAGGCGCGCGGCGGTCAGGGTCGCGCCGTTGCGCGACACCCCGGGCATCAATGCGGCGGCCTGGGCGACGCCGAGAGCGAGTCCGTCACCGGGACCGGCCTCGCCGCGACCGCGTTCCTGGGGCCGCCGGTCGGCCAGAGCCATCAGGACGCCACCGACGATCAGGCCCGCGGCGGTCGATCGCGGGCCGCCGAGCTTCGACTCGATCGTGCGTTCGAAACCGAATCCGACCGCCGCCGCGGGCAGGAAGGAGAGCGCGAGCACCGCGGCCCGGCGCAGGTCGAACGCCTCGATCTCCTCGGCGATCTCGTGCCGCCGGGTCAGCAACAGCGCGAGAGCGGCCCCGGCGTGGAGCGCCACCTCGAAGCTCTTGCGCAGCTCGGGATCGAGCCGCTCCCAATCCCATCCGGCGAGCTTCGGCAGCATCGCCAGATGGGCCGAACTCGACACCGGGAGCAGCTCGGTCGGACCCTGGACGAGACCGAGGATCACTGCGCGCTGGGTGTCACTGGTTCGCGAAATCAGAGGTGTGACTCTATTCCCGACTAAACTTTGATGATTCGTGCGCCGACCGAGCTTCCATCTACGTAGGTACCAGCTGTGGCAGATGGCGGGCGACGCCGTGCTCGTGGCGGCCGCCTACTTCCTCGCCTTTCAGCTGCGTTTCCTCGACGACCCGGGCACGATCCCGCATCGATACGTCGAGTTGTTCCTGAATTCGGTCGCCTTCGTCGTCGTCGGCAAGGTCGTCATCTTCTATCTCTTCGGGCTCTACCAGAAGTGGTGGCGATTCGTGGGTGGCCGTGACATCGCCCGGATCGTGCAGGCCGTGACCATCTCGAGCCTGCTGCTGATCGTGATCTTCAGTGTCGCCCAGCCCTACAAGGTCGATCTGCCGCGTTCGGTGGCGATGGTCGACTTCCTGCTGACGATGATGCTGATCGCCGGGGCCCGGCTCGGCACCCGGCTCTTCAAGGAACGTCCCGATCGCGGACGCCGGATCGCCCGGGGCCGCGAGATCCTGGTGATCGGGGCCGGATCCGGCGGCCAGATGGTGGTCCGGGAGCTGCGGCTCAACCCGAACCTCGGTGACATGGCGATCGGTTTCGTGGACGACAACGCCGGCATGCGCGGCATGCGCATCCAGGGAATCTCGGTGCTCGGCACGACCGATGAGATCGAGACGATCCTGGACGAAACCGAGCCGGATGAGGTCGTCATCGCGATCCCGTCCGCGCCGGGCACGCTGCGGGCGAAGGTGGTCGCGGCCTGCCGCTCCCGCCAGATCCGGGTCAAGACCCTGCCGACCGTGTTCGAGCTGCTGCGCGGCGGTGTCCAGCTCAGCCAGCAGCTGCGAGAGGTTCAGGTCGAGGACGTGCTCGGCCGTGAGCCGGTGGTGGTCGAGCTGGAGCGGGTCGGCGCCTATCTCGAAGACCAGGTCGTTCTGGTGACGGGTGCCGGTGGCTCGATCGGTTCCGAGCTGTGCCGCCAGATCGCCCGGGTGAATCCGCGTCTGCTGGTGATGCTCGACCACGCCGAGGACAACCTCTTCCTGATCGAGCGCGAGATGGTGGCCGAGCGCCACTTCAACCGGGTCGAAGCGGTCCTGGCCGACTGCAAGGAGACCGAGCGCATGTTCGAGGTGATGCAGCGCTTCAAGCCGAACGTCGTCTTCCACGCCGCCGCCTACAAGCACGTGCCGCTCATGGAATCGAATCCGCTCGAGGCGATCCGCAACAACGCGATCGCGACCAAGATCACCGCCGAGACCGCGGCCGCCGCGAAGTGCGAGCGTTTCGTGCTGATCTCGACCGACAAGGCGGTCACCCCGAAGACCGTGATGGGCGCCTCCAAGGCTCTGGCCGAGTGGGCGATCGGATCGGCCGGCGAGCGCCACCGCGACACGCGGTTCGTCAGCGTCCGGTTCGGCAACGTGCTCGGTTCCTCGGGCAGCGTCGTGCCGATCTTCAAGCGCCAGATCGAGAAGGGAGGCCCGGTCACGGTCACCCATCCGGACATGACCCGTTTCTTCATGACCATTCCGGAGGCGGTTCAGCTCGTGATCCGCGCCGCCGACACCGGCAACACCCGCGGCGACGTGTTCGTGCTCGACATGGGCGATCCGATCAAGATCGTCGATCTGGCCGAGAACATGATCAGGCTGGCGGGCTACGAGCCCGAGACCGACATCGCGATCGAGTTCACCGGGCCGCGTCCCGGTGAGAAGCTCCACGAGGAGCTTTTCGGCGACGAGGAGCGGCCCCAGCCGACCGCGTCGAAGCGCATCATGCGGGCGGTCAGGGACGAGCGGATCGACGCCGAATGGGTGGAACGAACTCTCGACCGGCTCGAGCTTCAGGTCCAGACCGGTGACGAATCGAACCTCGCCGAGACGCTGATCGAAATCGTGAACTCGCCGGGTGTGGACCCGGTCCGGATTCCCTGAGCCGTCCCGGCTCTCTAAGATGCTGCCGTCTAGTCCCGGGAAACCCCTTTCTTTGCTCGATTCAGGGAGCGACCCAGATCCGTGGCCAATGGTGAGTAGATCTTGAAAGACGTGATTCAGACTGTCGGTGCCTACGCAGGGTTGATTTCCCTGTTCGGTCTCGTCGTGCTCGCGATGCTCTGTTTCTCCCAGGCCCGCGATCTGCGGCGCCTGCGTGAATGGGCGGGCGGCGCCCCGGAGCGCGATGCCGAGGTGCGCGAGGTCAGCGAGATCGTGGCCGAGGAACGTTCCCAGGAGCTGAAGGTCCTCGCCGAGCGCGAGGAGCGCCGGATGGAACGCTCCGGATATGTCGAGGGCTCGTTCTGGGACCGGCTCGGCCGGACCGGCCGGATCATGGCGATCATCGCCGCGGTGGTCGTCCTGGGCGCGGCGGCCGCGTACGCGGGCACGACCCTGCTCGGCGGCGACGACTCGGGATCGACCGGAGCCGCGAAATCGAAGAAGGCCGGCGGTGGAACCAAGCCCTCGCAGATCAAGGTGGCCGTGCTCAACGGCACCGGCGGCGCCGAGGTCGGGCTGGCGAGCGACTACGCGAAGACTCTCGATGACGCCGGATTCGCGACCGGCATCGTCACCGACGCTCCCGACACCTTCACGTCGAGCGTGGTCATGTTCACCGAGGGCAACGAGGCGGCCGCCAAGAAGGTCGGCAAGGCCGTCGACATCGACGCGACCGAGCCGGTGATCCCCGCGGTGGAGGACCTGACGACGGGAGCGATGGCCACGGTGGTGATCGGCACCGATCACACTGCCCTCCCCACGGGGGGCTAGTGGAAGAGACCGATCGCCGCGGTCGCCTGCGATTGGTGGCACCGATCGCGATCGGTTTGCTCTTCGTCGCCACGGTGGCGGCCTTCGTATGGTCACAGCGGCTGAAACGGGAGCCGCTGGTGATCGACCGGGTCGAGTTTATCGCCGCCGGAAACCCCGAGTTCAAGCCGACCGTGTTCAGCCCCAACGGGGATTGCCGCCGGGACACGATCTCGATCAACTTCCGCACGACCAAGTCAGACAACGCCTCGGTGGAGATCATCGGACCGGGCGGCAATCCCATCCGGGAACTGGAGTCGGACCGTTTCTTCAAGCGCTACCGCGAACACAGTCTGGTCTGGGACGGCAAGAAGGACAATGGCCGGGTCCCGCGCACCGATCAGTACCGGGTGCGGGTGACGATGAAGGAACTCGACCGGGTGCTCTATCTGCCGGGCAAGATCCGCCTGCGTAATTTCCCGCCGGCGAGTTCGGCCTGTCCCCGTCCGCTGAGGTGGACCTACGCGATCGACGAGGGCAAGGGCGAGGGTTCGGTCGAGGTGCCCAGGCGGCAAGCGCAGGAGGGAGCCGGGTGATCGACTCATTGGTCGGTGTGATCGTCGCGCTCTGCGCCGCAGTCGCCATTCTCGACAGCTCTTCGCGCCGCCGCGGGGTGGCGATGGTCGCCGCGGTGATCCTCGCCCCGGCCCTGATCGCCGGGGATCAGTGGCATGCGACCCAGGTCGCCGAGCTTCGCAACTCGCCGATTCTGCTCGCGGCGGCGCTGCTCGTGGCCGGCGCGATGGTCGCCGCGCTGGCGACGCTCTTCACCCGCTGGCCGCTGCTGATGCCGGTGTTGATCCTGGTCGCGCTGCCGTTCCGGGTTCCGCTCGATGTCGGTGGTGAGGAGGCCAATCTGCTGATGCCGCTCTACCTGGTCATGGCGGGCGGGGTCGCGGCCTCTGCCTGGCAGCAATGGGTCCGTCCCGAGGACGGGATCACCGCCCGGCCGGAACGGGTCGCGCCGACCGGCCTCGCGGTCTGGCTGAAACCTCTGCTCGCGGCCTCGGTCGTGCTTTTCGCGCTCGGCCTGTTCTGGTCCGAGGACCGTTCGACCGGCCTGCAGAACCTTTGTTTCTTCCTGGTGCCGTTCTCGGTGATCTTCGCCTTGATGGTCGATGTCGAATGGACCTCGAAGCGCCTGCGCACGGTGTTGGTCGTGATCGTCGGCATGGCTCTGGTCTGTTCGCTGATCGCTTTCGCCGAGCATCAGTTCCGCTTCCTGCTCTGGAACGAGACCGTGATCCGGACCAACGACTTCAACGTGTATTTCCGGGTGAACTCGCTGTTCTGGGATCCGAACGTCTTCGGGCGCTATCTGGCCCTCGCGATCACCATGGTCGCCGCGACCCTGATCTGGTCCCGGAAGCGCAACGAGGCGATCGTTCTGTGCGTGATCGCGGCCGTGCTCTGGCTGGCCCTGGTGATCACCTTCTCCCAGTCGAGTTTCATCGCCCTGCTTGCCGGGCTCGCGGTGCTGGTCGCCTTGCGCTGGAGTCTGAGGTTCGTCCTGATCGGGACCGGCCTGCTGGCGGTCGCCACGATCCTGTTCGCGACCGTGGCCGGCGGCGTGGTCAAGCTCGATCTGAGCCGTCTGAACGCGCAGTCGGCGGGGCGGGCGAACCTGATCGAGGGTGGCATCAACCTTTTCGAGAACCGGCCGATCTTCGGATATGGCCCGGGATCGTTCTCCGAGGCCTTCCGCGAGGAGGAGACCAATGGCAACGCCCCGGTCACCGAATCACATACGGAGCCGATCACGGTCGCGGCCGAGCAGGGCATCGTCGGTCTCGCCGTGTACGTCGCGCTGATCGTCACCGCGATCGCGGCGCTGTCGGCGGGAATGCGGGCGGTGATGCCGGGTCTCGGCGCGGCCCCCGGCGCCCGTGATCTGACCCGTGGCCCGCCCGCGTCCAGGGCCGCCGTTCTGGCCGCGTTCATCGCGGTTCTCGTCCACACGATCACCTACGCCGGTTTTCTCGATGACCCGATCACCTGGGTTCTGATCGCGATCGGCTATAGCCTCGCCTTTCCATGTCGGGCTACCTCCGCCGCCTAGCGAGCACAGGCGCCGCCTACACGGCGGCCAGCATTCTCTCCAAGCTGATCGCGGTCGCGCTGCTGCCGCTCTACACGCGGTATCTGACCCCTGCCGATTACGGCGCGGCCGAGGTGATGTTCGCCGCCGTGGTCGCGGCAAGCATCGTGATCCGGTTGGGTGTGGTCGAGGCGCTGCTGCGTTTCTACTACAAGACGGACGAGGTTCCGGACCGGGTCGTCGCCACGTCATTTTCGGTCCTGTTCTGGGCCGGTACCGTGGTCGCACTTGTCCTCTTGCCGTTCGCGGAGCCGATCTCGGAGGCTCTGCTCGGCGAACCCGACGCCGAGCTTGCGCGGATCGCGATCGGCGGGCTCTGGGTGCTGACCCTCTCCGAGTATCTGCTGACGATCTTTCGTCTGGATGAGCGCTCGAAAGCGTTCTTCGGTTTCACTGTCGCATCGGTGCTGGTCACGATCCCGGTCACCGTCGTTCTCGTCGTGCCGCTGGACATGGGCGCCGAGGGGCTGCTGCTCGGCAGCTACGGAACCGGAATAGCGTTCGTGGCCGGGCTGATCGTCTATCACCGGAAGCGGCTCTCGCTGTTTCCCGATGTGCCGCTGCTCAGGCGCCTGCTGCGTTTCGGCCTCCCGACCATGCCGGCGGAGCTTTCGCTCTACTCGATGAGTTTCATCGACCGGATCATCATCGCCCGCATGCTGGGGCTGGCCGAGGCCGGCCTGTATGCCCTGGCGATCAAGGTGGCGCAATCGGTCAACGTTCTGGTCCGTGGTTTCCAGCTTGCCTTTCCGCCGCTGGCGTACTCGATCGTCGATGACGACGAGGCCCGCCGGACCTACTCGGCGGTGGTCACCTGGTTCGTGGTCCTGATGGCCCTGACGATCACCGGGATCTGGCTGGTCGCGCCCTGGATCGTCCGTATCTTTGCTGCGCCCGAGTATTTCGATGCCTACAAGGCGGTCGGCCCGGTGGTGGCCGGTACCGCGCTCTACGCGATCTACATGGTGCTGCTGGTCGTGCTCGGCCGTACCGGCAGGACGGAGTTCAACTTCCCGGCGACGGTGGCCGGAGTTGTCGCCAACATCGGCCTGAACCTGATCCTGGTTCCCGTCTGGGGCATCGTCGGCGCCGCGATCTCGCTGGTCATCTCCTATGCGGTCGTGCTGATCCTGATGTACGTCTTCACCCAGAGACTTTTCCCGGTCCCATACGAATGGGCTCGCCTGTTCAAGGTGGTCGGCTCCAGCGCGGCATTGATCGCGATCGGCGAGGTGTTCGTGCCGAATGACGGAATCGGACCGCTCGCGATCCGGGTTCTGCTGATCGCCGCCCTGCCGGTGGCGATGGTCCTGATCGGTTTCTTCACCCCCGAGGAGAGGCGTTACCTGATGATGGCCCGGAACCCGAAAGAGCTGATCGGAAAGATCAAGACCGCCAGAGCGGCGGAAGCAAAGGACGAAGGCACCAAGGATCAGGGCCTGAGCGAGGTCTACGAGGTGGAGCAGATGAACGAGGACCTGCGGAGCTAGGCGCGGTCGGCTCGGTCCTTCAGGCTTTCGCCGCGGTATGGGAACAGGGCCTGCCTGGCGTGGGCGCGGTAGATCTCGGTCGGTGCGTTGGGGATCACCAGCGAGGCGAGGGCCCTCATCGCGTATGTCCAGGAGGTCATCACCCGGACCGCCAGGGCCGCCGGGCGGCTGTGGTGCTTTCGCATGTAGAGGTCGCGGTTGCGGTGGAACTCGACTATGCGTGGCAGTCCCGAGGTGAGGTCGTTCGAGAGCTGGTTGTGGTGGATCGCCTCGGCCATCGGCACGTACAAGGTGTATGCATTCTGCTCTGCGAGCCGCTTGCAGAAGTCACATTCGTCGTAGTAGACGAAGAACTGGGGATCCATCCAGCCGATTTTTTCGGCCGCTTCGCGGCGGACCATCAGGGCGCTGGACTGGGCCCAGTCGACCCGGCGGGTCGCCGGACCGCGGCTCTCCACCGTGTATCGCCCGTGCAGGAAGAGCGCTCCGACGAAAGCCGTCTTCACGCCGGGGAAACGCCAGGCACAGGCGTAGGGGTTGTCCTCCGCGTCGAACAGCTGCGCACCGGCCGCGCCGGCCTCCGGATCCGCCTCCATCGCGTGGAAGAGCGCGTCCACAGAGCCCGGTTTCAGCTCGGTGTCCTCGTTCAGCAGCAGGCAGTAGCGCCCCCTTGACCGCTCCATCAGGAGGGAATCGTTGGCCGCCTTGCCCTGCTTCTCGTCGAGCGCGATCACCTCGGCCGACGGGAACTTCTCACGGACCGCTTCGACCGAGCCATCGGTGGAGGCGTTGTCCAGAACCAGCACCTCGGAGGTGATATCCGGCATGCCGTATCTCTCGATCGCCGCCAGGCACTCGAGCAGGTAATCCCGGCCGTCATTGTTGACCACGCAGTAGGAAAGGTCGGTTCGCACTGCACCCCACGATAATCAGAGGCGTGCATGTTCAGCTGATCGACCCCTCGGCCTTCACGCCGCCCTACGACCGGGCGCTGGCCCGATCCTTGGCGGAAGCCGGGGCCGAGGTCGAGCTGATCACCTCCCGCTTCCTCTACGGACCGGTGCCCGAGGCGGCCGGATACGAGGTCACGGAGTCCTTCTACCGGCGCTCGTCCGCCCGTGGACTCGAGGCTCGCGGCCGGGTTCCGTTCAAGTTCGCCGAGCACCTGGGAGACATGCGGCGCCTGCGATCCCGGATCGCGGGCGATGTCACCCACTACCAATGGCTGACCGTGCCGTCCCTCGACCGCCATCTGATCTCACCGAAGCGGCCGCGGGTGATGACCGCGCATTACGTGATCGCTCCCGAACCGAGCTCGCGCCAGATCAGGTCGGCGCGGAAGGTGTTCGAGGCGATGGACGCGGTGATCGTCCACTCCGCCACCGGAGCCCGTCGGATGAACGAGATCGTCGGTCTTCCCGAGGACCGGATCCGGGTGATTCCCCACGGCTCTTTCGACTACCTGACCGAACTTCCCGATGAGAAACCACTGCCTCCGGAACTCGAAGGTGCGCAGGGGCCCGTGATCCTGTTCTTCGGACTGATGCGCCCCTACAAGGGAATCGACCTGCTGCTCGACGCGTTCGCCGAGGTGGAAGGCGCCGAGCTCTGGATAGTCGGTAACCCGCGCATGGACATCGAGCCGCTGAAGGCGAAGTCGGACCGGCTGCCCGGCACCGTTCGCTGGCTGCCGCGCTTCGTCCACGACGACGAGATCCCGGCGATCATGCGCCGTGCGGACCTGCTGGTGCTGCCGTATCGGGACGGGGAGCAGTCCGGGGTTCTCTACACCGGACTGGCCTTCGGGAAGCCGATGGTCGTCTCGAACGTCGGCGGTCTCGGGGACGTCGCCCGTGAACACGACGCCGCGCTTCTGGTGGAACCCGGCGACGTGGCCGGGTTGGGTTCGGCCTTGGAAACCCTGGTCGCCGACGAGAGCGCGAGATCCGCCTTGGCCGGGAAGGCGGCCGCTGCAGCGGAAGGCCCATTCGCCTGGGGGAACATCGCCGAGATGACCCTCGATCTCTACCGTGAAGTCGGCGCATGACGACCTTGATCGCAATCATCTTCTGGCTCGCCGCCGGACTCATCTTCTTCACCCACTTCGGGTACACGATCGCTCTGCTGGTACTAGACGGACTCGGCTTCGGCAGCGACGCCGGGCAGCTCCGGGGCCGCCGCATGGGCCGCTTTCCGTCGCTCGCCGTCGAAAAGGAGACCGACGAGAACGCCCTCCCCGTCGTCTCGCTGATTATCGCGGCCTACAACGAGGAGGCGGTGATCAAGGCGAAGATCGAGAACGCGATCGCGCTGGAGTACCCGCGTGAGCTGCTCGAGATCATCGTCGCCTCCGACGGTTCGACCGACACCACCGTGGCGATCGCCGAGGAGGCCGGCGCGGACATGGTGCTGGACCTGCCGCGGAGCGGAAAGGTGGCGGTGCAGAACGCCGCCGCGGCCGCCGCGAAAGGCCAGATCCTGGCGTTTTCCGATGCCAACTCCGAGTGGAAGCCGGACGCGCTCTCCCAGCTGCTTGAGCCTTTCCGGGACGGCCGGGTCGGCTACGTCTGCGGCCAGGTCCGGTTCACCGGGCCGGACGGCGGCAATCTCGAGGGCGCCTACTGGCGTTACGAGATGAAGGTCCGGGAACTCGAATCCGAGCTGGCGGGGATCACGGCCGGCAACGGCGCGATCTACGCGGTGCGCGCCTCGGAATACATCCCCCTGAAGCCTTCGGGCAGCCATGACCTTTCGTTCCCCTTCGCGCTCGCCAAGAAGGGTTTCGCGTCTCTTTACCGGCCGAAGGCCGAAGCTTCGGAGAAGATGGTGCCGAGCATGGAGGGCGAGCTTTCCCGCAAGCGCCGCATGATGGTCGGCCTTTGGGACATCGTCGTCGGCGAAGGCATGATCGACCCCCGCGGATATCCGGTGATCTACTACTTCGAGATCGTCTCTCACCGGCTGCTCCGCTACCTCACCCCGGCGCTTCACCTGGTCGCGCTGCTGACCAACATCGCGCTGGTCGGCCAGGGCCTGGTGTATGAGTTCACTCTCGTGATCCAGCTCGCGGTACTGCTCGCGGCGATTCTCGGCCGCTGGTTCACCCTGCTGCCCTTTCGGATCTGCCGCTACTACGTGATGACCACCGTTTCGATCGCGCTCGGCCTCTGGGACCGCTGGCGCGGCGGACCCCCCGGATACTGGGAGAAGGCCGAGGGCACCCGGTGAGCCGGCTTCTCGACCTGACTCTCGCCGCGATCCTCAGCCTGCTCGCCGCCCCGCTGATGCTGGTCGCGGCGCTGCTGATCCGGATGGAGGGCGGCGGGCCGGTGATCTACCGTCAGCGCCGCGTGGGCCGCGGCGGCGCCGAGTTTCAGATGCTGAAGCTGCGCACGATGGTTCCCGGGTCGGATCCGGTCGGGGTCGGCACGATCGTCGGTCGGGACGATCCCCGCGTCACGCGGGTGGGACGCTGGCTGCGGCGGACCTCGCTGGACGAGTTGCCGAACCTGATCAACGTGCTTCGCGGGGAGATGGCCCTGGTCGGTCCGCGTCCGACCATCCCGGCTCAGGTCGCCGATTACACCGAGCGCCAGCACCGCCGGCACGAGGTACGGCCCGGAATCACCGGCTGGGCGCAGGTGCAGGGGCGTGCCGGAATCCCCTGGGAGGAGCGGATCGAGCTCGATATCGAGTACGTGGACAACCGCTCGACCAGGCTGGACATCGAGATTCTGCGGCGCACCGTTTGGCTGGCGGCGACCGGCAAGGGTCTCGCTCCGGACTGAGACGACCCCAGTCCTTTAGGCTTTCCGGATGCGCATCGGCGAGATCATCAACAGCAGCAGGCCCGTGTTCTCGGTCGAGTTCTTCCCGCCGAAGACCGACGAGGGCCGGATTCAGCTGCTCGATACGGCCAGGACCCTGGCCGAGCTCGATCTCGACTTCGTCTCGGTCACCTACGGTGCCGGCGGATCGACCCGGGATGGCACTGTCGACATCACCACCGCCCTGAAGGAAGAGGTCGGCCTCGAAGTGATGGCCCACCTGAGCTGCGTCGGTGAGACCACAGAGGGCCTCGCGGTCACGCTCGATCGCCTGAAGGAGATCGGGATCGACAACATCTTCGCGCTGCGCGGCGATCCGCCCCGCGGGGAGACTGATTTCGTTCAGCCCGAAGGCGGCCTCGGAAGTGCCGCCGACCTGACCTCGTTCATCACCGGCAACTACGAATTCTCGGTCGGTGGGGCCTGCTTCCCCGAAAAGCATCCGGAAGCGCCGGACATGGACACGGATCTCAACTACCTGAAGACCAAGGTCGATGCCGGGGCCGAGTTCCTGATCACCCAGCTTTTCTTCGACAATCGCGCCTACTTCGATTTCGTCGACGCGGCCCGGGCCAAGGGCATCGAGGTGCCGATCCTGGCTGGGATCATTCCCGTGACCGGATACGCGCACACCAAGCGCATCTGCGATCTCTGTGACGCGAGCATTCCCTCGAATCTCGAGGCGGCGATGCTCGCCGTGGAGGGGGACTGCGAGGCCGAGTTCAACCTGGGTGTCGCCTATGCCGCGCAGCAGAGTGCCGAGCTGCTCGCCGCCGGAGCCCCGGGCATCCATTTCTACGCTTTGAACAAGGCGCCGGCCACCCGCGCGGTGCTCGGAGCGCTTCGCGCAGCGCAGCCCTGGAGGGGCGCCACCGGACAATCCGTCCGAGCGTGACCCCGGAGACTTCAGGCGCGGCGAACACACCGCCCTCGAAGATCGGATATCTGGTTGCCGCGATCATGGTCGTGGCGATCGGCGCGGGCATTTACCTGGCGCTCACCGCGGGCGGCAACGACGATCCCGGCAATGCCCATATCGCCACCCCGTCGAGCGGGAACACGAACGGCGTCCAGCCCGACGAGCGCATCGGCACGCCGGTCGAGATCGGCGGGACCGATCTCGAGGCGGCCGCCGCGGCCGCGCAGTGCGAACTCAAGGAGGGCCTGCCCGACGAGGGTGGTGAGCACATCGGCCGGGAAGATCCGGTGCCCGACTACGGCACGGTGCCGCCCACCTCGGGTCCGCACATCTCGCCGCCGATGCAGCAGGCCGACGGGGCATATATCGAGACCCCGGCTCCCGAGGACGTCGTGCATGCGCTCGAACATGGCCGGGTCGCGATCCAGTACAGCCCCGATCTGCCCGAGAAGGCTCAGCTCCAGCTGAAGGGCTTCTACGATTCCGCCTACAGCGGCGCCCTGCTGTTCCCCAACCCGGACATGCCCTACGCGGTCGCGGCGACCTCGTGGATGAACCTGATCGGCTGCGCCGAGTATCGAGGGACGGAGACCATTGACGCGATCCGCGCCTTCGCGGTCAAGCACTACGGCGACGGTCCCGAGCCGATCGATCTCTTCCCGCCGCTCAACGGTCCGAGCTTCGGCTCGAACTGAGCCGGTTTCCTCAGAGCCGGGTTCCGGCGGCTAGTGTGGACATATGAGGAACCTGAGCTTGGGCATCGGGATTCTGCTGGTGGTGATCGCAATCCTGCCGACCGGGTCGGCGAGCGCTGGGGAGGATCGGGTGGTCTACGCCTGCTCGACCTACAGCGACCCGTTCCTCAACCCCTCCGATCTCTGTGTCATCGATCCCGACTCCTCGGCCGCACCGGTCAACCTGACCGAAAGCCCCGGCGGCAGCGAGAACTTTCCGGTCTATTCACCGGACGCGGCCAAGGTCGCGTTCAGCGGTGACTATCCGGGCGGCTATCGGGACATCTTCGTGACCTCGTCGCAGCCTTCCGGTATCGGCGTCAACGTCTCCGATTCCTCCGCCTGCCACGAGTGGGGCCCGGTCAGCAGCTGGTCCCCCGACAGTGCGTCGCTCGCGTTTCAGACGACCCTCTGCTCACCCGGTCCGCAGGATCAGGTGCTGATCGGCCCGGCGGCGGGTACCTCCGAACCGGTCCGGTTCGGTCCGGCGGCCCAGACTCAGCATTCGCCCGACTGGTCTCCCGACGGGAGCAAGATCGCCTATCAGGGGGCCGGAGTGGGCTCGGCCGGGATCTACGTAGGACCCGCGGACGGTTCCTCGACTCCCGTCTTCCTGAGCAACGGCGGGTCCGGCTTCGACCCGGAATGGTCACCCGATGGCACCCGGATCCTGACGGTGGTCTCGTCGGGCAGCAACTACACGCTCCGGGTGTTGAACGCGAACGGCGGTGGCACGCCTCTCGATCTGATCACGTACGGCACCCAGATCTTCGGGGACCGCTACGCCTGGTCACCCGATGGGACCAAGATCGCCTGGATCAAGAACGACGGTGTCGTCCGGGTCAATTCCTCGACCGTCTCGAGCGAAGGACAGGATCTTCCGGCCGGTCCGGTGGTCGGGTTGAACCTCGGCTTCTCTCCCGACGGAAGCCGGGTCGTCTTCGATGCCTATCCGAATCCGCCGGCAACCCCCAATCTGCGTCGCCTCTACGTCCAGAAGGTGGATGGCAGCGCGCCCCCGGTCGCGGTGACCGAGGCGAACGTCAACGCCCAGGAGCCGGACTGGATGCCGCGTGAAACCGGAACAACCGGACCGACCAGCCCGACGGGGCCCACGGGGCCGACCGGACCGACGGGACCGAGCAAGCCACCCAAGACGGTGATCTTCGCCAAGATCGTCCGGCATCCGGTCGCGGGTCCCGGCCGGTACATGCTGGTCGCCGGAATGAACTGCAATGCCCAGGGTGGTCTGGGCACCAACCCGCTCTGTCAGTACCAGGGAACCGGGCGGTTCCCGCAGAGCTCATCCCCGGCCGGCCGCTCGCTCAAGGCGGCCTCTGTGTCCCGCAAGAGGACGGTCGTTTTCGGCAGGGGATCGGTCAAGGTCCCGGTGGGTAGGACCAAGCCGCTCAAGCTGAAAATCACGAAGGCCGGTCGGAAGCTCGTCGACAAGGGCAAGAAGTTCAAGCTGAAACTGACGATCAAGCTCAACCGTGAGGGGATGTTGAGCTCGACGAAGACCACCACCGTCGTGGTCAAGGTCAAGAAGGGCCGCTGATCTTCGCGGCCCGCCGGTGACGGCCTTTCTCAGGGGCCGGGCCACCCGTTGCTGTAGCAGTAGCCGCCGCTTGCGCAGGCCGCGACGCCGTTTCCGTCGAGGAAGCCGCCTTCGTGATCCCAGCCGTCCTCCGATCTCCAGGGGAAGTTGTGGGAATCCCCGCCGTAGCCCCACTCGGGACGCGGCGGCAGGTTGAGCGCGGGTGCGACCTTCGATCCCTGGGCGAGCGAGCCGGTGAACGTGGGCGGCCCGCCGTCGTAGTAGACGATCGCGTTGCCGTCGGTGATCGGCGGTGCCGCCTGCGCGATCCCCAGAAACGGGTCGGTGTCGGAGTGGCGTCCCGGATTGACCGCCGGGGCGTAGAGAGTGGCGCCGATAGTGCGCGCCTCCACCTCGGCGGCGACGTTCGCGACCTGGTGGTCACCGACCGCGACCTGGAGCAGCACCTCGTGGGGGGAGGTGTTCGGAAGCTCGTTTCCGGCGACGAGATTGGCGGCGTAGCCGTTGCCCTCTCCCCGGTCCCACAGCAGCTGCATCAGACCCAGGCCCAGCGGCCGGATCGCCTCGTCCGGGTAGTGCGTCCAGAGCCCGACGAACGGCATCGCGATGTAGTGGTCGAAGTCGACGCTGCGCTGCAGCAGGGTCGAGTAGATCATCCCGGGCACCGCGAGCACGCCGTGGTCCACATCGGGCTCCAGCGCGGTCAGAGCCCCACCCATGATCCCTCCCTGGCTGATCCCCATGTAGAGCAGGCGGGTGGCGTCACCCTGAGAGACATCGATCACCGAGTCCCCGCCGATCTGGAATTCGGGTTTCGAGGCGAGCCCGTCCGGATGGATCGCGGCGCGGCCGAGCATCATGAAGTTCACGAACCCCTGCTGCATGCGGTCGACCAGCTTGTGGAAGTTGGAGAGGTCCGCCATCGCCGGGATCACGCCGTCGGCCAGATCGAGGGCGGAGAATCCGGCCCAGTCGGTGGCGCACCAGGTCTGGCCGTTGCGGTTCGCGAGCTCAGCCTGCACGGTGAGCTGGCTGTGGTCGCCGAGCAGGCCGTGGCCGAACAGGCCGACCCGGCCCGGGACCGCGATACCGCCGTCATCCGCCGAGTCCGGGATCAGGCAGCGGAAGGGCACATCGGTCTTGAAGGCGGGATCGAACTTGACCGTGCCGTCGGGGTTGAACTCGAAGAAGGACCCCGGCGGGCAGCCGTTCCGGTTCAGGTAGCAGGGAACGTTCTTGATCAGTCCGTCCACGTACCGGTAGACGTTCGGACCGGGCTGCGGGGGCAGGCCATCGCCGGTGGTGACGCTGCAGTCGGTGTATCCACCGCCGCAGGCGTTGGTCACCTCGACCGTCGGTGAGGAGCTGCCGTCCAGCGAACGATCGGCCAGATCGGTGTCGCCGAGTCTCGCGTAGGCGTCGTCGCGGATCTGGACCGCCCGCCCGGTGGTGTTCCGCTCGCTGGCGATCGTGAAGTCCCAGGCCAGATACAGGCTCTCCCGGGAGATTCCTTGCCTGGCCAGTTCGGGGAACACGGTCCGGTCGAGCTGTTCGCATCGGTACAGCAGGGCCGGATCGTCGGTGCCGATTCCGTCCCGGCAGGTCCTGAAAGGGGTCTGCGCCTCGACCGCTCCGCCGCTCGCGTCCTTCAGGTTGCGAAACGCGACCACGTACCGGTGTCCCGCGACGAAGTTCTTCGCGGGACGCACGATCAGGTTGACCGGACCGGTATTCGACGGGTTGAGGTTGATTCCCCCGACTCCGTCGGTGGCCTGGTAGGGCGCGATCGTGGTCGGGTTGCTGTCGAGCTCCGCCCAGATCGGCCAGCGCTCTCCGGTGGTGGTGTCGTAGACGACCACCGGCTGGTCCGGGCGGTCGTACTCGGCCAGGTCGGTCTGTGGAACGAATCCGGTGGTCTCGAAGGCGGCCGGATTGTCCACACCGGGGATCTTGGTGACGATCGGACTGCCCGGACTGAACCCGTCACTGCGGTTGATCGCGGTGGGGTCCACGGGAACTCCGGACTTGTTTTTCGGCATGCCTTCCAGTGGGTACTCGAGCCTGAGGCCGGTGGGGGTCGAAGCGTCGGGCTCGGTGTAGTAGTCGCTGGGAAACGGCTGGAGGCAGATCGCCGGGTCGAGCGGGTCGCAGACGGACTTCGTCGGCTTGACCGGAGGTCTGGGCTTGCCACACAGCTTCGGATCTCTCGCCAGACGCCGTTTGGTGCGCGAGGCGTTCTTCTTCCTCTTGCCGTACCGCGCCGTGATCCGCACCGTCTTCGCGCCGCAGGTGGCGAGTTTTTTCGTTCCGCGTTTCGTCAGGCGCAGCTTGATGCGCCTGGTCTGGGTTCCACGTTTCTTGAAGCGGGTCGAGTTCGCCCGGAACAGCCGGCCGTCATCGCCGAGCCGCGCCGAGAGGCGGATACCGGTCTTGCCCTTGACCCTGACCTTGACCATCACCCCCTTCTGTGCGAGCAGGGCGCGCTGGGTCGCGGTCGCCACCTTGAGCGAGACCTGGGCGCCGCGGACCGGGGATTTCGCCCCGGCGCCGCCGGGCGCCGGGATCGCCATCGCCAGCACCGCGAGCAGTGCCACCGCGGCCAAAGCCATCGGGGAGCCATTCGTCAGTCGGCCCCTGCCTCGTGATCCAGCCATTCTCTCCGACTCCCATCCGATCGCCGTCAGATACCGACGCCCAGGCCGACGGCCATGAACATCGCGTTTCCCAAACTCTACCCGGGGATCAGGCGGCAGGTGCCCGATAGGCCGGAAAGTACTCGCCGGCGCCGGGGGGACTCAGCGCTTCGTAGGCCGCCGGGTCGCAGATCAACTCCGAGGTGAACCACTGTTCCTCGCGGTTGGCGAAGCCGCGCTTGAACTCCTCCAACGGATCTCCCGGAGTGATCCCTCCGCCCAGGTTGAGCGGCAGATCCATCTCGGCGGCGAACTCGATCATCGCCTCGATCACATTCTTCATCGGCGAGTCCCGCAGATTCGAGTCGGCGGTGCCGGACAGGTAGTAATGGAGCATGCCGTCCGAGGCGGCCGCGATCGAGGCTGCCGCGATCACTCCGTCCGCGTCGCGGGCGAGGGCGAGCCAGGTCCGCTCGGAAGAGAGGATCAGGTCGAAGTACTCCTCGGTGAAGAAGTAGCGTTCGGCGGCGCTGGTGCGCTCCATCGTCTCCGTGTACGCACGATGGAATCCGGCACGGGCCTCGGGTGGGCTCTCCGGTCCCGGCACGAACTCCATCTCGTAGCCGCGCTTGATGTTCTTGCGGATCTGCTGGCGGTCCGACATGCGGCTCTTGCGGTCCAACGCCGGGTCGGAAAGCAGGCAGACGTTGCGGGGAGTGGCTCCGGCCAACGGTGGATCCCCGCCGAGCGAGTGGCGAAGGAACACGGTGACCAGACCGGTCCCGGAGAAATCGATCTCCGCGGGTGAGACCGGGAGGCTGGGACCGCCGCCGATCGCCAGCCCGGGATAGCCGTAGGGCGAGATGGCATCGAGCCGGCCGCCGCCTTCGATCTCACGCACGACCAGCGGCGCGATCAGCTCGCCGTCGTTCAGGCCGATTCGCAGGGAGTGGGTGGTGCCCTCGGCCTCGAGGAATCCGGGCGAGCGGAAGAACTCGGCCGATGAGGCGGCGAGGCCGCCGTCGGCGATCAGCTCGGCTTCGGTCACCACTTGGCGACGGCGTCGAAGAACTGCCGGGGGGAGACGCCCCAGATCTCGCAATCGAGCATGGTGCCGTCGGGGCGCCTGATGTGGTCGGGCATGTTGCCTTCGTACTGCCAGCCCTGGACGGTCACGACCTTCTTGGCGGCGGTGTTGAAGGAGGGGATGCGGCCGTAGACCCGGTGCGCGCCGAACTCCTCGAAGGCCTTGGTGACGGTCAGCCGTTCGGCCCAGCGGCCGACGCCCTTGCCGCGCACGTCATCACCGATCAGCGCGCCCAGCTCGGGCGCGGTCTGCCGGAACAGCCCGTACAGGGCGGTGAAACCGATCGGCTCCTCGATTCCCGGAACCTCGATCGCGTACTTGCGGTCCTCGCCCTCCTGTTTCGCGGCGTGTTCGGTCCAGCCCCGGGCGTTCTCCAGGCTGAACGATTCCCGCTGCTCCATCAGCGTCTTGGTGGCCTCGCGGTTGTTGAACCAGCGATGGACGGCGGTGGCGTCTTCGGGGCGGAAGTCCCGGATCGAACAGGAGGGGGTCTGTGACATCCCCCGATTCTAGATGACGGATTCCGGCCCGCCGGGGCGCTACTTCTCGCCGGCGCGCCGTTTGAAGATCGTTTCGATCTGTTCGAGCGAGCGGCCCTTGGTCTCCGGAACGAACTTCCAGCAGAACCAGAGCGTGAGCAGGCCGACCGCGGCGTAGAACCAGAATGCCCCGGTCTGTCCGGCGAAATCGATCAGCGGCAGGAAGGTCAGCGATACGGCGAAGTTGAAGAACCAGTTGGTCATCGTGCCGGCGGAGGCGGCATGGCTGCGCACCGAGAGCGGGTAGATCTCCGCGTTCAGCAGCCAGAAGATCGGGCCGAGGCTGATCGCGAACGAGGACACGAAAACCATCAGGCTGAAGATCGCGATGATCGTGGTCACGGTGCCGGTGTCGCCGAGGAAGGCGCAGCCCAGCAGGAAGAGCGAGAGCGCCATGCCGCTGACCCCGATCATCAGCAGCTCCCGCCGGCCCTTCTTGTCGAGCAGGCGCAGGGCGACGACGGTCATGATCACGTTGATGATGCCGACCCCGAGCGAGGCCAGGATGGCCGATGAGTCGGAGTCGATCCCGGTGTCCTGGATGATCGTCGGCGCGTAGTAGATGACGGTGTTGATGCCGGTGATCTGCTGCAGGATCGCCAGGCCGATGCCGACCAGCAGCGCCGCCTTGATCGCCGGCTGGAGCAGATCCCGCCAGCCGCCGGTGTCGAGGTCGCTCGCCATCGAGATCCGGATCTCCTCGAGTTCGCTCTCGATCGCCTCCTCGCCGTCGGGCCGGACGTGGCGCAGAGCGTCGGCGGCCTCGTCGTGGCGGCCCTTCATCATCAGCCAGCGCGGGCTCTGTGGCAGGCGCAGCACCCCGGCGAAAAGGATCGCGGCCGGTACCGCTCCGAGGCCGAGCATCCAGCGCCAGCCGCCGTCGACATCCGAGAAAGCGAGCCCGACCAGGTACGCGACCAGGATCCCGACCGTGACCGCGAGTTGGAAGAAGGTGACCAGACGGCCGCGCATGTCGGATGGCGCGACCTCCGAGATGTAGACCGGGGCGATCGCCGAGGCGACCCCGATCCCGAAGCCGATCACGACCCGGGCCGCGACCAGCAGCGGCCATTCCTGGGCGATGCCGGAGACGACCGCGCCGACGATGAAGATGATCGAGGAGGCGAGGATCAGGCTGCGGCGCCCGTACTTGTCACCGCCCCGGCTGGCGAACCAGGCGCCGAAGACGGCACCGATCGGGACCGCACCGACGACCATGCCGGACTCGAATCCGGTCAACTGGAACTCGGGGGTGATCGTCAGCAGCGCACCGGCGATGATCCCGGTGTCGTATCCGAACAGAAGTCCGGCCAGGCCGGCTATCGCGGCGGTGATGACGACGTTGCGCCTGGCCTGCGCCGCGGATACCTCGCTCCCCTTCATGGCGGCCATCCTTACATGGTTCAGTGTGGATTGCCAGTCATTATGTGGCGGTGCCAGAAAAATCTCCGAAGAGGCTGAGCCGGGCCGCCGCGAGGCGGATCGCGCTCGCCGCGCAGGGTTTCGACCGGCCGCGACCGGCCGGTCCGGTGACGATGCGACAGGTCCAGTCGGTGATCGACCGGGTCGGGCTGATCCAGATCGATTCGGTCAACGTGCTGGCCCGTGCCCACCTGATGCCGCTGTTCTCGAGGCTCGGGGCATACGACACGGCGCTGCTCACCCGCGCCGCGGAGAAGCGGCCGCGTCGGCTGGTCGAGTACTGGGCCCACGAGGCCTCGTTCGTTCCGCCGGAGACCCATCGTCTACTGCGCTGGCGCATGGAGCGGGCCGACAAGGACGCCTGGCCAGGTGTCCGGGCCGCCGCCGGGAATCCCGAACTGCTCGACGCCGTGATGGAAGAGATCGAACGGTCCGGGCCGGTCACCGCGGCCGAGCTGGGCGACCGGGTCGATCCGGACCACGTGCCGGACAAGAAGCATTGGGGCTGGAACTGGCCTCCGGTCAAGACCGCGGTCGAGTACCTGTTCTGGTCGGGACGGATCACCGCCGCCTCGCGCACCAATCAGTTCGCCCGGCGCTACGACCTCACCGAAAGGGTCCTTCCGCCCGATACCCACGCGGCCCCTTCGCTCGATCCCGAGGAGGCGATCCTCGCTCTGATGGCGATCTCGGCCCGGGCGCATGGTGTCGGCAGCGCCCGATGCCTGCGCGACTACTTCCGGCTGGGGGCCAAGGAGGCGAGCGCCGCGATCGAGACGCTGGTGAAGGCGGGGCTTCTTTCCGAGGTCGAGGTGGAGGGAACGTCGGCGCCCTGGTATCTGCATGCCGACGCCAGGCGTCCCCGCAGGATCAGGGCCCGCGCTCTGCTCGCGCCGTTCGACCCGCTCGTCTTCGAACGTGATCGCCTGGAGGATCTGTTCGGCTTTCACTACCGGATCGAGATCTACACGCCGAAGGCGAAGCGCCGGTTCGGCTACTACGTGCTGCCCTTCCTGCTGGACGAAGCGATCGTCGGCCGGGTGGATCTGAAGGCGGATCGCGAGGGATCGGCCCTACTGGTCAGGGGAGCGTTCGCCGAAGAGGCCGCGCCGCCGGAGACGGCCGCCGAGCTGTTCGCGGAGCTGGAGCTGATGGCAGGCTGGCTCGGGCTCGAGCGCGTGGTGATCGAGCCGAACGGTGACCTGGCCCCCCGGTTGGCGGAGCTGCTCGCGGGGAGCCCGGTTTGAGCGGGTCGTCCACCGGTCCGGGAAGGTACGCGCCCAGTCCGACCGGCGAGCTTCATCTGGGCAATCTGCGCACGGCGCTGCTGGCCTGGCTCGCCGCCCGCTCACGCGGTGCGAGCTTTCTGCTGCGGATCGAGGATCTGGATAGGGGCCGATCCCGGGAGCATTTCGTCGCCACGCAGATCGCGGAGCTCGAGACGATCGGGATCGAGTGGGATGCCGAGCCGGTCAGGCAGAGCGAACGGCACGGGCTGTACGCCGCCGCCCTGGAACGCCTCCGGGAAGACGGCCTCGTATATGAGTGCTTCTGCACCCGGGCTGAGATTCGAGAGGCCTCGTCAGCCCCGCATGGCGACCTGCCCGAAGGTGCGTATCCGGGTACCTGCGCCGAACTGAGCCTGGCCGAACTGGCCGCGCGTCGAGCCTCGGGCCGGCCCCCCGCGCTGAGGGTGCGGGCGGGGGCGGCGGAGCTCACTTTCGACGATCTGCTCCACGGCCGGGTGTCCGGTGTGGTCGACGACTTCGTGGTGAGGCGAAACGACGGGGATCATGCGTACAACCTCGCGGTCACGGTCGACGATGCCGATCAGGGCATCGGGGAGGTCGTGCGCGGCGATGACCTGCTCGATTCGACCGTCCGCCAGCTCTGGCTCTACGAGAGGCTCGGCCTGGAGGCACCGGATCGTTTCGCCCACGTTCCGCTGATGCTCGGCGAGGATGGTTCGCGGCTGGCCAAGCGTCACGGTGCGGTGACGCTGGAGGAACGAGTCGGGATGGGGGCCACGCCGGCCGGGCTGGTCGGCGAGATGGCGGCGTCGGTCGGCCTGGTTCGGCATCCCGACGCGGTCTCGGCCGCTGATCTCATCGCGGGGTTCAGCTGGGATCTCGTCGCCGGTTCCGCCTGAACTCAGCGCCGGATTCGGATCGTTCGGCGGGCGACGGAGCGGTTGCCGCCGGGGTCCGCGGCAACCGCCGTCACCTTCAACTTCACCGGGGAGTTCCGGCGAAGAAGCTTCATGCGGGTCCGGCGGGTCGGCCCGGCCCTGAGCACGACCGCTCCGGGTGCGCCCACCTCGAGATCACCACGGAAGGCCAGCCCTCCCGGCCCGGCCGCCCTGACCGTGCCGGAGCAGATCTCCGAGCACCTGACCCTCAGCCTCAGGCCACGTCGCAGGGTGTTGAGGTCCTGCCCGGGGATCTGGGAAATACCGACGGTCGGGGCGAGCGAATCGACGGGAGGGTCGGGGCAGAGCCGCGGATCGGTCTCACAGGTCGGATCGGGATCCGGATCGTCCGGCACCCGGACCGTGAACGTGGTGGCGATCACCGTACGGTTGCCGGCCAGATCCTTGGCGAAAGCCGCCACGGTGTGCTCCCCGTTCTCGAGCTCCACCTCGAGATCGAGCGGGCAGAGCCCGGCAAGGGGGATCCCGTTGACCGCGCAGCGCAGTTCGGTGCTCGCGGGCTCGTCGCCGAGGCTGTAGGAGAACTTGACCCTGCGAGTCGTGACCACGGCTCCCCGTTCGGGCCCACCGACTTTGCTCAGGGCCGGGATCGTCCGGTCGACCGTGAAATTCCGAACTGCCGAGTCGCCGCGATTTCCGGAAGAGTCGAAGGCGCTCAGCTGGGCGGTGTGCTCCCCCTCGGGCAGCTCCGAGATGTCGATGTCGAAGGCGTGGGGCCCGTCGCGTCCCATGCTGCCGCGTTCGATCCCGTCGATGAAGGCCCTGACCTCATTCAGGGTGGGGTCACCGGCGACCGTTCCCGAGATCGTGAGCGAGCGTGAGCTGACGGCCAGCCCTTCGGTCGGCGCCTCGATGGTCACGACCGGTGCGGCCTTCTCTCCCGGCTCGGCGTCGGCGACTCCGCCGGCGACGCAGGCGAGGGCGAACAGGAGCAGGGAAAGGAACGGGATCGGTTGCCGGGAGACCGAAAACCGACCGGGATCGGGACTGTGCATCCGGTCAGCCTAGGTCCGCGACAGGTTCACGTCTTCTCCTGAAAGTTGATTGCTCGTATGCCGTTGGTGATAGATCGGAGGCTGTGCGCCCGTCCGACTCTCTAGAGTCGTTTCAATGATCCGGGTCGTATTGGCGGATGACGAGGCGCTGGTCAGGGGCGGCCTCAGGATGATCCTCGAGTCCGAGGGCGATATCAGCGTGGTCGGAGAGGCCGAGGACGGAAACGAAGTGATCGACCTCGCGGTCGAGAAGGATCCCGACGTCGTCGTGATGGACATACGCATGCCCGGCATGGATGGCATCGCCGCCACCGAACTGATCGGACAGCGCATGCCGAAGGTGAAGGTTCTGGTGGTGACGACCTTTCATCTCGACGACTATGTGCTCTCCGCGCTCCGCTCGGGCGCGGACGGATTCCTGCTGAAGGACGCCGCTCCCGAGAGTCTCGCCGACGCGGTGCGCACGGTCGCGGCCGGGGACGCCCTGCTCGCCCCGGCCGTCACCCGGCGGCTGATCGAGCACTACGTCGGACAGCCCGAGCCCGACGGCGGCCTGCGGGACGGTCTCGACGAACTGACCCCGAGGGAACTCGACGTGATGAAGCTGGTCGCCACCGGGATGACCAACGCCGAGATAGCCGGACGCCTGTATCTGGGAGAGGGCACGATCAAGACCCATGTGACCGCGATCCTTTCGAAGCTGGACCTGAGCAACCGGGCCCAGATCGTGGTGGCGGCCTATGAGAGCGGGCTGATCCTGGCCGGCGACAAGGGCACCTCGGCCTGAACCAGCCACTCGCCGGTGCCGTCGGGTCCGGCCCTGAAGTTGCCGCCGTAGGTCTCGGCCCGTTCACGCATGCCGGCGATGCCCAGCCCGAATCCCTCGCTGCCCGAACGCTCGTCGATCGGATTTCCGATCGAGATCGCGATCCGGTCGTGCAGTCGCTCGATCCGTGCCCGAACCTCGCCGCGGCCGGCGTACTTGCTCGCGTTGGCGAGCGATTCCTGAACGATCCGGTAGGCGGCCGCGCTCGGTCCGATCGGCACCGACTCAAGGTCACCGACCGCGACCAGATCGACCGATTGCCCTCCGGAACGGGTCCGATCGACCAGCTCGCCGATCGCCGAGAGTTCGGGCAGGGCCGGTTCCCGTTCTCCCGAAAGAGCCGCCAGCAGTTCGGAAAGCTCGGAATGAACCTCCGTCGTCAGGTTCTCGATCGTCTTCAGGGTCCTCTCGGCCCGTTCGGGGTCGTCGAGGATCACCTTCTCGACGACCGCGCACTGAAGCGTGATCGAGGTGAGGCCGTGGCCGATCAGGTCATGCATCTCGCGGGCCACGCCGAGCCGCTCGGTCTGGATCGCCCGCGCGGCGAGGTCCCGCCGCCGTTCCTGCTCGATCCGCTCGAGCAGTTCGATCTCGCTGGTCTGCTGGACCCTCGCCCGGCAGCCGACCCCGACCATCCAGGCGGCCACGGTGGTGGTCGAGAAGGCGAGGTAGACCATCAGGGGTGTCTGCGGTTCGGAGATCTGGGCGGTTGCGAGCGCACAGGCGAGCGTGAAGATGCCGGCGGCCGCGGCGACCGTGATCCGGGGCACGTAGGCGCCGGCCACGAACACGCCCGCCCAGATGAAGATGTCGAGGGGGAAACGGTCGTCGAAGACGACCACCCGGACGAATACCGCGATGCCGACCGAGATCGCGGTGAACAGGGGAAGCCGCCGCCGTGGAAGGAAGAGCAGTGCGGTCAGGATGGCTCCGAGCAGCCTGATTCCGAGTGAGAGGTCGCCGCCGATCTCATCGCTGTCCGCGGCGGTGAAGAAAGCGTTGAGGACGCCGTTCACCAGCAGCAGCACGATCAGCAGCTGTCTCTCGGCCCGGCTCAGGAGCCGCTGCCAGAAGGACTGTGCCGGGGCGGAGGGCGGGGATTGCGGAAGGTGGCCGCTCGGTTCGGTCCTCAGCAGACCGAGCATGCGCCGCATTTCATCCATGGCCTCACGGCTGCTGAGGCGGGCGAGCCGGGTCGCGTTGAGAGCCGCGGCCGGATCGTCGGGAAGCAGTTCCCGGGCCCGGCGGATCGCCGAGGCGATTCCGCCCAGGCAGCGTTCGACCACGGCATGGACTTCGCGGGCGATCGCGGTCCTGGCCCCGGAGAGGGCGATCGCCACGGTCGATTCCGATGGCGGCATCGCCGCCACCCGCGCCTCGACCTCGGCCAGCCTGTCGGTCCGGTCTCGCAGCATGATCCCGGCGAACGCGGCCCCGAGATAGAGCGTCACCGTTCGCAGCCACTGCCAGGCGGCGCCGTTGGTCTGGTACTCGAGCGGCCCGTACTCCGCCCAGGCCAGGATCCCGATCACGGTCAGTGCCGAGCCGATCGCGAGAATCGCGGACCGGCGTGTGCCCCGGGCGTAGAGGCCGAGACCGAAGATCGCGAGCGGGGTCGTGATCGGGGCGATCGCACCATAGATCGGGGTCAGTTCGAAGACGATGCGCAGCAGAAGTGAGCCGACGCAGATCACGGCGAACGGCAGTGGTGCGATGCGGCGCACCAGCGCGGCCAGCGCGATCACTCCCCAGACCAGATGGGCGGCGGCCTCGTTCCCCGCGACTCCGTTGATCGCGACTTCGAGCTGACCCAGGACGAGCAGGGCCAGGGAGACGAGCAGATCGACCCCGGTGATCCCTCTCCGGTTCAGCCATGCTCCTGGTCTGGTTCCGGAGAAGGACATCGCCGGGGTCAACTATGAAGCAGGGGGCGGGGCCTCATCGGCGGAGGGTCAGGCCGAGGCCGGCCCGGACACCGTTGCCGGCAGCCGTCACCTTCAGCGGAACGCCGCGCAGCTTGGCCAGCTTGCGGGCCGCTGACTTGGTGAAGGCCAGGCGGACCGTGGACGAGGTCCCGGTGGTTCCCCTGGCCACGGTCACCGGCTTCCTTCCGAGACCGGCCTTGCGGGCGGTGGCTTTGGTGATCGCGGCGGTGACCTTGGTCCCGGCGGGAATGTCGGTCGCTCTGAGCAGGAGTCCGCCTTTCAGGGCCGCCCTGAGCTTCTGCCTGCGGGCCGGTGCCAGGGACGGGTTCCGCGGTGCGGGGACGTCACCCGGTCCCCAGTCGGGGAAGGTGCCCCCGGGAATCACCAGCGGACCTTCGATCTCGGGCATCGAGCAGCCTCCGGCGAAGTCCGGGATCGGCCCGATGTAGATCCCGTCGCCTTCCTCCCAGGCGAGCGAGGAGCCGTCGGGAGAGAACGATGGTGAGCGGAACTTGCCGCCGGTCGCCTCGCCGTAGTGGTAGCAGTACTCGGGAACATCCACCCCGAGCTCTCCGATCCGCCGGTACACGGTCAGGAATTGATCGCTGTCGCCGGCGACGAAGGCCAGCTTGTCACCGGTCCGGGTGATGTCGCCGTCGCGCACGCCGCCCGCGTCGGGATGGGTGAACCAGGGAGTGCCCTGATTGTTGGGCTCGTTCTTGCCGCGGATGATCACGTCGGCGGCGAGCGCGTTGGGGGATCCGCTCTGCATGGTGCGGTCGTTGTCGATCCATGCGGGGAAGGACCATCCGGTCTGCAGCTCGCCGACCACCGAGCCGTCGCGGGCGTCGATGTAGGCGGTTCCACGGGTGATGTCGCCGCCGTACGTCCGGTAGAACTCGTAGGCGACGGTCTTGCCGTCGGGCGAGATCTGCGGCTCGAACGGACCGTGCCAATCGGAGCTCTGAACGATGGTCGGCAGCTCGGCCTCGACCGTGCCGCCGCGGGAGATCCGGTGGATCCGGTTCTCCTTGGCGGCGACGATCACGCCGTTCTCGGATTGCGACGCGTAGCTGTATCCGCCGGTCGACGTGACCCGGAACTGCCCGCCGCCGTCGGGTTCGGCGAGCCATACGTCACCGCCCTTGACGTACACGACCGAATCTGCCGAGGCCGAACGTGGAATGGCGAGCGAGACGGCCACGAGAATGAGCAGAAGCAGGGCGATCGGACCGAACAGGCGGAGCCGGGAAGGGAGGGATGACATGGGTCGAAATTAGGCCCGCCGGAGTTCGCCGTCCTCTGCATTTGGGCCGGGTCTGATCTGACCAAAGTCTTAAGAACGGTGATGTGTGTGATAGAAGTCACACTGCAGGGGAGGCACGACGCAGCCCCATGACTCGGGAGTTGAACATTGAAGAAGCTGTTCGTTTTCGTCGTTGCATTGATGCTGACGACCGCCCTCGCGTTACCCGGTATGGCCGCCGCGAAGCCCAAGGTTTCGAAGGCCAAGGTGACGGTGAAGGTACTGACCAAGAATCAGGCCGCACTGCTGAAGGCGAAGAAACTCAGCGTGCAGGTGCGATCGACCGGTAAGACCAAGGTGAAGGTCTCCGCCGCCAAGGGCGGAAACGCCAAGCTTTTCAAGGCGAAGACGATCAAGTTCAAACGAAAGGGCAAGCGCACCGTCGGTCTCGCGTTGACCTCGTCGGGACGCTCGCTGCTCGGCAAGTGCGGGGCCCAGTCGGTCAAGGTGACCGCGAAGTACAAGCGCGGCAAGAAGAACGCGACCGCGAAGAAGGGCAAGACCCTGGCCCGCGACGCCAAGCTCTGCGGCCCGGACGAGCCGCCGGTGGAGAAGCCGAATCCGGCGACGACTCCGAACTGCGACCCGATCGATCCGGTCGCATGCATGCTGCCTTTCCCCAACGATTACTTCACGAAGCCCGACTCTTCGACCGATACCGGACTCCGCCTCGATTTCAAGGCCGAGAACATGCCGACGAACGCCGAGGGCAAGTCGATCTACAACGGGGCGTACAACCGCAACGACGGGTTCTCGCCGAACAACGTGATCGTGACCAAGGTGCCCGGCATGGACACGCCGGAGACTTTCCGCGAGAACGGTTTCGTGTC
Organism: Solirubrobacterales bacterium; assembly: GCA_035502775.1. Lineage (GTDB taxonomy): Bacteria > Actinomycetota > Thermoleophilia > Solirubrobacterales > 70-9 > 67-14. The sequence goes on along the minus strand of DATJUB010000078.1, from coordinate 37,446 downwards.
TCAGATGAACATCGGTGCCTATGACGATCCGGCCCAGCGTGTGGTCCTGATCGACACCACCAACAATCAGCGCGTGCCGATCTGGGCTGAGCTCGACATGATTCCCGGCACGCCGAACCCGCATGGTGGCGGTCTGGTCGACGGCACCGCGCAGGACCGGACGATGCTGATCCATCCGGCGCAGTCGCTCGAGTACGGCCGGCGCTATGTGGTCGCCCTTCGCGATCTGACGGTCGGCGGTTCGCCGGTCGCGGTCAACGAGGTCTTCAAGTATCTGCGTGACGGAGTCGAGACCGCGAACCAGCAGGTTGAGGAACGCCGGGCGCAGATGTCCGACGTGTTCTCGGCGACTGATGCGGCGGGTATTCCCCGCGGCAGCCTCAACGTCGCCTGGGAGTTCACCGTCGCGTCCGAGAAGAACCTCACCGAGCGGGTGATGTCGATGCGTGAGGACGCCTTCGACCAGCTCGGTGACACGAACCTGGCCGACGGCGTGATTCAGGGCGATGCCCCGAACATCACCATCGACTCGACGTTCGACTACGGCACCTGCCCGAACTCCACCACCGCCTGCGGTGGCGGTCAGAGCCGCTACGCGTTCAAGCGGATCCGCGGCACGATCGAGGTTCCGTGCTACATGAACGCGCCGGGTACCGAGTACACGAAGGATCCGGCCGGGGCTACCACCCCGTGCGCCTCGGGCTCGCGGCTGAACTACGCCCCCGGCTCCGATCTGCCCACCCAGAAGATGGACGGTGCCACCCCGGTCACCTGGGACGCGCCGTTCACCTGCATCATCCCGCGTACCGGCGAGAACGTGAACGCGATGGCGACCAGTGGTCTCAAGGCGATCATCTTCGGTCACGGCCTGATGCAGAGCAACGCGACGACCGAGCAGCTCGGGTACTACCCGGCCGCGCTTGAGGGCGTCGCCTGCGGCACCGACTGGATCGGCCTTTCCAACCAGGATCTGGGCCAGCATCTGCTGAAGATGATCGATGTGTTCTCCAGCACCAGCGACCTCTCGATCTTCGAGGCGCTGCCGGATCGCACACAGCAGGGCTACATCAACACGCTCTATCTGGCTCGGGCCCTGGCCCACGAGGATGGCTTCGCCAGCTTCCCGGCGTTCCGGAGCGGTGGCGTTCCCGTGTTCGATGTCGATCAGAACGACACCGGCAAGGATCTGGGCTACTACGGAGTCTCGCTGGGCGGCATCAACGGCGGTGCCACCACCGCGCTGGCCCCGGACTGGGAGCGGGCCACCCTGGCCGTTCCGGGCATGGGTTTCAGCACGATGCTCACCCGGTCGACCCAGTTCAACCAGTTCCTGCCGACCGTGTACGCCGCCTACACCAACCCGGTCGATCGCGCCATCGGCATCTCGATGCTGCAGGTCCTCTGGGATCGTGGCGAGCCGAGCGCCTACTCGAAGTCGATCCTGAACGGTGGGCTCGGAACCCCTGAACATGAGGTTCTGATCCAGGAATCGTTCGGTGATCATCAGGTCGCGAACATTCAGACCCAGACGCTCGCCCGTTCGATCGGCGCGACCGCCAAGGGTCCGATTCTCGCGGACGGCCGGATCACCGATCTCGGTGTGTTGGCCAACGGAGGCGACTACCTGTTCACCAAGATGGATCAGGTCGATCCGTACTGGAATATCCCGGTCGCGCAGTCGAGCCAGTTCAACCAGGCGGGTGGCCTGCCCGGTGAGAACGCGGTGATGATGACCACCGACACCGGTCCGGTCGTCCATGGCGTCGACGGAAACCCCGTTCTCGGTACCAAGGCGAATCCCGATTGGAACATCGCCCCGGTCTCCGGCAACGCCACCGTCGACAACGAGGGATACGACCCGCATCAGCCCGGAGCGACCAGTCCGGCGATCCAGCAGATGTTGATGCCGTTCCTGCTCGGTGATGGTTTCCACGATGCCTGTGGCGACGGTGCCCCGGACATCTACGGCCAACCGCCGTTCCCGGTGCCTCTGTCCTCACCGAACCCGGTGCCGTGTCCGGCACCGCCGATCGACTACATCAGAAACGGACACTGATCTGAAGGGGGTCGTGGCCTACCAGGCCACGACCCCCGTTTCGTCCAGGAATCGTCCGGATCCGGGGGCCTCGGGGTAGCAGCCGCGATCAACCACGATCCGGGCACCCTCGGCCGCGCTCATCGGGGCGGCGGCACGATTGCGGGGTCCACCCAGATCGGTCTGCAGCCAGCCCGGACAGACCGAGTTGACGACCACCGGCGTCTCCGCCAGCTTCTTCGACAGTGAGACGGTCAGTGCGTTCAGCGCCGCCTTCGATGCCTGGTAGGCCGGCACGACGACACCGTGGTAGGGGGAATCCGGGTTCAGCTGATCGGACAGCGAGCCCATCCGGCTGGAGACGTTGACGATCACTCCGCCCTTCTCGGACCGGAGCAGCAGGGGCAGGAAATACTCGATCATCGCCACGGGCCCGAACAGGTTCGTCTCGAAAGTCCGCCGGAACATCTCCAGATCGAGAACGTCTTCGTGGATCTCGGTGGCTTCCGGAAGGATCCCGGCGTTGTTCACGAGCAGATCGAGATGACCGTGGCGCTGTTTCACCACGTTGGCGGCGCGCACGCTCACGGCCGAGGTCACATCCAGGGTCACCGATTCGGCCTGTACTCCTTCGGCGAGCAGCGCATCCGCCGCGAGCTCTCCGGCCGCGGCGTTGCGTGCGGCGAGGATCACGCGGTCCCCGCGCCGTCCGAGCAGCCGGGCGGTTTCGAATCCCAGTCCTCTCGTGGCGCCGGTGATCAGGGCGATTCTTGGCATCTCTACTCCTTGTGAATTGACGGTTCAGGAGTGGGGACGAAGGCGGTGATCCTTTCGTGAGAATCGTCTCACCCGTCTTGGCTACTGTCTGTGGGAGATGAACGCCGCCGGACCGGACCATCGAATTCAGGAGCGGCGGCTGATCCTCGCCGCGACCCGGGGAGACGAGACCGCCTTCGGCCAGCTGGTCGAGCCGCTCCGCGGAGAGCTGCATGCCCACTGCTACCGCATGCTGGGATCGGTCCAGGACGCGGAGGATGCGCTTCAGGACACGATACTGCGCGCTTGGCGGGCGATGAAGCGGTTCGAGGGGCGCAGCTCATTCCGCTCCTGGCTCTACACGATCGCCACCAACGCCAGCCTCGATCTGCTCCAAAAACGCAAGAAGCGCCATCTGGCGACCGAGTACGGACCGCCGACCGAAGCCTTCGACGGTCCGGGACAGCCCCTGGTCGAGTCCGTCTGGATCGAGCCGTACCCGTCCGAGGAAATCAGCCTCGAGGATGGATTCGCCACACCCGAGGCCCGCTACGAGCAGCGCGAGAGCGTCGAGCTGGCATTTGTCGCCGCGCTTCAGCATCTTCCGGCGAGCCAGCGGGCGGTTCTCATCCTCAGGGAAGTGCTCGGGTTCACGGCGAAGGAGGTCGCCGATACCCTCGAGACCACGGTCGCCTCTGTGACCAGCGCCCTGCAGCGGGCCCGGGCGACCATCGAGAAGCACCTGCCGGACCAGAGCCAGCAGGAGACGCTCCGAACTCTCGGAGACGAGGGTATCCGCGAGATAGTCGAGGGATACATGGAGGCCTGGGAAAGAGGCGACGTCGAGGCGGTCGCGGCGATGCTGACCCGCGAGGCCGCACTCAGCATGCCCCCGATGGCCACCTGGTACCGGGGCGACGAGGTGTTCGTCTTCCTCAACAAGTGGGCCTTCTCCGGAAAGGTGTACGACGCGGAAGGCAGGCGCAAGGTCCGGGTGGTGCCGACCATCGCGAGCGGCCAGCTCGCGTTCGGCACCTACAGCTGGGATATCGAGCGGGAGATCCACCTGCCGACGGTGCTTCAGATCCTCACGCTCGACGGATCGAAGATCGAGGAGATCACCGGTTTCGTCACGCCGGCCGCCTTCGAGAAGTTCGGCCTGCCGGCATCACTGCCGGACTGACCTGGCTCGCCTTACCTGATCGGCGGCGGGTCACCCTCGGTGCTCGCGGGCAGACTCGGATCCCACTCGCAGACATCGCAGGCCCGGGTGAACACGGCGCGGGCGAACTTCAGCGCGGTCTCGCGGGGATCGGTGCTCGCCCGGACCACATCCCAGTCGAGCACGTACTCGCCGAGCCCGCCGTTCCAGTAGCCGGGGGCGGGTGACAGGTCAGCCTCCCCGAATCCGGGCTGGGCCGGGTGCGCGTAGGCGTAGAAGGCCGCTTTCTCGTAGCGGGCATCCCCGGGCCACCAGCCGATCGCCACCTCCTGGGAATCCATCGCGTTTCGCATGATGAAATCGTCGGAGGGCGGATCCGCCGGCTGGCCGGAGAAGAGATTCACCGCGAGGTCGAAGGAGCCCCACCACGCGTTGACGGGAGTCGAACGGCCGCGGTACGGAGCGCGGAACTCGGCCAACACCAGCGCCGCCTCGGTCGCGGCGGTGAAGAAGTCGGAGACCTGTTTCGGATCGTAGTGGCGGTGTTCCTCATCCTCGTCCAGCGGAACGGTCCAGGAGACCTCCTGTGGATCGGTTGCGATCTCGACCTTGCCGCCGAGGCTGCTCACCGCGGCGACGATTCCCCGTGTGAGCTCCCCGGTCGACACATCCGGGTACAGCGGCAGCCGGTCGCCGAGTCCGTTGCTGTGTTCGATCACGGCTTCGTGAGTGTGGAAATCGAAGGCGACCACGATCGAGCCCGAACCGTCGGGCGCGGGCAGCGGCAGTGTTTCCCAGCCGCGGGCGGTGATCCGCTGCGCGGCGTGCTGCAGCTGCGGTTCGGGCGGGGCCATCGCGACGGCCAGCTTGCCGAGGATCTGAGTGTGCGCGTGGAGCGTGTCGCAGCACTCCTTCCAGTTTTCGTACGAGACGGCGGGGAGCTTTTGGGCCATGTCTCGACCCTAGCCGACCGGGACTCCCCGTTCACCGGGCGAGGCTGCGCGCGGTCTCCAGCTCGGCGCTCATGCCGAGCCGTTCGAATATCTCCGCGGCCCGCAGGGCGTTCTCCCGGGACGGGTCATTCCGGCCGGCCTCCGATTCCAGCTCCGCCAGACCGAGCAGGCAGCGTCCGGTGGTGCTTTCCCGGCCGACCGAACGGGCCAGCTTGAGCCCATCCTCGAAATAGGTCCTCGCGGCGCCCGTCCTGCCTTCCTTCATCGCGCACCGGCCCAGGTGGCTCAGAGAGATCGATTCGCCCTCGCGGTCCTCGATCTCGGTGGCCAGCGACCGGGAACGCTCGAGGAATTCGGCGGCTTCCGCCGGCTGCCCGGCGCGCAGCAGCAGGATCCCCGCCTCCTGGTTGAGGGCGACCACACCGGACTCGTGTCCGCGCGGTCCGCGGCAGGGCCAATCGGCGAAGAAGCGAACGGTATCCGGGCGGTGATTCACGTTCTCCTCAAGCAGGATCCGGATCTCCTCGAGTTTCGCCACCGCCGGCCGGATCAGCTCTTCGGCGTTCTCCGGAGCGGATAGTCCCGCCGCCAGGGCGAGCACACGCTCCCCCATGGCGGAGTCCAGCGGATCGTCCGATTCGTGAACGAGATCCACGGCCCGCGTTCCGGCGGAACGAGCTTCATGGGGGTAGCCCTGCCAGACCTTGACGATCCCGATCGTCGCGGCCGCCGAGGCGGCGACCCGCCAGTGGCCGGTGTCTTTCGCCACTCTCAGGGTCACTTCGGAGAGCTTCACCCTCGTCTTCCAGTCGCCGAAGGTCCAGAGGGGCACGCTGATCGCCTTGTAGAGCTCGATCAGGGATCTCGTCACCGGTACCGGGGAACTCGATCGTCTGGTTCGCAGCGCCTCGTCGAGATCCAGAATCAGCTTCGACGCGCTGGACGTGTCGAGGATCAGCGTGCGGTATTCGGTGCGGCCTTTCTGCAGCAGTCGCCGGTCCTCGATGTAACGAGTCAGGTTCCCCGCCACTGTGACCAGAAGCTCCTCCCGTCCGCCGAGGGTCTCCAGCTCCTTCCTCGCGAAGGTGCGGGTCAGCGGGTGGAGCGTGCATCGGGGGGTCTTCCCCCGCTTGAGTTCCACCAGGCGCCGCTTGATCAGCGTGGTGGCGGCGTCCCTCGAGCCGACCAGCTGATCCAGGAGCGTTCTCGAGAACGTGTCTCCGAGCAGGCCGGCCGCACAGAGCGTGCGCCTGGCGTCGGAGTCCATGTCGGTCCAGTGGTCGGAAAAAAGGCGTTCGAAGATGTCCCCTTCGCCATCCTCCAGCACCTCCAGGACCTCTGCCGCCGAGTAACCCTCGGCGAGCAGGCCGGCCACCGACTTGATCACGAACGGGATCCCGCCGCAGGCGCCGGCGATCTCGGTGAGCTGACCGACCCTCAGGTGAATCGTGTCCTTGCCCAGCTCTTCGCGCAGCAGGGCTTTCGAGAACTCGAGATCCAGGATCGGAACGGGATAGTCCGGAACGCTGACCGACGGTTCGGGCCCGAACCGAGAGGTCAGCAGGTTGCGGCTCTTCCTCGGAAGCCGCTGTAGGTACTCGATCGCGGTCGGGTCGTCGACGGACTCGAAGTTGTCGATCACGAAGAAGGCCGGGGTCTCGCCGAGGGTCTTGCTCAGCAGCTCCGCCATTCCCTCCGCGTTCTCGATCCGCGGTCTCTCGCTGAATCCGAGGGCCCCGTACATGGCCGAGAGCAGCCAGAATGAGTCCCTCGTATCGGAGGGGTCGCTGGCCTTCGCGGAAATGCACTTGTACGTGTGAACCTCCGGCAGGGCGTCCGCACTGTTCTCGAGCCGGTGGGCGACGGTGACGGAGAGCACCGTCTTGCCGATTCCCGGAGGACCGTGCATGAGGACCGTGTGGGCGTCCTCCCGGGTGAACTTCTCCGCGATCTCCTTCGCGTGGCTTTCGCGTCCGATGATCCGCGGCTGTGCGGGAAGGGTGGAGGAGATCTCCGGCCGGTCGGGCGCGGGCGTGATCTCAGGTGGAGCAGGGGTGTCGGAACTCCCCTCTTTTCTCTTGGACAGGATGGTGTAGATCAATGCGAGCAGGCCGACCACTCCACCACTGCCGAGCAGCACCTTGGCGGCGCCACCCGCCTGGTCGAGCGAGATCCCGAGTATCGAAAGCAGCCGCATATGGACCTACCCGCCGCGACGGTAGAAGGTGAAGGTCGCCTGACCGACGCTCTCACGGCGCCGTTCCCGCCGCTCGAGCCAGGAGGTCAGGCTGCCGTCCTCTTTCATCCGGCTCAGCTCGTCCTGGGCCCGGGTCAGTTCCCCGGGGTCGCTGAGCGCGAAGATCGAGTCGGAGGAACGCCATGCGGGATCGAAGGGACCATCGGTGTTCAGGTAGTCCTCGCCATGGAGCAGCTCATCCAGAGGAACGATCCGGGCAACCTTCTCGAAGCCCGCCGACATGGCGTCCTCCGCCTGTTCATCCAAGGTTCCGTGCCGTTCGAGCAGGATCTCGACCGCCTCGGGTACGAGTGCGCAGTACCAGGCGCCGTCGGTGACCTGGGCGGGACTGCAGGTGGCGGTGACCAGGACTCCACCCGGCCTCAGTACCCGGTTCAGCTCGGTCAGGGCCTCGATCACCCCTTGGCGCTCCGAGTCGCGGGCGACGTGGTGCAGCACCAGGCTCAGAAGGACCACGTCGAACTCACCATCGCCGAATGGAAGCCGGCGAATGTCGGCTTCGTGCAGTTCGACCAGCCTCCGTTCGGCCGGGCTCAGCCCTTCCACCGCCAGGCGGGCCTCCCGGAGCATGCCGGGGCTGTGGTCGCAGCCGTGAACCCTGAACCCCGAACGGGCGAATTCGCGGGTGTACAGCCCGACGCCGCATCCGGCGTCGAGTACGACCGCATCACCCGGCCGGCCGCCACCGAAGTGGGCGATCCCCGCGAGCAGAGGATCGACCCCGATCGGGCGCCGGATGCTGGCATACGACGACGCCGCTCTGTCGTAATCCTCGTATGTACTCAACGACCGTCAGCGACCGACGTTGAGTCGAACGAAGACGAACTCGTGCTCCGTGTCGGTCGGGTTGTGAATCGTGTGTTCGACCCCGGCCGGGAAGATGAAGAAGTCACCGGTTTCGTAGGTGTATTCCCCGTCACGGTCACTGACAGATCCCGAGCCGTCGAGCACGAGCATCATCTCGTCGATGTCGACGTGGCTGTGCCAGTCGAAGGTACTGCCCCCGGGCAGAAAGCCGTAGGTCAATGCCTCGAAATCCGAGTTCTGAAGATCCCCGGTCGTGGCGAGCAGTCGCCTGCCTCCACTCCCCCCATGAGCATCTTCGCGCGGCACATCCGAGTTACTCCTCTTGAGAATTCGCATGAGAACCTGTCTCCCTCCTTGTTTCGAGGGATGATTTCATCAATCGTTCACTATGTCCAGCGAGCGAATCCGGTCAGGTGGGACGGGCGGTCCTCTCGCCGTACGCGTAGTCGCCGAAGAGCTCGTCCCGGTCGGCGATCGCGCCCGGCAGGTCGCTCATCACCCGCTCCGAGAAAGCCGTTCCCTCCGGGGTGTGGCGGGCGCTTCCATCGAGCAGGGTTCCGAGCAGCTGGGTGGTCGACATGCCCATCTGCTCGTAGACGCTGTTGACCAGTGCCTTCATCATCTGCAGCTGATTCGCGGGCAGGCGGGCGACCCGTGCCGCGAGCTCGGCCCCGACCTCGTCCAGCTGGTCGAAGGGCACCGAGTCGCTGGCCAATCCCCAATCGACCGCGGTCGGTCCGTCGATCGGATCTCCGGTCAGCAGCATCCGCTTCGAGCGTTCGAGGCCGAGCCGGTATGTCCACATCGCGGTGGTGGGTGAGCCCCATACGCGGGCGGGCGGGTAGCCGATGCGGCAGTCCTCGGCGCAGACGATCAGGTCCGAGCAGAGCGCCATGTCGGAGCCGCCGCCGAGACAGAATCCCTGAACCTGGGCGATCACCGGTTTCGGCGAGTTCCAGAGGCGCATGTACGTGTTGACGTAGCGGCGCATGAAGTTGAGATCGGCGATCGGATCCCACGGCTCGCCCTTCTCCTGATCGGCCATGACCTCCGCGCCCCAGCCGATGTCGTAGCCGGCGCAGAACGAGGTCCCGGCACCGCGCAGCCGGATCGCCCGAACCTCTCCGTCCGCCTCGGCCTCATCGAGCGCCCTGCTCAGGGCATCGATCAGTTCGGGCACCACGGTGTTGAGGCGCTTGGCGCGGTTGAGCGTGATGGTTCCCACCCCGCCTTCCTTCTGGAACAGCACGGGCTCGTCGGTCATGGGAGCAGAGTATTCAGTGCTCCGGCGCGGGATGGGTAAGAATCCGCGGCATGACTGAACTGAACGTGCTCGGAGATGAGCTCCAGCTGTGTGGCCAGGATCCGATGACCGGGTTTTTCCGGGATGGCTGCTGTGCCACCGGTCCGGAGGATGGAGGCAGCCACACGATCTGTGCCGTGGTCACGGCCGAGTTCCTGGAACACCAGAAAGGCATCGGCAACGACCTTTCCCACCCGATGCCCCAGTTCGGGTTCCCGGGACTGGTTCCGGGTGACCGGTGGTGTGTCACCGCGGCCAACTGGCTGCGAGCCCACGAAGACGGTGCTCCCTCCTTGGTGGTGCTCGGGGCGACCAACGAGAAGGCGCTGGAGATAGTGCCGATCGAGGCGCTTCGTGAGAACGCGGTCGACGTGCCGCCCGATCCGGGGGAGCTGTTCGATGGCGTCTGAGGAGGACGTTCGCGAACTCGCCCTGTCACTCCCGGTGACGACCGAGAAGCCGTCCTACGGAATGCCGGGTTTCCGGGTCAAGGACAGGCTCTTCGCCCGCATCAAGGAGGAGGGGGTCCTGGTGCTCTGGCGGGAGAACGAGGACGAGAAGGAAGCCCTGATCGAGTCCGAGCCGGACAAGTTCTTCACCACCTCCCACTACGACGGCTACCCGATGGTCCTGCTCCGCCTGGAACGGGTCGATCGGGAGGAGCTGCTCGACCTGCTCTTCGACTCGTGGGACCTTCGCGCGCCGAAGAGCGTGCCGCGGCCCTGAAGGAAGCGCCTCCCGAACGGACAGCATGGGAGTGATGCTCGGCGAAGAGTGTCACACCATGTGTACAGGAGGTCAGTCCGTTCCCGACACTTTTGTGTCTACACTCTTGTCCACTCAGGGAGACCACTGTATGTGGGCTGAGTGTGGGAATTCAAAATCGTCGGGAGGACGTTCGCTCCCGTCCAAGTAGGGGAGTCGCCAGTGAGTGAGCGTTACGGCCGAAGCGTGAACACGAATCAGGATGATCATCGGAGTGACACCGCCGGTGGGATGAAGCCCGGCGGGGGACGCGGTCTCGTCCGGATCCGGCCCGTGGGGCAGGCGTTGATCGTCGCTGTCGTCAGTTTCTTCTCGTTCTGTGCAATCGCGGGAGCGGGCGAATCCGTCTCCGAGCCGGTGCCGAATCTCTACGAGTTCGAGGACATCGACTCCGCCGGCGACGCCCGCAAGCTGGTGGCCCGCCTCAAGGAGAAGCATCGGGACCAGCTTTCGACTCGCTCGGCCATCGCCGAGCGAAAGGAGTCGATCGACAAGTTCGAGGGCATGGGCAGGTCCGGTGTCGTGGACCTTCTCCAGTCGACCTTCGGCACGATCATCGACAAACTGACGGCCAGTCCCACGGAGCCGTTGCTCGAAGCCGACAAGATCGTTTCGTTCGAGAGCCCCACGGCCGCCGTCATCAATCCCGCCGGTCCCAGGGACCGGTCTCTGATCGTTTCCAGCAGCCCGCTTCGGACCGAGGACGGAAAGCTTCCAGATCCAGCCCTCCATCTGTCTTCGGGCGATTTTTCTCCGGCAGAGGCCCTGGTTCCCGTCACCATTCCCAAGGACGTCTCCGAACCCATCGAGTTGGACGGGACCGGGCTGGCCATCGGATTCGAGGGAACGAGATCAAACGCACCCGAGGCCTCCGCGATCGGCACGTCCGAGAACGACGACTCGGATTCCCTCGCCCTGTACCCCAACGCCTACAGGGACACCGACATCGCGGTCGCGGCGATCCCGCAGGGAGTGGAGACCTTCGCTCACGTCAGGTCGGCGGAGGGGCCCGAACGGTTCGTCATGGACCTTGACGTGCCCGACGGAGCGGAACTGGTCGCCGGTGCCGACGGAGGCGCCGAGATCAACTCGGACGAGGGCGACGGTCAGATCACGATCTACGCCCCGACCGCGGTCGACGCGCAGGGAGCGGAGGTCCCGGTCACGATGACCGTTGACGGCAAGTCGCTGGTCATCGACGTACCTCACCGGGGCAAGGACCTTGCCTATCCACTCCTGGTCGACCCGGTGATCGATACCTGGAACTGGCACAACTCGACTCATGGCACGATCTGGGGTGTATTCCCGGGATGGCTTCCACAGCATGTAGGCACCACGAATTTCGAAGTGTTGACCTCGTGCCAGCCACTGCTCACGAACTCGTGCAACGCGTCTGGTACGGGTACCGGTCAGGGTCTCCATTCACGTGCGGTCGGAGGTCAGACATACCCCGCGAACAGTTCGGGAATGTGGCGCTACACCGCACCCGGTACCGACTCATACATCGCGTCGGCTTCGATCGGTTCCTGGCGGTACCACAAGGGTGTGACGGGAGACTCCCCCGCCGCTTGGTGGGGACTCAAGGATGCGACCGGCACCTGGCAGGCGTCGGGCGGCCGCTTCGACAGCGATGCCGGCAGCAGTCTCGTCTTCGATGGCACGAACCCCAATCCGGCCCTGCGGGCCAAGCATTTCGACGCGGGCCTCTGGGCGCTCGTCGCGAAGACGATGCCGGCCGGCGTGACCAACTCGAACTACAACCGGATCGCTCAGGTGACGATGGAGCTGGCCGACGCCAATCCGCCAGCCCTGACCATCAACGAGGCCTGGACTCCCACCGGTTGGATCGATGACGAATCGTTCATGGTGTGGACCTACGCCACCGACTCGGGTCTGGGCGTGAAAGACATCACCGCGTCGACGGCGAACTATCCGAGCTACCTGCCGACTCCGACCTATGAGGTCAAGTGGACACCGGACAACAACTGCGTCGGTGGCGTCCAATCTCCGTGCCCGGCCGCCAGTCCGTTCCCGACCGCCCTCACATTCGATCCCACGCGGATGGCGAGCGGACGTCGGGAGATCGCGGTGGAAGCAAGGGATCCGCTGCTCAAGGACAGTCCTACCAGGACCTTCTACGTCAATGTCGATCACGAGGGTCCGAACCTGACGATTTCCGGCGGCGCGAAGGATCCCGTGAATCCGACTCCGTATCTCATCATCGAAGCGGTCGACAGTGTCGGAACGATCAGTTCTCTCCGGTCCGGCGTCAAGTCGATCGATGTGCGGATCGGAAACGATTCGGCGGGATGGGAGTCCTTCCACTCCGAGACCTTCACCTGCAACCTCGAGTTCAACACCTGTCCCCAGCGGGTCAAGCGCACCGTGAACGTCCCGCTGAGCAAGCTGACGGCTACCGGGATGAGGCTGAAGGTTCTGGTCAAGGACCAGCTCGGCCACGAAGGCAAGGAAGGTTCCGCCGTCCCGAATTGGCCCTCGCCGATTCCCGTTTCGCATCCTTCGGGACCCAACCCGGGATCGGGCAACCCCTGCATGCTGCGGGCGAACCGGAAGACGTTGAACGCCAAGCCGGACAGCCGCGGCGTGCTTCGCGGAACCACGTGTGCGGACCGGATTGATCTGAGCAATCCCCGGTACAACGGCACCAGGCGGGTCGAGGCGAATTCCGGCGAGGATCTGATCATCGCGTCGAATGACGACCAGGTGATTCTCGGAGGGGACGGAAACGACGAGATCTACACGGGCAGGAACAACGACAAGCTCTATGGCGAGGGTGGTGACGACCTGCTCGTCGGAGGCATGGGCGACGACATCCTGAAGGGAGGATCCGGAAACGACCGGATTCTCGGTGGCCACGGTGCGGACACGATGCGCGGCGATGGTGGAGATGACTTCCTGCAGGGTGGTCAGGGTTCCGACAACATCGCCGGCGGTGCCGGTACCAACGACACGGTCAGCTTCGCCGACGGGATCTCTCCCGGATTCGATACGACCATCCCGATGACCAGTGGCGGCACTCCGGTCCCCCAGGTACAAGGGTTCCCTTCCCTGGCCAGCGAGGACCGCGGCGTCCGGGTGGATCTCGGACATCTGTCGCCCACCAACAAGATCGCTCCCTACGCGATGAATGGGCCGCCGCGACTCGGCGGCGCGAAGGACGTGCTCTGCGCCAAGTCGAGCAAGGGAACCTCGAAGGAGCCGGGCTGCACGGGTCCGGTGGACATCGAGCGGGTCGAAGGTTCGGCCTTCTCGGACATCCTCTTCGGGACCAACAGTTCGGTACGTGAGACCTTCCTCGGCGGAGGCGGTGCCGACTACATCAAGAGTGGCGGAGGCCCCGACCGGATCAACGGCGGCCATGACGGCGATGTGATCGATGGCGGCGGCAGTTCGGAGATCATCGGCGGCCCCGGCACTGATGGCTGCTTCGGCCGCTCCGGTGATGCCGGCAAGACGGTCGGCTGTGAGAATTCGGGCAACACGGTGGATCCCCGGACACGCGACGGAATCATCTCGGTCGGTCAGGTGCACCCCGTATCGGGACTCGGAGATCCGGGAGACGCTCCCGCCGAGATCGACCTCTACATGCGCGGCAGCGCGGGGGCCGACAACATCAAGGCCACCTATGCCGAATCGCCGCGGAGAGTCATCTTCCAGATCGGCGGAGCAGGCGGAGGCTGGTCGTACTCCGGCGCTTTCGCCTACTCGGCGAGCCCGGAGGGATGCGAGGATCCGACCGCGAAGGGAACGATCACGTGCAACCTGGGATCCAAGAAGCTCGGCGCGATCGTGCTCTCCGGCGGACCGGGATCGGATTCGCTGATGGCTTCGAATTTCCAGCCGGAGCACTCCGTCTACATTCTCGGCGGGCTTGATCGTGATCGGCTGGAGGGCGGAATCGCCGACGAGATCATCGTCGATGGCGATAATCAGGACTCCGCCTATCGCGAGGTCCTGATCGGCGGTGGCGGGGACGACGTGATCATCGAAAACCGGGGATCCGACAGCTCCAACGGCTCGGCCGGCAATGACCTGCTGATGTCCACGGCTCTGTGCAACGACGATCAGATCGACGGGGGTGGAGGTCTCGACAATTCCCAGTGGGCGCAGCTGCCGAAGTGGATGGGAACCGAAGGCTGGAAACGCGGTGCCTACGTAAACCTCAACTCCGGGGTCACGGGCAGTTTCAACGTCGACCATCAGAACGACACCAGTCCGCGATGCAGTGGCATCGGTGCCGAGCAGACGGGGTCGATCACCAGGATCGACCGGATCGAATCGTCGAACAACCCGGACTATCTCAAGGGAGATTCCGGAGAGAACAAGTTCATCGGTCGCGGACACCGGGACGTGTTCAACGGTGGCCCCGGTCCCGGGGCCAACACGATCATCGCCAGCGATGGCTGGGGCGATTCCCATCGTGATTTCGAGATCGATTGCGGGCCGGGTGGAGGAAAGGCCAAGTACAACCGCACCAACAATCGTACGATTGATCCCACTCCCACCAATTGCAACAAGCGCGATCCTCTCGGGGAACCGAGATACGGGGGGCCCGCCGCGGACTACTACCAGGAGACCGCCTCGGCGACGCCGACACCCACCTCGGGAGCGCTGGGGTCCGACGTTGACGCGGAAGAGGGAGACGACGCGATTCTCACCTCAAGCTGGGACTCGGATTACGCCGACATTCCGGCGTCGATGTTCTCGCTCGGAGAGACATCGGGCTCGGCCGCCAAGAACACGATCGGGGAGCTCGACGAAGGCGAGTACCTGCCCAACGCAACCTGGACCGCGGGCGATACCCCCGACGACGGGCCGGAGCTGAACGTCGAAAGTCCGGTCACGGACGCATCCATCGACGATGGCGCGGTTCGCCTGGATGGCGTCGACGACGAGATCATCCTCACGCCGGATGCCGACCCCGCGATCTCACCCGCGACCGGCTACTCGATCGAGATGTGGGTTCAGCTGGAACCCGGGACCACCGAACGGGAGTATCTCTTCTCGCGCGGGGCCGCGGACTCGGGTGTCCATCTGTACCGCGAGCCCGATGGCCATGTCGTTTTCGAGACCCGAAACGGCACCGAGACGTACAGTGCGACTTCGTTCGAGACCATTGCCGATTCGGAGTGGCACCACGTGGTGGGCACGATCCAGAACGAGACGGTGAGCGTATACCTGGACGGGGAGGTCACATCCACCGGGTATTGGACGGACATCACACCCAAGGCTCCCGAAGCGGGAGTCAACAGGGTCGGAACCGCGGCTGGTATCACCGAACACACCGAGGCCGTGGTCGACAACGTGGCCATCTACGGACAGGAACTGACTCCGGTGGACGTCTTGAACTCCATGGCGGACAGTGAAGTCGAGACCCCGGACATCTCCTGGCAGCCGGAGATCAGTACGGCCGACGCCGACAGCGACGGAGTGTTCGATGTGATCGACAACTGCTCGGCCGTCGCCAACGAGGGACAGCTGGACACTGACGAAAACGGAATCGGCGATGCCTGCGATACCGCGCCTGACCCGGACGGAGATGAGGTCCTCGGTGGTGCTGACAACTGTCCCGATTACTACAACCCCGAGCAGGAGGACACGGACTCCGATGGTGTCGGAGATGTCTGTGCGGACGTGATCGAGGATGAGTAGGCGCAGAGGCACAGCAACTCCCCTCGGCGGTGAGGGTTTACTGGATGCGGGCCGGACGTTCCGGCTCGCATCCGGGTCCTGAGCCGTCAGAAGGAGGAGTTCCGTGTCGTCGATCACGATGTCTGGGATAGCGGCACTGATACTGGTGGGCCTGGCGATGGTCTTCGGGGCTCCCGACCGCGTCGGGGGTTCCACCGGCGGACTCGATCGGGAGTTCGGTACAGGGAGCAAGGTCCACCCCGCCGACTTCGACAGCCGGGGGATCGCGGTCATCGCCACTGGCAAGCACGACCGGATCGTGTTGGGTGACGAGAGCCTGAGGATCAGCAGCTACATGGCCGACGGCGCGGTGGACGAGACGTTCGGTGGTGGCAGTGGATCGGTGGACGCTCTCGTTCCGAGGATTGAGGTTCCGCACCTTCGCGCGGCGATCATCCAGCCGGACGGCAAGACGTTGCTGGGTGGGTATGGCTCATCGAGGAACGGCGCGGACCACATCTTCAGTTTTCTGATGCGCCTGAACCGCGGCGGTGAGATCGATCGGAGCTTCGGCACAGGGGGAACGATCAGGAGCTCCGGGCTTTCCGCGGGGTTCAGAGGCAAGTCGATACACGACCTCGCCCTCGACTCGCGCGGCCGGATCGTCGCCGCCGGGCGAGAGGGGCGCGGAGTCGCGACGATCACCAGATTTCGACGTGATGGGTCGGTGGACCCATCTTTCGGAACGAAGGGCTCCACTCGATTGAAGGCCGGCGTGGGGGTTCCGATGACGGCGATGAGCTCCATCCTGATCCGGAAGGACGGCAAGATCGTCGCCGGCGGCACCCTGGGCGGACAGCCCGCGGTGGTGCGGCTCCATCCGAACGGCCGTCTCGACAGGAGTTTCGGCGACCACGGCAGGGCAGTGGGACCGCGCATCGTGTCCGGCGATTGTCTGAACCCGACGAAACTCTGTGTGGCCGGCGACATCGCGGCCTCCCCGGCGGGAGGCATCGTCTATTCGGGTTTCAACCCCCGGAAGGGTTCGTCATTCGTGCTGCGATTGACGAAGAACGGGAAGCCGGACAGGAGATTCTCACGGGATGGAGTCCTGTGGCTGGACGAATCTGCGATTACCTCGGGGTTGGGCAGCTACGGAAAGATGCGTCGCGGAACAGGGGCCGAATCCTACGGTTCGGTCGTTCGCGATGACGGAAGCATCTTCTCTCTGGTGGGCGTCGCTCTTCGCTCGCGGGGCTATACGACCGTCGGGCTCAACGTTTCCGCCCGGGGGATGGTCGCGAAGGTCAGGGGACAGAAGGTCGCTTTCTCCTCCCCCGAACCCGACTATCCGCCGACTCCGCCGATGGGCGAGCTGCTCAACGGAGACATCCTGATCGGTGCCTGGGACAGCCGGCAGCGGCCCACCCTCTTCCGGCTCGCCGCTCCTTAGGTCCGGCCGGCTAGAGCCGCTTCAGCTCCGACCGCGCCGCCTACGAGGCACCGGCCGGAGCCGGTTCCGCGGTTCCGCGGGGATCTTTCCGTGCGTACCGGCTCGGCGCCTCTCCGACGTGGCGGCTGAACGCGGTGCTGAAGGTGCTCGCCGATCCGTAGCCGACCCGGTCCGCGACCTCGGCGATGCCCAGTTCCCGGCCGCGGAGCAGATCCTTGGCCACGGTCATGCGCCAGGCGAGCAGGTACTCCATCGGCGGCAGGCCGACCAGCCGGGTGAAACGGTCGAAGAACCCCGATCTGGAGAGCGTCGCCTCACGTGCGAGCTCGGCCACGGTCCACGATCGTTCCAGGTCACCGTGCATCGCCCGGATCGCCGGTGCGAGTCGGGGGTCGGCCAGGCCCCGCAGTAGGCCGGGGGGCGCGTCGTCGCCGGGGGCGGCTCGGAGCGCTTCGATCAGCAGCATCTCCACCAGGCGGATGACCACGAGCTCGTGGCCCGGCCTGCGCTCACCGGTTTCGTCGCCGATCAGACGGACCAGCATCGACAGCCGCTCGGTTCCCTTCACGTGAACCAGTCCCGGCAGGAGTGAGCGCAGCAGCTGGGCATCCGGTGAATCGAAGACGAAATATCCGCCGAGCAGTCGCAGATCCGGCGGCCCCTCGGGAGTGCCGTGGCGCACCTCGCCGGACGGAGCGGTGGTCACGGCCGGATCGACCCGGTCGGGCTTGACGGGCTCGAATCCCGAGATGGTGAATCCGGGAGTGGCCGGCAGCAGGACGAAGTCGCCGGCCGTCAGCGTGATCTCGTCGTGTCCGTCGACGGCCAGCAGGCAACTGCCCTCGAGCACGGTGGCGAAACTCGGCTGGCCGAAGGCCGCGTACCGGACTCCCCAGGCCCCGGCACCGCTGATCGCTTTCGAGAACACGGTGCTCGGCTGGAGCAGCGCGATGATCTCCGACAGAGTGTCGACATCGGCAGGTTTTTCGTCATTTCGGACTATCACAAATGAAATATGGACTATACACCGTAGAAAGTCCGAATTTTTCGGCGTAGCGTGCCGATCATGAAAAACGTACTGATCACCGGCTGCTCCTCTGGATACGGACTCGAAACCGCCCGGCGCTTTCATGCCGACGGCTGGAACGTGTTCGCCACCATGAGGACGCCGCGTCAAGAAATCCTGCCCACCTCCGACCGCATGCATGTGCTCCAGCTGGACGTGACGAAGCCCCAAAGCATCAGCGCCGCCCTCGAGGCGGCGGGCCCGATCGATGTGCTCGTCAACAATGCCGGCATCGGCATGATCGGCGCCCTCGAAGCCACACCGATGGAAACGATCCGCGACGTGTTCGAGACCAATACCTTCGGGGTCATGGCGATGACCCGCGCCGTCCTGCCCCGGTTCCGTGAACAGGGCTCCGGCGTGATCGTCAACGTCACCTCGAGCGTCACCCTGGCACCCATGCCCCTCGTCTCGGTCTATGCGGCGAGCAAGACGGCGATCGAGGGATTCACCGGCTCACTCCAGTTCGAACTCGAGGACTTCGGGATCGCGGTGAAGCTGGTCGAACCCGGCTACTGCCCGACGACCCGCTTCACGAGCAACTCGGGGTCGCGCATGGAGGACCTGATCCCGGAGGAATACGGGCCCTTCGCCCACAGGATCCTGTCCGACTTCGAGAACGTCGAAGTGGTGACCACCGAGTCCGATGTGGCGGAAGAGGTCCTCCGGGCGGCCACGGACGACACTGGGCGGCTCAGGTTCCCGGCCGGGCCGGACGCGGTCGCGCTGGCCTGAACCTCGGGTAGCCTGAGACGAGCCTCGCGACCGTGGGAAGGGATCGGGATGGAGACAGAGCACCGCCGAATTGAGTCAGCGCCTGATCGTCCCGGCTTCGAGGCCTGCCGGTGGATGACCGCGATCGTCTCGGCGATCGCGGTGCTGCTCCTCTGGTCGGCGATCAGCGCTCCGGCGGCCTCGGCCGCCGACTACCACCTCGACTGTCAGGCGGCGGTGAACGGTGATGGCTCCGAGCCATCACCGTTCAACTCGCCGGGTGTCGCGGGAACGGTGAATCTCGGCGCCGGAGACCGGCTCCTGCTCAAGCGCGGCTCGACCTGCAACGGCCAGCTGGCACCGCAGGGCGGTGGCTCACCCGCGGGCCCGGCGACGGTCGGCGCCTACGGCACCGGCTCCGATCCCCGGATCGTCGGAACCGGAACCAACGCGCTGCTGATCGCCGACATGTCGCACCTGGTCGTCCAGGATCTCGACATCAGCAACCCGGGCTCCGGCGAGCCGCTGGGAGAGGCGACCACTCTGCGGAACGGAGTGATGGTCTCCGCCACCACCGGAGAGGTCCGCGATCTCACCCTGCGTCGCCTGAACGTGCACGACGTCGCCGGTGACCTCACCAAGAACCCCCAGGGCAGCGCCGGCATCCAGGTGAGCGCGCTCGGTCCGCCGCCCGCCCGTTTCGAGAACCTGACGATCGAGGCGAACACGATCACGAGCGTCTCCCGCAGCGGCATCTCGATCACCGGCACCAACGACGCGAACCGTCCCGCCGCGTCGACTCCCTGGGCCGCCGCCTCGCAGGATGTGCGGATCCGCGGCAACCGGATCGACCTGATGGCCGGTGATGGCATCGTCACCCGCGGTACCGACGGTGCGGTCATCGAGGACAACGTGGTCAGCCGGGGCAACCTCAGTGGCCGGGGACCGTTCGATCCCGGGGGAGCGATGTGCAACGCGGGCATCTGGGCTTTCCGCGCCAACAACACGCTGATCCAACGCAACGAGGTGTTCGGCATGGAACACAACGGCTGCGACGGGACCGGCTTCGACATCGACTACTTCCAGGACGGAACGATCGTCCAGTTCAACTACAGCCACGACAACACTGGCGGGTTCGTCCTGCTCTGCTCCGACGACGCTTCGCGATCCGGCGATGTCCGCTTCAACCTCAGTGTCAACGACTCGACCACGATCAGCCACGGACCGTGCGGGATCGCGAGCGGGGTGGTCGGAACGCTCAGCGGTCTCCGCTTCTTCAACAACACGATCGTCGCGCCCCGTCCTTCCGCCTCGGTGCTCGGCGGTCCCACCGACACGATGCTCTTGCCGGGCGATTTCGAGTTCCGCAACAACATCGTGTACGCCCTCGATCCGGGCAGTCCGGCCATGGCCTGCGGTGACTTCTGCTCGCACAACCTCTTCTACGGCCTTCCGTCCGCGGGATCCGAGGCGGTCGAAGAGGATCCCGAACTGATCGATCCACTCGCGACCGGATCCGGATTCGGCGTCGCCGAGAACTTCCGTCTCGGCAACGACTCACGGGCGAGGCAGGCCGGTATCGCGATCGAGAACCCCGGTCCCGGCGATTTCTTCGGCCGCCCGACCGACCCGGGCGCAGCACCCTCGATCGGTTTCGACCAGCCACCGCCGGTGATACATACCGAACCCCCGCCGGTGGATCGCTCGAAGTGCCGGAGGGCCACCGCTCTCCACCGAAAGGCGGTCGGAAAGCTGAGAATCGCGCGGCGACAGGTCGCGAAGCTGCGACGTGTAGGCAAGCGCCCCCGGATCGCACGTGCCAAACGCAAGGTGGCAAAGCTGAAACGCGAAGCGGCGAAACGGAAGCGGGCGAAGCGAGCCGCCTGTTCCCGCTGAGAACGGGACTTGTAAGAAGCCCTTCCTATCGCTAGTTTGAGCAAGGCTCATGTCTGGTGCGAAGGTGCTTTCGACTGGGGGACTCACCGCCTTGGCCGCGGCCACGCTCGCCTGCCTGGTCCTCGCCGTGGCTCCGAACAGGACCGAGGCCGGTGCGCCGCCGCCGGCCCACTGTCCGGCAATCGCCGGTTCGGTCGATGTGACCAAGGCCTCCATCCAGCAGATCCGGGCCGCTCTTCTCCGGGGCAGCGTCACCTCGAGGCAGCTGACCGAGACCTATCTCGCCCGCATCGCGGCGGTGAACAGGACGGGACCGAAGCTGAACGCGGTGATCATGACCGCGCCCGATGCCCTGGCCCAGGCCGACGCGGCCGACCAGGCGATCGCGGCGGGAGAGTCCCGTGGCCGGCTGGCGGGCGTGCCGATCCTGATCAAGGACAACCTGGACACACACGACATGCCGACCACCGCCGGCGCGAAGGCGATGCTCGGTGATCCACCGCCGACCGACGCTTTCGTCACCGCCAGGCTGAGAGCGGCCGGTGCCGTGATCCTCGGCAAGGCCAACATGAGCGAATGGGCCACCGCGATCGCGCCCCGGGCCGGGCTCGGCTTCTCCAACGTCGGCGGCAGGCTCGCCAACCCCTACGGCGGCTACAACACCAGCGGATCCTCGAACGGGTCAGCCATCGCCGCCTCCTCCTCGCTGGCCGCCGGCACGGTCGGCAGCGAGACCCAGGGCTCGATCGTCCTGCCCTCGTTCATCAACTCGGCGGCCGGGATCAAACCGACCCTCGGACTGGTGTCCCGCGGGGGAGTGGTGCCGCTGATCCCGACCTTCGACACACCGGGACCGATCGCCAGGGACCTCTCAAGCGCCGCATTGATGCTGGGGCTCATGACGGGCATCGACCCGAGGGATCCCGCGACCCGTTCCCAGCGTGGTCATGTGCCCCGCGACTATCAGCGGTTTCTGCGGAGCGACGGCCTGAAGGGGGCCCGTATCGGGGTCACGCCGAACGTCGGCGAGGGACCCACCGACAGGATTCTCGGCAAGGGAAGGATCACCAAGACCCTGGCCCGCCAGGGAGCGACCGTCCTCCCGATCCCCGAAGACCTGGCTGATGCCGGCGCGCCGTCACGCGGCGGTCCCGCCGATTTCAAGCAGGGTCTCAACAGGTATCTGGAAGAGCGCGGACCCACCTCGCCGATGAAGTCACTGGCCGAGGTGATCGAGTTCAACCGCGCCGGTGGCAAGGCCGCAATCAAGTTCGGCCAGGAGTTCCTGCTCGACGCCGAGGCGGTCAGCCGGGCCGACGAGGTGAAGGGACCGAAGATCCTGAAGCGCTTCCGGGCCGAGACCCACCGGGTGATCGAAAGGGCGATGAATCGCCATGACCTCGACGCGATCCTGGTTCCCCGGGTGATCGCCGCGATCACCGCCACCTCGGCCGGGCATCCCCACGTCACCGTCCAGGCCGGCTATCTCAAGGGCCGGCCGTTCGGCATGGTCCTGGTCGGCCGCCGCTGGTCGGAGGGCAAGCTGATCAGCTACGGCTCGGACTTCGAGAAGGCGACCAGGGCCTACCGCTCACCGGCCCGGTTCAATCCCGCCTTCGCCACCGCCTGCTCCCGCTGATCCGAGCCCTGCAAGAAGAAACCCCGCCGGGGCGGGGTTTCCTTGCGAGTGGAGCTAGCCGGAGTCGAACCGGCGACCTCTTGGGTGCGATCCAAGCGCTCTGCCAACTGAGCTATAGCCCCTCGGGGAGAAAGGATACGGAGTCTCGGCGTGCAAAAGAACGTGGGTCATGCCAAACATTCTTCAAAACCGCATAAGCTTTACCCGAAGCGTCAGCTACTAAGGCATTTATGGGCATCCTCGACGAGGCAATCCGAGAACACCTAGAGCTAAAGCGTCAGCACGGAGCGGAGGAATCTGAACTGAAGGGCCTTGAATCCGAGGCCTTCGGTCCAGCCGACCGCCCGGACGCCACCGAGGCGCAAACCGAGGTCATCAGCCCGGGATCGAGCCTGACCACTCCCGCCGGTGAAGGCGACCAGCTCGACAAGGTCTTCGAGGCCACCCGCATGGCCGAAGCCGAAGCCGCCTCCGGAACCGAAGAGGACACCGTGGTCGAGCACAAGGTGCCGGAGCCGACGGCCGAGCCCGCCCCCGCGCCTTCCGGGGCCGACGAGTCCGATGAGCCGAAGGTGCCGGAGGCAAGTGCCGCCGCACCTGTCGAGCAGTCCGAGATCGAAGCCGAGACCGAAGCCTACGAGGACATCGACGGCGGGGATGCCGGCGACGCTCTCCAGCGGGAGCGCCTGACACTGTCCGATCACCCCACCGAGCATTACGACGTCGACGCCGCGATTGCCGAAGAGGATGAGATCGACGTGCTCAGCGAAAGTTCCCTCTCCGACGAACTCGACCGTGCCCTCGACGGCCCGCTCGAGGAGGAGCCGGTCGCGGCCGCACCCGCGGCACCGGCCGAGCCCGCCGAACCGGACCTCGCCGACGATCCGCTCAGTGACGAGTTCGACGCGGTTTTCGACGACGAGCCCGAAGGCGAGGCCGTGGAGCCCGAGACCGGCGAAGAGGATCTCGAGCCGGAGACCGGTGAGGAAGACGAGCCGGAGCAGGCCGGGGACCCCAACTTCTTCGACCAGGAGGATCCGCTCGAGGCGACCCCCGACTTTCTCGAGGAGACGCCCGAACACGATCGCCTCTGGTTCGAACAGAAGCCGCCGAAGGACTTCGAGTTCGGCGACTGAGTTGCGCGCCGGTCCCGGCCGGCGCCGTTTTCTCCACAGTCCTTACAATCCCTGGACGGGTCTTCCCGCGCGGGGCCTTAGCTCAGTTGGCAGAGCACCTGCTTTGCAAGCAGGATGTCGCCGGTTCGATTCCGGCAGGCTCCACTTCACCCTGGAATAGAACACGCCTCGGCTACCGGCCGAGAGCCCCACAAGGAAAGAGTCCGATGAAACGCATCCTGATCTGCCTGGCCTTCGGATTCGGACTGGTGGCGGCTGTTCCCGGCAGCGCTCAGGCAGCCGCCTGGGCTAGTTGCGGCCCGGTAGCCGCCCTCGATGAGTCGACCAATCACGTCTGGGTTTCCAACGGCGAATGCGAGAAGGCGGTCGGAACGGTTCGATCCTTCTATAGGAGCTACATCGAGTTCTTCGAGCAGTTTGATGAATTGACCGAGGGTGACGGTGGGATATCCATGTCCGTCGGCCGCTTCGACTGTGACTTCGATCCCGAGGCGTCCCCGACCATCCTCAGATGCGAAAACGATCCGATGCTGGTCCTAGGCCTGCGGGCGGCGGGAAGCGATCCGAACAAGTGGGCGACGCCCCCGGTCGTCACCCGCACACTGACCCGGAATCAGGCGAAGGGGGTCGTCAGGGCCAGCCTCACCATGGATGAAGACATCAAGGCCAAGGAGAAACTGCGGATCTCGTGCGCCAGGCGGCTTTCCCGTCTTTCGTTCCGTTGCGGATTCAGCTGGTTCGACGCCGGCCTCCATTTCCGTGGAAGCGCGCGGGTCACGAAACAGCTGCGCGGATACTCGAGCGTCTACTCGTCCCGCGAGTACGACCGCAAATGCCTCAGGGAGGGCGGGACGCTCCGGAAATGTGAGCTTCGGGAGAAGGGATCCCGGAGCACCTACTCGAGGTTCTCCCCCGCATAGACCTTCATCGCGTCCCGCAGGTACTCGACCATCTCGTCGTTGCCCCGGCCGATGACTTCGCGGAACCGTTCGTCGGCGACGTACATCTCGCCGAGTCCGACGTAGGCCTCGCGGCTCGGTTCCCAGGCGAGACTGACGATCTCGTAGTGCTCCGCGACCGCTGACTGGACCCGGCCGTCCTCGACCGGCACTCCCGAGGCGTGCAGCTTCTCGATCTGGTCGTGAACTCCGCCGAACCCCTTCCTCAGCTTCTCCACCTCCCCGGGGGAGAGATTCTTCATCTTCTCCTTGGACTCGTCGACGGCCTCGTCGCCCCAGCGCTGCCGGGCCTCGGCCTCGTAGGGGTTGGCCGCGAATCCTTCGAACATCCGCTCCGGACTCATCTGATCTCCTTCTTCGATCGTTTTCTCGACGGTTCGGATCAGCCGGCCGACCCGGGAATGCTCTTGGCGCAGCCACTCGAGGTGCTCGCCGAGCGCGGCGGTTCGGTGATGGCCTGATCCGGCAGGATCGAGAACCTCGCCGATCGTTTTCAGTGGCAGCCCGAGATCCCTCAGCAGCAAGACCTCCTGAAGTCTCAGGAGATTCGCGTGGCTGTAGATCCGCCGACCACTGAACTCGGTCGATTCCGGTTCCAGCAGCCCGATCGCGTCGTAGTGCCGCAGGGTTCGGGAACTCACCCCGGACATGCGCACCACCTCGTTGATCGACCAGCTCACAGCCTGTCCTTCCGTCGTTGATTCGGGACCGAACGGTCACCGTGAGATCAAGGTAGGGGGTGACGTTACGTCAACTTCAAGGGGCGCATGGTGGCTCAGCGGCGGATCCGGAAACGGACCGGCCCGGCGGTGTCCCGGGAACCATCGGCCCTCGTGGCCGTCGCCCTCAGGCGATATCTGCCCGGAACGAGACGTCTGCCCCGGTTCAGCCGGCGCTTGATCCGGACCCGGTTCACCCCCTTGTCGGCCCGCAGGGTCTTCGTCCCGCGGCGGCGGAAGGACCCTTTTCGCCCGCGGCTGAAGGTCAGTTCGACCCGGGCCGGCAGCGAGAGGCGGAAGCGGACCAGGCCGCCCCTGGAGATCCGCCACCTCTTCCGGACCTTGAGCCCCGTGAGGGCCAGCGCCGGCTGGGGCTTCACCGAATTCCGGGCGGTGGTGAATGTGAGATCCGCGCCGCGGGATTCGCCACCCCCATTCGACTCGGCGACCGCCCGGTAGTGGTAGGTGGTGTTCGGATCGAGGCCGGTGATCTCCGCTTCCACACCGGTGGCCGGCGCATCGGCGGGGATCCCGGGTCCCGGAGCCGAGCGGTCGTACGGGATGCTCTTGCCGTACTCGAAGCGAGTGGCGGTCGGGGACCCATTCGGCGTCACATCGCCGTTGAGGGTCACGGTGGTGTCGGAGATCGCGGAGGCGGGCTTCGATTCCACATCGGGTGCCGGAACGTGTTCGTAGGCACCGATGTCCACGGCTGTGCCGGACTTCCGGACCGTGCCGCCGAGCGTGATCGGATCGGCGTTGGCGCTCGCCAGTCCGGCGTCGATGGTCGGCGAACCCGCCGCCTCTCGGTAGTCGCCGATCGCGCCGTCGAAGAAGAGCGGGGTCGCCGCTGTCGGTCCGTTCTGGTTTCCCGCGTCGGGAATGAGGAAGTTCGAACCCATGCCGGTCGCGGTGTAGGTGTTCCAGTTCGAGTACTCCACGTTGAGGACCGCGGTGCCGATCGGGGCATTCACCCGGGTTCCGGTCGAGAGATCCGCCGACGGTCCCCTGGCGATCGAGTTGCTCACGTTGATCAGGTTGGTGAACGCACCGCTCATGCCGACCTTGATCCCGAATCCGGTCGGCGTGGTCGTGATCGCGGTCGAATTGATCACATGGCTGGTCAGGCTGGGACCGGTCACCGCACTCTGGATGGCATCGACGTCGCCGGGACCGTAGCCCCTGCACACCGAGTTGCGGATCGTCGCCCCGAAGGGGAGGCATGCGGTCATCGTGACTCCCGGAACCCCCTCGGTGTCGACCCGGGAGCGGTTGAGGATCGCACCGGAATCGAGGGTCACGCCGTACGCGTAGCCGGATCCGAACGTGTCGATGGCGGTCGTCCTGAACTCCACGTCGCTCACTGTCGCCCCACTGGCCAGGCGCAGGAACGGCGTCGCGTTCAGCACGGTTTCGCCATGGATCACCGGGGGTTCCGCCGGGTCCTCGCCCCGCAGGGTCCGGCTCGTCTCCAACGGCGGCAGTGCGTCCCACGGGGTGGATCCGGATTCGAAGTATTCGCCCGGAGCGGCGAGCACCTCGTCACCGATTCCAGCCGCTGTGATCGCGAAATCGAGCCGGCAGCGGGCGTCAGGCGAGCAGGGAGGGGCGGTGCCGGTCGCCTCGGGTGCGGTGAAGAGCTGTGCCGCCCGGGAGTTGGTGGCCATGCAGAGCAGGCCGAGGATGAGAATCCCGGCGACCAGCGGTGCCGTTGTGAAACTACTGCGGCGCATTGCTGCCTCCATGAAGAGACTAGCCGCGCGAACGACTCATTTCCACCGGAGCTGGATTCGCGGCGCGGCGCTCAGGCGGAAAGCGAGTAGACCGCGCCCTTGGCCAGCAGGTTCGGGGCACGCCCGGTCAGGCCGCTCTTTCGCCTGCCGTCGGCGTCGACCAGGATCCTCGCCCGGATCTCGAGTCCGGCCTGGCGGGCGAGATCCTCGAAGTCGGCCAGCGTGCAGAGGTGGATGTTCGGGGTGTCGTACCACCGGTAGGGAAGCATCGGGGTGACCGGCATCCGGCCGCGCAGCGCGAGGTCGGTCCGCAGCCTCCAGTGGCCGAAGTTCGGCAGCGAGACGATCTGGCGCGGGGCCACCCGGCGCATCTCCTCGAGCACCCGGTCGGGATGGCGGACCGCCTGGAGGGTCAGGGAGAGCACCGAACAGTCGAAGGTCTCGGTTCCCGTGCGCCGCAGTTCCTGCTCGAGGTCGCCGTGGGTGACCGGCACTCCCCGGTCGATGCACGCATGGAAATCGTCCAGATCCCGTTCCACACCCAGGCCCCTGCATCCCTGACGCTCGATCAGTGTCTCCAGCAGGGTTCCGTCGCCGCAGCCGAGGTCGAGCACGTTCTGGTCCCGCCCGACCAGGCCGGCGACGATGTCGAGATCCGCCCGCATCAGACCGAGGCCTCCAGCCGGTCCATGTAGCCGGCGACGGTCTGGTGGTAGTCGGGCGTCGGGAAGAGAAACGAGTCATGCCCATGCGGCGAAGAGATCTCGCGGAACGTGACCGGCGCCCCGGCCGCGCGCAGCTCACCCGCCATCTCCCGCGCATGCTCGGTGGAGAACCGCCAGTCGGAGTCGAAGGAGAGCACCAGGAACCGGGTGTCTCCTCCGGCGATCTGGGTTCGGGTGCGGACCGGATCGGCGAATGGGTCGAAGTAGTCCATCACCCGCCCGAGGTAGAGATAGGTGTTGGCGTCGAAACGTTCGACGAACGATTGCCCCTGGTAGTGAAGATAGCTCTCGACCTGGAAATCGACGTCGAAGCCGTAGCGGGGAACCTCGGCGTCCTGGATCCGGCGGCCGAACTTCTCCCGCATCGATTCCTCGGAAAGGTAGGTGATGTGGCCGATCATCCGGGCGAGGGCGAGGCCCCGGTCGGGCCTCTTGCCGGTGCCGTAGTAGTCACCGTCGGCGAAGTCGGGATCGCGCATGATCGCCTCGCGGGCGACCGCCGAGAAAGCGATGTTCTGCGCCGAAAGCCGGGCCGATGCCGCCACGATCAGGGCCCCGCCGATCTCCCCAGGATGGTCGAGCGACCACTGCAGGGCCTGCATGCCGCCCAGCGATCCGCCGACCGCGGCGAGCAGCTTCTCGATTCCGAGCTTCGCCAAGAGTGCCCGGTGCACGTTCACCAGGTCACGCACCTGGATCAGCGGGAACCTCAGCCCGTACGGCTCACCCGTTGCCGGATCGATCGACGAGGGTCCGGTGGTTCCCTTGCAGCCGCCGAGCACGTTGGCGCAGATGACGAAGAAGCGGTCGGTGTCCAGCGGGCGGCCCGGGCCGATCAGGTTGTCCCACCAGCCGGGACGGTTCGGGTCGTCGCCCTCGTGGATCCCGGCCGCATGCGCGTCACCGGAGAGGGCGTGGCAGATGAAGACCGCGTTGCTCCGGTCCTCGTTCAGCTCACCGTAGGTCTCGTAGGCGACCTCGACCTCTTCGATGACCGCGCCCGAGTCGAGGGTCAGCGGATGGTCGCGGTCGAACACGACCACCCGCTGAGTCTTGACGAGACCTACACCCTCGGGCACGACTGCTCGCTATTTCGCTTTGGCGAGCGCCTGGTCGATGTCGGCCAGGATGTCGTCGATGTTCTCGATGCCGACCGAGAGGCGGACCATGTCGTCGGTCACACCGGCGTCGGCCAGTTCACCCTCGTCCAGCTGCGAATGGGTCGTGGTCGCCGGGTGGATCGCCAGGGACTTCGCGTCGCCGATGTTCGCCAGATGGGAGAACAGCTCGAGCGAATCGATGAACTTGCGTCCGGCCTCACGGCCACCCTCGACGCCGAAGGCGACCAGCGCGCCGCCACCACCGGGCAGGACCCGCTGGGCGACCTCGTAGTACTCGGAGCTCTCGAGTCCGGGGTACGAGACCCAGGTCACGCCGTCCCTGCCCTCGAGATGCTTGGCGACCGCGGTCGCGTTCTCGACGTGACGCTCCATCCGCAGCGGCAGGGTCTCGATGCCCTGGAGCAGCAGGAAGGCGTTGAACGGCGAGAGCGCCGCGCCGGTGTTCCGCAGCAGAACGGTGCGCACCCGGCCCACGTAGGCGGCCGGTCCCATCGCGTCCGCCCATACGACCCCGTGGTAGGAGGGATCGGGCTCGGTCAGGCCCGGGAAGCGCTCCTTGTTGGCGACCCAGTCGAACTTGCCCGAGTCGACGATCACGCCGCCGATCGAGGTGCCGTGGCCGCCGATGAACTTGGTCGCCGAGTGGACCGCGATGTCGGCGCCGAGCTCGAACACGTTGCTGAGCACCGGGGTCGGGACCGTGTTGTCGACGATCAGGGGCAGGCCCTTGGCGTGGGCGGCTTCGGCCCAGGCCTCGATGTCGACCACGTTCAGCTTGGGGTTGCCGATCGTCTCGGCGAAGACCAGGCGGGTCCTGTCGTCGACGCTGCCCTCGAGTGAGGAGACGTCGTCGGGATCGACGAAGCGGACCTCGATGCCGTACTGCGGCAGGGTGTGGGCGAACAGGTTGTAGGTGCCGCCGTACAGCTTCGAGAGCGCGATGATGTTGTCACCGGAGCGGGCGATGTTCAGCACCGAGTAGGTGACCGCGGCCTGGCCGGAGGCGACCGCGAGGGCCGCGACTCCGCCTTCGAGCGCGGTCATGCGCTGCTCGAGCACATCCCAGGTCGGGTTCATGATCCGGGTGTAGATGTTGCCCGGCTCGGCCAGCGCGAACAGGTCCTGTGCGTGCTGGGCGTCGTTGAAGGCGTAGGACACCGTCTGATAGATCGGCACGGCCCGCGCGTTGGTGGTCGGATCCGGCTCCTGGCCTGCGTGGAGGGCGATCGTCTCGGGGCTGAAACTGGTCTCTTCGTCGCTCATGGTTCTCCTGTTCGGTTCATGTTGAAATCGGGTGCTGCCGAGAATCCGGTTAATAACCTAGTAACTTGATCAAGAATAGGGGATTGATCCCGCCGGGTCGTGAATCCGGCTCAGCCGGAACTGTCCAGCGGGCCGGACGTCTTCACGTTGAACCCGCCGTTGCCGTTGGTGAGAGTCAGGGTCGCGTTCTGCTTCGAGCCGTCGTCCATGGTCGCCTCGCAATCGACCTGCCGGCCCTTCTCGATCACGATCGCGGGACACTCGACCGCAGTGACCGCGTAGCCCTGCCGCTGAAGATTCTCGGCCGCCGCGTCGCCATAGACCTTGCCGTCCGAGGTCGCCTTGGTGATCGTCCAATCGAAACCGACCTTGCCGGTGTCATCGTTGACCTCGGTGATCGTCGATTCGAAATCGAGGCTCACCCCGGCATCGTTCTCGCCGGTGCAGGTGAACTTGGAATCGACCTTCGCGTCCGCCTCGCCGCAGCTGATCTCGGTCAACTTCAGGCCCTCGGCCTGGCCGGGATACTGGCGCTTGATCGTCAGCTCGGCATCACCCGAATCGATCGTGTCGCCACCCGTGCTCACCGATGCTTCGCAGCCGGCCAGCAGACCGGCACCGGCGATCAGGACGAGGCAGAGAGTGCTGCGAGAGGTGGGCATCGCACGAATATAGCCCTCGGGCGCCTGCCTCAGGCCAGCAGAGCGGTGATCCAGCGCGATGTTTCCACCAGGTCGCCCTCGGTGAGGCCGTGACCCGCCTCCGGATTCAGGTGCGTCGTCACCTCGGCCCCGCCCGCCTCCAGGACCTTGCCGAGACTGACGCTCTCACTGGCCGGCACGTAGGGATCCCTGCCGCCGGCGGCGATCAGGACCGGACGGCCGCTCAGATCGAGGCCTTCCGGCGGGTCGTAGGGCAGCATCGGACGGAGCAGACCGGCGCCCGCGAGCAGCTCGGGATGCCGGAAGAGCAGGCTCACCGCGATGTTGGCCCCGTTGGAAAGGCCCAGGGCGACGATTCGCCCGGGGTCGAGCGAATACTCGGCGGCGGCCTCGCCGACCCAGGCGGCGAGTTCGTCGGTCCGCTCGATCAGGTCCGGAATGTCGAGCTGGCCGATCGCGAGCCGGCGGAAGAAGCGGGGCGAGACGCCGTTCTCCAGGACCTTGCCGCGCGGGCTGAGCAGGTTCGCTCCCGGTGCGAGCTGGCGTCCCAGGGGAACCAGGTCGTTCTGATCCCCTCCGGTGCCGTGCAGCAGCAGGAGGGTCCAGGCACCTTCGCCGGGCTGGAAGACATGTTCGAAGTCGGACGCGGGCATCTGTCTGCAGCCACTCTAATGCGGGCATCGCGCCGCCGGGAGAATGTAGATTGGGGCCATGTCCGACAAGGGATTCGAGGGATTCGAAAAGGGCCAGGAGATCTGGGTGCACAACGCCGACGGTTCGACCCGTCCCGGCATCTTCGTGGGCGAAGGCGAGAACGCGACCTTCTTCGGCGGTCCGCCGCTCTGTTACGTGGTCATGGAAGACACCAAAGAGGGCGGCGAGGTCGAGCTGGACCGGATCACGGCCCGCAAGTAGCGTCACCCTCCGGCCGGGGCGCTCCGGACCCCATCAGAGGCGGTATCCCGACCGCACGGGCATGAATTAGGCATCCCAAAGCCATAACACCGGCCGTCACCGGCGCCTGCCGCTCCATAAGATTGAAGGCCGTGACGTCCAAAGCTCAGTTCAAGACAACCATTCGGGGGAGTGGTATCCGTGGTTGATATGTGGAAATCGACGATCGGCAAGAAGACCATCGTCGCCGTGACCGGGGCCTTTCTCCTCGGCTATCTCATTCTTCACATGGCCGGCAACCTGAACTCGCTCTGGGGACCCGGTGTCTCCGAGGCGCGGGTCGACTGGTACGGCCATTGGCTCCGTGATTTCGGCGAGCCCCTGATCCCATACGCCGGGATCGTGTGGCTGATGCGCGCGCTGCTCCTCGGAGCCGTGATCGTCCACATCACCGGCGTCGTCCAGCTGAGCGCCCGCAACCGGGCGGCCCGTCCGGCGCAGTACCCGGCGAAGCGGATCGGCCGTTCGATGGAATCCCGCCTGATGATGGTCAGCGGCACCCTGCTGATCGCTTTCATCATCTTCCACATCCTGCAGTTCACGACGCTCACGATCGACGTGACCCCGCTCCACCACGGCGAGATCTACGCCAACCTCTACAACGCATTCCAGGAGTGGTATTTCGTCGCGATCTACTTGGTCGCCCTCGTCCTGATCGGCATTCATCTCCGCCACGGGATCTGGAGCCTCACCCAGACGCTCGGTCTCGACTCGCCGGCCCGCAACCAGAAGATCCGTCTCGGGGCCACGGCTCTGGCGCTCGTGCTGGTGGTCGGTTTCGCGCTCGTGCCGATCCTTTTCTGGACTGACGTACTCGCGGAGCCGAATGTCCCGAGTTCCACGATCACCGCGATTTCCGGAGGAGTCCTCTGATGATTCTCGACGCGAAGATCCCCGACGGTCCGATCGAGACCAAGTGGCGCACCTGGCTCGACGCCCATGGCCTGGTCGGCCCCAGGAACCGCGCCGGCAAGAACGTGATCGTGATCGGCACCGGCCTTGCCGGAGGCTCCGCCGCCGCGACCCTCGGCGCCCAGGGTTTCAAGGTCAAGAGCTTCTGCTTCCAGGATTCGCCGCGCCGCGCGCACAGCATCGCCGCCCAGGGCGGGATCAACGCCGCCAAGGACTACGCGAACGAGGGTGACTCGACCCGCCGGCTTTTCGCGGACACCATGAAGGGCGGCGATTTCCGCTCCCGTGAAGCTAACGTCTGGCGCCTGGCCGAACTCTCGGAGAACATCATCGACCAGGCGGTCGCGCAGGGCGTGCCGTTCAACCGCGAGTACGGCGGCCAGCTCGCGACCCGCTCCTTCGGCGGAGTGCTCGTCCAGCGCACCTTCTACTCACGCGGCCAGACCGGCCAGCAGCTCCTGCTCGGCGCCTACAGCGCGCTCGAGCATCAGGTGCAGGCGGGCAACGTCACGGTCCACAACCGTCACGAGATGCTCGACATCGTGATCGTCGACGGCGAGGCCCGCGGCGTGATCGTGCGCAACCTGGTCACCGGCGAGATCGAGCGGCACGCGGCCGACGCGGTGATCCTCGCCTCCGGCGGCTACACCAACGTCTACTACCTCTCTACCAACGCGATGGGTTCGAACGTGACCGCCACCTGGCGCGCCCACAAGCACGGCGCTCTGATGGCCAACCCCTGTTACACCCAGATCCATCCGACCTGCATCCCGCAGACCGGTGAGTACCAATCGAAATTGACCCTGATGAGCGAGTCGCTGCGAAACGACGGACGTATCTGGGTTCCGCGCAAGGCCGGGGATTCCCGCCCGCCCGCGGAGATCCCCGAGGCCGAGCGGTACTACTACCTCGAGGAGCGCTACCCCGCCTTCGGCAACCTCGCCCCTCGCGACATCGCGTCGCGCGCGGCCAAGGTCGTCTGTGACGACGGGCTCGGGGTCGGTGGCACCGGCCGCGGCGTCTACCTCGATTTCCGCGACACGATCGCCGAACACGGCAGGGATTTCGTCGAGGGCCGCTACCAGAACCTGTTCGAGATGTACGAGCGGATCACCGGAGAGAACCCGTACGAGACACCGATGATGATCTACCCGGCGCCGCACTACGCGATGGGCGGGCTCTGGGTCGATTACGAGCTGCAGACCACGATTCCGGGCCTGTTCGCGATCGGCGAGGCGAACTTCTCCGATCACGGCGCGAACCGCCTCGGGGCGAGCGCGCTGATGCAGGCGCTGGCCGACGGCTACTTCATCGCCCCGCATACGGTGACCCATCACATGACCAAGAAGCGTGAGGCGGTCAGCACCGAGGATTCCGCCTTCGACAAGGCGCAGGACGATGTCGAGAGCCACATTCAGGCATTGATCGACGTTGGCGGCAGCCGCTCGGCCCAGGAGTTCCATCGTGAGATGGGCAACGTCATGCTCGACAAGTGCGGCATGGCCCGCACCGCCGAGGGATTGACCGAGGCGCTCGGTGACCTGAAGCGGATCAAGGAAGAGTTCTGGACCGACCTGCGGGTCGATCCCGGCGTCCATGAGCTCAACCAGAGCCTCGAGTACGCCAACCGCGTCTCCGATTTCCTCGAGATGGGTGAGCTCATGTGCCGCGACGCGCTGCGCCGCGAGGAGTCCTGCGGCGGCCACTTCCGCGAGGAGTACGAGACCGAGGACGGCGAGGCGCTGCGCGACGACGAGCATTTCGCCAAGGTCACGGCCTGGGAGTACCGTGGGGACGAAGGCGATCCGGTTCCGCACGACGAGCAGCTGACCTTCGAGAACGTCAAGCTGGCGACAAGGAGTTACAAGTGAATTTCAAGCTCGAGATCTGGCGGCAGTTCGAATCCGGACAGGATGGGGTCTTCGAGACCTTCGTCGTCAAGGACATCGATCCGGACGCCTCGTTCCTCGAGATGCTGGATCAGCTCAATGAGCGCCTCAGCCGGGAGAAGAAGCGCACGGTCGCCTTCGACTCCGATTGCCGTGAGGGCATCTGCGGATCCTGTTCGCTGGTGATCGACGGCAACCCTCACGGTCCGCGCCAGGTCACCTCCTGCCAGACCTACATGCGGGACTTCATCGACGGCGCCACGATCAAGGTGGAGCCGTTCCGCAGCAACACCCTTCCCGTGATCCGCGATCTGGTCACCGACCGCAGCGCGCTCGATCGCGTGATCCAGGCCGGCGGCTACATCAGCACGACCACCGGTCCGCAGCCCGAGCCGAACGCGATGCCGGTGGCTCCGGCCGTTCAGGAGCAGGCGATGGACGCGGCGATCTGCATCGGCTGCGGCGCCTGTGTCGCGGCCTGCCCCAACGGCGCGGCGATGCTCTTCACCGGAGCCAAGGTCACGCACCTCAACCTGCTGCCCCAGGGTCAGCCCGAACGCGAGTCCCGCGCGATCAACATGGTCAACCAGATGGACGCGGAGGGCTTCGGCGGCTGCACCAACTTCGGCGAGTGCTCCCGGGCCTGCCCGCAGGAGATCTCACTCGACGTGATCAGCATGCTGAACCGCGAGTACCGCAAGGCGACGGTGAAGAAGAAGCCGAAGCACGCTCCCCGGATGCTCGCACAGTAGCAAGCGGCGACCGGATCGAAACTCGATCAGCCTCCATCGCAACAACAGAAAGTAGCCCGCACCTGAAGCAGGTCTGGCAATGATCGGAGGCCTATTTACCCCTCGATCGTTGCCAGGCTCCAAGCCCTCATGTCTGGCAACGGTCGGGCGCCAAATAGGACCCCGATCATTGCCAGAGTTGGGTTTGGCTGGTCAGACGCCCAGGGAGCGGCCGACGATCTCTTTCATGATCTCGGTGGTTCCGCCGTAGATGCGGGTGACTCGGTGGTCGGTCCAGAGACGGGCGATCGGGTACTCCATCATGTAGCCGTAGCCGCCGTGGAGCTGGACGCATTCGTCGATCACGCGGCCCGCCATCTCGGTGCTCCACCACTTCGCCTTGGCGGCGTCCTCGACCGAGAGCTTGCCCTCGTTGAGGGCCTTCACGCAGCGGTCCAGGTAGACGGTGCCGAGGTCGACCTCGGTCGCGATCTCGGCCAGCTTGAAACGGGAGTTCTGGAAGGAACCGATCGGCTTGCCGAAAGCGGTGCGCTCCTTCACGTACTCGAGGGTCCAGTCGAGCGCGGCCTGGGCCGAGGCGATCGCGGCGACCGCGATCGACATGCGCTCCTGGGCGAGGTTGAAGACTAGGTACTTGAAGCCCATGCCCTCGTCGCCGAGCAGGTTCTCCTCCGGCACCGGCACCTCGTTGAAGAAGAGCTCGGCGGTGTCCTGCGAATGCATGCCGGCCTTGTCGAGGTTGCGGCCCCGTTCGAAACCGTCCATGCCGCGTTCGATGATCATCAGCGACATTCCCTTGTGCTTCTCCTTCGGGTCCGTCTTGACCGCGGTGATGATCAGGTCGGCGTTGATGCCGTTGGTGATGAAGGTCTTCGATCCGTCGACCACGTAGTGGTCACCGTCCTTGATCGCCTTGGTGGTCATCGAGGCGAGATCGGATCCGATGCCGGGCTCGGTCATCGCGACCGCCGTGATCAGGCTGCCGTCGACGATTCCCGGGATCCAGCGTTCCTTCTGCTCCGGGGTGCAGTACTCCATGAAGTAGGGGAAGCAGACGTCGTTGTGGAGCGAGATGCCGAGCATGCTGCCGGTGACCCCGGCGTACTGGCCCTCCTCCACGATCACCTGGTTGAAACGGAAATCGTCGAGCCCGAGACCGCCGTATTCCTCCGGCGCGTTCATCGCGAGCATGTTCTTCTCGCCGGCCTTCTTGAAGACCTCGCGCGGCATCAGGCCCTCTTCTTCCCACTGCTCGAAGTTGGGGGACATCTCATCGGCGATGAAGCGGCGTACGCTTTCGCGGAAGTCTTTGTGATCAGCTTCGAAGATCTCTCTATCCATTCAGCGAACTCTATTTCAAGAGGAGCAATCAGGAAATGAAGTCCCAGGCAGCAATCGTCTTCGGTGGAGCTTCCGGTCTCGGCGAGGCAACGGCCCGCAAGCTGGCCGAAGCCGGACATGTCGTCACCGTCGCCGATCTGAACGAGGAGAAGGGCGGCGCGGTCGCCCGTGAGATCGGCGGCACCTTCGTCGTCGCCGATGTGACCGACGAAGACCAGGTCAAGGCCGCGGTCGCCTCGGCGGCTGCGGGTGAGGGTGGCCTGCGGATCTGCGTCAACTGCGCTGGAGTCGGCGCCGCCGGACGGATCGTCGGCAAGGACGGCGCCGCGGGACTCGACGGCTACAAGTGGGCGATCGGCATCAACCTGATGGGCACGATCAACGTGCTGCGGCTCGCCGCCGAGGTCATGGTCGGAAATGAGCCCGACGAGCATCTCCAGCGCGGTGTGTGCATCAACACGGCGTCGATCGCGGCCTACGACGGCCAGATCGGCCAGACCGCCTACGCGGCGGGCAAGGCCGGCGTGGTCGGCCTCACCCTGCCGGCGGCGCGTGACCTGTCCCGCAGCGGAGTAAGGGTCATGACGATCGCCCCGGGCCTGTTCGACACCCCGCTGCTCGCGCTGTTGCCGGAGCCGGCCCGCAAGGCGCTCGGAGAGAACATCCCCTTCCCGTCACGCCTCGGCATCCCGGAGGAGTTCGGTGCCCTGGCCGTCCACATCGTCGACAACGTGATGCTCAACGGAGAGGTGATCCGCCTCGACGGAGCCCTCCGAATGGCCCCGAAGTAGAGCCCAACCCGAGAAGGTGGGTGCGGTTTTG
>DATJUB010000077.1:0-24429 GCA_035502775.1 Solirubrobacterales bacterium | reverse complement strand
AAATCGTTGCCGGGGCTGGTGCTCATGGGTTGATGGGGCTGGTGCCCATGAAAAAGGGCGCCACCTGGGCGCCCTTTCGAAGTCATTCCTGAGGAACTCAGTCCTCTCGGTAGCGGCCTCCTCGGCCTCGGCGCTCGTCGTCGTCGCCGGTCGGCTGCATGATCGCGGCCGTCGCCGGGGGCGCGGGCAGCACGGGGGCGTCGGGATCGACCCGGAAGATCCGGAAGCGCACGACGCCGTCGGTGATCTTCAGCGTGTGGTCGAGATCGACGAGCAACTGGCGCGGAGCCTCGAACCGGAACCAGCGATAGTCCGACTCGCTCTTGCGGTCGATCTCGTAAGCCATCTCGCGGATACCCCAGTTGTCTTCATGCAGGAGGGATCCGGCTGACTCGATCGAGGCCTTGGTCTCGGAGACCAACTTCTCGCGGTTTTCCTCCTCGACCGCGGGGTCGAGCATGAGGACCAGTTCGTATTGGCGGGTTTCTTCAGACAAAATCGACGCGGGACTATACCGGGCTTTGGGGGGAGAGACTTCGCGACCCCGGACTGAAGGCATCATGAAGGATCTTCGAGTGGACCGGGAACGCGCGATCAAGCTCGCCGCGATGGCCGGGCTGGCACTGCTCGGATTGACGATCCTGCCGGGACTCCTGCGCACGCCTGAACCTCCCGAACTCCCATCAGACGTGGGTTTCCCGCCCTCCGAGTCTCGCGATCGAAGCTCCCTTCAAAAAGCACGGACGGATCTGCCGATGTCGAAGGGGCACCTTCGGACGGTCAAGAAAGAGTCCCGAGACGGACGCCGCGAAGGCAGGCGGGCGAAACGACGGAAGGGGAAGGAGAAGCGGCCCCGGAACCGCCCGGAACGCCCCCGGAAGCGCCATCCGAGGATCGACCGAAGCTCCGAATCGCGGGTTTCCGCTCCGGTGCCGCCGCCGGCCCCGGCACCACTCCCCGGCACTCCGCCGAGCGCCCCTCCGCCGCCTCCACCGCCTTCGCCGCCACCGCCGCCCGGGCCGGACCCGACCCCATCGGCCCCGGCCGACGGCTCCCAGGAGTTCGCGCCCCGCTGAGCGGTCCGCCGCCTAGCCCAGGCCCTTCACGAAGTGCCTGATCCGCCCGGTGGCCGGAGAGGTGAACGGGTAGTACAGCTCCGACGCGTGGCCGCGGTTCGGGACCACGAAAAGCCTGCCGCCCGGGAAGCGCCGCACCACCTGCCGTGCCTCCTTGACCGAGGTGATGGAGTCGAACTCACCGGCGAGCACCAGCGTCTTCAGCCTCCCCGGCATCGACGTTCCCGGCGGGATCGGCGGCTGCATGAGGGCGGTCGGCCCCGGCCACGACAGGCAGGCGCCGATGTCACTGGCGGGAGTGGTCATCCAGGTGCGCTTGGGCATCGGAGCGAAGAGGTCGTCGGGCCTGAAATCGGCGATCGCCCGACGGAACTGGCGTTTCCGCTCGGAGATCGGCGATCGGCGATCCCACGGGACGGGATAGTCGTTGCAGACCACGGCTGCGTACATCCCCTCCGAGAAGTAGCGCGGACTTCCGGACCCGGGCGGCCCGGGATCGATCAACTCGCGCAGCTCTCGCGGAGCTCCCTTTAGGTAGGCCGAGATCGCCGTGTTCAGGTTGCGGTACCCGTTCGGAGCGAAGCTGGCGGCATCACCCA
Source organism: Solirubrobacterales bacterium (assembly GCA_035502775.1). Taxonomy (GTDB): domain Bacteria; phylum Actinomycetota; class Thermoleophilia; order Solirubrobacterales; family 70-9; genus 67-14. The sequence continues at coordinate 22,754 of DATJUB010000077.1, read as the reverse complement.
TCAGGTACGAGAGAACGTTCGAGGTGAGTTCAGATCCGGTGCCCGCCCGTTTCAGCGTCCGCTTGAAACGCCCGAGAGCGTCGCCCGAACACTCGGGGAAGCGCTTGCACGCGAGCCGCACGGCCCTGGTCGCGGCCGGGTACAGGGTCCGCCAGAAAGGATCGTTCCCGGGGTAGGCCGAAGAGAGGATCAGTGCCTTCATGCCCTTGCCGTAGCGGGCCGCGTAGGACTGGCCCAGATAGGTCCCGTAGGAATCCCCGTAGAGGATCATCTTCTTCGACGGAAGGCCGATCGCCTTGCGGACCGCCTCGACATCGGCCGCCGACTCGGCGGTCGTGTATCCCTGCCGGCGTGGACCGAGCTGCTCGGCGCAGGCACGGAGGGCCTTCTGCTGGGCGACCCGCCCCCGCTGAAGTTCCCTGCACAGGAGCGGTTTCGAGAGGCCGGTGCCGCGCTGGTCGATCGCGATCAGTTCGTGCCGCTTCAGGAACGGAGCGAAGACCGCGCCCATCGGCTTGATCGAATCGAAGTTGGTCGCCGCGTATCCGGGACCGCCCTCGATGAACACGATCGCTCCCTTCGAGGGACGGGAGCGATCTCCCCGCGGGCGGATCGCGAAACCGATCTTCTGCTTGCCCGCCTCGGGCAGCCCGCGCACCGCGGGAACCTCGATATGCCCGCAGCGGAAGAGTCGGTTCGCGCCGATATCGCATTTCTTCAGGGCCGGGGCGGCCGAGGCCGCGGGCGCGGCCATCCCGAAAATGCCGGCCAGGACCACCAGCGTGATCAGCGCGATCCGCTTCATCGGCCCTCAGCCCCCGCCTTCGACATCCGGTCCCGGGCCTCATCGATGTCGGCGACCTGCTCGTCGATCCAATCGCCGGGTGTGCGCGAGACGATCACCTTGCGCAGCCCCTCGGCCCGCCGGCGGCGCTCCTCGGGAGCCATGGTCAATGCCCGGAAGATCGTGTCGGCCTGTTCCTGGATGTCGAACGGGTTGACCGTGAGCACGTGCTCCTTCAGCTCCTCGTGCGAGCCGGTGTTCTCCGAGAGCATGACCACACCGTCGCGCAGGTTGATCGCGGGAGCCTCCTTGGCGACCAGATTCATGCCGTCGAAGATCGCGTTGACCATCAGCAGATCGAAGTGCTTGTAGCGGGCGACCGCCTCGTCGAAGTTCTCGTAGACCCGCAGGTCGATCGGCATCCAGTCGGTCGTGCCGTGACGGTGGTTGACCACCGCGACCAGCGCCTCGATCCGCTCCAGATACTCGGCGTACTCGGGGACGTCCTGGCGCGAGGGCTGCAGATGGGCGACGAAGGTCACCTTTTCGCGGAACTCCGGGTGCTGCTCGAGGAAGGTGTCGAAGGCGGTGAAGCCGCGCAGCACGTTCTTCGAGAGGTCGGCCCGGTCCACCCGGAGGATCAGGTGCTCCCGCCTCCGCGCGAGGACCTCCTTCTCGGCGACCGCGACGGCCGGTGAGGCCGCCGCCCGCTCCAGCCTTTCGGCATCGATCGAGAGCGGGTAGGCGCGGGCGATCGTCTTGCCGCCCGGATGGGTCACGCTGAGCTCGTCGTAGTCGACCTCATAGCCCATCAGGCGCCGGCAGCACGACAGGAAGTTGTGGCAGTAGGTGGAGGTGTGGAAACCGATGATGTCGTTGCCGAGCAGCCCGTTGAACAGGTCTTCGCGGATCCGCCGGGGCAGCACCCGCCAGCTGTCCGGCTGGGACCAGGGGATGTGGACGAAGTGGTAGAGCAGCGCGTCCGGCCTCGCCGCGCGGATCATCGCCGGGGCCGTGTACAGGTGATAGTCGTGGAGCATCACGAGCGGCTGTTCGCGGCCCTCGATCTGGGTGAGCACGGCGTCGGCGATGTCACGGTTGACCACCTGGTAGCCCTCGTCCCATGCTTGGAGCTCCGCCTCCCGGATATCGGGGGCGTTCGAGAGGTCCCAGAGGTAGTGCTGGATGAACCACAGGATCGGGTTGGCGATCACGTTGTAGAAACGGTCGTAGGCCCATTGGTCGCTCTCGACCATGAGCACCTTGTAGGAGACGTCGTTGATCTCGATGTCGAGCGGCCGGAAGTCGTTCTCCTCGGTCACCGCGATGTCCTCGTCGGTCATCGCCGAGGCGATCCAGAGAGCGTGCCGGTCCGCGACCAGGCTGGAAAGGGCCGTGACCAGACCGCCCCCTCCGCGGTGGAGAACGCGGTTGCCCTCGTCGTCGCGCTCGAACTGGGCCGGACCCCGGTTCGAGACGATGATCAGCGGCTGAGAGGGCTCAATATCGTCGAGATCGGTCACGGGAACCAAGTCTACGTTCCCCGCGCCGCCCTTCGTAGAACTTTCGGATCAGGGGGCCGTGGGAGTCGTGAGCGCCGTGGGGCGCTCTTCGAGATCGACCTTGACGGTGATCTCCTTGCCGTCCCGGACGATTCCCAGTTCCACCGAGTCGCCGGGCCTGAGTCCGCCGATGATCCGGCCGAGATCCTCGGCGTGTTCGATCTTCTCGCCGTTGACGGAGATGATCACGTCTCCACCGACCTGGTAGCGGTTCGCCTGGAAGGTGATCTCTTCCTCGCCTCCCTTGATCCCGGCTTTCTCGGCCGGACCGCCCTCGACCACCTCACCGACCAGCGCGCCGGTCTCGACGTCGATTCCGAGCTTCTCGGCGAGCTGCGGATAGACGGGCTGGGTGCTGACGCCGATATAGGCGTAGCTGGCCTCGCCGTTCTCTCTCAGCTGCTCGACCGAGTTCTCGATCGAGTTGGCGGGCACGCCGAACCCGACACCGTTGCTGGCTCCCGATCCGCTCTTCATCTGCTGGCTGATCCCGATCACACGGCCCTGGGCATCGAGCATCGGCCCGCCCGAGTTGCCCGGGTTGATCGAGGCGTCGGTCTGGATCGCGCCGTCGATCTGAAAGTCGGTCAGTGACATCACCGAGCGCCCGGTCTGGGAGACGACCCCGGTGGAGAGCGAGTGGTCCTCGCCGAAGGGACTGCCGATCACGGCGATCGGCTGGCCGACCGCGACCTTCTCACTGTCGGCGAGTGCCAGCGGGGTCAGCTCGACATCCTCGGGATCGACCTTGATCAGACCGACGTCGGCGAACGGATCGAAGCCGACGATCTCGGCCGGGACGACGTTCCCGTCGTAGAACTCGACGTAGACCTGTTTGGCGGGCGCCCGGTCCTCGCCCTCACCATTGGTGATCACGTGCGCGTTGGTGACGATCTCGCCGTCATCGGTCAGAACGAATCCGGATCCGCCGGCGGCCTGCCCCTCGAGCGGGTTTGAGCTCTCGCCGAAGATGGATCGCACCGAGATCACACCCGGGACCGTCTCGCGGTAGACCGTCGCCGGATCGAACTTCTGGCCGTCCGTGTCGATCACGACCGGTTCGGACTTCTCCGCCGCCGGTTCGGGCTCGTCGTTGATGCCGTCGTCGGAGCCGCAGGCGGCCGCGAAGATCGAGATGAAGGCGGTGAGCGCGAGAATCAGCGCCCAGCGAAGGGCCGGTCCGTGGCTGCTTGCGATGCGTGGCATGGCGATCGAGAATACGCAACCGGAGGTCCGGACGGCCGGAATGCTCAGCCGAAGTGGTCGTAGCCCCGCTGCTCCGGACTGACACCGGAGCCGGATCCGACCCTGCCGATCCGGGTCAGGCGGACATTCAGCCCCGCGAGCGCGGCTCGCGCCTCCTCGAACCGGGATTCCGGCATGGTCACCGCCAGCTCGTAGTCCTCCCCTCCGGAAAGAGCGAGGCCGAGCGCCGTCTCTCCCGCCGCCGCGGCGACCATCTCCACACCCGCCTGAACCGGGACCAGTTCGGGATCGACATCGATCGAGACACCGGAGGCCGCGGCGACGTGAGCCAGATCGGCCATCAGGCCGTCACTGACATCGACCATCGAGCCGGCCCCGGACGCGGCCAGGGCGGATCCGGCGGCCAGCCGTGGCACCGGGCGCAGCTGGCGTTCGACCAGCGCCCGCTGATCCGCGTCCAGCTCCGAGGAGTCTCTGTGAAGCAGCCAATGACCCGCGGCGGCGCCTCCGAGCTCGCCGGTGACCGCGACGATCTCCCCCGGCACCGCCCCGGAGCGCAGCACGAACCGGTCTTCGTCCGGAGCGTGGCCGACCACCGTGACGCTGACGAACAGGGTGCGCGACGAGACGGTGTCTCCCCCCGCCAGCACGGCTCCGAACCGATCGGCGGTATCGAGGAAACCTTCGGCCAGCTCCTTCAGGAACCCGGGATCGGTGCCGCGGGGAACACCCAGGGTGACGTAGATCTCGCCGGGCTCGGCCCCCATCGCGGCCAGGTCGGACAGGGCCGAACCGAGGGCCTTGCGGGCGATCGCGTCGGGTGGGCTCCACTCCCGGCGGAAGTGCACGCCCTCGACGATCGCGTCGACCGATGTGGCCGTGGCACCGCCCGGAACAGTCACCGCCGCGTCGTCGCCGACCCCGGTTTTCAGCCGTGCCGAGCCGGTCGATCCGGCCTTGATCAGATCGATCAATTCGAATTCAGTAATGCCTTCATCCATTGGTCTCTGACACTATGACCAGTCGAATGGGCGAGGAAACTACCAAGGCGGAAGAGAAAGACTCTCCGAGCCTCCTTCACCGCCTGGGCCATCTGGGCTCGACGGTCGGCAAGAAGGCTCCGAAGAAGAAGTCGACCAAACTGATCCTTCAGGGCGGTTTCGCCTTCCTGATCTTCGCCTTCCTGGTCTTCACCGTGGTCACGCAATGGTCGGAGCTGCGGGAGAAGGGTGTCGAGTTCAACCTGATCTGGCTGCTGCCGGCGATCGCCGCGATGCTGCTCTACTACACGTTGAGCGCATCGCTCTGGGGATTGATCCTGAAGTTCATGGGTACCCCGGTCACGCCGGGCGAGGCCCAGAAGATCTGGGCCCAGCCGCTGCTGGTCCGCTACATCCCGGGCAGCGTGCTGTTCGTGCTGGCCCGTGTGCTGATGGCCGAGAAGGTCGGTGTGCCGCGACGCATCTCGACCGCGGGAATCGTCTACGAGCAGGCCGTCTCGATCGCCGCCGCGATGACCATCGCCTGCTATTTCCTGATCGCCCACCCCGACCTTCAGGACAATCCGCTGCGCTGGGTTCCGCTGCTGGTGACCCCGCTGCTGGTGCTCTTCCTCCACCCCCGGATCTTCGAGCCGGTCTCCCGCAAGGCGCTGACCGCGCTCGGCCGGGAGCCGCTGCCGAACACGATGGCCTTCAGCGGGGTCCTCACGGTCTACGCCAGCTACGTCCTGCTGTGGTGCCTGATGGGCATCGGCGTCTACTTCGCGGCCCGCTCGGTCCACTTCCTCGATATCAGCGAGATCGCCACCGTGGCCGCCTCACAGATGATCGGCTTCCTCGCCGCGGTCGTCTCGGCGGTCACCCCGGCCGGGCTCGGCGTCCGTGACGCGGCCTTCGCCTGGGCGGTCAAGGTGGCTCTGCCCAGCGGCAGCTTCGGGGTCGGTGCCGCGATCGCGATCGCGGTCCGGGCGACCCAGACCGTGGTCGAGCTGATCTACGTCGGGGTGGTCACCGTGCTGGCCAAGCGGGAGGAAAGCCCGGCCGATGAGGACGTGGTCGAACTGCTCCACGAGGCCCAGGAGGCCGCGCGGGCCGAGTAGCGGCGCTCCGGGCGGATCAGCCGGGAGGAACCACGCCGCCACCGGGCGTCGGCGCCACTCCGCCGCCACCGGTTCCGGCGCCACCCCCGCCACCGCCGACGCCGGCGGGATCCTGGGTTCCGGCCCCGGGGGCGTAGGCATCGTCGGGACCCGCGGTGCCGTCGCTGTCGTCGGTCGTGCCGTCATCGGTGGAACCGGTGCCGTCATCCGACGCGTCGGGCCCGTAGTCGCTCTCGGTTCCCGGCGAGACGGTGTAGTTGCCACCGAAGCTGCTCCAGACCATCGGTTCGGCCGGTACCGGGAATTCCTCGCAGGGCACGGCGGCGTTGCTGTAGAAGCTGTTCCAGATGCTGGCCGGGGTCGAGCCGCCGGAGAGACCGGTGCTGATGTCGTTCGACTCGGGATAGCCGACCCAGGTGGCCGTCGCCAGGTTCGGCTGGTAGCCGACGAACCAGGCGTCGATGAAGTTGTCGGTCGTTCCGGTCTTGCCGGCCTGGCCGCCGCAGCCCGTGTAGGCGCCGGTGCCGGTGCCGCCGGTGATGTTGTCGTGAAGGATCTTCGTGACCTCATAGGCGGCCGGCTCGGTCATGACCCGCTTGGGTTTCGCCTTGCTGGGCCGATCGGTCTTGCCGTCGGGGAAGACCACCTTGCGGATCGCGGTCGGATCCCGCTGGAGCCCACCGGCGGCGAGGGTCGAGTAGGCGCCGGCCATCTCCAGGGGCGAGACGCCGATGCTCAGTCCGCCGAGGGTCTCGGCCGGGTAGCCGTCGAGTTTGGTCTTCACGCCGAGTGCCTTGGCCATCTCGGCCACCTTGTCCGGACCGACGTCGAGCGCCAGCTGGGCGAAGACCGAGTTGTCGGAGCTGAGGGTCGCCTTGGCGACACTCATGGTGCCCCCGTAGGTGTCGTCGTAGGTCGAGACCTGCCAGGGACCGTAGGTCGGATCGTTGATGTCGAGCGGCTTCGACTCGTAGTAGGTGGTGTTCGGATCCATGCCCTCGTTGATCGCGGCGGCGAGGGTGAAGGTCTTGAAGGTCGAGCCGGGCTGGCGCTTGCCCTGCGCGGCGAGGTTGTACTGATCGTCGTCGTAGGAGGCGGTCGAGACCATCGCCTGGATCTCCCCGTTGCGGGGATCGATCGCGACCAGGGCGCCGGAGGGACCCCCGGCGTAGAGGTTCGATGAAAGCGCGTCGAGCCCGGCCTGCTGGACCGCGGGCTGAACCGTCGTGTAGACCTTCAGGCCGCCCTTTCGTACGGTCGCGACCCCGTACTTCTTGTTCAGCTCACCGACCACATAGTCGAAGAAGAACGGGTCCTCCTTGTCGAAGAGCGAGGAGGCCGGATTGAGTTTCAGCTTCTCCTGCTTGGCGTCAGCCGCTTCGGCATCGGTGATGTAGCCGTTGTCGGCCATCTTGTCGAGCACGTCATTGCGGCGGCTGATCGCTCCCTTGGGGTTCTGGAAGGGGTTGTAGTCGGTCGGGGCCTGGGGCAGACCGGCGATCAGGGCCGACTCGGCCAGGGTGAGCTTCTCCACCGGCTTCGAGAAATAGACGCGGGCGGCGGCCGCGACGCCGATCGCGGTGCGTCCCTGGTTGGTGCCGTATGGCGCCGTGTTCAGGTACGACTCGAGGATGCTCTTCTTGCCGTGGTCCTTCTCGTAGTCGAGCGCCATCTTCGCTTCGAAGATCTTCCGCTGGTAGTCGCGCTTCGGATTCGTGATGAAGAGGTTGCGCATCAGCTGCATCGTGATCGTGGACGCGCCCTCGGCGATCTCGCCCTTCTCGATGTTCGTGACCATCGCCCGCAGGCCGCCCTCGATGTCGATTCCGTTGTGGTCGTAGAACCGTTCGTCCTCGATCGAGATAGTCGCGTTCTGGAGATCCTTCGGAACCTTCTTCAACTTGACCGGGGTGCGGACCTCGTCCGAGTTGATCATGCCGAGCTTGCTGCCGTCACCGGCGTAGATGATCGAGTTCTGGCCCTTGTCGATCGGCTTCAGGGTCGAGACGTCGGGCGCGTCACTGGCGACACTGACGATCCAGCCGCCGGCCGCGAGTATCCCGGTCAGGATCAATCCACCGACAACGGCGGCGGCCGCGATCAGCTTCTTTCGCGGGCCCGCCTGGTGCCGGCGCACACGTCTTTGGCGCCTGGTCATGGCTTAAAGAGTAGCTACTGACGCCTTTGCGTTTGGTAAAGGCTCACACTCGGGACCGGTTCTGCACAGGCGGTTGCGAACCGCCCGGATCGCTCAACTGTGAGAATGCCCGGAGCCGATGACTGAAGACCTTCCCGCAGAAACCCCGGAAAGCGACCGTTTTCCGTACGCCACCTGGGGACCGTGGCTCGCCATCGGCGCGACCGTCGGTGCCCTGATCGTCGGCGTCCTGCTCGCCCTTCCGTTCATCACCATCGACGGCGGCGAGAACAGTGACGATTTCGCCCTCGGCACGATCGTCGCGATCCAGCTGTGCACCGCGATCGGTTTCTTCGCGGTCCCGTACATGGTCGCCTCGTCGGCGGGCGGCCGTCCGCTCGACGCCTTCGGACGGCTCGGCTTCCGCCGTTTCGAGGTCAACACGGCGGCCAAGTGGATCGGTCTCGGCATCCTCACCTACCTCGTTTTCGCCTGGATCTACTCGGCGATCATCGGTGCCCCGGAACAGGACGACATCGCCGGTGACTTCGGACCGATGCCACTGCAGATCCTGCTGATCGTGATCGTCGCTCCGATCGTCGAGGAAGTCTGTTTCCGCGGCATGCTGTTCGGCGGGATCCGGACCAAACTGCCGCTCTGGGCGGCGGCGCTGGCGGCGGGAGCCGTGTTCGGCCTGCTCCATTACACGACGGGCTGGTCCGCGGTCCCGCAGCTGATCGCCCTCGGCGCGATCCTCGCGGTGGTCTACGAGAAGTCCGATTCGATCTGGGCTCCGATCATCATGCACGCGATCAACAACTCGGTCGCGCTCGCGGTTCTCAACTCCTAGAACGGATCTGCTCCGCGCCGCCGGTCCGTAGGATCCGCGCATGGACGACTCCGACGTGACCCGCGACCGTTTGATCCAGCTGCTCCGGGAGCATTCCCTGGTGCTGGGCGAAGTGATCCTCTCCAGCGGCGCCACCGCCTCGTACTACGTAGATGTGCGCCGCACGGTGATGCGCCCGGCCGGCATGAGCGCGGTCGGCAAGCTGATCGCCCACCACGCCGACCGGCTCGGCGCGAGTGCGGTCGGCGGCCCGGTCATGGCCGCGATCCCGCTCGCCTGCGCCGCGATCTCGGTGCCGGAGGGCCGCGGTCTGAACGGTTTCTTCGTGCGCAAGGAGCGCAAGGAGCACGGCCTGCAGCGCTGGGTCGAGGGTGCCGCCGAGCCCGGCGACCGGGTGCTGGTGGTCGAGGACACGGTGACCACCGGCGGTTCGACCGTCTCCGCGATCGAGCGGATCGTCGATGAGGGTTTCGAGATCGCCGGCGTTCTCGGTGTGGTCGACCGCCTCGCCGGCGGCGGCGAGAGGATCGCCGCCGCGGTCGACGCCCCCTACACGGCGCTGACCACGATCGACGACGTATATCCCGACCGTCCCGGCAAATGAGTTCACGGGTTCGCCAGATCGGGTAGGAATGAAGGGCAAGCGCCGACAGGAGGACTGATGGGTTTCGACCAGTACCACGAGCCGCCCGAAGAGCTTTCGACCGAGATCCGCACGCGGGCCCGGATGTTCGCCTCGCTGACCGAGGAGGCCGAGGCGATCGGCTGGTACGACCAGCGCATGTCCCTCGAACCCGACGCCGAGGCCCGGGCGATCATGGAGGACGCCCAGACCGAGGAGTTCAAGCACTTCAGCATGGACCTCGAGTTCCTGTTGCGGCGCATGCCGGTGTGGCGCGAGATCGCCAAAGGTGTGCTGTTCCAGGAGGGCGACATCACCGAACTCGGAAACGCCGCCGAGGAGGCCGCCGACGAGGATGGCGGCGGCGATTCGGCCGCTGACGAATCGACCTCTTCCTCCCTGGGCATCACCGGCCTGAAAGGAGCGGGACTGTGAACCATCTGATGAGGGGCCACGCCCCGATCACGGACGAAGCCTGGCGCCAGATCGACGCCGAGGCGAAGGAGCGGCTGGTGCCGGCGCTCGGCGGCCGCAGATTGATCGACTTCGACGGCCCGCACGGCTGGCAGCATTCGGCCACGAACCTGGGGCGCACCGACAAGGAGGCCAAGGCACCGACCAAGGGTGTCTATCTGACTACCCGACGGGTGCTGCCGCTGGCCGAGCTGAAGACCCCGTTCTCGATCTCCCGGGCCGAGCTGGCCGACCTCGACCGGGGTGCGGTCGACACCGATTTCGCCGCCCTGGACGCGGCCGCCCGCCAGACCGCGGTGGCCGAGAACGTAGCGATCTTCCACGGGATCGAGTCTTCGAGCATCGATGGCATCGCGGCGCTGAGCAGCCATGATCCGATCCCGCTCGGGAAGAACGACTTCGACAAGTACCCGGAACACATCGCGAAGGCGATCGAGATGCTGTTGACCTCGGGAATCGAGGGTCCCTATGGCGTCGCGCTCAGCCCGGACTCGTATACCGGGGTGGTCGAGACCAACGAGGGCGGCTATCCGCTGCTCCAGCACATGCGGAAGATCCTCGACGACGGTCCGCTGGTCTGGGCGCCCGGCCTGAAGGGCGCCGTGGTAGCCAGTCTGCGCGGCGGCGACTTCCTGTTCGAATCAGGCCAGGATCTCTCGGTCGGGTACGAAAGTCATGACGCCGACAAGGTGAACCTGTACATCGAGGAGAGCTTCAGCTTCCGGGTCGCCACGCCGGAGGCCGCGGTGGCCCTAACGATCTAGCTATTTCTTCCCGGCCGATTCGGCTTCGGCCGCGTCGGCGCCGGTCTTGGTGACCGCCATCTTGCCGACCCCGCCACCGAGCACGCGGCGGGTCACTCCCGGGGCGAGGATGCGCATCGCCCCGGCGAGGGCGTAGGGACGGGGCACGTACCGCTCGGCCTTGCCGCCGGGACCGGTCTCGTAGATCGCGTCGGCGACCTTGGACACGTCCGAGACCATCCAGCGGGTCGCCGCCTTGGCGGTCAACTCGTCGGCGGGGAATCCCTCCGTCTTGATGAAGCCGGGCAGGACCAGACCGACATGGACGCCGTTGGACTTCTCCTCGTGGTGGAGCGAATCGGTCCAGCCCGCGATCGCGAACTTCGAGGCCGAGTAGGCCCCGGCGCCGCCACGGGCGATCCGGCCGGCGGTGCTGGCGATGTTGACGATCGAGCTCGGTGCCGACTGGCGAAGGATCGGCAGCAGTACCTCGGTCAGGCGGAGGACCGCGTCGAAGTTCAGGTCCATCGTGCGGCGCACGTTCTCGTAGCCGCCCTCCTCGAAGGTGCCCCGCCAGGCGGCCCCGGCGTTATTGACCAGCAGGGTCAGCCGCTCCTGGTGCTCCTGCACGTGGGCCAGCACCCGCCCCGGGGCGTCGAGTTCGGTCAGGTCGGCGGCGACATAGGTGGTCGGAACCGGCAGCCGCTTGGCGAGTTCGCGCAGGCGGTCCTCACGGCGGGCGACCAGGATCAGCTCGGTCCCGGGGATCTGAGCGAGGCGCCATGCGGTCGCCTCTCCGATCCCGCTCGAAGCTCCGGTGATGAGTGCGGTCAGCGGCCTCGTATCCATGTCTGGAGCCTACGCCTGCAGGTCCCTCACCGCTTCCCCGAAGACCTCGGTGTGACGGTCGACGTCATGCTCGGTGGTGGCCGGTGACATCAGCGCCATGTTGTGGAAGGGAGTGATCATCACGCCCCGGTTGAGCGCGTGGAGGTGGAGGAACCGTTCGAGCTCGGGATCGGAGGCGTCGTGCGCCTGGGTGCCGTTGCGGGCCGGTTCGTTCTCGAATCGGTACTCGGCCCGGGCGCCGAGCTGGGTCACGTTCCAGGGCAGGCCGTGCTCGGCGACGACCGAGCGGATGCCGTCGCTGAACCGGGTCGCGAGCGGGATCGTGTACTCGAAGGCCTCGTCGGTCAGAACCTCGGAGAGGGTGGCGCGGACCGCCGCCATCGAGAGCGCGTTGCCGGCCAGGGTGCCGCCGACACCCCCGGTGTCCTCGTAGTCGGCCTCGGTCTGCTCGAACATGCGCTCGGCCACCGCGTCGGTCATGCCGAGCGCGCCGGCCGGGATGCCCGCGCCGATCGCCTTGCCGATCGTGAACAGGTCGGGCTTCAGGTCCCAGGCCCTCGTGCATCCGCCGGCCCCGGCGGAGAAGGTGTGGGTCTCGTCGATGATCAACAGAGTGCCGTGCTTCCCGGTCAGCTCTCGCAGCGCCTGGTGATAGCCCTCGTCGGGCAGCACGATGCCCATGTTGGTCATCGCTGGCTCGGCCAGCACACAGGCGATCTCGCCGGTCGCGAGAGCCTTCTCCAAAGCGTCGAGATCGTTGAACTCGATCGCGACGGTGGTCTGTGCCGGATCGACCGGCGGGCCGACGTTGCCGGCCCGCGAGACGGTGGAGCCGTCCGGAGCGGCCACCGCGAAAGCCTCGTCCACGGAGCCGTGGTAGCTGTAGCTGAAGACCAGGACCTTCGGACGGCCGGTGATCTGACGGCAGATGCGAAGCGCCGCCCGGTTGGCATCGGTCGCGGTCAGGGTGAACATCCAGCGGTCGAGACCGAAGCGCAGCTGAAGTTCCTCACCGACCCAGGCCGCGTTCTCGGTCGGCAGCATCGTGGTGATGCCGGTCTTCTCCTGATCGGTGATCGCGCGGACCACCGGCTCGGGATCGTGACCGGCCATCGCGCCCGTATCGCCGAGACAGAAATCGATGTAGGTGTGATCGTCGACGTCGATGATCCGCGCCCCGATCGCGAGCTTCGCGAACACGGGGAAGCCACCCGCCCAGCGCATCATCCACGGCATCGGCACCCCGCCGATCAGCGATTTGCGGCCACGGTCATAGAGCGCCTGTGAGCGCGGATTGGAGACGACGAATCGCTCCAGCTCCAACTCCAGCCGCTCCCTCAGCCTCGCTCGATCAACTCCACTGACGTCAGTCATGCGGCTGTTCTCCTCATGGCCGGATGTTACTCCCGGAGTCCAGAGCCACCCGAAAGGCAGTACCCCGAGCTGGATTCGAACCAGCGGCCTACTCCTTAGGAGGGAGTCGCTCTATCCAGCTGAGCTATCGGGGCCCGACCAGGGACTTTATCCGGTCCGATCAATAGCGAAGGAGCGCAAGGGCGCCGCCGGCCTCGGCCAGGGCCGGGACCTCTTCGACCGAGGCCGAGCTGACCCTCGCTCCGTTGCGGATCGCGAGTTCCACCGAGGCCTCCTGGAGGGTGGCTTCGCCGGCGTCGACGATCGCCTGCCGGGCACCGTCGGAGAGGCTCTCGTCCTTGGCTTCGAGGTAGGGGTCGATCAGCAGATGCTCGACCCTTCCCTCGGCCAGGGCGAGCAGGGTCTCGTCCGGGCCTCCCGCCCCGCGCTCGCCGGCCTGGACGCGTTCCAGGGCCAGGTCGCCGATCTCGTTGACCTGCTTGCGCCAGGCCTCGCGCATGTGGGGATCGAGGTGGCCGGCAACCTCACCGGCGGGCATGTCGATCAGGTTGGTGGCGACCGTGGCGCCGACCATCTCCTTGGTGCCGTTCGGCAGGGCATCGACGAACTCGTTGCAGAGATCACCGTCGGCGGCGATCACGAGACGGTCGAGCTTCAGGTCCTGGGCGGTCTCCGCGACCGCCTTCGAGGCTGCCTTGACGAACCTCGCCTGCCACTCGTCCACCCGGTTCTCGTAGGCGGAGATGTTGTTGATCGCGGCACTGCCCCTGGTCGGATTGGGACGGGCGGCGCCCCGGTACTCGTGCCAGTCGCCCAGCTCGAGGTTGAAGGTGGATTCCTCGAGATCCTCGGCGTGGCCGTCACACCACTCGAGCACCCGGATGTGATCGTGGCTGACCAGCACGATGCCGGTGCGCTGACCGCGGTCGAGCACATCGACCATCGGCCACACGACCGCACCATGATCGAGTCCGACGAAATCCTCGCGGACCGGGATCTGGAAGGTGTGGAAGGAATCGATCCCGCCGCAGGCACTGAGGAAGTACGCGGCGCTGCGGCCACGCTCGACCGCGGTCGCCCCGGTCATCCGCTTCTCGACCGCGGTGCTAAGCCTCGCGACCTGCTGGGCGGACTCATGGTCGCCCTCGAAGCCGGCGGCGACTTCGCGAAGGCCGTTTCGGAGGGCGACCAGCCATCCCGGTGTCTCACTTCGGCTGGATGGATCCCGTGGGTCTGTTCGGCAGAAGACCGAAAGCACCGGACCCTCGGTCTCGCGGTTGATGAGGTCACGCAACTCGTCCATCTGTTGGATGCTCATGAGCCCATCCAATCAGACCGCCGTCACCGAGAGTAAAAGTTTTTCAGGGGGTTTTGGAATCCGTCCCGGGTGGTACTTCCGTGTCCCCCTCGGCCTCCGGCGTGACCTCTTCGATGTCGTACAGGCTTTCGCGGGCGACCTGCTTGCCGCGCGACGTCCAGAGGTAGATGTCGAGGTAGGCCTCGTCGCCGTAGTTCTTCAGGGCGTCGGGCGCGATCAGGGTGAACCGGTCCTGGAAGAGCGGATCCTGATCGACCGCGATCCCGTCCAGTTCGGCCGTCGCGGCGAAACCGTCCCTGACCAGGGAGCGGCCCCAGATCAGCGTGATGTCAGCTTCCCTTCCGTTCTCGCCCATCCACTTGCCGATCACCTCGTCGCCGAGGTCGATCGCCCAGTCCGGGTTGTCGGCCGCGATCACGTCGGTGAAATCGACCGAGGCACGGAAGTCCGACGGATCTCCGCCCTCCGGCTGGATGAAGGAGACGAAACCGAAGAACTCGATCGCGGTCGGCTCCTCGCCTTCGTTCAGGACCGCTTCGCCGTTGGCGCTGGCGGGGATCCAGACGCGTCCGCTCCAGGCGCGTTCCGGGAACCAGATGATCTCTTCGGGATCCGCGGTGCCCTCGGGCAGATCGTCGATCGCCGCGCAGGCATCCTTGAAGACGGTGGCGAGCCTTTCGGCGAAACGGCCATGGGGAATGCCGTGCTGGGAGGCGTCGGCGACGAAACGCGGGATGGGACGGTTGTCGAGAGGCATGGCTGGACCCTATGCCATGGGCTATCCCCGCGCGACGGGACGATCGTCCCGCGTCACCCGCTCTCGATCGCGTCGCGAAGCGCGGCGGCGGCGGTCTCGGGGGAAGTGATGTTGATGTTGACCCCGGTCGCCATCTCGAAGGCCGAGGCGGGCTCGAGCCGCGGGATCAGATCGAGATGCCAGTGAAAATGCTCGACCCCGCGTGGCGCGGTCTTCACCCAGAGGTTGATCTGGGGCGGGCCGCCGAAGAGTTCGGCGAGGGCACCGGCCGCGCGGCCGAGCATCGAGGCGCCGCCCTCGTCCCGCTCGAAGCTGGGCTGCGGACGCCGAGGGATGATCCGCATCTCGTACGGATGCCTTGAGGCCCACGGGCAGATCAGCGCGACCTCGTCATCGATCGCGACCAGCCGGTCCCCACGGCGGATCTCCTCGCGCAGGACCTCGCCGAGCAGGCTCGCCCCCGCGGTTCGCTCACGGTACGAGTTGAAGCGCTCGCGTTCCCGGGCGATCGCGGCCGGGACGAACGACATCGCGCCGATCTGCGCGTGGCTGTGCTCGATCGACGCGCCCGAGTCCGGGCCCTGGTTGAGGATCAGCTGGACGTAGGCCGCATCGGCGTGGGCGAGCATGCGGCGGCGCCAGGTGGCGACCACGATCTCCAGTTCAGCCCGGTCGAGCTCGGTGATCGAGGTGATGTGGCGCGGTGAATTGATCACGACCTCGTGGGCTCCGACCGCCGGACGCGAAGCGAACATGTCCGGTTCGGCCGAGCGGGCCGAGGCCAGGAGCGGATCGGCGGTGCTGGCGAAAGCCCCGGCCGCACCCTCACCGTCACCGCTCATCTCGCCTTCCGGCAGCAGGGCCGGATAGAGGTTCGGCACGGTCCGGGTCCGCCATCCGGGTCCGTCCGG
Organism: Solirubrobacterales bacterium; assembly: GCA_035502775.1. Classification (GTDB taxonomy): domain Bacteria; phylum Actinomycetota; class Thermoleophilia; order Solirubrobacterales; family 70-9; genus 67-14. The sequence continues at coordinate 7,066 of DATJUB010000077.1, read as the reverse complement.
GGACGATCCGTCGGGACGGTCGGCGTCGATCTCTGCCGGGGTCATGCCCTCGGATCCCTCACAGAACGGGCATCCCTCCGGTCCGTGGGGATGCCATGGCTCGAGGCCGAACTGGTCCGGACGTTCGGCCCGTCCGGGTGCGATCAGGACTCTGGTCCCGGTCAGCTGATCGATCCGGATTTCCGGTGAAGCTCCCAACGTGAGGTGCGACCGCGGCTAGAGCTTGCCGGGATTGTTCGGATCGGTCCCGCCGGCCCCGGGGGCGACCCCTCGCGTCTCGGCCGGCCTGTCGGGCCCGCCCAGCGCTCCCGAGATGTTCTTCATGCCGTCCTGGAAGGCGGAGATCAGATCCATCGGCAGCGGGAAGATCACGGTCGAGTTCTGGTTGCCGGAAATCTCGAGCAGCGTCTGCAGGTAGCGCAGCTGGAGCGAGGCGGGGTTGCGGCTGATGATGTCCGCGGCCTGGGTCAGCTTCTCGGCCGCCTGGTACTCACCCTCGGAGTTGATGATCTTGGCGCGGCGCTCACGTTCGGCCTCGGCCTGACGGGCCATCGCCCTCTGCATCTGTTCGGGGATCTCGACGTCCTTGATCTCGACCGTCGTGACCTTGACGCCCCAGGGCTCGGTCTGCTCGTCGATGATCTTCTGCAGCGACTCGTTGAGACGTTCGCGCTCGGCCAGGATCTCGTCCAGCTCGGCCTTGCCGAGAACGGCGCGCAGCGAGGTCTGCGAGATCTGCGAGGTGGCGATCAGGTAGTTCTCGACATCGGTGATCGCCCGGTTCGGATCGACCACCCGGAAGTAACACACGGCGTTGACCGAGGTGGGCACGTTGTCGCGGGTGATCACTTCCTGCGGCGGGATGTTCAGCGTGACCGTCCGCAGATCGATCTTGACCATGCGATCGATGAACGGGATCAGCAGGATCAGACCCGGACCCTTGGTGTTGATCAGGCGGCCGAGCCGGAAGATGACCCCGCGCTCGTACTCCCTGAGAATCTTGATCGCGGAGAACAGGACCACCAAGAGGAAGATGGCCAGGATCACCACCAACGCGCCGAGGACTTCCATTACTGATCAGCTCCTTCTGTTTCTGAACTTGATGATTGGCCCGTATCGCCGGAGACCCGACTGACGGTGAGGGTGAGCCCCTTGACCGCCTCCACACGGATCTCTTCGCCGGTCGCGATCCGTTCGGAGGGATCGGACGACTCGGCCTGCCAGAGCGCGCCGTCGATGAAGACCTGGCCGCGCGGGCTCAGCTGCTGGCGGACGTCGCCGGTCATGCCGACCAGCTCCTCCGGTCCGTAACGGATCGGGGATGCCTTCACCCGGCTCACCCGCTCGATCACGAAGAGCAGGAAGGCACCGAGCACGACACAGCCCACCACCACCGCCGGGATCGAGGTCGGGTCGCTGCCACGGTCGAACATCCAGATGCCCGACGCGATCAGGCTGATCACTCCGAGGATCGAGAGTGGGCGATACAGCTTCAGAGCGACCGCGCCGATGAAGAGGCCGATCGCCAGGAGGAGCAGCCCGATGCCGCCGGCGGTCGCGCCGATGTCGACCGCGCCGATCACACCGAGCACCAGGCTGATCACGCCGACCAGCCCTGGAAGGAAACCGCCCGGGGTGAGAATCTCGATGCCGACGCCGACCAGCCCCAGTGTGATCAGAAGAAAAACGAGTGTCGGGTCGGTCAGCTCCACAGCCGGAGCGTAACGGTCCCCGGCCGCCGACCGCCGGGGACCGTCCGGTGCGGGCCGCCGATCGGCCCGCGCCCACGCTCAGGTCATTGGCCGGCGAGACCGCCGATCACGACCGAGTGCCGTTTCAGATTGCCGATCGCTTCCAGGCCCTGTGCGCTGATTCCCAGCGTGTAGAGACGATCCGCGGCCGGGGAGAGCTCCAGCTCCGGATAGAAGCTGACGATCCTGGCCTTGGAGCAGCCGGCGACGAAGGGAGCTTCGAACAGGCATGATCCTTCGCCCTTCAGCGGGACGATCACTCCGTTCGTGTCGCGTGAGTAGGCCGTGATGCCCACCACTCCCGATACGTAGAGAGATCGCCCGTCGGGCGACTCGACCGCCTGTCCGCCGAAACGGCCGAAGGCGGGCGAGCAGCCGGATAGATCTCCCCAGCAAAGGGGACCGATGGCGGGCTTGGAGAGCTTGCCGGTGGCCGGGTCCCGGCGAAGGTGCACCAGCGCCCCGGACGGCGGCTCGTTGAAACCGTTCTGCCGGACGGCGGAGATGTAGATCGACCGGCCGTCCCGGCTGAGGTACATCGAGTTCGCCCACTCGAGTTGGGGAACCTTGACGCAGTCGCCATCGCTGCCGTCCGCGCTCACGCAGTAGGCGACGTTGTTCGTCTTCTGGGTGATGGCGCCGCCGGCCCCACGGGCGAACGTGGTGATCGCGTCCGATTCGGAGGAGAGCGCGTAGAGATTGCCGCCGTCCGGGCTGACCTCGATCTGCCTCAGGCCGATGATGCCGTCGGCGTCCTCGCAGCCGGCCTGGCCGTTGGAGCTGTGGCAGCCGGCGGTTCCGGGGAGCTTGCCGATCGTCCCGGTGGACACGTTCCGGGAGAAGACGTTGATCGCCTCGGGCTGGTTCTCGCCACCGCCGCCCTCGGCGGCGACATAGATGTTCTGCTGATCCGGGGAGAGCGCGACATCCCTGGCTCTGATCATCGAGACACCGCCCTCCTGGCAGCTGCCGTCGTTGAAGTCATCACCGCGGAAGGCCGAACAGCCCGCCTCGGCGAGCTGGGTCAGCTTGCCGCCCACCCACTTGAAAGTGATCAGCGAATCGGCCTTCGAGGCGACCGCGTAGGCGAACTTTCCGCTCTTGTCGAGTTCGATGTCGGCCGGCGATCCGAGATCGTGGCCGTCCTGGCAGTCGGGCACCGGATGAACCGCGACACAGTCCCCGGCGTCGTTGCTCGCGGTCAGGGCACCGGTCGCCTGGTTGCGATCGAGACTGACCACACGATCGCCGTTGCCCGAGGCCACCAGGACCCGGTTCGCGCCGACCGCGATCCCACGGGAGAGATCGAACCAGGATTGCGGTGCCTCGGCGCAGTCCGGCTGGTCCGCGGAAATGCATCCGGCTTCGCCGGATGGCTGTGAAAGGCCGTTGCCGACCGGCAGGGCCTCGGCCGCGCCGGACATCCAGAGTGGCAGGAAAATCGAACAGACGGCGAGTGCGGCAAGCCGTCCCAGACGATGAAAAGACATTGGGAACTCCTTGAGGTTGAGGATCGTTCTGACGAGCGTCAACCTAGGAATGGACCCATGCGATCCCGTGAACCAGTCGTGAACCGGGCCTGGTCAGGGGGATGATTCAGGGGGTCCCACGAGATCGGGGGACGGACTCAGCCGCCACCCTCGATGGCGTAGGCCCGGATGTCGTCCTCGAGTTCCCGCTGGCTGGTGTAGGGGCCGTGCTTGATGAAAGTCTGCTCGCCCTCGGCATCGAAGAATGCCGTGGCGGGAAAGCCGTGGGTCGCGCCGAGCGAGTTGCTGATCGCCTTGTCGGGATCGGAGTAGCTCGGATAGGGAAGCGGGTTGTCCTCGAGAAAGGTCTTGGCCGCGTCGGCGTCATCGTCCGAATCGACCCCGAGAAAAGCGACCTTCTTGCCCAGGTTCGCCCCGGCTTCCTGCAGATGCGGAAACTCGGCCCGGCAGGGGCCGCACCAGGAGGCCCACACATTGACGACCGCGGGATACCCCTTGAGCTCACCCATTCGTGCCTCGAATGCGTCCTTGCCACCGTCCAGCAGCTCGTTCGACTGCTTGTGGATCGCGGCCAGAGGTGCCGGCGAACCGGACAGGAGCTTCGCGTAGTCCGGAGGCGCGCCGCCCTCGCCGTTCGACTTGTCGCCGTCCCGGGTCGCGATCAGGATCACCATCAGGACCACGAAGGCGATCAGGGTGATCAGCAGAAACCGGCGGCTCCGGGTTTGTTGTGTCTTCGCGTTGTCGGTCATTGGGCGGTGCTCCGAGATAGTGCGCCGATGCCGCTTCCAGTCACTTCCGACTCCCCAGAACAGTCACACGGCCGGAAACGCCTGACGCACCAGCCTATTCTGGCACTCTCGCCTTCAGAGCGGCCAATCCTCCATCAAGTACCGCGGGCACCCAGGCCTGGAGGATCTCGAGGCTGACATCGAGACCTGCGCGGCCGAGGGGTGATCGGGCGTCATATTTCGGCGAATTACGGTATGTGACGGCTGCGACCCGCCGTAAGTGGTTTAATATACGTATCTGATTCGCGTAGGAGCGGATCACGGAGGTGACCGCGGCCGACTTCGTTCTGTCGCCGTCGGGAACTTTCAACTATCCAACTCGTCCGGGCTGGACCTAGTTCAAGGTTCGGACTACCCAGAAGGCTTAATGGCCCCGAGCACAGCAGCACCCGTCAAAGTGACGGTTCCTTCAGCTTCAGAATTGAAACGCGCCGAGGCGTTCAGCCGCGAACCCTTCCTGCTGGGCGATGAGAAGCCCGCTTCGCTGCTGCCCGGCACCGCCCGCCGCCGCGCCCTCGACGCCGCCCTGGCCGAGATCGACGCCGGGCTCGAAGAGCCCTCGCTCGAGTGGCGGCGCAACTTCTCCCTGCTGCTCGGCCTCGAACGGCTGATCAGCGACGAGCCGCCGACCCTGCGTGACGGCGCCGAACTGAACCCGCACCAGGTCGATGCCCTCTCCGGCACCCTGACCGAGCTGCTCGCCGAACAGCAGGTCGCCGCCGACAACGACGCGATCGAGTTCTCCGCCGTCGAAGAGGTCCGCGAACCCGAGCCGGAGGCGGAAGCCGAAGACGAGGAAGTCGACGAGGACGAAGACGACGAACTCGACGAGGAGGCCGAGCCCGAAGAGGCGCTCGAGATCGCGGTCGAGGAGGAAGAACCCCAGGACTGGACCGAGGAGAAGGGCGACGAGGACGAGGACATCGATCTCGAAGCCGGCGACGATCCCGGTGCCGACCGGCGCTTCTGGTTCGAACACGCGACCGGTGCCGGCAAGACCGTCGCCGCGGTCGGATTCATCGACGCGACCCGCACCGGCGGGGTGCTGATCCTGACCCACCGCCGCAACCTGGTCGACCAGTTCATCAGTGAGATCTCCGCCCGCGGCTACAAGGAGCGTCTGCGCCCGCCGCTGCTCGACGGACGCGACGAGGCCGACGGACCGGTCACGGTCGAGACCTACCAATGGTTCGTGCGGAACGCCAAGCGTGTCTCCAACGCCTACACCGTGGTGATCTGCGACGAGGCCCACACCGCGCTCGGAGAGAAGACCAGCGCCTGCATCCGTGCCTGGACCGGCCCGATCTTCATCGGCATGACCGCGACCGGCGCGCTGATCGCCCGTCACGTCGCCGACCTCTTCCCCACCCAGACCTCGCGCTTCGACCTGGCCCAGGCGGCCCGCCGCGGTGTCATCTCTCCGCTCCGGTGCCTGCGCATCCCACCCGGCCCGGGGGTGAGGACCATCGCCAAGGTCCCCCTGCGAAAAGGCGAGGTGGACCAGGACTTCGATCAGGACGAGCTGGCCAAGCTGCTCGACCAGGCACCCTTCAACATGGCGATCGCCGATCTGTACAAGTCCCGCTTCCGCAAGGCGCCCGGGGTGCTCTACACCGCCGGTGTCCAGCACGCGAAGAACGTCGCGGCGGCCTTCCGCGAGTTCGGGATCAACGCGCAGGCGGTCTCCGGCGAGACCCCGAAACGTGAACTGACCGAGACTCTCGCCGCCTTCGAACGCGGTGAGGTGGATGTTCTCTGCAACGCGCAGCTGCTGGCCGAGGGCTGGAACTCGCCCCGCGCCACCATCTGCATGCACCTCGCGCCGACCGCCTCGAAGCGGATCTACCAGCAGCGGGTCGGCCGTGTCACCCGCCGGGCCCCCGGCAAAGAAGCCGGACTGGTGATCGACTTCGTCCATCCCGCGACCACCCACGACGAAACGATCGTCACGCTCCACAGCCTGCTCGACCGCGACGTCTACCGCGGCGGCGCGATCGTGGTCGGCCCGGTCCGCCGCGGCCGTGGCCGCAAGGTGCGGGTCGAACGCCGCATCGTCCCGGTATCCGACGATCCTCAGAAGCGCATCGAGGTCCTCGAACGTGACATCTGGCGGATCGCGGTCGAGAACCTCGACTACGCCGAACAGCATGTCTGGGCCGCGCTGGCCGGGGCCCGGGTCACCACCCAGGGCTGGCGCCGCGCGAAGGCGATGCTGCAGCACGACCGGACCAAGGAACTCCGCCGCCGCTACCTGCTGACCTGTGTGCAGCGCAACCGCAACGCGCAGCTCCGGATCAAGGCGCTCGGTGAGATCGCCAACCTGAAGGACGCCGAGGCGTTCGACGACGCGATCGACATCGTCGGCACCTGGAGCCGCGAGGACAAGCGCGCCGGGACCAAGGTGCTGCTTCAGGCCCTGGTCGACAAGCGGATCGGCCGTCGTGACCAGGCCCAAGCCTGGGTCTGGCGACTCGCCTCCTATACCCGCGAACTCCACGAGGAGTACGCGGTCCAGCGCTGGCCCGAGACGAAACGCCTGCTCGGCCTGCTGGTCAACTCGGCCGGCCGCGCCCACGGCAAGAACGCCCGACGGCTGGTCCAGGCCGCCCGCAAGCAGGACCGCCGCCTCGCGGTGTCGCTGCTGGCCGCCTCGGTCGCCCACACCCCCGAAGGCGAAGAGGTGCTGCGCGGCGCCCGGATGCGAATGGCGCGCAAGCCCTCCGCCGTGGCCCGCGAACTGCTCCGCAACTTCCCCAAGGGCGGCAAGAAACGCCGCCGCCGCAAGAAGGGCAAGGGCGGAGACGGAGAGAACGGCGGCACCGAGAATCCGCAGAACGGCAAGGCCGAGGCGAACGAGACCAAGGACGAAGCCAAGAACGAAGCGGCGGTCGACGAGGTCGAAGACCGCTACGAAGGCGAAGAAAGCGCGATCTCAGACGACGGTGACGACGGCCTGGAAGCCTGGTCACCCGAGCACGACCAGTAGGTCGCCCGAAACCTTGAACTGGGGGCGATTTGGGTGCTGGTAGCACCC
>DATJUB010000076.1:0-24106 GCA_035502775.1 Solirubrobacterales bacterium | reverse complement strand
GCGCAAGATTCCCCACTGCTGCCTCCCGTAGGAGTCTGGGCCGTGTCTCAGTCCCAGTGTGGCTGATCGTCCTCTCAGACCAGCTACCCATCGTCGCCTTGGTAGGCCGTTACCCCACCAACAAGCTAATGGGCCGCGGGCTCCTCCCGATGCGGAGGCCGAAGCTTCCTTTAGAGACAAGGCTTACGCCAAGGCTCATCATCCGGTATTAGCCCGAGTTTCCTCGGGTTGTCCCGGTCATCGGGGTAGATTACCCACGTGTTACTCACCCGTTCGCGGCTTTGCCCCAGAGCAAGCTCTGGTTCGTCGCACCACTTGCATGTGTTAAGCACACCGCCAGCGTTCGTCCTGAGCCAGGATCAAACTCTCCGTGAAAAATGATTCGAGGTATCAAAGTCAGTCCCGAAGGACCGACATCCCGGATCCGAAGATCCAGGGGCCTCTAACAATTAAACGAAAAGCTGTCATATCGAAATGTCTCCGCGGTACACAAGTACGGAGACGGACATGACGGGATAAAACAATGAATCTGACGCGCTGGCGCATCAGACCCACGTCCGACCTCGAAAGGCCAGACAGTTAAATCGGGCTCGAACATTCATCTCCAGATCCGAAGATCCGAAGTAAATGCACGCTGCTCAGTTTTCAAAGACCGCATGCGTCAGTGGGATGTAGTTCATCGCACTGGGCACTGGAGTCGAACTGCTTGCCCGACTCAGCGGAGGAGGAACAATACATGATTTTCAGGATCGTGTCGAGACGTATTTCGACTTGGCTTCAGAGAGCCAAACGGAACCGTTTGAAGCGCCTCTTCCCGAGTTGAAGGACTCGATCCGCGAGATCTTCGGCGGGGTAATCGAGGGGTTCCGCGGGCAGAACTTCGCCCTCGAGTTTCACTCCGCCCTGGCCCAGGACCCTCCGGGCCTCGCTCCGGCTGATGCCGAACGCGTCGGCCAGCGCCGCCGGCAGGTGCACCGGGTCGCCGTCCATCACGAACTCCTCGATCTCCTCCGGTGCCTCGTGGCGCACGAAGACCCGGTCGAAGTGCTCCTCCGCGGCCGCGGCGGCTTCGGCGTCGTGGAAACGCTCCACCAGGGCACGGCCCAGGGCACGCTTGGCGACATTAGGCGGGTCCTGAGGGGGCTCGAGCCCGAGCAGCAGGCGCCAGTAGTCCGGCGCGGTCTCGTCCGGGACGCTCATGACCTTGCCGAACATCTCATCCGGCGGATCGGTGACGCCTATGTAGTTGCCGGTGGACTTCGACATGCGGCGCACGCCGTCGACCCCGGGCAGGATCGGCATCGTCATCACGGTCTGGAGCGGACAGTCATAGGCCGATTGGATCGACCGCCCGAACAGGAGATTGAACTTCTGATCGGTTCCTCCAAGTTCCACGTCGGAGCGGACCGCCACCGAGTCGTATCCCTGCAGCAGCGGATAGAGCAGCTCGAGCGCCGAGATCGGTTCCTCGGCGCTCATCCGCTTCTGGAAGTCGTCGCGCTCCAGCAGCTGGGCGATCGTCGCCTTGGCCAGCAGCCCGAGCAGCTCTTCCGGCTCCATGCGCAGCCACTCGCTGTTGAAGCGGACCTCGGTCTTCTCCGGATCGAGGATCTTGAAGGCCTGCTCCTGAAAAGTCTTGGCGTTCCGGTCGATCGCCTCCGGGTCCAGCATCGGCCGCTGCTCGGAGCGGCCGGTCGGATCGCCGACGCGGGCGGTGTAGTCACCGATGATCAGCACCACCTGGTGTCCGTCGTCCTGGAACTGCCGCAGCTTGTTGAGAACGACCGTATGCCCCAGATGGATGTCCGGCGCGGTCGGATCGATGCCGAGCTTGATTCGCAGCGGCTCCCCCCTCTCCAGCTGTTTGGCGAGACCACCGACCGGCAGTGCCTCGACCGAATTAGCGCTCAATGCCTCCGCGCGCTCCAATGTCTCCGGAGATACGTCACTCCGCTCGTTATCCGCTCTGATTGACACGGGACCAATGCTAGACTGACTACCGCGACTTGGTGATCCCCGGGTGTTTGTATCACTGGACGACGCCGGGGCATGGGCAATACTGCTCGTTCCGCACACCGGTCCTTGAAGCGCCATCAGATGGCTACTCGAACTACAAAGCATCCACCCGGTTCCGACTCCGGGAAGAACGGGCACGTGACTGACGCCCCGGCCGACGCCTCAGGCGACGGCGGCAGCGTGCTGCGCCCACCCGGCGAGGGCAGCGTGCTGCGGCCCCCGGGATCGAAGGCCTCCAAGCCGTCGAGAGCGGCGAAGACGGCCAGGACGAAGGTGCGGAAGCCCAAGGCGGCCTCCAAGGTCAAGGCTCCCAAGGCCAAGGCGGACAAGGTCAAGTCTCCCCGCGCCGCGAAGGCGGCACCGGGCGCCCAGGCCGGCAAGACCGGTATCCGCGACCGTCTCCGGCGCGGCAAGGCCAAGGGTCCGGAGGCGGCCGGCGACAACGGCCCGATCGTCCTCGGCAGCATCCCCCCGGCGCCCGGCACCGGAAACGGCAACGGAAACCCGCCCCTGGCGATGCCCTCGATGCCGCCGGCCGGCAAGCCGCCCAAGCCCAAGGTCAAGAAGCTGCGCATCCTCTTCATCGTGCTCGGCCTCGGCACGCTCGGCCTCTTCTCCGCCTTCTTCGGCATGTTCATGGCCGTATCCCAGGATCTTCCCGCGATCGAGAAGTACGCTCAATACAAGGAGTCGAAGAACTCGATCGTCACCGACAGCCAGGGCGAGGTAATCGGCACCCTGAGCAGCAACCAGAACCGCTTCCTGATTCCGCCGGACAAGATCTCGCCGAACATGAAGAACGCGGTGGTCTCGATCGAGGACGCTCGTTTCTACGAGCATCGCGGCGTCGACTACCAGGGCCTCGGCCGGGCCCTGGTCCAGGACATCATCGCCCGCAGCGCCAAGCAGGGAGCCTCGACCATCACCCAGCAGCTGATCAAGCAGGCGCTCGAAGCTCAGAACGACCGTTCTCCGCTCCAGAAGATGAAGGAGATGGCGCTCGCCTACCACATCGAGCAGGAGTGGACCAAGGACAAGATCCTCACCGAGTATCTGAACACGGTCTACTTCGGATCCGGCGCCTACGGGGTCGAGGCAGCCGCCCGGACCTACTTCGGCAAGGCCCACCCGAGCTGCGGCACCGAGGAGTCGCCCTGCGCCGAGGTGCTCACCCCGGCCGAGGCCGCACTGCTGGCCGGCGTCATCCAGAACCCCTGGGGATACGACCCGGCCAACAACCCCGACGGCGCCCTGTTCCGCCGCAACACCGTGCTCCAGAAGATGCTCGAGCAGGGCTACATCACCCAGGACCAATATGACGACGCCACGGCCGAGGCCCTGCCCGCGGCATCGGACATCGAGCGCCCCTCGCTCGACTCGAAGGCCCCCTACTTCACCGAGTACATCCGCCAGCAGCTGGTCGACCGCTTCGGCGCCGGCCGCACCTTCTTCGGCGGACTGAAGGTCAAGACCACCCTGGACCTAGAGGCCCAGGCCGCGACCGAAGAGGCGATCTCCAGCACGATCGGCGGAATCGGCCCGAGCGCCTCGGCCGTGATCATCAACAACGCGGACGCGACCATCGACGCGATGGTCGGCGGCACCGACTACAAGAACGTGCCGTTCAACCTGGCCACGCAGGGTTACCGCCAGCCGGGTTCGACCGTGAAGCCTTTCGTGCTGACGACCGCGCTCGAGCAGGGCATCCCGTCCACCTCGGTCGTCAACTCGACCCCTCGGGTCTTCAACATCAAGGTCTACGACCCGAAGACGAAGAAGATGGTCAAGGAGCCGTACGAGGTCAACAACTACGCCGACTCCTACCTCGGCCCGGTCTCCCTGGAGACGGCGACCATCAACTCCGACAACGCGGTCTACTCCACCCTCGGTCTCGAGATGATCGACGGCGGACCCAAGGCCGTGGCGAAGACGATCCGCAAGATGGGCGTCTGGGACAAGGTCGACACCAACGCTGCGATGGTCCTCGGCACGTCCGAGGTGACCCCGCTCCAGTGGACCTACGCGTACACGACGCTGGCCAACGACGGCCGCCGTGTCTCGGGAAGCCTCGCGCCGGACCCGGGCTACACCCCGGTCGCCTACACCAAGGTCACCGACGAGGACGGCAAGACGATCAAGGGCGGCGACAACGAGGTGATGAGCACCAGCGTGATCGATCCCGAGGTCGCCCAGACCGTGAAGGGCTTCCTCCACGGGGTCATGACCAGCGGCACCGGCACCAACGCCGACGTCGGTGACGACAGCGAGTTCGGCAAGACCGGCACCACCGACGACAACAGCAACGCCTGGTTCTGCGGGGCGATCACCGAGGTGACCGCCTGCGTCTGGGTCGGCTATGCCGACAGCTACCAGCAGATGCTGACCGAGTACGCCGGCTCGCCGGTGGACGGCGGCACCTTCCCCGCGATCATCTGGTCACGGATCATCGAAGCCTGGAAGGAGATCGAGGCGAACCGCGCCGCCGAACGCGAAGCCGACGCGGCGGCCGAGGCCGACGGCGAGGACACCTCCTCCACCGACACGAGCAGCGACTACGTCGCACCCGACACCTCGACCGATTACGTCGCACCCGAGACCACGACTCCGGCTCCGGCCCCGACACCGACGCCCGAGCCCACCCCGACACCAGCTCCGACGCCGGAGGCGACTCCGCCGCCGACCACACCCGCCCCGCCCGCGGGCGGAGGCGGCGGCATCGCGCCCGGCAGCGGCGGCGCCGCGCCCGGCTAGGAGATCGAGCTCAGCCGCTCGGTGGCCTGCGCCACCTGGATCGCCAGGCTCTCGCTGGACGTTCCGCCCTCGCTGAGCTTCGACTCGAGCCAGCTTCCCTGCTTCAGCACCTCGTAGTACTCCTCGTCGAGCTGCTCAGAGCGGCTCGAGAGCTCTTCGAGACTCAGGTCCGAAAGGTCGCGACCCTCGGCTACGCACTGCCTGACAAGGTCGCCGACGATGCCATGGGCGTCGCGGAACGGAACTCCCCGGCGGACCAGCAGGTCGGCGATCTCGGTCGCGGCCAGCATCTCGTCGCTGGAGGCATCCAGCAGGCGTTCCCGGTCGAACTCGATCGCCTCGAGGATCCCGGCGGTCATCTCGAGGCTGGCCTCGATCGTCTCGACCGCGTCGTAGAACGGCTCCTTGTCCTCCTGCATGTCCTTGCCGTAGGTGAGCGGCAGGGCGTGCATCACGCCGAGCAGGGTCGTGAAATCGCCGATCACCCGCGGGGCCTTGGCCCGCAGCAGCTCGGCCGAATCGGGGTTCTGCTTCTGCGGCATGATGCTCGATCCGGACGTGAAGGGCTCGGCGATCCGGCAGAACGAGAACTCGGTGCTCGACCAGATGACCAGCTCCGATCCGAGGCGTGACAGGTGCGTCGCGCAGATCGACGAGGCGGACAGGTAGTCGAGCACGAAATCGCGGTTCGAGGTGCCGTCCAGCGAGTTCGGGGTGATGTCGTCGAAGCCGAGATCGGCGGCGACCGCCCGGCGGTCGATCTTCCAGTTGACGCCGGCGAGCGCGCCCGAACCGAGCGGCATCACGGCGGCGGCCCGGCGGGCGGCGCCGAAACGTTCGAAGTCGCGGGACAGCATCCAGAAGTAGGCCAGCAGGTGGTGGCCCAGATAGACGGGCTGGGCCCGCTGGAGATGGGTGTAGCCGGGCATGGCCCAGGCGTCGTGAAGCTTCGCGAGACGCAGCAGCTCACCCATGACCGCGGCGAGGCGCTCCTGCGCGCGGACCGAGTGGTTCATGACCGCCATGCAGATGTCGGTCGCGACCTGGTCGTTGCGGGAGCGGCCCGTGTGGAGCTTGCCCGCCAGCGGCCCGACCAGATCGCCGAGACGGCGCTCGACCGCCATGTGGATGTCCTCGTCGGCGGGCAGGTACTCGAAGCTGTTCTCGTCGATCTCCCGGCCGATCTCGGCCAGGGCCGCATCGAGCCGTTCGATCTCGTCGTCGGCGATCACGCCGATGCGATTCAGGGCCTTGGCGTGTGCCCGGGACTGGACCACGTCATAGGGCGCCAGGCGACGGTCGAAATCGATCGAACGGTTGAGCCGCCAGAAACGGGGATCGGGTTCGTCGCGGAAACGGGAAGTGCTTTTGTCTGTGGATCTGGAGGGCACGGGCTGATTATGCCTTCAGCGCCGTTTCCAACGCGCCCGCCACCCGATCCGCGTCCGCCTCGCTCAGCCCGCCATAGAACGGCAGCGCCATCGAACGGGCGGCGATGCCCTCGGCCACGGGGAACATTCCCTCCCGGTATCCGAACTCGGCGAACTGCGGCAGGGTGTGAATCACCGGCAGGTATGCCTTGGCCGGGATGCCGGCCTCGGCAAGCAGGCGGATGACCGCGTCCCGGTCGGCATCCTCCGGCAGGCGCACCGGATAGACGAACCAGCTGCGCCTCGCCGGGCCCCGGTCCGGTGACGGCAGCTCCACCCCGTCGATCCCCGCGAGGCGCTCTCCGTACAGGGCCGCCGCCGCGGCCCTGTCGGCCAGGATCCGGTCGAGCTTGGCCACCTGGGCGACACCGATCGCCGCGGCCACGTCGGAGAGGCGGTAGTTGAAGCCGAGCCGGTCGTGATCGAGCCAGTTCATGTCGACCGCCCGGCCCTGGTTGCGCTCCGACCGGAGCCGTTCGGCTTCGGCGGCGTTCCTCGCGATGATCATCCCGCCCTCGCCGGTGGTCATCTGCTTGTTGGCGTAGAAGGCGAAGACCGCGAGATGGCCCCTGGTTCCCACCTTCCTGCCTTCCTCGTCGATCGCGCCAAGTGCCTGGGCGGAGTCCTCGAGCAGGCCGAGCCCGCGCGCGGCCGCGATCCGCTCGAACTCGGGCCAGGCCGCCGGGTAGCCGAAGATATCGACCGGCAGGATCCCGGCCGTGTTCTCCCCGATCGCCGCCTCGGCCGCGGCCGGGTCGAGGTTGAGCGTGACCGGATCGATGTCGGCGAAGACCGGCTTGACGTTCTCGTAGAGCAGGCAGTTGGCGCTCGCGACGAAGGTGAACGGGGTCACCACGACCTCGTCCCCCGCACTCCAGCCCTGGGCCCGCACGCCGAGATGAAGTGCGGTGGTGCCGCTGTTGGCAGACACCGCGTCCTCCACCCCGAGCCAGGCCGCGAACTCCTCTTCGAACCGCCGGCCCATCGGGCCGAGCGAGAGGTGCCCGGAGCGCAGCACCTCGAGCACGAGCCGCTCCTCCTCCTCGCCGATCACCGGCTTGGCCAGTGGGAGCGGCTCGCCGCTCATTTCGGAGAGCCCTTGGGGAAGGCGTACTCGAGTGAATCGACCAGGGCTTCCCAGGACGCTTCGATGATGTTCTCGGATACGCCGATCGAGCCCCAGGACTCGTCGCCGTCGGTCGAGTCGAGCAGCACCCTGGTGCCGGCGCCCGTTCCGTGATCGGAATCGAGGATGCGCACCCGGTAGCCGGTCAGTTCGATGTCCGCCAAGTGCGGGTGATACTTGGTGATCGCCATGCGCAGGGCCTTGTCCAGCGCGTTGACCGGGCCGTTGCCCTCGGCCACGGTGAGCTGCCGCTCACCCTGCACCAGGATCTTCAAGGTGGCTTCGGTCTCGACCTCGCCGCCTTCGCGCATCTCGGTGATGACCCGGAAGCCCTCCAGCTTGAACAGGGGCTCGTACTCCCCGGTCAGCTTGCGCAGCAGCAGATCGAAGGACGCCTCGGCCGCTTCGTAGTGATAGCCCTCGTGCTCGCGTTCCTTCAGCTGCTCGATCGCCTGGCGGGCGGTCTCGTCGTCCATCTCGAGGCCGATCGATTCGGCCCTCTGGAGGATGGTCGCCTTGCCCGACAGCTCCGACGGCAGGACCGAGGTCTGATTGCCGACCAGGGCCGGTTCAAGATGCTCGAAGGTACGCGAATCCGCGGCGATCCCGGCCACATGCATGCCGCCCTTGTGGGCGAAGGCGTTCCGCCCCACATAGGCCTGATCCGGATTGAGCGGCACGTTCAGCAGCTCGGCCAGGAAATGGGAGGTGGTCGAGAGCTGGGCCAGCTGCTCCGGGGAAACGACGTCGTAGCCCATCTTCAGCTGGAGCGCCGGCAGGATCGAGACGAGGTTGGCGTTGCCGCAGCGCTCGCCGTAGCCGTTCATGGTGCCCTGGACGAGCCTCACTCCCTCGTTGACCGCGGCCAGCGAGTTGGCGACACCGCACTCGGCGTCGTTGTGCACGTGGCAGCCGAGCTCGACCGAGTCCCCGAAGGCCGCCTTGACCTCGCGGGTCGCCGAGGCGATCTGACCCGGCAGGCTCGAGCCGTTGGTGTCGCAGAGGCTGAGGTTCTCGGCGCCGGCGTCGACCGCGGCCCGCAGGCATTCCAGCGAGTACGCCGGATCGTCGCGCCAGGCATCGAAGAAATGCTCGGCGTCGTAGATCACGCGCTTGCCCTGCTCGACCAGGAAACGGACCGATTCGCCGATCATCGCCAAGTTCTCCTCGGGCGAGACCTTGGTCACCTTCTCCAGATGGAGCGACCAGGTCTTGCCGACCAGGGTCACCACCGGGGCGAAAGTGGCGGCGAGGGTCTTCAGGCCCTCGTCCTCGGACGCCTCCACCCCGCGCCGGCGGGTCATGCCGAAGGCGCAGATGGTGGTCTGCTCGAAGGTCTCTTCGGCCAGCAGCGCGAACAGCTCGGCCTCTTTCGGGTTCGACGACGGGAATCCCGCCTCGACGAACTGCACGCCGAGCCGGTCGAGCGCATGAACCACACGCACCTTTTCGGCGGCCGAGAGCGACATGCCATGTCCCTGCATGCCGTCCCGCAGAGTCGTGTCGTAAAGCTTCACCTGTTCCATCAAAAACTTCCTTTCAAGAAATCAAAAACCGGTTCGGATTCACCGTTCCGGAGGTCCGGGCGCGACCAGGGCCGCGCGGCCACGAGCTTTCAGCTCGCAGCACCCGTAATTCGGGCGATCCGGTTGATTTCGAGAAGAAGGCGAAGCATCAGCCAGAGACTTTACTCGGTTCCGGCGCTCGCTCGGTGTCATTGACCAGATCGAGCCACTCGGCGTACTCGGGAGCACGGCCGTAGATCGCGTCCTCGAACTTGGCCTGGACCATCTGGGTCACCTCACCGGGCTCGCCCAGCGAGTGATCGTCGATCTCACGGACCGGGACGATCTCGGCCGCGGTACCGCACATCAGGACCTCGTCCGCCGTGTACAGCTCGGAACGGGCGATGTCGCGCTCGACGACCGGGAAACCGCGATCCTCGAGGATCTGCATGACCGACTTGCGGGTGATGCCGTCGAGGATCGAGGCAACCTGCGGCGGCGTGAAGACCTTGCCGTCCTTGACCACGAAGATGTTCTCGCCGGAGCCCTCGCAGACGAAGCCGCGGTCATCCAGCAGGATCGCCTCCTCGTAGCCGGCGTTGGCCGACTCGGTCTTGGCGAGGATCGAGTTGAGGTACTGGCCGGAAGCCTTGGCGTGCGGGATCAGTCCGGCACCGGAGACCCGGCGCCAGGACGAGACCTTCGCCCGGATCCCGTGCTTCTTGCCGTCCTCGCCGAGATACGCGCCCCAGGGCCAGGCGGCGATGATCAGCTCGACCGGAGCGGACTTCGCGTAGAGGCCCATCTCGCCGTACCCGCGGAACGCGAGCGGCCGGATGTAGCAATCGCGGAGACCGTTCCTGCGGATCAGCTCACGGGTCGCCTCGCCGATCTCCTCGGCGCTGTAGGGGATGTCGAGGTAGTACATGCGCGCGGACTGGTCCAGCCGCCGCAGGTGCTCGTCGTGACGGAAGATCGCCGGACCCTTGTCGCCGTCGTAACAGCGAACGCCCTCGAACACGCCGGTTCCGTAGTGGAGGCCGTGAGTCAGTACGTGCACCTGCGCCTCGTCCCACGGGACGAACTTGCCGCTGTGCCATATGAACTCAGCCTTTTCCACTTGGTGATCCTCCTACGCTCGTTGAATGACGAATGGTAACGCTACTTCGAGACAGCCGCGAGAACCGCCGCCGTCACCTCATCGGTGCCGGCCTTGCTCTCACCCTCGGCTCCGCTGAACAGGTCCGGGGTGCGCAGGCCCGAGGCGAGCACGCCGTCGACCGCCGCCTCGATCGAGTCCGCCGCCTCACCCATGCCGAGCCCGTAGCGCAGCATCATCGCCGCCGAGAGCATCGTCGCGAGCGGGTTCGCGACCCCCTGGCCGGCGATATCGGGAGCCGAGCCGTGAACCGGCTCAAACAAGCCAGGGGTGCCTTCGGCACCGGTGCTGGCCGAAGGCAGCATGCCGAGCGAGCCCGTCAGCATCGCGCCCTCATCGCTGAGGATGTCGCCGAACAGGTTCTCGGTGACGATCACGTCGAAGTCGGACGGCCTCGAGACGAGCTGCATCGCGGTGTTGTCGACCAGCATGTGATCGAGCTCCACATCCGGGTAGTCCTCGGCAACGGCCTTCACCGTCTCGCGCCACAGGCGGGAGCTCTCGAGCACGTTGGCCTTGTCGACCGAGGTGACGCGGGGACCGGCCTCGCGGCCCACGGCGCGCTGGCGGGCGGCCTCGAAGGCGACCCTCGTGATCCGGTCGATCTCCGGGACCGAGTAGGCGCACTCGTCGAAGGCGGTGCCGCCGTTGTCGTCGCGGCGGCCGCTCTCGCCGAAGTAGATGCCGCCGGTCAGTTCGCGCACCACCAGCAGGTCGGTGCCCTGGATCCGGTCCTCCTTCAGCGGGCTCGAGTCGATCAGGGCCGGGAAGGGCTTGACCGGGCGCAGGTTCGCGAACAGGCCGAGCTCCTTGCGGATGCCGAGCAGGCCCTGCTCCGGACGGGGAGCGGTGGGATCGTTGGCGACCGCCTCGTCCCACTTCGGGCCGCCGACCGCGCCGAGCAGCACCGCGTCGGACTCGCGGCAGGCCGCGGTTACCTCGTCAGTCAGGGCCACGCCGTGCTCGTCGATCGAAGCGCCGCCGATCAGGTGCTCGGTGTACTCGAACTCCCCGACCGCGTCCAGGACCCTGCGGGTCGCTCCGACGATCTCGGGTCCGATGCCGTCTCCGGCCAGTACGACGATGCTCTTGGTTTCACTCATGAAGTTCTCTCCTGGTTGACGGCGGCTATGCCCGCCGGGCCTCGATGTTGAGGCGAACGTAGTTGAAGGTGTCGGGCTGACCCATGACTTCCATCATGCGGTCGCTGTACTCCTGAAAAAGCGCGTTCGGCAGCAGATCCCCGAGCGGTGCGAGAAAGGACGCCTCGAAAAAGGCCTGCGGCTCCTCGGGGTGGGCGACCCGCTCCTCGAGCCAGCACTCGGCGTCCTCGAAGCCCGCCGCCATCAGCCGGATCTCGGTCTCGTCCGGGCCGGCGAAGTTCCAGGGATGGTCGACCCTGCCGAGGTGCTCCGCGAAGGGCTCCTCGAGGTTGACCTGGCGCATCGCCTCGATCACCTCGGCCACGTTGCCGCGGCCGCCGCACTGCGCGACCAGCATGCCGCCGGGCTCGATCGCCTGGCGGAGACGGGAGAACAGCGCGTCGTGATCCTTGATCCAGTGGAAGCAGGCATTGGAGAACACGTGGTCGACCCGCTCCTCGACCTGGAGCGTCGCCAGGTCCTGGCAGAGGTACTCGACCCGGTCCTCTCCCAGACCCTCGCGGGCTTGGCCGAGCATCGAGGGGGAGCCGTCGACCGCGATCACTCTGCCTCGCGGCAGCCGTTCCAGCAGGTACGCGGTGACCTCGCCGCTGCCGCAGCCGGCGTCCATCACGGTCTCGTCGCCCTTCAGCTCAAGGCGCGACAGCACCGCGTCGGACCACTCCCGCTGGGGAGTGGCGACGCGGGCGTACTTGGTCGCGTCCCAATCGGCCGGTGTGTCCGCCGGTTCGGGCTCCCCGGCGCTCACGGCAGCGTGGTCGTATCCGGGCCGTATGACCCGCCCGGTCCGGCCTCGAAGGCCTCGACCAGATGCTCGTCGGCGAGGGTCAGGGCGATGTCGTCCAGACCGCCGAGCAGGCGGCGCTTGATCTCACCGTCGATCTCGAAACGGGCGTCTCCCCCATCCCAGCTGACCGTCTGGTTCTCCAGGTCGATCCGGACCGCGCCGGAGGCGGCGATCGCCTGGCATGCCTCCTGGGGCAGCTCGACCGGCAGGAAGCCGTTCTTGGTGCAGTTGGAATAGAAGATGTCCGAGTACGACGGAGCGATCACGGCTTTGAAGCCGAACTGCTGCAGCGCCCAGACGGCATGCTCACGGGACGATCCGGAGCCGAAGTTGGCGCCCGAGACCAGCACCGGATGCGGTGCCAGTTCGATCTCGCCGTCGCGGATCCAGTCGTAGAAGAGGAACTCGCCGAATCCGGTGCGCTCCACCCTCTTCAGGAACTGCTTGGGGATGATCTGATCAGTGTCGACATCGCTCCGGTCCAGGAAGGAGATCGGGCCTTCGATGATGTTGATTGCTTCCATGTTCTCTAGCTCCAGTTCCTGATGTCGACGAAATGACCTTCGATCGCGGCGGCGGTCGCCATGGTCGGGCTGACCAGGTGCGTGCGGCCTCCCTTGCCCTGGCGGCCTTCGAAATTACGGTTCGAGGTCGAAGCGCAGCGCTCGCCCTCGAACAGGGTGTCGGGGTTCATGCCGAGGCACATCGAGCAGCCCGCGCCGCGCCACTCGAAGCCGGCCTCCTCGAAGATCCGGTCGAGGCCCTCCTCCTCGGCCTGGGCCTTGACCAGGGCCGAGCCGGGCACGACCATCGCACGGATGGTGTCGGCCACCTTGCGGCCCTTGATCGCGCCCGCGGCTTCACGCAGATCCGAGATCCGGGAGTTGGTGCAGGAACCGATGAAGACACGTTCCGGCTTGATCTCCTCCATCGGCGTGCCGGCCTCAAGGCCCATGTACTGCAGGGCCCGTTCGGCGGACTCGCGCTCTCCCGCGGTCGCCATGTCGGCCGGGTTCGGCACCTTGTCGGTGACCTGGATGACCATGCCCGGGGTGGTTCCCCAGGTGACCATCGGTGAGATCTGGGTCGCGTCGATGGTGATCTCGTGATCGAAGGTCGCGCCCTCGTCGGTCGGCAGCTGCTTCCAGCGCTCGACCGCGGCGTCGAAGTCCTCGGGTACGGCGGCCTTGCCGCGCATGTACTCGTAGGTGACTTCATCCGGGGCGATCATGCCAGCCTTGCCGCCGCCCTCGATCGTCATGTTGCAGACCGTCAGACGCTGCTCCATGGTCAGGTTGCGGATCGCCTCACCGGCGTACTCGACCACGTAGCCGGTCATGCCGCCGGTGCCGAGCTGGCCGATCGTGGCCAGGATCAGGTCCTTGGAGGTGACGCCCTCGCTCAGGGTGCCGGTGTAGTTGATGCGCATCGTCTTCGGACGGCGCTGAACCAGGGTCTGGGTGGCCATGACGTGCTCGACCTCCGAGGTGCCGATGCCGAATGCCAGGGCGCCGAAGGCTCCGTGCGTGGATGTGTGCGAATCGCCGCAGACGATGGTCATCCCGGGCTGGGTCAGACCGAGCTCCGGGCCGATCACGTGGACGATCCCCTGGGTGTCGGAACCGAGGCTGTAGACCGGGACGCCGAAGTCGGCCGCGTTCTTCTCCAGGGTCTCGACCTGCTTGCGGGAGAGCTGGTCCTTGATCAGGTTGGCGGTCGGGGTGCCGTCGGTCGGCACGTTGTGGTCGGCGGTGGCGACCGTCTTGTCGGGGCGGCGCAGCTTGCGGCCGGCCATGCGCAGGCCCTCGAAGGCCTGCGGAGAGGTGACTTCATGCACGAGATGCAGATCGATGTAGATCAGCTCCTCACGGACCTCATGGGCCTCCCAGATCTTCTCGAACATCGTCTTCGGCATGTCGTTCCTTTCTCTCCTAGCCGCGGCGCAGGCCGGCGGCGATTACCGCGACGAACCTGGTCGGACCGTCGCTTTCGTTTTCAAAATGGTGTGGCAGGTCGGCGTCGAAGGTGACGCTGTCACCCTCGCTCAGCCGGTGGCGTTCGCCTTCGAAGGACAGGGTCAGCTTGCCTTCCAGGACGACCGCGGTTTCACGGCTGCCGGGTTCGTGCATCGGTGTGTCGTTCCGGCCTCCGGTGCTGCTGCCCGGCTCGAGCGTGTGCGAGGACACGTCCGCCCGCAGTCCCGGCAGCGGCGGTGTCAGTTCCTCGATCCGGTGGCCGCCCCGGCGGTGGCGCCGGTGCTCCCCCGCCGGGCTGACGACGACGTGTGGGGTCTCGTCCAGGCGCAGCAGCTGGGACAGGCTCAGGTCCAGTCCGGCTGCGATCTTCGAGGCGACCGCCAGGGTCGGGCTGGTGGCGCCGCGCTCGACCTGGGAGAGCATCGTGGCGCTGACGCCGCTGCGCTCGGACAGGTCTCGCAGGGAGAGATCCATGGCCTCACGCAGGGCCTTGACCCGGCTGCCCACAGCGGCGCTTTCGGCCGCCGTGTCGACGCCGGCCGAAGATCCGTCGGTTCTGGTTTTCGCGGGAGCCTCGGTCGCCATGTCTGTACGTTATCACGCACAGTTGTACCGCGCAACCGGTATCCAGATCAATTGCATACTTAATGTATGCCTACAGCTTGTCATGATCGCGGTGTGCCGAAGACTCGGTTCGGGGTCTGGCGGTGGAAAGCTCGATACCGTGACGTGATGACGAAACGCATCCCAGCCGATGAACGGCGCCAGGAGTTGATGCAGGTGGCGGAGAGACTGTTCGCCACCAGACCGTACGCGGACATCTCGGTCCAGGAAATCGCCGACGAGGCCGGCGTGGCCCGTGGCCTGATCCACCACTACTTCGGTGGCAAGGACGACGTTCTGGCCGCCGTCATGAGGGAGCTGACCCCCAGCCGCGCCCCGACACCGGTCGATATCGACCTTCCGCTCGAGGAGCGGGTCGAACGGCGGATCGACATGCTGATGGACACCCTGGCCGAGTACAGCCAGCCCTGGCTCGCGACCCTCGCCTCGGGACCGAACATTCCCCCCGGACCGCTGCGAGACGCGGCCGAGGGCCTGTGGGACGCGCAGTACAAGGTCTGGCTGAAGAGCTTCGGCGACGTGCTCACCGACAACCCCCGGACCAAGGCGCTCTACGCCGCATACCGGGGACTCAACCAGGCGACCTGCCGCATGTGGCTGAACGGTGAGATGGAAAGGGCCGATGCCCGCCTGATCCTGGTCACGGCGATGGTCGCCCTCCTGAGCAAGGTCGGTCCCGCACTCTCCGACGGCTGAGACCCTTGTGGTCCTGGGGTGGAGACGATCTCCTCCCCTACAGGGCGGAGATCGTCCCCACCCCCGTTCTCTCCACCCTCCCCCGTTAACTGAAAACGCCCCGCCGGAGCGGGGCGCTTGATTCCGAATTGAACCCCGGGATCAGATTCGCTTGGGCTTGTCGCCTTCGCTCGTGCTGCCGGCCGGGGGATTGGCGCTGATCAGGCTGAATAGAACTTTGCCCATCATGGTTCTCACATCTCACTTCACTTGGTCGTGTGTTGCAGTAAATCCTCCACGACCACAGTAGGCCCGATCGCCGCCGGAGCGAGTGAGATCCCTCACTCTGGCGGCGATCCGCTGAGCGGCGACTACGGTACGGGCGGAGGCGCCACGTAGCTCAGTGAGAAACCCGGAACGTTCTCGGTGCTGTTGATCATGTTGAGAGCCCCACCGCTCGTCTGGATCACATACGGCTGGAGCTCATCTCCGGCCCCCATCTGAACGGTACCGGTGGCGTTCAACGGGGTCGGACCGCTGGAAAGCGCGGCGATCTCCTGTCCGCCGATCACCTTGGCACCCCCATCTGAGGCTCTCCAATGCCACACCCGCAGAACACGATTGCCCGTCCCGTTGGCCGCGAACGTGGCATTGATATCGAACTCATAGATGCCGCTGACCGGTGCCCTCAGATAGCCCGGTTCCGCGGCATCGAACAGATTCCGCGTGTCAAACATCAGGCTGCTGTATCCGAGCCCGACGATGGTGTTGTTGGCCACTGGTGTGGCCCCGGACATCAGGATCCGCGCCGCTGGAAGATCCGCCAGATTCTGGGTATTGACCGCCCTGGGCGCAAGCAGGCCCGAGGTGATGGCACCCGCGATGATGTTGTCCGAATCAACACTGTCAGCGGCGATCTTCTCCTTGGTGATGGCACCTCTCTCGATCTTCTCGCCCTTCACGCTGCCCGCATCTAGCTTCGCCGTGCTGACCGAAGAATCCTGGAGCGCTGCCGCCGGAACGCTGTCAGCGGCCATCTTCGACTCAGTGATGCTCTTTGCGGCCAGTTTGGCACCGTTCACCGCTCCCGGCTTGATCTTCGGTGCCGTGACCGCACTCTCCTCGATCTTCTTCGCGGTCACAGCCCGGTTCTTCAGCTGCGCCGCCCCGACGCTGTTCCTCGGTATCTGAACAGCGGCATAGGCCCCTGTACTCAGTGAAATACCCAAGGCCAGCAGCGCCACCGCCATGGCCGGCGACGGTCGGTGTCGCCTCGCGGCCAGAGTCGCCCGGTTCAAAATCTTCCTGATTGACATGGAAACCCCCGTGTTTGGTTTCCCAAAAAGTAGCCCAAACGCGAGCGGTCGTCATCAAATCCCGCGACATGACCCTGTGGCGGGGTGAGCCACGAAAGGCTCAGCCCCGCCGGCCATGGTTCATCACGATCTCAGGGGCCGGTCATCTCGGACGCGGCGTCGGCGGTCGCCGACTCCGCTTCCGTGATCGCGGCGCCGTCCAGCAGATTCGAGAGCGCCCGCACGTAGGCGCGCGCCGAAGCCTCGAGGATGTCGGTCGCCACGCCCTGACCTGAAGCCGAGTGGTACTTGCCGTTCTCGCCCTCCTCGCGCAGGACGACCGTGACCTCACCCAGGGCGTCATCGCCACCGGTGACCGCGCCGACGTGGTACTCGCGCAGCTCGGCCTCGGTATCGGTCGCCTTCTGGATCGCGCCGAAGATCGAGTCGACCGGGCCGTCACCGCTTGCCTCGCCCACCTGCTCCTCACCCGAAGGCATCTTGACCGCGACGCGGGCCCGGGGCTCCCGCTCGGATCCGGCCTCGACCTCGAACCAGGCCAGGTCGTGTGACTCGACCCTCTCACGCATCTCCTCGGAGACGATCGCCTCCAGGTCCAGCGCCGTGACCTGCTTCTTCTTGTCGGCGATCGCCTTGAAACGCTTGAACGCCTGGTTCAGGGCGTTGCCGTCGATGACGAAGCCCAGTTGCTCCAGGGCGTCCTTCAGCGCGTGACGGCCCGAATGCTTGCCCAGCACGATCGCGTTCGAGTCCAGACCGACCTCGGTCGCGTCCATGATCTCGAAGGTGGAGCGCTCCTTCAGCACACCATCCTGATGGATGCCCGACTCGTGGGCGAAAGCGTTCTTGCCGACGATCGCCTTGTTCGGCTGGACCACGTATCCGGTCATTCGGGAGATCAGGCGGCTGGTCCTGGCGATCTCCCTGGTGTTGATCCCGGTGGTCAGACCATGCGCGTCCTCGCGGACCTTGATCAGCATCGCGATCTCCTCCAGCGAGCAGTTGCCCGCCCGCTCACCGATGCCGTTGATCGCGCACTCGACCTGGCGGGCGCCCGCCAGGACCCCGGCATACGAGTTGGCGACGGCCAGTCCCAGATCGTCGTGACAATGCACCGAGAGCTCGATCTCGCGCAGGCTGGGCGCGTACTCGTAGAGCTTGGCGAAGTACTCCCTGTATTCCTCCGGGGTCGTGTACCCGACCGTGTCGGGAATGTTGACCACAGTGGCACCCTCCTCGACCGCGATCGCACAGACCTCGGCCGTGAACTCGACGTCGGCCCGGGTCGCGTCCATCGGCGAGAACTCGATGTCCTCGCAGTAGGACTTTGCGTGCGCGACCGCCGCTCTGGCGCCGGCCTTCACATCCTCGCGGGTGTTCCGCATCTGATGCTGGATGTGGATGTCGGAGGTCGAGATGAAGGTGTGGATACGTGGCCGCTCCGAATCGCGGATCGCGTTCCAGGCCGCCTCGATGTCGCCCTTCTGGGCGCGGGCCAGGCCGCAGATCGTCGGGCCCTGAACCTGGCGGGCGATCTTCTCGACCGCCTCGAAATCTCCGGGTGAAGTGATCGGGAAACCGGCCTCGATCACGTCGACGCCCAGCCTCGCGAGCTGCTGCGCTATCTCCACCTTTTCGGCCGTGTTCAGCGAGATTCCCGGCGACTGCTCGCCGTCTCTCAGGGTGGTGTCAAAGATGTGGACGCAGTTCGCGTCTGATGCGGTGCCCGTGCTGTCGGTCATGGGACTTCTCCTTCTGAATCGAAACTGAAAAAAGTCTGCTCGCGGCTAACGCGCCGCCCGGCGATCATTTCCCCCGAAGGGGAGAAGGAGAAGTAGCGCCGGGCTGGTCAGACGATGATTCATTACGGCTAGCGTAGCGAATCGCCTCAAGATCGTCCAGGCACTGCGAGAGCCAACAGATATGCCCACTCACTCGGCCAGTACTTCGAAATCCAGGGGGCATTGCCGAAAGCCATTGACTCTGAGATCTGATCGGCGTCCCAAGCGGCAATGTCACCTGGATTCCTAATTCGGAAGTCTCGTTTCGTCCAGATCCAGTTCCCGCTGCAGCTGCTGGTAGACGACCAGGTCGATCTCCCCATCACGGCGGGCGCGGATCAGCTCCTCGCGCTCGGCCTCGATCAACTCCCGGCGCACCTCCGGCATCTGCCTGAGGTCCCAGTCCGCGTCCCTCGGATGGCTGCCGCGTTCGATCGCCGCCTGCCAGCGATCGAGCCTGCCCTCGTAGAAGGCGCGGAAACGCTCGACCGTGCGTTCGGAAAGCTCGGGCCGCTCCCGCTCCAGCTGTGCCAGCCGCCCCAGCGCGACCCTGGTCACGGCGAGCCTGGCCTCGGCCTCGGTGATCGAGAACTCGTCGGTCTGATCGGTGAGGCCGATCCGCCGGATCAGTCCCGGCAGGGTCAGACCCTGGAGCACCAGGGTCGAGAGGATCACCGCGACCGTCAGGAAGATCAGCACCTCCCTGCCCTCGAAACGGGCACCGTCGTCGAGGGTGAGCGGCAGCGACAGCGCCGCCGCCAGGGAGACCGCACCGCGCATTCCCGCCCAGCCGACCACCAGCCGCTCCTTCCAGCCATCACCTGTGTCGAAGCGCAGCGCCGGCGAAAAGTACCGTCCCACGGCCACCGGACCGAACTGCCAGAGCAGGCGGACCGAGATCACGACCAGGCTCACCAGCGCGCCGTAGCCGATCATCTCGCCGACCGACATCACCTTCTGCACCGATTCGATGATCAGGGGCAGCTTCAGACCGAGCAGGATGAAGAGCAGCACGTTCAAGGCCAGCACGAAGGTGCCCCAGAACGCGATTCCGTTCAGGCGGGTCTCGGCATCCATCGCCAGCCGGGAAGCCGAACCCAGATAGAGCCCCGCCGCGACCGCGGAAAGCACGCCGGAAGCACCGACGTGTTCGGCCGCGAGATAGGCCGCGTAGGCGACCACGACGGTCAGGAGAATCGCCAGGGCGGGATCGGCCAGCCGCCGCTGGAGACGGACGGCGGCCCAGCCGATCACCAGGCCGATCGCCACACCGCCGATCACACCGATCACCAGCTCGGAGATCGCCGTGTGCAGGGTGAGACTGCCGCTGACCACCGCGATCACGAACACCCGGTAGAGAACCAGCGCGGTCGCGTCGTTGACCATGCTCTCCCCCTCCACCAGACGCGCCACCCGGTTCGGGACACCCACCCGGGTGAAGGTCGCGATCGCCGCGACCGGATCGGTCGGCGCGACTATCGCCCCGAGCAGCAGCGCCTCGGTCCAGTCGAGCCACGGAACGAAAGCGACCGTCACCGCGGCGACCGCCAGCATGGTCGTGATCGAAAGGCCGACCACCAGGCCGCCGAGGGCACCGGCCTCCTCCCGCATCTCGGCCGGCGATGTCGACTGCCCGGCCGCGAAGAGCAGCGGCGGCAGGAAGAGCAGGAAGATGACCTCCGGTGGAACCTCGTTGCCCGGGGCGCCTGGCAGCAGACCGATGAGCACCCCGGCGATGACCAGGACGATCGGATACGGGATCGCGACCAGGTCGGCCAGACGGACAAGGACCACGGCCACCGCGACGAGCGCTATCAGTAGCTCAAGATCGCTCACTGGGCCGCAGCCTACGGGCGGAACATCAAGACAGGCTCAGGGGCCGCCGGGCGGCCCTGAGCCTGTCGGCTAAAGCTCGATCGAGTAGCCGGCGGCGAAGCCGTCCAGCTGCTTGATCGCCTCGATCGTGGCGGGCAGTACCTCGGCGTCGCTGGTCACGACCATGACCGCCTGGTCACTGCCGGATTCGGCGCCGACCGCGGCCGAGCCGATGTTCACGCCCTGCTCGCCGAATGCGGTGCCGACCTTGCCGACCATGCCCGGCTGATCCGAGTAGCGGAAGACGGCCATGTGCTCGGCGAACGGCACGTAGAAGCTCTGGTCCCAGATCGAGACGAGATACGGGTTGCTCTTCGGTCCCACCGTGGTGCCCCCGACGCTGACCGTTTCGCCACCGGAGGTGACCGAGACGCGAACCAGGTCGGTGAACTCCTCGGCGTTCGGCTCCTTGATCGTGCTGATCTCGATGCCGCGCTCCTCGGCCATCTGCGGCGCGTTGACCAGATTGACCGCCTCCTCGGTGTGACCCGAGAGCAGGCCGGCCTGGACGGCGATGCCGAGCAGGCGGGTGTCGTTGTCGGCGATGCCGCCGCGGAACTCGACCTCGACCCGGTCGATCGTGCCCGGGATGAGCCCGACCGCGACCTGGCCGAGTGTCTGGCAGAGCGGCACGTAGGGCGCGAGCGCCTCCATCACGGCGGGGCTGACCGCCGGGATGTTGACCGCGTTGGTGACCACGCCGCCGGTCAGGGCGGCCGTGACCTGCTCGGCGGTGTCGGTGCCGGCCCGGTCCTGGGCCTCGGCCGTGGACGCGCCGAGATGCGGCGTGACGACGACATCCTCGCGCTGGAAGATCGGATGCTCGGTGAACGGCTCCTCCGGGAAGACGTCGAGCGCGGCGCCGCCGACCTGTCCGGAATCGAGCCCGGCGATCAGGTCATCGAGATTGATCAGCTCGCCACGGGCGCAGTTGACGATGCGCATGCCCGGCTTGAACTTGGCGATCGCGTCGGCGTCGATCCAGTTGACCGTCTCGGGGGTCTTCGGCAGGTGGATGGTGAGCAGGTCGGCCCGCTCGTACAGCTCGTCGCTCGAATCGACACCTTCCACCCCGAGATCCTTGAAGCGCTCGGCGGAGACGAACTTGTCGAAGGCGAGGACCTCCATGTCGAAGGCCTGGGCCCGTTTGGCGACCAGCTGGCCGATCCGGCCGAAACCGATCACTCCGAGGGTCTTGCCGTACAGCTCGGATCCCTTGTACTTGGCGCGGTCCCAGCGGCCGGCGACCAGTGAGCCGTGGGCCTGGGGCACGTTGCGGAAGAGCGCCAGGGCCAGGGCGAGCGTGTGCTCGGCGGCCGCGACGGAGTTCGACTCCGGCGCGTTGGCGACGATGATTCCGCGCTTGGTGGCGGCCGGGATGTCGACGTTGTCGACTCCGGTGCCGGCGCGGCCGATCACCTTCATGTTGTCCGCGCGGGCGATCAGCTCGGGGGTGAGCTTGGTCGCCGAACGGATCAGGATCGCGTCGTACTTGCCGATCTGGTCCGCGAGCTCCTCGTCGCTCATCTCGAGGCCGAGATCGACGTCGAACTGCTCTTTCAGGAGATCCACACCGGTGTCGGCGATCTTCTCCTTGACCAGTACTTTGGCCCTACCGCTCAAATTTGCCTCCTAGTTGCCCGGCTCGGGTGAGCCGGCTTCGATCAATGTTTTCACGCGGTGACCCCGGCGTTCCCGATCACCCAGTCGATGCTGGCGGTGAGTGCCTCGACGTCGGCGGGCTCGACCGCCGGGAACATCGCGACCCTCAGCTGGTTGCGGCCGAGCTTCCGGTAGGGCTCGACGTCGACGATGCCGTTCGCGCGCAATGTCGCCGCGACGGCGGCCGCGTCGATCGAGTCGTCGAAGTCGATCGTTCCGACGACCAGTGAACGGTGCGCCGGATCGGTGACGAAGGGAGTGGCGAAATCGCTGGCTTCGGCCCAGCCGTAGAGGTGGCTGGACGAGGCCCGGGTCCGCTCGACGCAGAACTCGAGTCCACCGCCGGCGAGCATCCACTGGAGCTGCTCGTCGAGCAGGATCAGGGTGGCGAGCGCCGGGGTGTTGTAGGTCTGGTCCTTGCGGGAGTTGTCGAGGGCGGTCTTCAGCGACAGGAACGGCGGCTGCCACCTGTCGGAGGATCCGTCGAGCTCCTCGATCCGGGAGATCGCCGCGGGGCTGAGCGCGGCCATCCAGAGACCGCCATCAGAACCGAATGCCTTCTGTGGCGCGAAATAGTAGGCGTCGGCCTGTCGCAGGTCGACCGGAAGGCCGCCGGCGCCTGAAGTCGCGTCGATCAGGACCAGGGCGTCACCGGCATCCGCCGGGCGCTCGACGGGAACCATCACGCCGGTAGAGGTCTCGTTGTGGGCCCAGGCGATCACGTCGACGCCTACATGACCCGCGGGGGTCGGGGCGCTGCCGGGGTCCGCCTCGATCAGGACCGGATCGGACAGGAACGGGGCGCCGGCGGTGGTGTCGGAGAACTTGCGGGAGAACTCGCCGTAGACCAGGTGAAGCGCACGGTCGCGCACGAGCCAGGCGGCCGCCGCGTCCCAGAACGCCGTGGCGCCTCCGTTGCCCAGGACGATCTCGTAGCCGTCCGGAAGAGAAAAGAGGTCTCCGAGACCTGTGCGGACACGGCCGACCAGATCCTTGACGGGCTTCTGCCGGTGTGATGTGCCCATCAGATCGGACCGTTCCGCGAGTGAGCGCAGGGCCTCGGGCCGCACCTTCGAGGGGCCGCAGCCGAAGCGGCCGTCGGCGGGCTTTAGGTCATCCGGGATTTGGGCGTGATCGGTCATCTCGGTTGAGGATATTGATCTGGCACGGCGGACCACCGGGCGGGGTCTATGTGGCTCTGGACGTGGTCCGAAGGGGAAGGTAGGCTGGCCTTCGTCTCGTTTGTTGCCCAAACCCTGGAGGAGAAATCTTGTATCCGGTCACATACGAAGCCGACTATCTGAAGGATAGGAACCGGCTCACCACGTTCTTTCGTCTGATCGTCGCGATTCCGTGGCTGATCGTCGCCTATGTCTACGCGATCGCCGCCATGGTCGTGGTCGTCATCGCCTGGTTCGCGATTCTGTTCGTCGGCCGGTACCCGGAGGGCATGTACAACTTCGTCGGGGGCGTGTTGCGCTACACCCAGCGAGTCAACGGCTTCATGTACCTGCAGACGGATGCGTGGCCTTCGTTCGGCCTGAAGGACGAGCCGGACTATCCGATCCGGATACGTTTCGCCCCGCCCGCGGCACGCCAGAGCCGGGTGAAGACGCTTTTCCGGCTGATCCTGCTGATCCCGATCCTGGTGATGTCCTACATCATCGGACTCGTCCTGCAGGCCGTGTCGGTGCTGGCCTGGGTGACGATCGTCTTCCGCGGCTACCAGCCGGCGGCGGTCCACAACGCTCTCGCGTACACGATGAGCTGGACCACGAGGGCATCGGCCTACGCCCAGCTGATGCGTGACGAGTACCCGCCGGTGGGAGACGAGATCCCGGTCGAGGTGGATCCTCCCGCGGGAGCCCTCCCGGGCAACGAGTCGGAGGCGATCGACCCGGCGGCCCCGGCCACCGAAGAGACCCCACCGCCGCCACCCTTGCCGCCGACGGCCTGAACCAAGACAGGCAGAGAATCAAAAGGGCCCGGAGAAATCCGGGCCCTTTTTTCTTGCACGACCACACCAACCGTTCTGGGTCGAATAGCCCACCAGATAACCATCAGATTCGACCCAGAACGATCAAGGCAACGGGCGTGAGGGGTTCTGGGGGTGTTTTGGGTGCTGTCAGCACCCAAAACGCCCCCAGAACCAGAGAACCCCACGCGCGTAGCGCGGAGCGAAGCGACCCGGCACCCGAGACTCCGCCTGAAGCGCCCGAACCGAACCGGCGCCCCGGGCCACACACGCCGGGGTGGAGAC
>DATJUB010000075.1:0-54778 GCA_035502775.1 Solirubrobacterales bacterium | reverse complement strand
CAACATCATTGCCATCAATCAGGACCTTGCCCTCCGACGGCTGCTCAAACCCCGCGATCATCCGAAGCGTCGTCGTCTTCCCACAACCCGACGGACCCAACATCGTGAAGAACTCACCATCCGCAATCCGCAGATCCATGTCATGGACCGCGGTGAAACCGCTGAATCGCTTAGTCACACCTTCCAGGCGCACACCCCCGGAGGTTCCGTTCGAGCTTTCCAATGGACCTTTCTTCCCCTTGCGATAGCTGCCGTCCGGCCGTGGATACGGCCGGCGACGATCACTGAACCGTATGTGAGCGGACCGCTCCGTTTCTACGCCGGAAAGTCCAGACTTGAAGCCCGGAATGTCCAAGTTGGACAGTGTGTATGGACGATCCGGCGGGTCATCGCACGGATCACCCGATACCTCCGGCGACGGTCTGGGCGGCGGCCCACCGGCCCGACGCGTCGACGCCGAGGGCAGATACCAGCGAGCCGTACGGAGCCCTCCACACGCTGTGGACGACCTCGTGCTCCCCGGCGGCAAGCTCCGTCCCGGCTCGCGCCATCGACCCCTCCGCGACCGGATCCAGCGGTGTTCCGTCGGCGAACACCGTGATCTCGATCGGTTCGGGCCCTTCGGCCCTCACCGTCACGTTCAGGTGAACCGGCCCTTCGTCCCGGCCGGGTTCCAGCGAAGCCTCAATCTCGAGAGCGAGCGGGGAACCGGACCCGGCCCCGTCCACGGTGACCACCTGCGAGGGCCCGGGGCTCCCGAGCGCCGGGGTCCTCGGCGGCGGCACCCGATGGGGACCCGCCCGCTCGAACTCGCGGGCATAGGAGAGAAGCGCCGAATCGTCATACGCCCGGCCGGCGAAGGTGAGGCCGACCGGCATGCCGATGTCCTCCATCAGCCCCATCGGCACGGTCACGGTCGGGATGCCGAGGTGACGGATCGCCAGATTTCCGTTGGAGTACCTGACCCCGTTCCTCCAGGCGATCTCATTCGCGGCCGGATCGCTCTCGGCGTCCTGCGGGGCAACATCGGCCGCCGCCGGGAAGACCACCCCGTCGAGCCCCTCCCTGTCCAGCCACTGTTCGAAATCGACCTGCCGGGTCTGCTCCAGCCCGGCCAGGCTCTCGGCCACGTACGGGATGTCCTCCAGAGAAGTCCGAACCCCCTGGCCCCGTGCGACGAGATCGGCCAGGTCGGCGTCGTCGGGGTAGCGGTCCGGCAATGTGCCGGGCGGCTGCGGGAAGACCCGGGGGCCATCGACATCGTCCAGCGAGCGCATTCCCGGATCCCCGTTCTGGTCGAGGAAATCGTTCCAGGACCAGATGATCAGCTCCCACATCTCGATCTCGAGGAACTCCGGTGGCACGAGTCCTCGCCGGTACATCGACTCGGCCCCCGGCCGGTCGTTCTCGTAGTTGGAGACCGCCGGGAAATCGACCTCGACGATCTCGGCCCCACGGGCCTCCAGGTCTTTTCGCGCCTTCTGCCAGAGGGTGATCACGCTGGGCCGAGTCTCGATCGGTTCGGCCGACTCGGGGTCGAGGTTGATGTACATGCGGGGGATCCCGAACCTCTTTCCCTTCAGAGAGCCGTCGCGTTTCAGATCGGTGTACCGGGCGGGACGCACCTCGGAGGCCCGCGGAATCTCGACCTGGGTCTGAACCCGCCAGAAATCCCCTCGGGCTTCGGGATCGTCGGCGACGACCACGTCGAGCACCTCGAGCAGGTCCTCGACGGTCCGGGCATGCGGAACCACCACGTCCATCGCGGCGTACAGGGGCCAGTTGCCCCGCATCGAGATCACCCCGCGCGAGGGCGTGTACGCGACCAGTGCGTTGTTCGACGCCGGGGCCCGGCCCGACGACCAGGTCTCCTCCCCCAGGCCGAACGCGGCGAAGCTCGCCGCGGTCGCGGTCCCCGAACCGTTCGAGGATCCCGAGCCGAAGGCCGCGGTCAGGTAGTCGCCGTTGTACGGGCTCTCCGCCCGGCCGTACACGCCGCGCTGCATGCCGCCGGCGGCCATCGGCGGCATGTTCGTGAGGCCGATCAGCACCGCTCCGGACGCGCGCAGGCGGCCGATCGTGAAGGCGTCGTCGCCCGCGATCAGATCCTCGAACGCGGGTGATCCCGCCGCCACGGTCAGCCCCTTCACCTTGTAGCTGTCCTTCGCGGTGTAGGGAATCCCGTCGAGCGGACCCAGGGACTTCCCCTCGGCCCGGCGGACGTCGGAAGCCGCGGCCTCGGCCAAGGCGCCGGGGTTCAGCACCGGCACCGCGTTGAGCCGGATCCCCTGCCGGTCGAACCGGGCGATCCGCCGGAGATACTCGTGCACGAGCTCGACGCTGGTGACCTCGCCCGTCTCGAGCGCCTCGCGGATGGCGGGGATGCCCGCTTCGACGACGTCGAAGGGTGCCGTGAGGCGGTCCTTCGCGGAGGTTGTCATCCGCCGGTCCTCGCCGAGGGCTGCTGTTGGGTGATGCAGTGGATCCCACCACCCTGCGCGAAGATCGGCCTGGCGTCAAGCGCGACGATCTCCCTGCCCGGATACTCGGCGGCGAGCACCGCGAGGGCCTCCTCGTCGCCGGGGTCCTCGAAGCGGCAGGCGATCACGGCCCCGTTCACGACCAGATGGTTGATGTAGCTGTAGTCGACGAAACCGGATTCGTCGCGAAGGGTCCGCGGTGCGGGCAGCTCCACGATCCGCCAGGGACGGCCGTCGGCCGTGGTCGTGTTCTCCAGGGTTTCCCTGATCTCGCGGCTGATCTCGAAGTCGGGGTGTTCGGGGTTGCGCTGCGTGTGGACCAGCACGGTCCCGGGGCTCGGGAAGGCGACCAGGATGTCGGCGTGGCCCCGGGTGCCGAACCTCTCCGAGTCCCTGGTGAGTCCCCGCTTCAGCCAGATCACCTGGCTCACGCCGAGCTTTTCGATCAGCTCCCGTTCGACATCGGCCTTGCCCAGGCCGGGGTTCCGATCCGGGTCGAGCTGGACCGTCTCGGTCACGACCACCGTCCCGTCACCGTCGATCACGATCCCTCCTCCCTCGTTGACGAGCTGGGAATCCACCCGGGGCGTCCCCGCCCGTTCGGCGACCAGCGGACCGAGCAGCGCGTCCTTGTCCCAGGAGGCCCATTCCTGCTGGCCCCATCCGTTGAACACCCAGGTCACGGCGTGGACGGAACCGTCGTCGGCGTGTACGAAGGTCGGTCCGCTGTCGCGCAGCCAGGAATCGTCCAAGGGAACTTGGAGCAGCTCCACCGAATCGTCGAGCAGCCCCCGTGCCGTCTCCACCTCCGCCGGATCGGCCAGCACGGTCACGGGCTCGAACCGGGAGATCTCGTTGGCGACTCCCGCCCAGGTCCGCCGGGCCTCGTCCTGTCCGCCGTCCCCGTCGTCCATCGCCGTGCTGTCCGCTACGGGAAACGACATCCAGACACGATCCTGCGGGGCGGTTTCGGGGGGCATCGTCCAACTCATCGGCGATCTCCTACGTAGGCATTGATTGGCTGCGCCGCCCCAGGCTACGCGGCGACGGCGACGGATTCGACGCCAATGCTGATCCACCGAGGGATGGTTTTCCATCCGCCACCCGGCCAGAGTCGCCGTCCGATCGACCGATCGGGGCCGGATGTCGCTGGGGCGAGGTCATGACCTCGCCCCAGCGACCGCCCCGCTCCTAGCCCTCCGAGTCCCGCGGCTGGCGCAACGTGAACAGAGCCAGGATTCCACCCGCGACCGCGATCGCGGCGGCGCCTAGAAAGGCGGCCGAGAAGCCGTCGGTGAGCGCCGCGGGGTCACCGAGCTGGTCGGCCCCGTTCGACGCCGCTAGGGCGGTCATGGCGGCCAGCCCGAGTGCCGATCCGACCTGGTAGCTCGTGTTCACGATCCCCGAGGCGAGACCGCCCTCTTCCGGGCGGGCGCTGGAGATGGCGGTTCCCAGGGAGGGTATGAACGCGAGGGCCATGCCCGTCGCCGCCACCAGTGACGCCGGCAGGACGTCGGCCGCGAAGCTGCCGGTCGGTGGCACCAGCGACATCCAGACCAGACCTCCGGCGAGGATCCCGAGGCCGGCGATGATCGGCGGCTTGAATCCGAACCGGGCGATCACCCGGGGGGCGACCACGATCATCAGCAGCATGATCGTCGCGGTCATCGGCAGCAGTGCCGCGCCACTGGCGAAGGCGCCGTAGCCCAGGACCTGCTGGAGGTAGAGGTTGAGGAAGTACCACATCGGGATCCAGGCGGCACCGAGCAGAAGCTGGGCCACGTTGGCTCCGGTGAGGTTGGGTGTGCGGAAGATTCCGAGCCTGACCAGCGGTGATCCGCGCCTGCTCTGAATCAGCACGAAGAGCGCGAGCAGGCCGATCGCTCCGGCGAGCGTCGCCAGGGTCTCGGCCGAACCCCATCCGACTTCCGGTGCCCTGACCACGCCGAACACGGTGAGGGCTAGACCGGCGGTGACCGCGAGACCTCCGGCGATGTCGATCTGTCCTCGCTGGGGCGCGGTCTTCGGCATCAGCGTGGGAATCGCGATCAGCGCGCCGATCGAGATCGGGACGTACAGCCAGAAGATCCAGGGCCAGCTCATCCACTCGGTGATGACGCCACCGAGGAAGACGCCCGCCGTGCCTCCGGCGGGTGCCGCCGCTCCGTAGAGCGCGATCGCCTTGGTGAGTTCCTTCGGGTCGTTGCCGAACAGCATCATCAGCAGGGTCAATGCCGATGGCGCGATCAGCGCCGCCCCGACTCCCTGCACCGCCCGGCCCGCGAGTTCGACCCCGACGCTGCCGGCGATCGCCGCGATCACGGATCCGGCCAGAAGGATCACCCAGCCGGTGCTGAAGATCCGTCTCGCCCCGAATAGATCGGAAAGACGTCCACCCAGCAGGAGCAGTCCGCCCAGCGCGACCACATAGGCGTTGAACTCCCACGAAAGGCTCGATTGTGAAAACCCGAGATCCGCCTGGATCTCAGGCAGGGCCACCCCGATGATCGAGGTGTCCATGATGACCATGAACTGCGCCAGTGCGATGACCGCGAGGGCCCACCAGCGTCTTGGATCCGTATTCATTGCTCCGCACACCTGTTCCTTGTGACTGGTTTATACCCCAAGGGGGTATCGATGGCGGAACCGTAGCATACCCCCAGGGGGTACCCAAGATCAGTCTCCGAGCCGACCCAAAGGAAAACCCCGCGTTGGCGAGGTTTTCCAGGCTACATACCGAATACTCAGATTTGGCGGAAGAGTGGGCGTCAGCCCAGAGCCTGCTTGACCAGCTTCGCGATCGCCTTCTCACCCTCGACGCTCAACTCGGTCAGGGCGAACGAGGTCGGCCAGAGACCACTCTCGTCGTCCAGGTTCGCCTCGGTACTGAACCCGAAGGACGAGTACCGCTCCTTGTCCACCTTCCCGCTCCGGAAGAAACAGACCACTTTCCCGTCCTTCGCGTAGGCCGGCTGGCCGTACCAGAGCTTCGGTGCCAACTCCGGGCCGGCAGCCGTCACCACGCGATGAACCCGCAGGGCGAGAGCGCGGTCCGGCGATTCCATCTCGGCGATCTTGTCCAGCACGGCCAGCTCATCCTTGGCCGCCTTCTTCGCTCCCCGATCGCCACCGCCGGCTTCGGCCTTCAGCTCCTCGGCCCGCGCTTTCATCGCGGCCCTCTCCTCCGCCGAGAATCCCGTCTCCGGGGACTCATCCTTGTCACCACCGGATTTCGATGTGCCGCTCATGCCTGGTGCTCCTGTCCTGTCGCCGTGAAAGAGTGAACGCAAAGCTAGAGAGCGCCGGGAGGAGGCGCTTCTCGATTCCTGATCGATCATTCCGCCAGGAGACCGGAGGGCGACCATGGCGACAGAGGGATCGGCCGGTGCGTTCGGCCACGACCCTCCATAATGTTCGTTTCGACCTCATCCGGCGCGCCATCGCCACCAGCCCAAGGGAGACAGATGAACCTGAATGACCGGCGTTTCAAGACGAGCCTCGCCACCCTGCTCTCCCTGATGCTGGGCGCGGCACTGACCTTCGGTGCCGTGGGCGCGAACGCGGAGCCGAGCGTCCAGACCGCATCGACCCAGACCGGCGGGTGGAACGTCTCGAGCGTGGGAGAAGACACCTACAGCGTCAGCTGGGTCTCCTCGACCCGTATTCCGGTCACGTCGGCCAGGCCCCAGATCCTGCTTGACGGCGAAGACCTCGGTCCGGCGGGCGTGGCCGCGGATGGACGCACCGCCACCGTGACCGTCCAGTCGGCGAGCGCACCCGATCCGGGCCAGCTGGACATCCTTCTGTCCGGCCGCTCGCTCGACGAGCCCGAGGCGGCCCCCGACGACGGTGAGACTCCGGTCACTCCCTTCGCCGTCCCACCGACGACCGAACTGGGCGTCGATCCGGGCAGGCCCGGACCGCTCGAGGTCACCACCTCGAACTACACCCTGCCCAGCTTCAAGTACCCCGGAATGAAGGGGCGCCTGGAGATGAAGGGCCACGTCGTGCGCCCCGCCGAGGGCCAGCTCACCGGGGACGCGCCCCTGGTTCTGTTCCTCCACGGGCGGCACGAGTTCTGTTACTCGCCGAAGAAGCCGAGCCGGTCGAGCTCGGGATGGCCCTGCGACAAGGGCATGCGGCCGGTCCCGAGCGACCTCGGCTACGACTACATGCAGCGCCTCCTGGCCAGCCAGGGCTTCATGTCGGTCTCGATCGCCGCTAACGGCGTCAACGGCCAGGACGGCTTCATCGCCGACGGCGGTGCCGGAGCCCGTGGGGAACTCGTGCGCCGCCACCTAGACAAGTGGGCCGAGTGGGCCGCCGACGGCCGCTACGGAGTCGACCTAGACAAGGTCGTCCTGGTTGGCCACAGCCGGGGCGGCGAAGGCGTGAACCGCGCGGCCGAGGAGATACCGCTCGACGCTCCCTACCGCATCGCCGGACAGATCCTGCTCGCGCCGACCAACTTCGCCCGGCAGACCGCGGCCTATGTACCGACCGTGACCGTGCTGCCGTACTGCGACGGCGACGTCAGCGACCTGCAGGGTCAGAGCTACACCGATGTCGCCCGCGACCTCACCTCCGACGACACCTCGCTGCGAAGCAGCGTCACCGTGATGGGCGCGAACCACAACTTCTTCAACACCGAGTGGACCCCGCGGATCTCGAAGGCCCCCTCGAACGACGACTGGTTCGGCGGGCGCGGCGAGTGTGGCCGGAAGAGCCCGACCAGGCTGAACCCTCGCGAGCAGCGCGCGGTCGGCAAGACCTACGTCGCCGGCGCCGTACAGCTGATGACCGGGTTCGATCCGAACACCCTGCCGATGTTCGACGGCAGCCCGGTACGGGTCGCCTCCGCCGGCAAGGCCGACGTCCGCAGCCAGGCCATCGGCGGCGGCCGCCTGATGATCCGGCCCGGACTCGACGCCACCCTCGACATCGATTCCGGCGCGAAGACCCAGATCTGCGCGGGTCGCCTCGCCACGGCGAAACGCAACTGCGGCCGATTCGCGGGATTCGGCTCGACCCCCCATTGGGTCGACTCCTATACGCCAGGCGCTCCCGCCTACCGAGCCTTCGAGATGAGCTGGACCGGCTCCGACCGGATCGGCGGACTCGCCCTCGACCAGCCGCTGAGCCTTGCGGGCAAGCAGAGCGTCGATCTCCGCATGGTGGTCGATCCCTCCCTCGGGAACGTTCGTCTGAAGGTGAGGCTGGTCGACGTGAACGGAAACTCGGTCGAGTACCAGCCGCCGCGCGGCGGACTGGTCCCGTCCTTCCCGGCAGAAAGCCGCGGCGGCCCGTCCGGCAAGTACCTGGCCCAGACCGTGCGGGTTCCGGTGGGCGCGCTCTCCTCGTCCGAAGCGGACCTGGACCAGATCAGCTCAATCGACATCATCGGCGCCGAGAAGAGCTGTGGAAAGGGAGATTGCTCCAGCGGGCGCAGCCGCATCTGGATCCTCGACGCGGGCGTCGTCTCGCCCTCGCCCCTGCCCGCCGTTCCCGGCAAGCGCCTGCCCCTGATCGACGTCGGCCGGGCACGCGCCGTCGAAGGCGACGGACACGGGACCTCGATCGTCAAGGTTCCGTTCAAGGTGACCGGCGAGGTCTCGGAACCGTCCGCCCGGTTCGTGGTCGGGATCACCAGCATGAGCACGAGACGCCCACCCGCCCCGGTCCGCGTGAACCTCTCCCCCGGCCAGACCTCCGGTTTCATCGAGGTTCCCTACAGGAAGAACCGGATCACCGACGAGAAATCACGCAGGATGACCCTCACCGCCTACCCGCTCGGCGGGGCCATGCCTCGCAAGAGCCCCGGGTTCCTGGAGCTGATCGACGACGATCCCAGGGCTACCCTGAAGGTCATCAGGCGAAAGGCCCGGATCAGGGCCGGTCAGGCGGCCGTGTGGAAGGTGAAGCTGAGCCGAACGGCCGGATTCGACGTGGCCGTAAGCGCCCGGTCATACGGTTTCGGGATCTGGAAGTTCGGTCTGATCCGGGCCGGCGAACGTTCGACCACGATCAGGATCCCTACCAGGCGGAAGCAGTTCAAGGGACGGTCCAAGTCATTGACGGTGCTGTTCCAGGCCCGCGAACCGAAGTTCAGGGCCAAAAGCACCATCCGGGTGATCGGGCGCTGAGCGGATCCTCAGCTGCCCGAGGCGTCGAGGGTCATCTCGGGGCAGAGGCCGCCGGGCTCGGTGGCGAGCTCGAAGTGCCAGATCTCGTTCGCGTAGATCTGGCACAGGCCGTAGGCGCTCCCGTGCTCGATCAGCCAGTAGTCGGCGTCGGTGGGACCGATGTCGATCGCGGTGCCCCGCACATGGGTCGAATCTTCGGGGGTCTTGACGAACCGGCTTGCGGCCTCCACCCCGCCGTGGGCGACGACCGCCTTCTCGAACAGTTCGCGCTGATGGGCGGCGCTGCGCCAGCCACCGGTCACCCGAAGCTCGATCCCGTCACGCCGGGCGTCACCCGCGGCCCGCCGCATCGCCTCCAGCAGGTCTGAGTCCAGGTTGCCGACCGCGGGGTCCCCGGACCAGAGCGAGATCGATTCGCCGTCGGGGATGTATCCGCTTGCGTTCACCGTTTTCGGCGCCGATCCGGAGAAAGCCCGGATGGTCGCGGTCGCCGAGGGCTGACCAACCACTCCCCAGACCTTGAGAATGAGAAAGGCGGTGACCACGGCGACCGTCGCGGTGAGCAGCATGATCAGGCGCCTGCCGGCCGCCCTGCGCCGCGGGTTGCGATGTTCGGAGAGGTGTGCCATCTGTAGTCCTTCTGTCGGGTCGACGGTGACCCGCCGACTTTGGAAGACCACCCCACCAGGGCACCCGTTGCCGCAAGGTATGCCGATTTCCATACATTTCTGCAACATGGCCGCGGCCTACACTGGAGCGGTGCCGATCACCGCCCGGAGAACCAGATGCGCGTCCTGATCGTCGAGGACGAACGTTTCCTCGCCGAGGCGCTCCAGGCCGGACTTCGGCACGAATCGATCGCGGCGGACATCGCCCTGGACGGCGACGAGGCACTCCGGCGTATCGCGATCAACGAGTACGACCTGCTCGTGCTCGACCGGGACATTCCCGGAACCCACGGAGACGAAGTCTGCGCGGCGGTGTCGCGAGAGCACCCCGAGATCCGCATCCTGATGCTGACCGCGGCGAGCCGGCTCGCCGACAAGGTCGGTGGTTTCGAGCTCGGCGCCGACGACTACCTGACCAAGCCTTTCGCGCTCGAAGAACTCGTGGTGCGTCTGCGCTCACTCTCCCGGCGTCCCGTGGCGGCGGCCCCGCCGGTCATGGGCTTCGCCGACCTGACCCTCGATCCGTTCCGCCGTGAGGTCTACCGTGCCGGCCGCTACCTGAAACTGACCCGCAAGCAGTTCGCGGTGCTGGAGCTGCTGATGCGGGCCGATGGCGGGGTGATCAGCGCCGAAACCCTGCTCTCCAAGGCCTGGGACGAAAACGCCGACCCGTTCACGAGCGCGCCGAGGGTGACGATCTCGACCCTGCGCAAGGCACTCGGCGACCCCGACCTGATCGAAACCGTGACCGGGGTCGGATACCGGCTGGCCGATCCCTCCGCGGCCGATGCGGCCTGAGCTCCGCCGGCGTCGCGGCCTCCGGATCAGTGCCCGGCTGCGCCTGGCGCTGAGCTACGCGGTGTTCCTGGTGCTCGCGGGCGCCGCCGCCCTGGTCGGCGTCTACGTGGTCCTGCGATACGTCCCCAACTACCCGCTGACGGTCTCCAACCCGGCAGACTTCCCCCAGGTCGCGTCCCGGCGCGAGATCCTCGACGCGCTGCTGCAGATGTCGATCCCGATCCTCGGCGGGATGGCCCTGCTCGGCATCGTCGGCGGCTGGCTGCTCGCCGGCCGGATCCTCCGGCCGCTGCGGGAAATCAACGAGGCGGCCCGGATCGCGGCCACCGGCCGGCTCGATCACCGCATCCGCCTGGGCGGCCGGATCGACGAGTTCAGTGATCTCGCCGACAGCTTCGACCACATGCTCGACCGGCTCCACGACGCCTTCGCCACCCAGGAGCGCTTCGCGGCGAACGCGTCGCACGAACTCCGAACACCCCTGGCGGTGAACGCCACCCTGATCGACGTCGCCCAGGCCGCGCCCGACGAGCAGGACTACCCGCAGCTGCTGGAACGCCTGCGTATCACCAACGACCGCGCCATCGGTCTGACCGAGGCGCTGCTGCGCCTCGCTGACGTGAACGCGATCACCGCCGTAGCCGAGCCCGTGAACCTCGCCACGATCGCCGCCGACGCTCTGGACGAGAACGCCGACGAGGCGGGCCTCCGCCGGGTGAGCATCGAATCACAGTTCGAAGACGCCCCCACGACGGGAGACGCGGCACTGCTCACCCAGATGCTGGCGAACCTGCTTCAGAACGCCATCCGGCACAACCACGAAAACGGCGGCGTTCGACTCTTCACCGGGCACGACGCCAAGCGTTCCGTGGTGACGCTCCGCGTCGAGAACACCGGCACCGTCTACACCGCACAGGCCGCGACACGGCTCGCCGATCCGTTCCTGCGCGGAGCGGGCCGGGTCACCGGGAACGAGGAGCGAACCGGCTACGGGCTCGGTCTCGCCCTGGTGAAGCGCATCGCGACCGTGCACGACGGATCGCTGACCATCTCGCCGAGGGATGGCGGCGGCCTCGTCACCACGGTCGAGCTTCCCGCCCATGGGCGCTGGTCACGAGAGCGAACTCAGGATAGGGTCGCTTCGTGAGCCCAGTCGCAGATCCGCAGGCGCCGGAGGTTCCGGGTTCGGCGATATCGGTGCGTGATCTCGTCGTCGACCGGGGCGGGCGGGAGATCCTCCACGGGGTCTCCCTGCGGGTCGCGGCGGGATCGGTGACCGGCCTGCTCGGACCGAGCGGCTGCGGGAAATCGACCCTGATGCGCTCGATCGTCGGCGTCCAGATCATCGCCGGCGGCACCGTGGAGGTGCTCGGATCCGAGGCGGGATCGAAGGGGCTGCGCAGCCGGGTCGGCTACGTGACCCAGGCGCCTTCCGTTTACGGGGATCTCAGCATCGGGGAGAACCTGCGCTACTTCGCGGCGATCACCGGAGCGTCGGCCGAGAAGGTGCGCCAGATCGTCGGCGCGGTCGGGTTGGACGGAATGGAGGACCGGATCGTCGGATCGCTGTCCGGCGGACAGCGTTCGCGGGTTTCCCTGGCCTCGGCCCTGCTCGGCGATCCGGACGTGCTGATCCTCGACGAGCCGACCGTCGGCCTCGACCCGGTGCTGCGGGCGGAGCTGTGGAAGATCTTCCACGGGCTCGCGGCGGCCGGCACCACTCTCCTGGTCTCGAGCCACGTCATGGACGAGGCCGGCGAGTGCGACGAGCTGCTGCTGATGCGCGACGGAGCGCTGCTCGCCCAGATGAGCCCCGATCAGCTGCGCGCCGACACCGGAGAGAGCGATCTCGGCAAGGCATTCCTGGTGAAGATCGAAAGGGCGGAAGGGAGTTGAGCCCGCGCGTGACCGGGGCGACCGCCGTCAGGGTGCTCCGCCAGATTCGCCACGACCCGCGGACGATCGCGCTGCTCCTGATCGTTCCCGCGGTCCTCCTGCTGCTGCTCTACTGGGTCTTCGAGGGTGAGAAACAGGTGTTCCAGGAGATCGGCGCTCCCCTCTGCGGCCTCTTCCCGTTCATCATCATGTTCCTGGTCACCTCGATCTCGATGCTGCGCGAACGGACCACCGGAACGCTCGAGCGCCTGATGACCCTGCCGCTCGGCAAGATCGACATCCTCGCGGGCTACGGGCTCGCGTTCGGTCTGCTGGCGACGATCCAGGCGGTGATCGTGGTGGTGCTCGGATTCGGCATCCTCGGCCTCGAGTCCGCCCACGGTGCCTGGCTGGTCGGGCTACTCGCGATCGGCAACGCCCTGCTCGGCATGGCGCTCGGCCTTTTCGTGAGCGCCTTCGCCCGGACCGAGTTCCAGGCGGTTCAGTTCATGCCGGCCCTGATCTTCCCCCAGCTGATCCTCTGCGGCCTTTTCGTGCCCCGCGACCAGATGGCCGGCTTTCTCGAAGCGATCTCCTGGGCCCTACCGCTCACCTACGCCTATGACGCCCTCGCCAGAACGACCAGTCCCAAGCCCTTGGACATGGCGTTCACGGCCGATGTGCTGGTGA
The DNA here is from genome assembly GCA_035502775.1 of Solirubrobacterales bacterium. Classification (GTDB taxonomy): domain Bacteria; phylum Actinomycetota; class Thermoleophilia; order Solirubrobacterales; family 70-9; genus 67-14. The sequence goes on along the minus strand of DATJUB010000075.1, from coordinate 42,124 downwards.
TAGTCGGAACAACCCTGGCCGCACTGGCGCTCGGGGCCCTGACCCTCCGGCGGCGCACGGGATGATCGCTGGCTACCTCAGCGCCGGGCCATAGGCCGACGGCTCACGGTCACGCACGGATGCGGATCTCGGTCCCGGGGCGCACCCGCTCCTTCAATGCCCGGATCACCTTGTTGTAGACCCGGATACAGCCGTGACTGGCCCGCTCCCCCACGGTCCAGGGCATGCTGGTCCCGTGCAGGCCGACTATGCCTCCTCGGGGCCAATCGCTGATCGCGGCGTAGGCGCTCGTCTCGAAGGCCCAGGGGCCGAGGAAATCGTCGTCGGGACGGAAGGCCGCCGTCACATAGAAGTTGCCGAGAGGCGTGGGGGCATCCGGAGTGCCCACCCCCACATCACTGCGCAGAACCGCCCGATCCCCTCGAAAAAGGGTGATGCGGCGGCGGCCGCGGTCGATCACGATACGGTGGGGACCGGCCTCGCGAATCAGGCGGATCCTCGATGCGTTCACCCATCCGATCCGGCCGTTGGGCCTGCCGGGAATCTTGATCCGGTACCACTCGCCCTCGGTCGTGTCCCTTCGGCCGTTGACGAAGAAGACGGTCGGCCTGTAGTCGAACCGCAGGGCCTTCATCACGGCCCGCACCTTCGCCTCCGGCCGAGGTTCCGCCCGCACCGCCACCCTCGGCGACACGGCGCGGCCCACCGCCGGAAGCGCCATCGGCAGTTCGTCGCCGCCAAGGTCACCGGCCCGGGTTGAACCGGGGCCGAGCGCGCCCAAAATCAGCGACAGGACCACGCCGGCCGACACGAGAAACGTGCGTGCGCTCAACCGGTCAGCTGGCTTCCGGTGCCCGCCTGAACACCTACCTGAACCTTGCATCGCGTCGCCTTGGGTGCGCTCACCGTGATCTTGCCACTCGAACTGGGCTGGATCTTGAACCGGGCCACACCATGCTTGTCGGTCCGTCCCGAACGACGGACCCCATCGCCCTTGAAGATCACCGTGACCCCGCGCAGCCCCTTGCCTGACGGGGCTCTCAGCCTGGTGGTCATGGTGGTGGCCCGGCCATCCACGATCGAGGGCGGGTTGACCGTCATGTTCTGACAGGACTGCTGCCTCCTCGGGCGGAGTTTCCTGCTCAGGCCACATTGCGGAACGCTCGCGGTCCAAGCCGCGTCCGTGTTCGCCGCCCGCACCGTGAAACCCGCCCGGCCCTTCATGTTCGTGGTCAGGGTCCTGGTCTTGGCCGAAGCTCCCCCCTTTCCGTTGCCGCGCACCTTGACCGGGATTCCCACCGCGGGCGCGCCGTCCCGCGAGCGAACGGTCACCCGGACGAAGGTCTTCTCACCGACCCAGACGAACTTCGGGGTCAGGGTGAGGCTGCCCCGGTCGCAGATCGCGCCCTTCTCGGTGATCACGCTGTCGGTGTCGTTGGCGGGGTTCGGATCGCCCGGCATGCTCACGTGTCCGGTGTTGGGAATCGGGCGGAACAGAAGATTCTCGCGGGCGGTGACCGTGACCGTGATCAGCGGGAACGAGGCGCCGGGCGCGAGCGGATCGGTCCGCGTGCAGGTCACGAGCTGCCCCTCGATACCGCAGTCCCATCCGTCGCCGAAAGCGGCCAAGGGCTCCAGCGAATCCAGGATCTGATCGGTGACCGTGACCGTGCCGCCGGAGGGCTGGTCGCCGACGTTGGTCACGAGCAGCGTGTAGTCGCGGTTCTGCCCGACCGGGAAGTAGGGTGGCCCCGTCTTGGTGATCGCCAGGTCGGTGTTCGCTGCGGGCGAGGTGTCGCAGGAGCGGTTGTTTCCGGTGGCCGGATCGGGCGTCTCCGAGCCGGTTTCGGCGCAGTTCGTGTACTCGCCGCCCTCGAGCACGTTGACCGAGACGATCACCGTCACTTCCTGTTCCGGAGCCAGATCCCCGAGCTCGCAGGAGAAATCCCGGCCGCTTCCCGAACAGGTCCCGGCCGGTGTCACCGCCCCGGCGTAGGTGAGGCCCTCCGGCAGCGTGTCCTCGATCGTCACGTCCTCGGCGGTGCTCGGACCGTCGTTTCTGACCTTCAGTTCATAGGTCCCGATCTGACCGGCGAACAGTGAGGTCCCGACCGTCTTCTCGATCGAGACGTCGGCCGAGGCGTCGGGGGTCACCTGATCCTCGTCGTGATCGTTCGCCGGATTCTGATCGTCGATGTTCGGATCGCTCACGTCGGCGGGGTTGACCAGCACCTGGCCGGCCGTGTCCGGCGCGACCGCGGTCGTCAAGGCGATCTCGACCTGCTCACCGACCCCGATCTGCCCGAGTTCGCAATGCATGGTGCCGGTGGGGTTCTCCACGCAGGTCCCCTGCTCGGGCACCGCCTCCACGTAGGAAAGGCCGGCCGGCAGCAGATCGTCGACCTCCACCGACGGAGCGATCTGGGGACCGTTGTTGGTCACGACCAGCGTCCAGGTCGTGTCGGTTCCGGCGATCGGTGTGGGATCGTCGGCGACCTTGGTGATGCCAAGGTCCGCGGCCGGGGCCAGCAGAGTGGCGGTGGCGTCGTCCTCGTCCTCGTAGGCGCTGTCCGCCGACGCGCCCGCCCCCGAGGTGTCGACTCCGCTCGCCTCGGCATCGTTCACATGGGGATCGGTGAGACCGGGATTCACCGCGGCCTGCGGCTGCGGCACCGCCGAGAAATCGACGATCACGTTCTGCCCGCCGTCGAGATCGGCGATGTCCGACCAGGCCAGGGTGTCACCTGTGGCCGCGGTGGTCACCGTGGGATCGACCTGGCCGCCGGGGGTGAGCGTGCCCGATCCGGTGAACTGGGCGCTGCCCGCCTGGTAGGTCCAGTTCGGCGGCAGCACGTCGGTCAGGTCCACGTCGCGCAACTCGCTTCCGGCGTTCGGGTTGGTGACCACGATCCGCCACGGGAACGCGGTCTCGGTCTGCGCGTCGCCGGTGTCCGGGAAGCCCGCCTGCCCGGTCGTCTTCACGAGCTGCAGCTGCGGCACCAGGACCGTGAGGGTAACCGTGTCCGGCTCGACCTCGGTGTACTCGCGATACTCGACTCCGGCGTTGTCCGGATCCTCACGCTCGGCCTCCGGCACACCCCAGTAGGCGGGGACATCCGCCGTGTTGATCACCTGCTGAAGGTTGGAAAGCTGGGCCGAGGGCACCAGGTCGGCCGTGTAGGTGAGTGTGACCATCTCACCCGGATCGATCGGACCCGGGATCGTCCAGTTGATCTCCCGGTCCGAGGCCGACCAATTCTTGGTGATCTGCCAGAGAGGCCCGGTCGCGACCTCGACATCGGTGAGCTCGACGTCGGGTTCGTCGGTGACCTCCACGTCGTAGGCCGGGGAATCCCCCTGGTTGGTGACGGCGATCGAGTAGGTGTAGTCGTCGCCCGGCTGGGTGTTTCGCTGATCGTCGCCGTCGATGTCCCCGGAGACCGATTTGTCCAGCACGATCTCGGGCTCGATCACGTTCGTGGTGTGATCGTCGGTGAGAACCTCGTCGAAGTCCGCGGGATCAGGCGGATCGGTCGGCGGGGTGGTGATCTGGTCGGTGACGTTGTAGAGCAGACTCGAGCTGTTGACCAGGCTGTCCCCCGCGAGCACATCTCCTCCCCCGTTGTACTGCTCACCGATGTGGGCGCTGTAGGTGAGTCTGAGGACCCGGATGTCCGGGGCGGCCGGCACGTCGCCCAGCCACCAGCCGATCGTCTGCCCGTTGCCGTTCGGCACGACGTTCAGGGGCTGGATGGTCACCGGCACGGGGCAGCCGATGATGCACGAGGCGGTGAGGTACTCGTCGAAGACGAGACCGTCCGGCAGGTCATCGACGATCGCCGCGTCGTACTCGGTGAGCTGGGCTCCCAGGGCGGCATAGATCGTGTGGGTGACGTGCTCGCCGATCGTCGCCGACCGCGGCGATCCGACCTTGGCGATCGCGGGGGCCGCGATCGTCAGCGGCAGCGAGTCCTGGGCGAGATAGCCGGGTGCCCCGGTGGACGAGGTCCTCTCCCCGGCCGGCGACCCGGGCATCGAGGTCGTCGTCGCCTCGGCCTGGTTCACGAGCACCGCGGAACCTACGGCGTCGTCCTCGACGGTCACGTTGAAGGTCCGGCTGACGCTCGCTCCCGGCGCGATCGTCGAGACGACCGGCCAGGTGATCGTTCGCTGCGCCTCGTTCCAGATTCCACCATCCGGGTTGACCGTCCCGCCATCGACGACCGGGACCCCGCCGTTCACCGGGACCAGTCCGGCGGGAACCGTGTCAACGATCACCGTGTCGTTCGCGGTCGAGACCCGCGCCCCGGAGCCGTTCGATACCTGGACGGTGTACTCGATGTTGTCGCCCGGGGAAATCGGTCCGGCGGTGTCGGCGGTCTTCTGGAGCGAGATCTGCGGCTCGACCACGGTGGTGCTGACCGACCCCGAGGCGGAGCGTGCTTCGCCGACCGGGTTCTGCCAGCTGAGCGTCGCCGTGTTCGGAAGCGTGTACTGCGTGGAGGTTCCCTGCGCGAAGTTGTCCGGGTAGAGATCGTTGACGATCGCACGGAAGGTGAGGACGATCACATCGGCACCCGAGTTCTCGGGGTTGGCATACGGATCGGGGAAATCGATCCTGATCGCGTTGCCGGTCTCCGAGAGCGTCAGCCCGGCGGTCGGCAGCGGCACCGGACCGCCGCCGTTGTCGAGAGTCGCGCCGGACGAACCGGGGACCACGGTCATCCTGGAGCTGACGTTGTCTACCAGCGCCGTTTCCGCGCCGTAGAGGCTGGTGCCCTCGGGAATGGTGGCGGTCACCGTGTAATCGATGCGCTCGCCGATCGTGGCCTGGTCGGCGGGATCGTTGCCGGGCTGGCCGACCTCGGTCGATCTGGTCTTGACGAGGACCGATGCCTCGATCACCACGTTCGAGGGGTCTCGGGCCTCGGGTGCGTTCGCGTCGGGATCCTGGGTCGGATCGATGTTGTCCTGGGGGATCTGGACGTACGGTCCCGTGCCGCTCTCGGACTCGAACTGTCTCACCCCCGCCTGGTTGACCAACACATCACCTCCGGCGAATCCATCCGGAATCAGCACGTCATAGGTAAGGGTCAGCGAATCGTTCGCCGCGACGGTCAGCCCGGACCACTCGATCCGGTCCTCGGCCGCGTTGCAGGTACCGCCGGATGAGATCGAGCCGGAGTCCACGTCGGCACAGGTGATCCCCTCCGGAAGCAGATCCCAGACCTGCGTGTTGTCGGCGTCGAGACTGCCGTCGTTGGTGATGTCGATGCGATAGGTGACGGTGTCACCGCCGGTCACCACGGCACCGTCGACGTTCGGCCCGTTGCCTCCCGGGGGCTGGTCGTTCACGTCCATGACCCCCTTCAGCAGGTCGATCTCCGGCTGCGATATCTCGAAGTCCTCCTGATCACGCAGCGGGAACGACGTGCCGGCGCTGTTCTCGTAGGCCGCCTTCATCAGGTTGCCGGTGATGTCTCCATCGGAGCTGTTCGGGGTCCTTTCCGCCCTGACCGCGAAGACGACATCGAAGACCTTGCCCGGCAGAACCACGTCGCCGCCGTCGTCGAGCGGCCAGAACAGCGCGCCTCCGACGAGGTCGGGCTCGGGCGGAGCGGCCGTGGCGATGGTGGCGGTATTGCCGGCCAGTGCCTCAGTGCTGCCGGGAACGTAGGTGGTTCCGGCGGGCACGACGTCCGCCACCCGTACCTTTCCGGTCTCGAGCTCGTCCGGGAAGTCCATGGTGAGCCGCCAGCAGACCGTGTCGCCGGGCCTCGCCACGGGCACGTTCCCGCTCCCGTAGTCACCGAGCGAACCGCAGTCGCCGTTGACGGTCGGGCTGACCTGCTTGTCGATCGTCGGCCCTTCGCCCGACTGCGTCGCCGATGATTGGTCGCCCACCGGGTCTCCGTCGACGAAATCGGAGTCGATCCGGTCCGGGTCGCCCGGCGGACAGGGCACCGGCGCCCCGGGCGCGCAGATCGCGTGACCGGTCCCACTCACTTCGACGTCGTTCCTGAGCGTGTCGTTCGCCAGGACCGGTGTGGCGTTCTGGAAGTTCTGCTGGAAGAACTCACGGGTGCGGGTCGGGAAGGTCAGGGTGAGGTTCGAGTCGGGTCCCAGAACCAGCATTCCCGGATCGACCGAGGAATCCCAGCCGATCTCCCAGCTGCCGTCGGCCTGTTCGACGACCGACGAGTACGGCACCGATGGATCGGCGCCCGGCACCGGGTCGCATTCGGCGGAGGCCGGCGGGGGTGTGACCTCGAAGTTGGCGCTGCCCAGCGGGCAGTACCCGTCGCCGAGAGTGTCGGAGACCTCGACCCCGGTGAAGTACAGATACTCCCCGGACTCGATCAGCAGGGTCCAGGTGCTGATCTGACCCACACCGAGAGTGGTCGGTGACACCGTCTTGCGCAGCCTGAGGTCCTCGGCGGAGCGGGTGAGATCGGCGTCGTCGCGGACCGCGACGGGCCCGCCCCCACCCAGGTACGAGCCGCTCGCCGCGGCATGGTTGGTCAATCCCTGTTCGTCGGCGATCTCCGGGCCCGAGTTGTTGTCGAGATTCGATCCCTGCGGCCCGGTCATCGGTGGCTCCGCCCCGCTCCAGGTCATCGTGTTCGAGCGCAGCGGGATCGCCGCGGCATACGTGATGTCGAAGGTTCCCGAGGCGGCGAGCGGACCCAGGCCGGTCCAGACCACATGGGTGTAGACACCCGCCGGCAGACCGGGAGGATCGCTGACGGTCTCCACGGTCGATGGCGTGACGCAATCGGTGAGACCTCCCGGGGCGTTGCCCGGATTGATCGGTCCCGACCCGGGGTACTCCTCGGCGCTGCCCGGATTGGTCGGCGTGTCCGTGGTGTTGTCCTCGGTTGCGCAGCCCAGGAACTCGAGACCGGCCGGCAGGAAATCCTCGACCTCGATGCCGACGGTCGGATCCTCGGCGTTGTTGGTGACCCGCAGCGTGTAGACCGTTTGGTTGTCGTGCACGCCGCGCAGCAGCTCCCCTTCCGGCGAGGGCTCCGACTTCTCGATCCGGATCGCCTCGATCGTGGTGCTCGCCGACGCGTTCGCCGAGCCGGTGTAGGACTCCTCGGGCGGCGCTCCGCTGCAGTCCGGGTTGCCGCCGCTCTGGGTCGGCTGCCCTTGGGCGTCGAACTTCGGCACGTAGCTGAAGTCGCAGTTGACATAGGCCCCGGCCTGGTTGTCGTAGGTGTCACCGACCGCGTAGACGGAGGTGTCGTGTGACACCTCGAAGCTGAACGAGAAACTGGAGTTCCCGGTGAGGTCCGCCACATCAGACCAGATCAGCGTCGTCTGTCCCGGTCCGGGCGCGTCGCTGATCACCTGGGGTTCCCCGACCGAGTCGGGCGAGGATCCCGGCACGTACGCGATACCGGCCGGAAGCACGTCCCTGAAGCTGAGGTTGAATCCGATCGGCTGGCCGGTCGAATTCGAGGCGGTGAGGGTCACCGTCGAGTTCTCTCCGAGCAGGACCTCCGTGTCGGTGGACTTGGTCAGGCCGATGTCCGGGGTGCCGTCCGCCGAGGCCGGCGAGGCGAAGACCGCAACGAGGAGCAGGCACGCGACGCATCCCGCGAGCAGGACCGAGAGTCGCACAGCCGAAGACCCCGAAGCCCAATTCACCGAAATCCTGTCTCGCCCCATACCCGGTTCTACCCCTCCAGTGGTTGCGCGATCATGCTATCCGCAGGTTCTCCGCAATTCCACTGCCCGAACGTTCGGTTGCGGACGGCTCACGGATGCATCCGGTCAGGAAATCGGCCGGTGGTATGTTCGGCCACAGCCAACGAGGAGAAGACATGACCGACAGAGATGAATTCGGACGATCCGACGCGTCCCGGGCGACCCGGAAGGCGAACGACGAGCTGATCAAGGACCTCGCCTTCGAGGACACACGCGACTTCGAGGATGCCGAGCGCGGCCTGATCGCTCCCCTGCCGGACGGCGGCCGGGTGAAGGGCGCCGACGGGGGTCTGGTCTGGGATCTGTCCCGCTTCGATTTCATCCACCGGCACGAGGAGGCGCCCTCGACGGTCAACCCGAGCCTCTGGCGCCAGATGCGCCTCACCGTGCAGGGCGGGCTCTACGAGGTCGTTCCGGGGCTGTACCAGGTGCGCACGCTCGATCTCTCCAACATCACCTTCGCCGAGGGCGACGATGGGATCGTCGTGTTCGACCCGCTGATCTCGACCGAGACCGCGCGGGCGGCCCTCGATCTCTACTACGAGCACCGACCCCGGAAGCCGGTCGCGGCGGTCGTCTACTCCCACAGCCATGTGGATCACTACGGCGGTGTGCGGGGCATCGTCGACGAAGAGGACGTGAAGCGCGGTGACGTGAAGATCGTCGCGCCGGAGGGCTTCCTGGAGGCCGCCGTCTCCGAGAACGTGCTCGGCGGGAACGTGATGAGCCGCCGTTCCAGCTACATGTACGGCAACCTCCTGCCGGCCGACCCTCGCGGGCAGATCGGTGCCGGTCTCGGGGTCACCACCTCTTCCGGCACGATCAGCCTGATCCCGCCGACCGACACGATCTCCGAAACCGGCCAGAGGATGAACATCGCCGGACTCGATTTCGAGTTCATGATGGCCCCGGACAGCGAGGCCCCGGCGGAGATGCATTGGTTCATCGAGCAGTTCAAGGCCGTGACCGCAGCCGAGAACTGCTGCCACACCCTCCACAACACCTACTCGATCCGCGGCACGAAGATCCGCGACCCGCTCTCCTGGTCCAAGCATCTCGAGCACACGATCGAGCTGTGGGGCGACCGGGCGGAGCTGATGTACGGCATGCATCACTGGCCGGTCTGGGGAAACGACCGGGTGCGGGAAATGCTCGGAATGGGGCGCGACGGCTACCGGTTCATCAACGACGAGACCCTGCGGCTCGCCAATCACGGACTGACCCCGAGCGAGATCGCCGAGCAGGTCGAGTTCCCCAGGGAGCTAGGACGCCACTGGGCGATGCGCGGCTACTACGGCTCGCTGAACCACAACGTCAAGGCCACCTACGTCAACTACCTGGGCTGGTTCGACGGCAATCCGGCCAACCTGCACACACTCCCTCCCGAGGAGGCCGCCAAGCTCTACGTGGAGTTCATGGGTGGCCCCGGGGCGGCTCTGGACAAGGCCCGCGAGTACTACGAGCGGGGCGAGTTCCGCTGGGTCGGCGAGGTGCTCAACCACCTCGTCTTCGCCGACCCCGAAAACGAGGAAGCGCTCAAGCTTCAGGCCGACACGATGGAGCAGCTCGGGTACCAGTCGGAGTCGGGACCGTGGCGGAACTTCTACCTGTCGGCCGCCCGCGAGCTGCGGGAGGGAGTGAAGCCCCTGCCGGCACCCAGCACCTCGAGCCCGGACACGATCCGCGCGATGAGCACGCCCCTCTACTTCGACTATCTGGGAATGCGCCTCAACGGTCAGCGGGCGGGCGACCTGCGCAAGACCTTCGTCTGCGTGCTGCCCGACCTCGGCGAGACCTGGACCGTGATGCTGAGGCACGGCACCCTGAGCCACCGCCCCGGCGAGAGCGCGGAGGCCGACGCCACACTGACGATCGACCGCTCCCAGCTCGACCGGGTGATCCTCGGACAGGCTGGCCTCACCGAACTGGCCGGTCAGGGCAAGGCGACGATCGAGGGCGACGCGGACGCCCTGAACCAGTTGATCGACCTGCTCGACGAGTTCGATTTCTGGTTCAACATCGCCACCCCGTAGCGGCGTCCGGAGCCGGGCTAGCTCCGGGTCTCGTACAGATAGCCGATCGTGTGGATCGTCCAGCCGTTCTGGTAGAGGCCGAGGGCGTCTTCGTGCGGGGTCGTCTTGAGGAGCCAGGTTCCTCCGGGCTGCCCCGGCTTGTCGGGATCGCTGCCGAACTTGAAACCCCCTTGTTCCTCCAGCCCGGGATCACCGCCGGTCGGATGGAAGATCCTCGCTCCGGGCCCATCGACCCAGCCGTAGATGCAGGGGCAGTAGTCGCCGCGATACATGAAACGCAGATCGGTGGGAGTGGGTTTCCCCTGCCACTCGACCATCAGGCGCTTTCCCGAGAACTGTCCGTCGGTGCCGGGATTCGACCACCCGATACACACGCCATAGTTGATCCCGAACTCGACCGGCCCCGGAATCGCACCGGGAGCACAGCTGCCGGGCATCGGCGCCTGCGGGTAGGCGGGCAGCTGGATTTCGAACCTCTTCCAGTTCACTCCCGAGGTCATGCCGGTGGTTCCCACCCGGAACTTGTCGTGGGCGGTGCGCCCGCCCTTGAACGCGTAGACCGCATGGGCCCCGGTCCAGTGAATGGTCTGGCAGAGCCGGTAGGCACCCCGGCGGTTCGACTTGACGTTCTTTCCCTCGAGATCAACCTCCGCGACCACGCCGCGCCGGCCCAGAGTCACCCGGCCCTCGAAGCAGGAGCGCTGGTTCAGCTTGACTTTCGCGGTCGGCTTGATCGAGACCCTCAGAGAGGCGGCGGTGGCCTGCTCGACACCGAAAAGCAGCACCAGGCACGACATCGCCGACACGGCGGTAGCGAGTCTCCAAGATTTCCCCATGAGAAGCATCATATCCAATAACCGTTCATCGTTCGGAAAGTTGCGGCCGGCATGTACAACCGGACCGCCCGCAACGGAACTGTCCGGTCACGACGCCGGTGTGATCCAAACGTTTGGCGGACACGTATCCGAGGCTGATCGACTGGCAACACCTGACATCTGAATGTAGTGTCGGTCTGTTGACGTTCTTTCCACGGAAAGGTTGCCCAGATGGACGCAAGGTCACAGGTTCTTTTCATCTCCGATTCAAGTTCTGTGGGGGAAGGAGCGCTTCCGGTGGCTCTGTCCAGACTTGTCGAAGCTGTGGGAGACGCGGGCCACGAGGTCACTCATGCCCCCTCTCCCGCGGATGGCCTCATCTTGGCCGGGTCCCACCCCCACTACGGTGCCGTCTGTTTCGTCTGGGACCTTGATGGGCGTACATTCCCGGCTGAGAAGGCGACCCGGATCGTCGGCAAGATCCGTGAACGGGACAGGACCATTCCGATCATGGCGATCGTCGCTTCCACCACGGTCTCCGACCTCCCGCTGGCCGTCTCGAGGGAGGTGAGTGAGTACGTCTACCTGACTTCGGACACTCCTCATTTCATCGCCGAACGGATCGGCTTCGCGGTCAGACGATACGAAGGCCGACTGCTCCCTCCCTACTTCGGGACCATGAAGCGTCTCAGCGACGACGGTCTCTACTACTGGGACTGCCCCGGACACATGGGCGGAATCGCCTACACCAAGCATCCGGTCGGCGCGAGGTTCCTGGAGTTCTTCGGGGAGAACATGATGCGGGCCGACATCGGTGTCGCCACCGGAGAGATGGGCGACTATCTCGAACAGGACGGCCCGCCGCTCACATCGGAGAAACGAGCCGCAAAAGCGTTCGGAGCGGACTGGACCTTCTACACCGTCGGAGGATCCTCCGCATCGAATCGCATCGTCGGGCAGGGTGCCGTCGGCTATGGAGAGATCGCGGTCGCCGACCGCAACTGCCACAAGTCGATGGGTCAGGCACTCACCCTCGCACGGGCATATCCCGTGTACCTGCGGCCGAGCCACAACGGCTACGGCATGGTCGGGATCATTCCCCCGGATCGTCTCGAGGCCGACGCGGTCAGGCAGCTGATCGCGGACAGTCCGATCACCGGCGACGCGGTCAGCCAGGACCCGACCTACGCGGTCGTCACCAACTGCACCTACGACGGTCTCTGCTACCGGGCCGACAAGGTCGTCGACCAGCTCGGCCCACAGGTCCCCCGGATCCACTTCGACGAAGCGTGGTTCGCCTACGCGAAGTTCCACCCGTTGTACGAGAACCGGTTCGCGATGGGAGTCGAGAGTGACGGCAAGACCTCGCCGACCATCTTCGCGGTCCAATCGACCCACAAGATGCTCCCGGCGCTCTCGTCCGCGTCGATGATCCACGTGAAGCGCAGCGAGCGGGCGCCGCTCGAGTTCGACGATTTCAACGACGCCGTGATGATGCACGGCACGACCTCTCCGTTCTACCCGATCCTCGCGTCGATCGACGTCGGCACGACGATGATGGAAGGTGACTCCGGGTACTCGCTGATGCAGGAGGCGATCGAAGACGCGATCGGCTTCCGCAAGGCGGTCGTCTCGCTCAAGCGACAGATCGAGGAGGCCGACGGCGAGGACGCGTGGTTTTTTGACGTATTTCAGCCGGCCGAGGTGGCCGACCCTGATTCCGGCGAGTCGTACAGCTTCGAGGAGGCTCCGGTCGAGCTTCTCTCCAGCGACCAGGCATGCTGGAGCCTCAACCCGGGCGATAGCTGGCATGGTTTCGAGGACAGGGACGTGGACGGAGCCCACAGCATGCTCGATCCGGTCAAGGTCACGGTCATCTGCCCCGGCGTGGACCCCGACGGGACCACCCTGGACTGGGGTGTGCCCGGCTACGTCGTCGCGAAGTTCCTCGACGCCCGGAGAACCGAGATCGCCCGGACGGGTGACTACACCCTGCTGATCCTCTTCTCGGTCGGCACGGCGAAAGGAAAATGGGGCTCGTTCCTCGAGGCGCTGCTCGATTTCAAGCGTCTCTACGACGAAGGCGCGATGGCGATCGACGCGATCCCCTCGCTTGCCGAACACGCCGAGATCTACGGAGAGATGACCCTGAAAGAACTCTGCACGGCGATGCACGAGGGCATGGCCGAGGCCAAGATCACCGAGCGGCTCGCCGCCGCCAACAACTTCGTTCCGGAGCCGGTGATCACCCCCGCGGAATGCTTCGGCGAGGTGGTCCGCTACAAGGCGGAGCGGATCAAGGTCAGTGACCTGCCCGGACGTATCGCCGCCGCGATGCTGGTGCCCTATCCCCCGGGAATACCGATGCTCATGCCCGGCGAAAGGCTGCCACAGGGACATGGGCCGATCGTCGAATACTTCGTGACCCTCCAGGAGTTCGACAAGAAGTTCCCAGGATTCGAACATGAGATTCACGGTGTGCGCACCGATGAGGAGGGAAATTTCTGGGTCCGGGCGCTCGTCGAGGACGACCGCGAACCGGATAGGCCAAAGCTGAAGACCAAGAAAACCGGCTCGTCAGCCGTCAAGAAGGGGCGTCAGTGATGACCATAGAAAAGGTGGTATCCGGAAAGCACCACAGGGAGCAGGCCGGAACGGGACTCGGCCTGTTCGCCCTGATCGCCCTGGTCGTCGGATCGATGCTCGGTGGAGGCGTCTACAGCCTCCCGCAGAACATGGCCGCCTCCTCCGCCCTCGGACCGATCTTCATCTCCTGGGCGATCGCCGGTTTCGGTATCTACTTCATCGCGAACAGCTTCCGGATGCTGTCCGACGAGCGGCCCGATCTGCAGGCGGGGATCTACATGTACGGCCGGGAAGCATTCGGACCGATGATGGGATTCATCTCCGCCTGGGGCTACTGGCTCATGGCCTGCCTGGGCAATGTCGCCTTCGCGGTCATCCTGATGGAAGCCCTCGACTTCTGGTTCCCCGGCACTTTCACCGGCGGCAACACCTTGGCCGCGGTGATCGGCGGATCAATCCTGATCTGGGGCTACTACTTCGTCGTCCTGGCCGGGGTGAAACAGGCCTCGATCCTGAACAACATCGGAACGATCGCGAAGGTCGTCCCCCTGCTCCTGTTCATCCTGATCCTGATCTGGGGATTCGACTTCTCGAAATTCGAGTTCAACTTCTGGGGCAGCGGAGCTCCCGCCACGGGATCCAGTTCTCTCGGCAGCCTCAAGGACCAGATCAGCGCGCCGATGCTGGTGACCCTCTGGGCATTCATCGGGGTCGAGGGTGCGGTCGTTCTCTCGGGCCGTGCCCGCGACAAGAAGAGCATCGGCAGGGCGACCCTTATCGGATTCCTGATCGCCCTGATCATCTACACCCTCCTCTCGGTCATGCCGTGGGGACACCTCGACCAGCCGACCCTGGAAAAGCTCGCCAATCCGTCCACGGCCGGGGTGCTCGACGCGGTGGTCGGAGATTGGGGCGCGTGGCTGATGAACCTCGGCCTGGTGGTCTCGGTCCTGGCCGGCTGGCTTGCCTGGACTCTGCTCCTGACCGAGATTCCGTTCGTCGCCGGCAAGAACGGAACCTTCCCCAAATCGTTCGCGAAATCGAACAAGAACGGTGTCGGGACCATCTCTCTGCTCGCCAGCAGCATGGTCATGCAGGCCGCGATGATCCTCGTGTACTTCTCGGACAACGCCTGGCACACGATGCTCAGCGTCACTACCGTGATGGTCCTTCCCGCCTATCTCTGTTCCGTCCTCTTCATGATCATGGTCGGCCGGAAAATGACTGGCGAGGGACGAAGGATGGGAATCGCGAGTGGTGTGATCGGAACGATCTTCTGCCTGTACATGTTCTACGCGGGCAACCTGAAGTTCGTCGCGCTCGTTCCGGTTCTGCTGCTCGCGGGCATTCCGGTGTTCATGAGGGCACGCCGGGATTCTGGCGACGGGAAACCCCTGTTTCAGGGAAAGGAACCGATCTACCTCGGGGTACTCGTGGCGCTCGTCATCGGGGTGGTCTTCCTGTTCGCCACCGGAGCCGAGAAACTCTCGAGCATCTGAGCGGACAACCGAGCTTGACGTTCAAGACCGAAGCGGCACGGTGAGCGGAACCGGGCCGGCGCCCAAGGGAAACACGGGTGAGGCGCGAAACCTCGGCCTCGTCGCCCTGATCGGTGTGGTCGTCGGATCGATGACCGGGTCAGCCATGTTCAGCCTGCCGCAGAACATGGCGCTGAAATCGGCAGCCGGACCAGTTCTCATCGCCTGGGTCATCGCCGGAATCGGCGTGTTCTTCATCGTGAGCAGCTTTCGCATACTCGCCAACGAACGCGATGACCTGAATGCCGGCATCTACATGTACGCCCGCGAGGGTTTCGGCAGCTTCATGGGCTTTACCGCCGCCTGGGGCTACTGGCTCATGGCCTGCTTCGGCAACGTCGCCTACGCGGTCATCTTCATGGAGACGCTGGACTATTTCTTCCCGGGAACCTTCACGGGAGGCAACACCATCCCGGCGATCATCGGCGGATCGATCATGCTCTGGGCATTCCAGACACAGGTCCTCGCCGGAATCAGGGAGGCCGGGAAGCTGAACGTGATCGGCACCGTGGCGAAGGCGGTTCCGGTTCTCCTGTTCCTGGTGATCCTCGCCGTGACCCTGGATCTCACCAAGCTCGGATCCGACTTCTGGGGCACCGCGCCGGCCGCGTCCTCGAACCTGGGCGACTTCGCTTCCCAGCTGACCGCCCCGATGCTGGTCACCCTGTGGGCCTTCATCGGTGTGGAAGGAGCGGTGGTTCTCTCGGGCCGCGCGAGGAACGAACGCAACGTCGGCCGGGCGACGGTCATCGGGTTCTGTGGAGCCCTGCTCGTATACATCCTGATCTCGATACTGCCGTTCGGACATCTATCCCAAACAGAACTGTCCGCGCTCGCGAACCCATCCACCGCGGGAGTCCTTGACGCCGTCGTGGGCGGCTGGGGAGCCGTGCTCATGAACATCGCGCTGCTCCTCTCGGTGTTCGCCAGTTTCCTCGCCTGGACTCTGCTGATCGCGGAGATTCCGTTTGCCGCGGGCCGGAACGGCACCTTCCCCAGAGCATTCGCCAGAACCAACCGGAACGGCGCCGAGAGCGTCTCACTCTGGGTCAGCACGCTCGTGATGCAGCTCACGATCATCCTCGTCTACTTCTCAGATCATGCCTGGCAGACGATGCTCAGCGTCACGTCGGTGATGGTGATTCCGTCCTATCTCCTCTCCTGCCTGTTCCTCTGGAAGATCGCGGGCGGGGCAAGAGAGGAGAGACTGCGTACGACCGGCAGGTCGACGGCTCTGCTCAGTGGAATCTGCGGCTCTGTCTTCTGCCTCGTGATTCTCTATGCGGGCGGGCTTCAGTACGTGGCCCTGGTCCCGGTCCTCCTGCTCGCCGGAGTTCCGGTCTTCATCTGGTCACGCCGTGAAGCCGACGATCACCGACCGGCGTTCACGGGCCGGGAGAGGATCTACGTCGCCATCCTGCTCCTGATGAATGTCGGAGTGCTGATGCTGTTCGCCTCCGGGGTGGAGAACCTCTCGGCTCTTTGACCCGGCGGCTCGGCGGATCGTTGTCGCCGGAGAGTCGTGTCTGGTCAGGTGGCGCTTTCCAGGGTCCGCACCTTGTAGGTGTGGAAGATCGTCTTCGCGCCCCTGGACCTGCGGGTGCGGATCCGCTTCGAGCGAATCGTCTGCTTCACGTGAAGCCGCTTCGCGTTCGAAACCATTCCCTCGACGGTCTTCCGGAAGGCGGGCTTGACGAGCACCTTCACGTTCTTCCACCGTCCGGCGCGAATCTTCACCTTCGCCGCTTTCGCGGCCATCGGCCGGCCCTTCACCGAACGTTTCGTCACCGGCATCGCAACCGACCGGCATGCAGGCTGAAATCTCTTCGGGCATGCGAGGCGGATGTGCAGGTTCTTGCCGTCGAACCCGGCAATCGTCGTGGTCGGCTTCTGGATGGTCGGATTCGTTCCACCGTCTCCCCCGTCGCCACCGCCGTTCTCGTCGGTCTTCTTCTCGAAGGTCGCCTTCACTCCGGCGGCCTCCTTGATCGTCAGGGTGCAGAGCGGTTCGCTTCCGGCCGGCGCGCAGGCGCCACCCCAGGACACGAACTTTCCGTCCTCCGCGGCGGTGGCCGTGAGCTTGACCTTCGCGTTCAGATTGATTTCAGCCTCACAGAGGGCGCCGCAATCGATGCCGGCGGGTTCCGAGGAGACGGCACCGGGGCCTTCCGTGGTGACGGACACGGCAGCGGTGGGACGCTTGCTCGTCGTGTAGACGAGAGAAGACGTGTCGCCATTCGTGGACGTCCAGGCGGCCAGCGCCACGCCATCCGGTCCGATCGCCACGCCGGGTTCGGACGAGTCGAGGGCCGGATCCGAGAGATCAGCCGGTTGGGAGAAGTCTCCCGCCGGCGGACGAGTGCTCGCCTGAACGATCCAGTGGCTGCCGTCGAATCGGCGCCACAGCGCGACGGTCGATCCGTCGATGCCGCTGGCGAGGACCGCGCTTTCGGCGTTCTGGCCGCCTTCAGAGATCGGTACCGCCGCACCGAATGACCCGCCGTTCTTACGGCTGGCGACCTGGATCCGCGAGATCCCGCCCTTCCTCTGGGACCAGGCCGCGGTGGTGGTTCCGGTGGCATCGCTGACCAGAGAGAGATCGAAGGTGCCGTCGATCTCCGGAGCCAGGGCGAGCGGGACCGAGAACTGCTGGTTGGGCTTGCGGGTCGTGGTTCGCACCGTCCACTTGGATCCGCTCTCCTGTGACCAGATCACGACGATGCTGCCGTCCTTCTCGAAGGCGACCTCGGGGACGTAGGCCGACACGCCGGGCTTGGAAATCACCTTCGGGGCGGAGAACACGCCGTTCGGCGGCTTGACCGAGGCGGCGATGAGCCGGTCGCTGCCGTCGAAGAACGACCAGACGGCGGCGACGGTGCCGTCATCCGCGACCGCCACCTCGGGATCCCATGCCTTCTGATTCGGGTCGGAGAGCAGGACGGGATCCGAGTACTGGCCGTAGCCGGCGCGGGTCGAGACCTCGATGACCCGGTTGACGCCGTTCGGTCGCTCCCAGGCGACGCCCACCGAACCGTCGGCGCCCGAATCGACGCGAGGGTTGAAAGACTGCTCGCTCAGTGCGGACAGGTTGACGGGCTGGCCGAAGGTGCCGTCCGGAAGCCGCGAGGCGGCCTGGATGACCCAGTGAAGATCGACCGAGTTCATCCAGACGATCGTCGAGGCCCCGGAGGAATCGGGGGCCATGTCCGGGGTGAGTGCGAAGCCGGTCTCCGAAGAGAGCGAACCGGGCTCCGAGAACTGAGCGTCCGACCCGAGCCGCATCGACTGCATCCAGCTGTTGTAGCCGTTCGACTTGTACCAGCTCAGATCGAACGAACCGTCGGGTCCGACCGCGACACCGGGCGCTTTCACCATGTTCGCCTGGTCGTTCGGAGCGACCGCCACCTGTCCCGGCACGACCCATGGTCCGGGAGTCCCGGCCTGCGCCGGTGCGGCGAAGGCCGCCAAGCCCAGGATGATGGCCGGAAGGCACAGGCGGGAGAAGGTTCTCAAGGCATTCGTGGCGAATCTGCGGATCAACATGCGGTGAAACTAAAACCGCCTCCAAACGACCACATGAGGGGGTACCCCCCTTTGTTTCGAAGCAGGGGACGCAAGTGGGTCGCGGCCGACTACCAACCGTCCGCCTTCGCCGACGCCCGAACCCGGATCGCGCCGACGAAGCCGAGCAGGAGGAAGACCGACGCGACCAGCAGCGAGACCCGGGTGGCATCGGCGAAACCCGACGAGAGCGCATTCACGACGGCATCCGTACCCGCACCCAGATCGCTGGAGGATCCCTCCGCACGCAGCTGCGAGATGGTTGAACCGGCACTCTCCCTGGTGTTCTCGGCGAGTGAGCTCGCGGTACCGCCGGTCACTCCGTCCCGCTCGAGTGCGTTGGGCAGGGTCACCGCCAGCGCGAGGGAGAGCGCCGCTCCAGAAAGCGCCGTGCCGAGAGCGGAACCGACCTGACGCACCGTGCTCTGGGTGGCGGATCCCTGGCCTGAGACCTCGGTGGGCACATCCCGCAGCACCAGGCCTGTGAGCTGTGCCGAGGCCAGCCCGAGACCGAGCCCGTAGATCACGAGCAGCATGGCGACAGGCCAGGCGGACGAGCTGAGGGCAACGACGAAAGCCACGGAGACGATGCCGATCACCTCGAGTCCGAGCCCGATCAGGACCGTGCCCGCGGACCCGAAACGTGCCGCGAGATGACGTGCGGACGCACCGGAGAAGAACGCGCCGATCGCCATTGCCGCGAGCACGAACCCCGCCTCCATGGCGTCGAGTCCCAGGGCGTTGATCAGATAGAGCGGCAGGACGAAGACGATGGCGAACTCCCCGATGGCCACGGTGGCAGCCGTCAGGTTCCCCCAAGAGAATGTGGGCACGCGAAAGAGCTCCAGATCCAGCAGGGCCGAACGTTCGACCCTGGCCCGGTGCCGTTCCCACAGGACGAAAAGGGTGAGAGCGATGGCGGCAACCGCGAACAGCACGGGGACGATCGAAATCGGTGCGGTATCCGGCCAGGTGAAACCCAATATGTGAAGGTCCTCCTTGGGTGACCACCAGCCGATCTCCGGCCCTTGGATCACCGCGAACACGAGCGCACCGAAGCCGATCGCACTCAGCAGGGCTCCGTCGACATCCGCTCCACGGCCACCCTTGGCCCCCTTCGTCTCGGGAACCGTGAGCAGGGTGGCGACGATCAGAATCGCACCGATCGGAATGTTCACGATGAAGATCCATTCCCATGAGGCGTACTGTGTGAGAAACCCGCCGGCCAGCGGCCCGATGGCCGCGGCCCCGGATATCACGGCGCCCCAAACACCGAACGCGGCCGCCCTGTACCTGCCTCGGAAGGTGGCGTTGACCGTCGACAGGGTCGAGGGCATGATCAGGGCCGCCCCGATTCCCTGGACGACCCTCGCCACCAGCAGCGCGTTTCCGGTGCCCGCCGCCGCGGCCAGGGCACTCCCGCCGACGAATACCGCGATACCGGCGAGGAAAAGGCGGCGGCGTC
This sequence comes from Solirubrobacterales bacterium, assembly GCA_035502775.1. GTDB lineage: Bacteria > Actinomycetota > Thermoleophilia > Solirubrobacterales > 70-9 > 67-14. Next base: position 22,413 of record DATJUB010000075.1, on the reverse strand, counting down.
CCCATCGATCGGCCAGACGACCGGTAGAGAGGAGCAGCGCGGCCAACACCACCGCGTAGAGACTGTTGACCCACTGGGCGCTGCTCAGGTCCAGATCCAGGTCGGTGATGATCGTCGGCAGGGCCACGCCGACGATCGTGCCGTCGAGGACGATCATTCCCAGCCCGACGGAAAGGACCGCTAGCCCGAACCAGTCCCGGCGACTCGGCGCGGGATTCCCCTCTGGATCAGGCTGTTTCGTGCTGTCAGATGGACTCTCGGCCACTCTCGGGCCACACTATCCGAGCGATCCGGAACTCAATCGATCGGCTCAAGCTCGTTGAGTCGCCAGGTCCGGTCGAGCCATGCTTCGAGGGGTCCGTATATCCGGACGATCGGGAACCATGACTTGCCGGGAATGGTCTCGACCCAGTTGGCTTCCTTGCCTTCCGGAGCGGTCGGACCGAAGTAGAGGTCGAACGATCCGTCGGCGTTCTTCGCCAAGGTGTCGGTGTTGCTCGCCAGCGCGGGCCACGCGGTCGAATCCACCTGGATCAGCGAGCGGGTCTGGGTGTCGTAGATATCCACCGCCCAGAAGTTCTTCGCCGGAGGATCGGGGTCGATGCGCAGCCTGTAGCTTCGGCCGCCGTCCAGCACCTCCCCGGAAGCGTCGCTGACCGTGTAGGCATAGGCCGAACCGGCGCCGACCTGGGCGTGGGCCATCGCCGGCGTGATGACCGTGGCGAGGTAGTGGAACTGCGTGCGGGCATCGAGCAGCATGGCGCCGTCCCGCAGGAACTCGTGGCTGCCACCGACGAAAGCGTTCTTCCAGGTTCCGTAGAGCTCCGCCTCCGGATCGCGCGGGGCGTAGCTGATCGTGCGGGCCATCGCGGCGGCGATCGGCGCCGCCCGCTCCAGGATCGTGCGCATCCGTTCATCGGGAGCGAACGGCCGTCCCTTGACGATTCCGATCGCGGCCAGCTGTCCCCTGCGCTCGTGGTCGAGGGCCTCCAGAGGTTCTTCCTGCACAAGCTCGTCCACTTCCTCGTAGAACGAGAAATCGTTGGCGTGGATCGTGTTGAAGACTCGCTCGGCCAGGTTGATCCACTCGTTCTCCTGCGGGGCGGCCGCCTCGGAGAGCGGGTAGATCCTCGTCTGTTTGATGGCCGGCACCCCGCCGAGCGCGCGCAGCACCACGAAGTTGGTGAAGGTCGGCGAACGGTAGGTGAAGTAGCCGTCTGGGACCTCGCCCTCGTATCCCGGCGGAAGGTAGAGATACTTGCCGCCCTCACCGCGATCGGGGCCGGCGATCCCCATGTCGGACACGTAGCGGAACCAGAAGTCATCGACCACGCAGAGCGACTGGGGCGGCGCCTCGATCACGGTCGGCCCCCAGGCGGCGAGGTCGAGCATGGTTATCCCATAGGTGGTCTCCGTGTTGGCGGTGAGCAGCATCGCCCCCGAGTTCGCGCGCGGATCGGTGAACCCGATCGTGCGCGGCGAGTCGATGCCGACCGAACGCAGTCCGTTCCGGAACGCGACGAGCGAAGCGCCGGGGACGGCGTTCAGGAAGGCGTCGATCCCTCGCATCAGGTCGAGCGCGTCGTAGGCCGTCTTGGCACCCTCGGGTGTCGGCACGCCGTCGAAGAGCTCGATCGTGCCGAACGGAGATTCCACCCGGTCGGGCGTCGAAAGGCTCGCGATCGCCTGGTCCATCTGCTCCGGCGTCGGACCCACGCCATTCTGGTCTCCCATGTCCCGCTGCTCCTCGTCTCGATGTGATTGCCGACAGGAGCGACCCTACGCGACGGCAGTACCCGCCGCAGGGATACCCGCACCTATTGCGGGCCAGTACCCGCGCGCCGTCACCGCGGCGCTATCGAAGGCGTCAGGCACGAAGCAGAACCTTGCCGTTCCGGCCCGGGTCGCCGTGACGGGCGAGGGCTTCATCGATGCGGCCGAGCGCGTGGGTCGAATCGACCCGGGTCTCGATCACTCCCTCGGCGATCAGTCCTCCGACCCGATCGAGCCCGGCCTGGATCTCGGTGGGCTCGACCCGATGAACCCAGTCCCGCAGCCGGAAGAACTCGAACCTGTGGTCGGGAGCCGAACCGGTGGGCAGCGGGGTCAGCGGCTCGCCCGACAGCAGGCCGTAGTGGATGAAACGCCCTCCCGGGGCGATCCGTGACCTGAGCACCGAACCGAGTTCGCCGCCCACGGAATCGAGCACGAGGTCCGGCCGGTCCGGGCAGGCGCGGTCCAGTTCTTCCTCGAAACGGGGAGCCGAACTCACCAGGACGGCCTTGGTCGCGAACCCCTCGATTCCGTTCGCGCTCGATGCGGACCGGACGATCGCGACCGGTTCCACGCCGGCCCGGTTGAGCAGCGCCAGCAGCATCCGGCCGATCTCGGAACCGGCGGCATCGACGATCACCGTCATGCCCGGATCGATCGATGCGGAATCGTGGAGCATCAGCCAGGCGGTCAGCGGATTGACGTACATGGTCGCCGCCTGTTCTTCGGAGAGCGAATCGGATACCGGGAAGCACCAGCGGGACTCACTCAGCTTGTGAGAACTCCACGATCCCGCGGTGCCGATCGGGAGAACCCGCGTACCGACCGCGAGATCCGTCACGCCGGGCCCGATCGATCGGACCACCCCGACCCCTTCGAATCCCGGAAGGAACGGCAGTGCCACACGGGACCGGTAGGCCCCGGAGATCGTGATCAGATCAGATGGGTTGATGGCGGAGGCCAGCATCTCGACCAGGACCTGACCCTCCCCCGGTCCGGGTATCTCGATCTCGGTCAGGTCAACCACCTCCGGTGCGTCGCCGAACTCGCGGACCACGGCTGTGATCGATCTGATCGCCTTGATCCGGACATTCTGGTGGATCCCTCCATCACCCGGCGTTCCCCCTTTCTGAGACCGGCATGGCCTCCCGCATGTCGGCTAGGATCAGCTGTCGATCCGGCGGGATCGCGCACCAGACAGGGGAAGTTCGAACGTGACAGACACCATCAGGACAGGACTGGCAGTGCTCCTCGGAGCCCTCGCACTGACAATGGCCGGGACGGCCCCCGCATCAGCTGACCCCTACATTTCGATGGGCGACTCGAGTTCGACCAGCTCGACCGGCGGCGATGCCTCGATGTACCCGGACCTGCTCTATGGCGGCTACGGCGGTCACCCCGGATTCGCGGATTCCCTGGCCGCGGACGAACACATCGGCCTGGCCCAGGGTGGCCAGGTTCTGGCCGGTCTGAAGGCGGAACAGCTGCCGTCGGCACTCGTCGCGATCAACGGCGCCGATGACACCAAGGCGGTCACGATCGGGATCGGCGGCAATGACGGCCTGGGTTCCGAACAGTGCTTCGGCGGCCAAGGAGGCTGCCCTGACTGGCGGGCAAGCTACTTTGACCTCATCGGCCAGGTCCGGACCGCGCTGAACAACGATCCCGGCGACGAGTATTTCGGCCTGCTCTCCTACTACAACCCCTTCCGGTGGGACGGCTCCGGATTCTCCGACGAGGATCAGACGAGTCTGGACCTGAAGCTATTGGGAACCAACCTGACCGCGGATCAATGTCCCGTCGAGACCAGCACGGGACTGAACGACGTGATTCGCCAGGCCGCATCCGAGTACGGCGCGGTGGTCGCCGATCCATACGACGCCTTCCTGGCGGCCGGCGGCACGTATCTGGCCGACACGATTCATGCGAACGCTGCGGGGAACACGGCGATCGCTGATGCCTTCCTCGATCCTGTCCGGCCGGTCGACTGCAGCCCTCCTCCGGAACCATCCTGTGACACCGACTCCTCCCTGTGCCCACCCGAACCGACCTGCGAGATCGATGCCTCGGCCTGTCCGAAAGACCGGACCTCACCGGCCACGAGCCTGATCTCGATGAAGCGCCGGGGCAGGCGGAGCGTGACCTTCCGGTTCAGATCATCCGAGGCCGGCGGTTTTCGCTGCTCGATCGACCACCGGGACTTCGCCCGTTGCCGTTCACCGAAGACCTATCGGAATCTCAAGTCCGGACGGCACCTCTTCCGGGCCGTGGCGATCGACCGAGCCGGAAATCGCGATGACACACCGGCCCGCCGGACTTTCCGTATTCGCCGCTGACTCGCTGCGGCACCGCTGGTGCTACGGCCAGCTGATCGTCACGTCGTAGCGGCCGGTCCGCTCACACTTCAGGCCGTTCATCTCCTTGTGGGCCGCGTACCAGTCGGCGCGGCAATCGAGCCCATACCCATACAGGGGCGGGCTGCCCTCGAAATCACCCTGGGTCACGCGGCCGGATCCGGTTCTGCCATCGGCTCCCCTGACCTCGATCTTGAAGCTGCTCCAGGACCGCTCGTTCCAGCAGCTTCCGTCGCTTTTCGCGTAGATCGCCACTTCGTGCTTCTCCGGATTCGAGTTGGTGGTGAAGCTCGTGACCGTCTCGTCCCGGGTGCAGTTGCTGGTCCCCGCACCGCCTCCGGTGATCTTGACCTGCGCCCCGGCCCTGTCCATGTCGAACATGATGTTCCCGTAGGACCAGCCCCCGCGGATCGGGGCGTACTCGACCAGTTTGATTTTTCGGGAGGACCGCCGGGTTGAGATCAGCTTCCCATCCCGCCTGACGGTGGTGACGATCCGCGCCCGGGCGATCCCGGTTCCGAGACGGCCTTTCGGTGACTTCAGCCGACCCTCCCAGGAGACCCGGGAACCCGTGCAGAGTCCACGGGTGCGTCCCCGTGCGGCCCTGCCGGCGCGCCTGACCTCGGCTTCGATCGCGAAAGTGCGGCCCTCAGCGCAAGTAGGCGAGTATCCGCCGACCAGAACCTGCCTGTCCTTCACCACTGCTTCGGGACTGATCGTCGCCTTTCCGGGGGAAGGCGCACCGGTCGCTCCTCCGGCGGTCAGGCCGGCCAGAACGAGAAGCGGCAGGAAGGACAGCAGGGCGAGGGGCTTGCGGGAAGGGTTCATGGTCGGCTTTCGGTTCCGGGTGACGAAGGCGGATCAAACTATACGGTGATCGGTAACTCGACGCCACCCGTCATCGGCCGGTGCCCGCCGGGACCTCGCGGCCGTGCCGGCGATCTCTACGAGGTCCCGCCGGCCCGGCAGGGATCACCCCGCAACCGGCCCTTGAGGAAGGCCGAAAGCGCCTCGGCGGAGCATCGGCGCTGGAAGGCGACCGCGTGGCCGACCTTCGGCACGACCACCAGCTTGCCCCTGGGGGCTCGGCGAAGTTCGCGGCGGGCATACTCGACCGGGGTCGAGAGGTCGTACTGCCCGGCGAGGATCAGGGTCGGCTGGCTGATCTCCCCCGGCCTCGGGGGTGAGGCGACCTCGGTCCGGGGCCAGTCGGCACAGGTCTGCACGATCCCGTTGCCGATCGCGGTCGCGGCATCGAAGGGCCAGAAGCTTCGCTTCGGTGATCGCGAGAGGTACCTGGCGGTGGAGGCGATCCTGCTCGCCCGGTCACCCCGCCCGATCGAGAAGGGCAGGCCGGCGTCCGAGCAGAGAGTCGCGGCGTGAAGCCCCCAGGAAAGGGATTCCGCGGGTTCGGCCCCGAAGGTCGTGCGGGCCTTGTGGGCCGCTCGGAGGAGAGTCCGGTATTCGCCGCGGGCGGCGCGGTGGATCCCCCGGCCGGCGGTGGCGATGTCCTTCGGCATGAAGCTGAGGATCGTGGTCATCCAGTCGAGCAGGGCCGGTCCGTCGACCCTTAGGCGGGTGTTCGTGCCCGGAACCCGGCCCAGGTGCGGCCGTTTCGCGACCAGCCGGGCGAGGTCCATCGCCGGGTCGGACCGGAAACCGCACCTGCCCGCGCCGCACTCCCACCGGAGCACCTTGGCGACCCGCCGCATGTGGACCCTGAGCATCGGATCGACGTTCTCCTGCGGCACCACCGAGTCGAGAATCAGACGGCTCACCCGGTCCGGGAAGGTACGCGCGTAGCGAGTCGCGACATAGGTCCCGTAGGAAGTGCCCATCAACGCCATCCGGTCCACTCCGAGTTCCTCGCGGATCGCCTCGATGTCACGGACGGTGGAGGCGGTCGAGTAGAAGGAGCGCCGGAACCCGAGTTCACCGCCGCAGGCCCGGACCGCCCTGCGGGGCCGGACCGTGAGGTCGGTCAGCGGCAGGCGCTGGAGGCCCGAACATCTGATCGCGGTGGCCCCGGTCCCCCTCTGGTCGAGCACGGCGATCCGGTACTCCGGAGCGAGCGACTCGAACCAGGAACGGACGTACTCGACATGCCCCGAGCTGGACTGCCCCGGTCCACCGGCCAGGAAGAGCAGCAGCGGACCGGTGCCCTCGCTGACCCGGACGTCGAGCTCCAGCTCGCCCGGCCGTTCCCCGCTCCAGTCGAGCGGCACGATCACCTCGCGGCAGAGCATTCCCTCCTGGCACGGCGGAACCTCGGCCGGTGCGGCGGCCGCACTCGAGGCGGAAACTCCCGCGACCGCGGTGAAAAGGACGGCGAGGGCGAGGCGACGAAGGCGCATCGGGCGAATCTAGCTCAGTGGGCCCCCGCCGTGGCGGTCTCCGCGCGGGCCTCGGCGACGATCCGTCCACGCTCGCTTTCCGGGAACGCGTCGAGCAGGTCCTTCAGCGTCGCCGCGTCCTTGTTGGCTCCGAAGACCGGGCTGCCCGGCTCGAGGCGGACACCCTCTGCCAACGGACCGGCCACGACCGGATCGAACCCGAGCGCGTCGACCAGGCCGGCGATGGCCGTGAGGTCCTCGGGATCATCCCCGGTGAGCGCGATCGCCCTGCGTCCCGGCGAGCCCGCCTCCCGCGCTCCCTCCTCGAGGTCGTGGTAGCCCATGTGATTGAACGCCTTCACCACCCGGGAGTCCGGCAGGAAGGCCTGCACGGTCTCACTGGAGGAGGTGCGTGGATCGGTGAGGTCGTCGCGGATGCCGTCCACTTCCTCCCAGTAGTTCATCGCGTCGACCACGAGCTTTCCACGCAGTTGCCCGGCCGGGATCTCGCGGTACTTGCCGAGTGGCAGCGCGAGGATCGCGATGTCGGCGCCGGCGGCCGCTTCGGCGGCGGTCGTCGCGACCGCTCCCGGGGCCAGGACCTCGGTTATCAGGGCGATTTTCGCCGGGTCGCCGGAGCCGGCGATCAGCACCCGGTGCCCGGCGGCGAGGACCAGCCGGGCGAGCACGGTTCCCACCTTGCCGGCACCGAGGATGCCGATCGTCTCGGGTTCTTCCGTGGCCGGGCGGCCCATCACCGGACCTCCGGTTCCGGCGCGGAATCGGCGAGCAGTTCCCGCACCATCGGGATGACCTCGGCCCCATAGAGCTCGACCGCGCGCAGGCGCGCGTCGATCGGCTGCGCCCCCACGGTGTAGATCAGGTCGAAGCGGCTGACCCCGAGCGCGGTGATCGCCCTAGCCATCTTGCGGGCGACGGTCTCGGCCGAGCCGACGTAGAGCGAACCATGGGCGACCTCCGCCTCGAACTCGTCACGCTGCAGCGGCGGCCAGCCACGCAGGGAACCGATGCGGTCACGCTGGATCTTGTAGTGGGGGTAGAAGGTCTCGACCGCTTCTTCGTCGGTGTCGGCGACGAAACCGGGCGAGTGCATGCCGACCGGGTGGGCGGTGGTGCCGAGCTCCGCGGCGGCGCGCCGGTACAGATCGACGTAGGGCGCGAAGCGCTCCGGGGAGCCGCCGATGATCGCGAGCATCATCGGCAGGCCATGGCGGGCGGTGCGGACCACCGATTGCGGCGAGCCGCCGACGCCGACCCAGGTGTTCAGGCGGCCGGACTCGGTCTTGGGGAACACGTCGGCGTTCTCGAGCGGCGCGCGGGTGGTGCCGCTCCAGGTGACGGGTTCCTCGTCCAGGAGCTTCACGAAGAGGTCGAGCTTCTCCTCGAAGAGGAGGTCGTACTCGGTGAGGTCGTAGCCGAAGAGCGGGAAGGACTCGGTGAACGAGCCGCGTCCGAGAATCACCTCGGCGCGTCCGTTCGAGATCGCGTCCAGGGTCGCGAAGCGCTGGAAGACCCGGACCGGGTCGTCGGAGCTGAGCACGGTCACCCCGGAGCCGAGGCGGATACGCGAAGTCTTGGCCGCGATCGCGGCCAGCACGGTCTCGGGGGTCGAGATCGAGTACTCGGGCCGGTGGTGTTCGCCGAGCGCGATCGCGTCGACTCCGAGCTTGTCGGCGAGCACGGCTTCTTCGACCACCTGGCGGATCGCGACGGCGTGGGAGACCAGGTTTCCCGAGCCGTCCTCCGGAACGTCGCCGAAGCTGTCGAGACCGAACATCACGCCGGTCGTTTCGGTTTGAGCCTGCCTGTGGTCTGAAGAATCCATGGTGTTCCTTCTTTGTCCGCGCGGGTCACGGCCCGCGTCGGAAGATTTGGTTGACACGTCAACTATCGCAGGATATAGTTGATATGTCAACTAAATTGATCCCATGAGCGACCACCCTTGAAATCAGAGCGACGGAACAGACTCACCGCGCGGGAACTGCGGATCTGGCGGGACTACATCGAGACCGCGGAGACGATCCGGTCGGAGCTGTCGGCCCGAATGCAGCGCGACTCCGGCCTCTCGACCGGCGACTACCAGGTCCTTCTGGCACTCAGTGAAGCCGACCGGCACCGCATGCGCTCCTCCACCCTCGCGACCCACATCGGCTGGCAGCGCAGCCGCCTCTCCCACCATCTCGGCCGGATGGAACGGCGGGAGCTCATCCGGCGGCAGGACTGTCCCACCGACAGCCGGGGCGCCGAGGTCGTACTGACCGAGCAGGGCCTCAGGGCATTCCGGCGCTCCACCTCCCCACACTTCCTCGCGATCCGCGAGACCTTCCTCGACGCCCTCACACCGGAGCAGCTCGCCGCCGCCGCCGAGCTGAGCGCCGCCCTGCGCGAACATCAGACCGAGCGGAAGGACGGCGGTCACGATCCGGTTCCCTGAGGTCCGACGCGATCGCCACGGCGGGGGTCATTTCGCGTCGTGGAAGATCACGCCGAGCGCCGTCCGTTCGCCCTCCGTGACGGTGGATACGCCGTGGCGCATCGTGACCCGGTAGTGGCCGTTCCTGCCCTGGACCGGACGCTGGGCGGTGGGGAAGATGACGAACGCTCCCCGCGGTGGCGTCAGTACGTGGGCACGGCTCTGCGCCCGCGGGCGCTGTTCGACCAGTACGAACTCACCGCCCTCGTACTCGCGCCCCCGTTCGGAGAGCACCGTCAGGATCTGGAACGGGAAGTAGACCTCGCCGTAGAGATCCTGATGCAGCGCGTTCCAGTCCCCTTCCCGGTATCGCAGGATCAGCGGGGTCGGACGGTGCTGGCCGGCCGCCCCGCACCGTGAGATCAATTCCTCGTGATCGAGCGGAAAGGTCGGACCGTCTCCCCGCAGCCGCTCCGACCAGCGGTTGGCGACCTCGGCGAGATGCGGATAGAACGAGGTGCGCAGGGCGGCCACCGTGTCCGGCAGCGGGTACTCGAAATACCGGTAGCGGCCATCGCCGAAACGATGCCGGGCCATCTCGATCGTGGACCGGAACCGGCCCTCGTCGAAGAGATCCGAGAGTCGCCCGCATTCGTCGGGATCGAGCAGTGCCGGCGTGATCGCGTAGCCGGTCCGGTCCAGCTGATCGCCGAGCTCGCCCCAATCGAGCGAATCGACACGCCGGCGGATGTCGGAGGTGATCGAGGCGGATGATGCTGCGTCCATGTTCGCTCCTTGGTCGGAGACGACGACCCCACTGGCCGGCGCCTGCGCTCCCAATGACGTTCGTCACGGCCGGATCGTGAGATCGCCGATCTCACGAGATGCGCGGGGAGACCGTCCCAGCAGCGATGACACCATTCACATCCGATTCCGAAACGGCCCGCCGATCGTGAACGTCTACACGCTGACCGGCGCAGACGGCAAGACTTACCAATCGTTTGAAAAGGGCGATTGGGGAGGTCATCGGGGAAGCAGGATCTACGGCCGCCTCGATTGCCCGGCCGCGCTTCGAGCGATCGCGCGGGGAGGCTACGTGAAGCACCGTGTCTTCTTCGAGGACGAGGCCACCGCCGTCGCCGCCGGCTACCGGCCCTGCGGGACCTGCTGCGGAGACCGGTACCGAACCTGGAAGGAAACCCGGGAAGAAGGTCGGCCTTGAGATCAGCCACCTCTCCCCTTCTGCCCGATTCAAGGGCCAGTCGCTGGTCGCAGGCGTCGTCGGAAGCGGAAGTCGCGGCGATCACCAGGCTCGCCGCGGGACGTGAGGCGACGCGGCTCGCGATCGGCTCCGGACGGACCGATTCGGACCTGCGGACCGTCGATAACCTCACCGCGGGCTGGGAGGCCCGCGGCGGTGAGGTCGTCTCGACAGTTTCCTGGCCCGATGTCGCGGCCTCGTGGCTGCGGCAGGCCACCCGCTTCGCCGCTGCGGATGCCGACCTGTGGATCATGACCGGCTCCCCCCTGGGGTGGGCGCAGATGACAAGGCGGCTGCTCTGGTCAACCGAGTGGCGTCCCGCCGACACGATCCTGACCTCATCGCTCGCTCGGCCGGAGGTGCTCGGCCTGGTCGGGCTCGCGGATCTGGACGGGATCACCTGTATCTCAGGCTCCGGCGAGGCCTGGAAAGTCAGGGATCGCACCATGGTGGCGCTCAGTTCGGCCCGGCCGGAGATCTTCTGACCCCGGCCTCACACATCCGCTGCCCGGGGCGTCTCTTCGTTGCCGCCGGACACCCGTCCGGGGGTCAAACGACAGAAAGGACGACCACATGTCGGTCGAAGAGAACAAGGAGATCGTCGGACGATGGTTCACCGATTTCTGGGGGCCGGACTTCAACGCGGCGATCATCGATGAGCTCGCTCATCCTGACATCCGCTTCGAGTACTCGCTGCACGAGCCGCTCCGCGGCCGCGACGCGGTGTGGGAGTTCGCGACCACGTTCCGGGCCGCTTTCCCGGACCTCGGATTCGGGGGAACGGCGGACCTGATCGCCGAAGGCGACTATGTCGTCGGACAGTGGATCGGCGGCGGCACGCACACCGGCGGACCGATGACCGACTTCCCGCTCGGCGGTCTCCCCGAGGGCAACACCGGGAAGAGCATGCGATTCACCGGCATCACGGTGCTGAAGGTCGAGGACGGCCTGATCACCCAGGAGCTCGGGCTCGACGACGGTGTCGCCGCACTCCGGCAGCTGGGGCTCATCCCGCAGGGCTGAAGATCCGGCCCGAGGCGCGGAACCTGAGCGGTGGCGGATCGGGATTTCCCGGTCCGCCACCCGAGGGGGCCTGGGCCCCTTGTCTGGAATGGCCCGATGTGACAGGGTGGCCCCGCTCGGCAATCGGTGCCGGGGAACCGTCTCGACACCAGGGAGTTTCAATGCCGCGCAGCAATCGCCTCATCGTCCTGCTCTCCACCCTGATCGCCTGGACTTTCTGTGTCGCCCCGGCTCAGGCCGGCAGTTGGATCGAAGGACCCACATTCGGGACGGGCGGATACTCACTCCTCGATGCCGTCACCGTCGATTCGGCGGGAAACTCGACCTTCGCCTGGACCCAGGCATCCAAAGAGCCGGGCTCCTACATCCAGCGGCGCACCGCTGATGGACAGCTCGGGCCGAAAGAAAAGCTGCCGAACGGCGGATACGTGGACATGGAGTCGACCGGCAGTGGCACCGTACTCTCGTGGTACGAGGCCGATTCCGTCGACCCCGAAGTTCCGGGTGGCAAGGTGAAACTCAGATGGCTGGACGCCACCGGCAGTCCGACCACCACCATCACGGTCGCCACGGTCGGGACCCGGGTAGCGATACCGACATCGCTCGCCGTGACTCCGGGTGGTGACGCCGCCGTGGCCTGGGCCGAGTACCCCGAGAACGGCGACGACCCGGCCTCTCTCCACTTCCGGCGGATCACTGCCGGCGGACAGCTCGGCCCGAAGCTCGACCTGGGTCCAGTTCATGTCTCCACGGGCCCCTTCTATCCCACCGGTGCCAGCCTGAGCATGACTCCGGACGGCCGCTCATACCTGGCATGGCTGACCATGGAGACCGACCCGGATGACCCCTCGTCGGAAGGGAGCACAACCGCCCACGTCGCCAGGTTCGGTCCGTCCGGCCAGCCGGATGGGTCGGCGGAACTTCCCCAGGGAGACAAGATGCCCGCCGACGTGCAGCTCTCCTCCAGCTCGGGTGGTGTGGTGGCAACCTGGCGCCTGCTCGACGAGGGCCAGGAGTCAATGGGATCCACGCTCATGGCCGCCAACCTCTCCGCCACCGGTTCGATCGCCGGAAACCCCCAGTACATCTCCGGCGAAGTGCCCTACCTCGGCCCCATGGTGGCGGTCGACGTGAGCGCGGATGGCACCGCGACGATCGCCTATGCCAGATCGCTTTCGACCTTCGACTCGACCCTGTACGTCAGGCGCTTCCAGAAGGACGGAAGCCTCGGATCCGAGTCACGGCTCTCGGGAGACCTAGGATCCAACCAGGGCGCGATGACTCCCATGCTCGCCCCGGATCAGGATGGATCGCTGGTCGCGACCTGGATGCTGGTCAGCGCCACCGCCACGATCCCCACGACCTCATTCGCGAGCCGCGCCATCGCGGCCGACGGCACCCTGGCCGCCACGACCCGGGTGATTCCGGGCGGGGACTACTCGTTCATGGCCAACGCGAAGGTGGTCGGCAACGGCAAGGGCGACATCACGATGGCCTGGGCCAGGTACGTACGGATGCCGGATCTCACTCTGCCGAGTCCGACTGACGACATTCGCATCCACTCGTCCTTCCATGATTCCCGGCCGCCGCAGGTCGTCGCGTCGATTCCGAAGAAGCTGAAGCGGGGAGAGAACGGCCGGATGTCGGTGACCGCGACCTCCAAGTCCGGAATCGCCGACGTCGAGTGGGACTTCGGCGACGGCAGCCTCGCCAAGGGTGCCTCGGTCCAACATGTCTACGGGCGTGCCGGCGACTACGACCTGACCGTGAAGGTCACCGACAACGGTGGGGATTCCACGGTCGTCTCCCGCAAGATCAACGTCTACGAGCCGGGAGCGAACCGGGCCCCGGCCCGCCTCAAGCTGACCAAGGCCGCACGCAAGAAGGGCGTGGTGAAGATCCAGGGCAAGATCGACCCCCGCGCCGGCGGCAAGGTCTACATCACCTGGAGACAGAAGACCGCCCGAAAGACGGTCACCCTGAAGAGCTGGACGAAGATCACCAAGGGCCGCTTCAAGGCGACCGTGAGGCTCAGCGGCACCCTCGCCAAGTCGAAGGCCCCCGGCAAGCTGAAGGTTGCCTATGGAGGGAACAAGAAGACGAAGCCGGCGCGCGTCTCACGAGTGGTCAGGGCCTGATCCCTCCGCCCGGCCGGCTTCGTCTCACCCGACCGAGAAATGCGCCACCGAGCTCCCTTCCTCGATATGGGGAACCGGTGGTGTGGTGTCGACGTTCTCGAGCACCCACTTGGCGGCGACGCTGGTGGACTGGTCCGTTCCCTCCTTGTCCCGGCACACGGTCAGGGTCGTCCCGCCGTCGCCTGACCGGAACGCCGTGTAGCTCACAAAGCCCGGAACGTCACCGATCAGCTGCTTGATCTCCTCGAACCGCTGTTCGATCAGGTCGAACACCTGCTTGGCGTCCTCACCCGAATAGGTGCGGATGACTACGTACATGACTGGCCTCCTCGCCTGTTGACTGCTCGCTCCGAGCCTATTCGCGATCCGTGCCGCCGCGCCAATGCCGCCGGATTCGATCCCGGTCAGAGCGGCCCGGCCATTCGAGTCGGGACTACCGCATCCTCCCGTTTGCCATCACGCCGAAGTCGGCTCCGAGACTGGGGTCGCCCCCATTTTCTCGGGTGGTTCAGGGGAGGACTTGCCTCGGAGGCGGGTGATTTCGGCCCGTTCGTGCGCCACTCCCTCGCTTTCGCCACCACGAGCGCGGGCGATCTCATGGGCCAGATCGAGGGTGGCTCGCAGCAGATGTTTCCTCCGGCGATGCCGTTTGCGGCCCCTGCCGTCGCGAATGAACCTCCTGCGGGCTTTTCTCGGCGCGCAGACAGCATCGAGCTCCTCGGCGGAAATCGTCCCGAGCTCAAGTTCGGGCTGGAGAATCGAACGCAGGAAATCACGCTCCTCCGGCACCGTCTTGTGGAGCGAGATCAGCACGGCCACTAGCGACGCGACCCCGACCAATGCCGCCCCCAGCAGGCCGACGGAACTGCCGTCCCCCAGAGCGGCGGCACCATCCCAGATCCCATGAGCGGCCATCGCCAGCGCCATGAGGGAGATCCCCAGGCCCAACCGGCGTTTCTGGAGCGGGGTCCCGACCGCGTAGATGATGCCGCAGCAGAAAAGAGCGGTATAGAGAGTGTGCGAGAACATGCCGGTTCCCGCCCGCGCCAGAAAGGTGGAGAAGGCGACACCAGCCTGATCGACACCGAAGGCGGTGAGGGCGGTGTTGTACGAGTAGAGGACGTCCTCGAAGAGTTGAAAACCAAGTCCGATGAAGGCTCCGATGAAGATCCCGTCGTACGGTGAACGGATCAGCCTCGGGGCAAGACCGAGCAGCAGGATGAACCCGCCCGCCTTGGCCGTCTCCTCGGTGAAAGGCGCGGACAGAGCCGCTCCCCAATCCGTGCCGAACGCCTGGCCGAAAAGTTTGGGATAGATGGCCAGCATCGCGTTGTTCGCGGTGACGGCAATCGCGAAAGTCGCGGCGATGCCTCCCCAGAGAAACGCGGTCAGAACCAGCTTTCGCGGCTGCCTTTCATAGTGATCGGAGAGGCGCAGGATGGCAACGAAAATCAGTCCGTAGATCGCGACCGAGACGGTGCCGACCCCGATCGCCGGCGCCAGCTGCCTACCGGATCCGGAGTAGAACTCGAACATGCCGACCAATCCCCCGGCCATCACCACGACAAAGACCCAGAAACACAGATTGTGGGGCTGGAAGAACTTGAACGGCAGTCCCCATCCCGAAAGCTCGAGCGCCTCTTCGCGCCGCTTCAGCGATTCGGTGGAGATGGCGTTTTTCCCCATACTCATCGCGTGCCCGCCGCCTTTTTCGCGTCATAGGAAATGCTGTCGATCATTTGCTCGATCTCGTCAGCCTTTCCTCGAAGCGCTGCTTCTGGCCCGGAGGCAACCACCTGAAGGCCGGTGTGCCCGAAAACCATCGCGATCACGAGCCCTTCTCCGGCGAGCGTGGTGAAACCCTGAGCGACACCGCTATCGCCCTGACTGCTCTTGAAGCTCTCCACGTCTCCTTCGAAATGAACGGACTTACCCTCGGTGGCGGGTACCGTCACCTTCTCGATGTGTGGAAGGAGCTCCTCGGGGGTGCCGCTGAACTGTCCCGGCATCACCTCCAGGGTGACTCCGCCGTTGTCCAGGCTCACGGTACCGCCCGGAGCGTTGGATCTCGTGGTGTCCGTGACCAGCAGCCCGCTCTCCACACCCCAGCCCTGCTGGGCATCCATCGTCAGACCCGGAGCCAGCTGGAAGACATCGCCGGCCCGGGTCGTCTGGCCATACTCGAGCTGCTTGTTCACAGCCGGTACGAGAACGGCCCAAAAAACGAAGATGCCGACCACGATGAGAGCCGGGAGAAACGTGCGCTTGTCGAGTCCGAGGAACCGGTGCTCCACCGGCACCCGTCCGGTCGGCGTAAGCGAAACGCCGACGCTGGATCCAGCATCCTCCCCAGGATTGTGACCATCTGGCACGGGCCCAACCTACACAACGTCTGTGACGGTGTCCAAGGTCGGCCTCGTCCGGGAGCGTCGTGACTCCCGCGATCACGCTCCGGTCAGAGCAGTCCGGCCATTCGGGCCCGGGCGACCGCGTCCTCCCTGCTGCCCGCTCCCAGCTTGCGATAGATCGATCTCATGTGGGTCTTGACCGTGTTCACCGAGAGGAACAGCTCCTCGGCGATCGCGGCCCGGGACGATCCGTGCTCGAGCAGCGGCAGTATCCGAAGCTCGGCCTTGGACAGGGGTTCGCCCGAGTAGGTCCCGGCTGACCCGACGACTCCTATCCTGGCTCGGACCCGTTCCCGGAGTGCCAGGGCCTGCCCGATGTCGGGGCAGGCCTCGACGATCTCGTCGGCCATACCGAGCGCCGCTTCGGCCTGCTCGATCTGCCCTCGGAGCGATCTCACCTCGGCGGCGACCAGCAGCATCCGAGCCTTCATCGGCGGGTCTTCGAATTCGACCAGCAGAGCCTTCTCCGCCGCGCGGCCGGCCCGAGCCAGATCGCCGGCGGAGAGGGCGACATGGGCATCGGCTAGGCAAGCCATCGAGTCGACGCGAGACTCCTGAAGTCCAAACTTGCGCACCGCTTCGTGTCCCGCCCGCACCCAACCCTCCGCGGCTTGGACCTGCCCCTTGCTGTTCTCGACAAGGGCCAAGGCCACAGTGGCGAAGATCAGGCCGTGGGGCCGAGCCTCGGCGTCAGGATCCTCGACGACCTCACGGGCGAGCTGTTCGGCTTCTTCGAGCTCACCCGCCATCTCGAGGTGACTCGCCAGAAACGCCTTTCCGACCAGTTGGTGCTCCGGTATCTCTTCCACAGCCGCGACTGTGAGCCGGGCCGCCTCGATCGATGCGCCCACACCTTTCCCGGCGGTGGAGGCCCGCAGGGACTGCCAGAAAGCCTCGTGGTAGGACGTCCAATCGGCCCCCGTCCCCTCCCTGGATCTCTCGACGCTGGCCAGCAGCCGTCGTATCCTCACCACGGGCACCGCCTGTAGTTCCGCCGCCAGGGCGATGACCAGAGTCATCCCGGGTCGCTGCTCCAGGATGTCCTTCGGCAACTCACGGCCCCAGCGCCAGATCGTCGCCAATCGGCCGGCACTGACCAATGCGATGTGATTCGCCTCGATCAGGTCAGCCAGCGTGCCGTACTCACCCGCCTCGATCGCCATCTCGGCCGCGGCATCGATCATGTCGTGGCGTCGGAACCAGTCGATGGCGCTTCTCCTCATGCCCGGCAGCGTCTCGGGTGCGCGCCGGACGAGTTGCTCGAGCAACAGATCACGCATCAGCGCGTGGTAGCGAAACCACCCCGGCCGCATCCGGTCCCGCTCGACCAGCTGGTTGGCCCGGCAGACCTCGTCGAGCATCTCGGCAGAACCCGAGAAGCCGCACACCTCATCGCAAAGCTCCCCTGACATCCATCCGAGGAACGACGTCCACTGAAGGAACTCCCGGACCGCGGGCTCGAGACCCCCGATGACCTCGGTCATCAGAAAGTCCGCGATTCGCTCCTGCCGTTGCGGTATCAGCTGGGAAATATCGATCAGATCCGGATTGTCCTGAAGCCAAAGCGCCGACAGGTAGAGCACTCCAGGCCAGCCTCCGGTGCGCTCACACAGCTCTCCGGCCACCTCGGGACCAATCTGGATCTCCTGCTTGTCCGCCAGCAGGCTGAGAGTCTCCGCCTCGTCGAAGGCCAGATCCGATGCGCCGACCCGGAGCAGCTGGCCCCTTCCTTCATACCGCTGGAGCGGCAGCTTCGGCACGCTCCGGGAGATCAGGACCAGCCGTCCCTGCGATGAGAACTGCTCGATCGCGAGCTCGATCGTTCTCACGCAGTCCCGGTCTTCGATCAGATGGAAATCATCGAGCACCAGGCAGATCGGAGCGCCATCCGCGGCGAGATCCTCGGCCAGCCGTTCGATCGCCGGCCGCACCGATCCGGCCATGCTTCTCAGCGCGACCCGGGCGCGAATCCCACGGCCGGTCTGCCGGATCGATTCATCGATGATTCGTGACCAGAGCCGGAACGGATCGTTGTCATCCGGACTGAGGTCGACCCAGAATGTCGGTTCGCCCCGATGCTCCAACCACTGCCTGACCGTGGTCGTCTTGCCGAAGCCGGCCGGGGCGCAAACGAGATTCACCCGGTGAATGCCGCGCCGGTCGAGTCTTGCGAAGAGCCGGTCACGCTGGACTCGATGGTCCCTTCCAGCCTGGCTTTCCACTGCGAAACTCATCAATCGACCTACTCATCGGTAATGCCCTGACAGGGCTCGATTCACCCGGGTGAATCGAGCATACGGTGCTGGATTTCAGACTGTCGTGACGCAGAATTGACGACAGGGAGCGCCGCTGGGCGCTTGTTTGCATCAAATCACTGAAAGGCAGTTCATGAATAGTTGGCAGCGCCTATGGCGCCTCGTCTGTGTGTCCATTTTGGCGTTATTAGGGAGCCTCTTCGTATTGTCCTCGTCCGCTCAGGCGGCCAGCGGACTGATCGGGATCTCCGCGACCAACACCCCTCCCCGGCCGTCCGGCGCGCCTTCGAACTACCTGGTGAACTTCACCTGTTCGGCGACCGAGGTCGAGAGCTGCGGAGCGAACGCCCGGGTCGACATCCCGATCGATGTCACCACGTCGATCCCCGGCACCCCGGCCCTGACCGACTGGAACTTCGCGGTCACGAGCGCGACGCCGGGACTGGTCGTCAGTTGGCAGCTGGTCGGCGGTGAGATCCAGGTCGAACTGGACGAGAGCCTGATCGAGCCCGGAGATTCGCTGACCATCAACCTGTCGGTCACACCGCCCAACGGCTACACCCCCGACGGGGTCGCCTGGGAGATCCAGCCCACCTACGAGTCGAGCACGATCGCCGAAGCCGAGGCCCCCACACCGGCCATCGGTGAATCGCGAGCCGAGACGAACCTGAGCGTGTCGAAGAACACCAACGACGGCGGTTCGATCTACGTGACCGGCAACCAGGTGATCTACAACATCACCGCCCGCTGCAATCCGGGATTCCCGGCCGGAAGCCTCTACCTGAGCGACTCCCGACTGGTCGACACCCTCCCTCCGGAGGCGATCTTCGTCTCCGCGAGCCCCACACCCGATTCGGCCCCGACCGGCCCGGCCCCCGGAGGACAGGTGGTCTGGAACTTCGATAATCCGTCCGGAATGCCTCCGGGCTGTGTCGAGAACCCCGGTGGCACCGCCGACTACCAGGTGATCGTCGAGATCCCGAACACGGTTCCCGACGAGACGGTCGTCCACAACGAGGTGACTTTCTTCGGAACTCCGATCGGCGCGACGGAAGAACTCGACACGACGGCGTTCAAGAACGTCACCGCGATCGACGTACCGCCGTCCGACCCGGGTGAGTTCCTCGGCAAGAGCTCGCAGGGCCCACTCGAGATCGAGGGACTCGGCTTCAAGGGCACCTACCCGGGCCACTGGATCTCCCCGATCGACACCACCCCGAGCCAGAACCCGGGCACCGCCGAGGGCCGCTACACGGTCACCGTCAACTACCCGGCGTCACGCGCCTTCACGACCGACCTGGTCGACCCGGTCCCCTGTCTCGACAACCGGACCGGAGTCAAGTACAGCTCGCTGGCCGTGAGCGGTGATGTCGACGGTTCCGCCTCGGCCCCGCTCTGTGAGAACCCCGCGTTCCACCCGACCGCGATCCGGGTCGTCTCCGCCAGCATGCCCCAGGCCGCCGCGGGTAATTGGGCGATCGAACTGATCCTCACCGATGGCAGCGTGGTTTCGGTGCCGGTGACCACCCTGAGTGGCACCAGCGCCTACTTCGCCGTACCGGCGGGCAACATCGGTGAAGTGGCCGCCGTGCGGCTGCCCCCGAACCAGAACCTGACCGACCGCAGCATGACCATGGATGTCTGGGGCTACGCCGACCAGACGACCGAAGGCGGCCAGATCCTGGAAGACATCGCGGCCGCATCGGCCTATCCGGTCGGCGAGTCCGACCCGGCCAGGACTTCGCGGCATGCCGCGGAGCTCTACATCCAGCCCAACCTGCTCCAGCTCGCCACCTACAAGTCGTTCGGAAGCTACGGCTCGGCGGCCGGTGGAACCACCCCGATGAACATCGTCGGTGGTGTCACGATCCCGCCCGCCTACACGCTGCCGGGAGACATCGTGCTGGCCGACCTGCTGCCGGACGGCATGTCCTGGTCGAACCCGCCGGGAAGCGGCAGTGCCGGCTTCACCCTCAGCCAGGGTCTGAACAACATCGGTTCGATCACCGGCACCGTCGAGTACCTCGAGGACTACGAGGGAACCGGCCGTGACCTGATCAGGATCAGTTTCGATCCGAGCGATTTCCCGGGCAGCGGCTACTACCGCCTGACCCCGCCTTCCGGCCTGTTCCGGATGTCGGTTCCCGAAGGCGCCCGCGTATTCACCAACACGGCGAACACGTTCGCTTCGGGCGCCGGCCGCAACACCGCCACGTCCTGTGGACAGGCGCAGGCCGGCACCGAATCGGACTTCCGCTCGGAAGATCCGCTCGACCTGGACGGTGACGGCGAGACCGCGCAGAACTACTGCTCGTACAACGCCACCCTCACCGTTCCCGGCATCCCCGGTCCGTCCTTCGGGCTGATCAAGCAGGTCCAGGGTGCGCTCGACCCGGCTATCAAGGGGCCGGGCAAGGTCGGCAACACGACCAACGGCGGCGACGGTGAGTTCACCATCACCTGGAGGAACACCGGAACCGACGATCTCGACAATCCGGTCGCCTACGACATCCTGCCGTACGTCGGTGACACCGGCATCTCCGGCGGGCAGTCCTCGGCTCCCCGGGGCAGCCAGTTCCAGCCGGTGTTCGCGGGGATCAGCCACACCGATCCCGGCGTCACGGTCGAGTACTCCGAGTCAAACAACCCGTGCCGACCTGAGGTCTATGCCTCGAACCCGGACTGCGTGGACGACTGGACCTCGACACCCGGCGACCTGGGAGACGTGCGTGCGCTCAAGTTCAGCGCCAATGGCACCTACTCCCCGACCGACGAATTCCAGATTCGTTTCGAAGTGACCGTGCCCGTGGGCGACGTGAACATGATCGCCTGGAACAGCACCGCCGCTTCGGCTCAGGCGGGTTCGTCATACCTGCTGCCGGCCGAACCGCCGAAGGTCGGCATCACGGCACCACTCGAGCCGGTCACCCCCACCCTCTCGACTCAGGTGTCCTCGGACGACCTGAATCCAGGTGAGTCGATCACTGACGGGATCACGATCGGTGATGCCGACGACGTCAACGGCAACCTCGAGTGGGTCCTCTATGGGCCGGTCGAGGTGGACGACGCCACCGACTGTGAAGGGGTCGATTGGAGCGACGCCCCGGTGGCCGATCAGGGCAGTTTCCCGATCTCCGGAACCGGTGAGTACGAAACCGATCCGACCACGCTCAGCGAGTTCGGCTGCTACGGCTACGAGGTCACGATCGACAGTCCGGGCTTCAACGAGCCCGTGACCAGTCCGGTCGGCAGCGCGAACGAGATCGCGATCATCCGCCGTCTGCAGCCGACCGTCAGCACTACGGCTTCGTCTGCCCGGATCACCCCCGGTGGTTCCGTCACCGACCGGATCACGATCGGCGGAACCGAGAACCGACCCGGCACCATTGAGTGGAGCCTGGTCGGACCGGTCGCCCAGAATGCCGATTGGACCTGTGACGGCGTCGATTGGTCCGGCGCCACCCCGGTAGACCAGGGCACGCTGGAAACGACCGGCGACGGTCAGTACGAGACACCGTCCACGACTCTGCCGGATGGCGGCTGCTACGGATACGTGGTGACCATCGGCGGCGAGGAGATCGGTGGATCGGCCAACAGTCCGGCCGGCAGCCCCAACGAGGTCGTCCTGGTTCGCACCGAGCCCGGAAAGCTCGAGGTCGAGAAGACCGCGGGCCGGAAAAAGGCCCAGGTCGGATCGAAGGTCAAGTACACGATCAAGGTCAGCAACACGGGGACCGGACCGGTCCCGGATGTGAAGCTGGTGGACGAGCCGGCCCGGAAGATGGAGTTCATCTCCGCCAAGCCGAGCCAGGGCACCTGCGACGCCGGGTTCCCGCTGACCTGTGATCTCGGAACGATCGAGTCCGGGGCTTCGGCCCAGGTCGTGGTCATGGCGAGTCCGCTCGTCACCGGCACCACCGAGAACACGGCCACGGCTTCATCGCCGGATCCCGAAGTCGACCCCGACACCGATCGGGCCGAGATCACCGGTCTGGTCGATCTCGAGGTCACCAAGAAGGCCTCGAAGCGACGGGTCCGTGCCGGATCGGGGGTCTCGTACAAGATCCAGGTGACCAACCCGTCGGTCGCCAAGGTTCGGAACGTGAAGGTCTGCGACCGTCCCCCGGCCGGCCTCCACGTGATCAAGACCAACCCCGGAGCGAAGCTGAGGAACGGCGCGTGGTGCTGGCAGCTGAAGAGCATCGCTCCGAAGTCCACCCGCAGCCTGCGAGTGACCGCCAAGGTGCTCCCGGGCGCCCGGGGACGGATCGCCAACGTCGTCACGGTTGACGGCCAGGAGATCAAGAACAAGAAGGCCACCTCGCCTGTCCAGGTGGTCGCCGGCAAGACGAGGCCGGGCGGAGTCACCGGTTGATCCGGAGGCGGGTTGTTGGTCTCACCGCCGTGCTCGCCGCCTTCGTGGTGGCGAGCACG
>DATJUB010000074.1:0-21723 GCA_035502775.1 Solirubrobacterales bacterium | reverse complement strand
TGCAAAATCGCCCCCAGTACGGCCGTTGTGGTGGCTCAGGGGTGGATTCGTTCGCCTGACTCGGGTTCGAAGAGGATGATCCTTGCCGGATCGAGCCACAGCTTCGCCCGGTCGCCGCGCTTGATCTTCGAGGCGGCGTCGAGACGGGCGACCATCTGGCTGGTGTCGCCTCCGGCGAGCTCGGCCAGTCCGGCCGAAGACGCGGCTTTCTCCACGGTCGCCTCGTCATGCTCGGCGGTGAAGTAGGCGAACAGCTCGGAGCCCATCGATTCGACCAGGTCGATCTCGGTGTCGAATCTCACCCCGTCCTCGTCGGCGCCGATCAGCTCGGCGTCCTCGAAGTCGCCGGGCCGCAGTCCGGCGATCACCTTGCGATCGCCGCGATTCTCGCCCAGGGCCTGCTTCAGGTTCTCGCTGAGCGGCGCGTCGACGAAGGGCAGCTTGACCGTGTCGCCTTCGACCGTGGCGGCGGTGAAGTTCATCGACGGCGAACCGATGAAGCCGGCGACGAACAGGTTGACCGGCTCGTTGTAGAGCTCCTGAGGGGTTCCGACCTGCTGCAGCTCACCTGCCCTCATCACGGCCACCCGGTCACCGAGGGTCATCGCTTCGGTCTGGTCATGGGTCACGTAAACCGTGGTCGTACCCAGGCGGGACTGCAGCTTCGAGACCTCGGTCCGGGTCTGGACCCGCAGTTTGGCATCGAGGTTGGAGAGCGGCTCGTCCATCAGGAAAGCCTTGGGGTCACGGACGATCGCGCGGCCCATCGCCACCCTTTGGCGCTGCCCGCCGGAGAGATTGGCGGGGCGGCGGTCGAGGTGCTCGGTCAGGTCGAGTGTCTTCGCGGCCTCCTCGACTTTGCGGTCGATCTCCTCCTGGGGGACCTTGGCCAGCTTCAGGGCGAAGCCCATGTTCTCGCGCACGGTCATGTGGGGATAGAGCGCGTAACTCTGGAAGACCATCGCGATGTCGCGGTCCTTCGGGGCGAGATCGTTGACCACCTCACCGCCGATCTTCAGTTCTCCCTCGGAGATGTCCTCGAGCCCGGCGATCATGCTGAGCGCGGTGGACTTGCCACAGCCGGACGGGCCGACCAGGATCATGAACTCTCCATCCTTGATCTCGAGGCTCATGCCCTTCACCGCCTCGAAGCCGTCGCCGTAGCGCTTGGTCACGTGGTCGAGAACGATGTCAGCCATTTGGGCTCCTTATCCCTTCACGGCGCCGGCGGTGAGACCGGCGACGATTCGGCGCTGGAAGAACAGGACGAAGATGATGATCGGCACGGTGACCAGCACCGCGGCCGCGGCGATGTTGCCGGTCGGCTGGGTGAACTGGGAATCGCCCGTGAAGAAGGCGAGCGCCGCCGGAACGGTCCGCGACGCGTCCGAGGAAGTCAGCGAGATCGCGAACAGGAAGTCGTTCCAGGCGAAGATGAAGACGAGGATCGCGGCGGTGAACATGCCCGGCGCGGCCAGCGGCACGATCACCTTGCGAAACGCCTGGAACGGGGTGGCCCCATCCACCTGGGCGGCCTGTTCGAGCTCCCAGGGAATCTCGCGGAAGAAGGCGACCAGGGTGTAGATCGCGAGGGGGAGCGAGAAAGTGAGGTAGGGAATGATCAGGCCGGGGTAGGTGTCGTACAGCCCGAGCGTGCGCCACATGTCGAACAGCGGTCCGACGGTGGAGATCGGTGGGAACATCGCGATCGCGAGGGCCCCGGCGAGCATCAGGCGACGGCCGGGGAACTCGAGCCGGGCGATCGCGTAGGCGGCGAAGCTGGCGAGCACGATCGAGATCACGGTGGTGATCGAGGCGATCAGCAGCGAGTTGATCAGGGGCTTGATGAAGGGACTGTCGGAGATGCCGCCTTCGAACAGTCCCTTGTAGTTCTCGAGGGAGAACTCGGTTGGGAAGAAGCTCTGGTCGGTGATCGTCGCCGGCGTCTTCAGCGAGAGCGAGATGATCCAGATCACCGGGATCAGCGCGAACAGCACGACGACCAGAAGGCCGATGCTCCAGAGGGTCTTCTCGCGAGCGGTGTGTGCCATGTCAGACCCTTCCCCCTTCGGGCTGGCGGGCACCGAGGCCCTTGACGAAGATCAGGGCGATGATCAGCACGGCAATGAAGATCAGCACCGATACGGCCGAGCCGAGACCCAGGTTCAGCCTGGAGATCAGCTGGTTGTAGCCGAGGATCGAGACCGATTCGGTGTTCTGGGCACCGGCGGTCATGATGAAGATCGTGTCGAAGATGCGGAAGGCGTCGAGCGTGCGGAACAGCAGGGCGACGAGGATCGCGGGCTTCATCAGCGGCAGGGTGATCTTGGTGAAACGCTGCCAGGCGGAGGCGCCGTCGACCTTGGCCGCGTCGTAGAGGCCGTCGTCGATCGTGGTCAGCCCGGCGAGCAGCAGCAGGGCCATGAAGGGCGTGGTTTTCCAGACCTCGGCCATGATGATCACGGCGAACGAGCTGAAGCGGCCACCGAACCAGTCCATGTCGTCGCTGATCAGCGGCAGCTGGTTGACGAAGCCGGTGTCGGGCGCGAAGGCGAACTGCCACGAGAAGGCGGCGACGACGGTGACGATGCCGTACGGGATCAGCACCGAGGTCCGGACCACGCCGCGCCCGAAGATCGCCCGGTGCATCACCAGCGCGATCGCCATGCCGAGTGCCAGTTCGATCGTGACCGAGACGACACTGAGGAAGACCGTGTTGAAGACGTCGGTCCACCACAGGCTCGAGGTGAGCACCGCGCTGTAGTTCTGGAAGCCGACGAAGCCGCCTTCGTCGGGGAAGCGCAGGTCGACCTGCTGGACCGAGAGCACCAGGGCGTAGCCGATCGGGTAGGCGGTGACCGCCAGCATCGCGATCGCGGCCGGTGCGCAGAGCAGCCAGCCGAGGCGCCGTTCGGATCGGGTCCGAGCGCTCACAGGAGGCCCTCCCGCTTGACTCCGCGTTCGACGTAGTCCTTCAGCTTGTCGTAGCTCGGCTTCGGGTCTTCGGGATCGATCTGGGTCGGTGGGTGGAGCGCCGATTGGATCGCGAGGCTCACGTCCTGGTAGGCGGGGGTGACCGGTCGCGGCCCGGCGGTCTCGATCGATTCTCTGACGAGATCGGCGAAGCCGGGGAAGGCCTTCTTGACCTTGGGATCGGTGTACAGGCCGGCCCGGGGCGGGGGCAGGCCGTCGAGTTCGGTGACGGTCAGCTGTTGCTCGGGCGCGGTCAGGCACTTGACCGCCTCGAAGGCGAGGTCGGGCTGCTCTGAGTACTCGCTCACCGCGAGGTTGAATCCACCGAGCGGCGGCTTGCTCTTTTCACCCGCCTTGATTCCGGGGTAGCGGGCGGCGCCCATGTTCTCGGCGACGTCGGGTGCGTTGGCGAGGGCGCTGCCGTAGGCGAAGGTGTAGTTGACCATGAAGGCCGATCCGGCCTCGAACCCGAGCCGGGCGGTGTCTTCATCGGAGGTGGATAGGTTGGAGGGGGCGGCGCTGGAGTTGGCGAGCCGTCCCATCGGTGCGAGGGCCGCCTCGGTCGGGCCCTCCGCCAGGTCCACCTCGGTCGGGCCGGAGAGGACCTGTGTTCCCGCGGATTCGATCATCGCGTTGGTCCAGGCGGTGAATCCCTCGTAGCGGTTGGATTGGACCTGTACCTGGCCGCCGTTGCCCGGGCCGAGCTTTTCGGCCATGTCGATCATCTGGTCCCAGGTTCCGGGCGGTTTGGGAACCAGGTCGGTTCGGTACCAGAGCAGCTGTGTGTTCGAGTTGAACGGGGCGCCGTAGAGATCACCTTCGAAGGAGGCGGTCTCAACCACGGGCGGGAACACGTCCCTGGTCACCGCCTTGGCGTCGGCGCCATTCCATCTTCTGATCCAGCCGGCGTTGGCGAACTCGGCGGTCCACACCACATCCATGCCGATGATGTCGATCGAGGAGTCCTCGGCGCCCAGCCTCCGGACCAGCTGTTCGCGCTGTTGGCTGGCGTCGGTCGGCAGGAACTCGAGGTTGATGTCGTATCTGCCGTCGGACTCGGCCGAGCATTTCTCGGCGACTTTCTGGACCGAGCCGCCGGGCTGGATCGCGATGAACCAGGTCAGTTCACCGGTGTCGCCGCCTCCGCCACAGCCCGCGAGGAGTGCGACGGAGATGCCGATCAAGGCGGCTGTGGCTCCTATCCTCCTACTGCCCCTGACTGCGGACTGCGCGGCCATGGCTCTGGGCTACCCGCGCTTTCAGGCGGCCAAACAGCGCCGATCGTTCGGTTTTAGTCGATCGGTACGTCGGAATGGGCGGCGCGCAGTTCGTCCGCGAGCGTTTTCGCGTCGTATGGGCCGACGTGGCGCATGCCTCCGATGAAGAAGGTGGGGGTTCCGTGGGCGCCGCTGGCGTCGGCCGAGGCGACGTCCGTCTGGATCCTCCGGGCGTTCAGGCTCTGTTCCACCTCTTCGACGAACCGGTCGACATCGAGGCTGAGTTGTCCGGCGTAGCCGATCAGGTCTTCGATGTCGAGGTCTCCCTGGTGGGAGAAGAGGATGTCGTGCATCTCCCAGAACTTGTCCTGGTTGCCGGCAGCTTCGGCCGCCTCGGCGGCCAGTTCGGCGTGGGGATGGACATCGATCAGGGTCAGGTGGCGGAACACGTAGCGCAGCTCGTCGCCGAGATCGGCCCGCAGTTCCTTGACCATGCCGGTGGCCCGGCCGCAGAACTCGCATTCGAAATCGCCGTACTCGACCAGGGTCAGCGGGGCGTCTTCGCGTCCGCGGATGTGGTCCCGTTCGGGATCGACCGGCAGGGAGAGCTTGCGCGGCAGGGTGGCACTGGTCTGGCCGAAGAAGACGGCCGCGATCTTGAAGATGATCCAGCTGAGGCCGACCGCGAGCACCGCCGCGATCAGCACCCCCACCTTCGCCTCGGCCTGCAGTTTCTCGTCATCGAAGGCGAGCTGGGCGATCAACAGGGAGACGGTGAAGCCGATGCCGGACAGCGCCGCTCCGCCCATGACCTGCCCCCGGCCGACCCCCTGAGGCAACTCACCCAGTCCGAGCCGCAGCGAGCCGAGCGCACCGACGGTGATGCCGATCGTCTTGCCGGCGACCAGGCCGAGTACGACGCCCCAGGTGAGTGGCGAGGTGAGTGCGTCGCCGAGCACACCGTCGCCCAGGTCCACCCCGGCGTTGGCGAGCGCGAACACGGGAACGATCAGGTAGCTGGTCAGTGGGTGGAGGGCGGTCTGGAGTCGTTCGTTCGGGGAAACGGCCCGGTCGACGCTGCGCTGCGCCGAGCGGGCGACTTCCGGCAGGGGTGATTGCCGGAAGGCCCGGGCGCTGGTCGCCGCCATCTCCACTTTCTTGCGACTCGGCTGGTAGGCGATCACGAGCAGGCCGGCGAGCATTCCGGCGAGGGTCGGATGGAGGCCGGATTCGTAGGCAGAGAGCCAGAGAGCGAGGCCGAGCAGCAGATATGCCCAGCCCTGGTAGATGCGCATCCGCGGAAAGAGCGGGAACATCGCCAGGCAGAGCGCCGAGATGCCGAGTGCCACGAAGTTGAGCGAGTCGGAGTAGAAGATGCCGATCACCGAGATCGCGACGATGTCGTCGACGATCGCCAGGGTGAGCAGGAAGATCCGCAGCTGGGTGGAGAGGTGCGGCCCGACGATCGCGAGCGCACCGAGCAGGAAGGCGGTGTCGGTGGCGATCACGATTCCCCAGCCCCCGGCCGCGTCGGATCCGTGATTGAGCAGGGTGTAGAGCAGGGCGGGCAGCAGCATGCCGCCGATTCCGGCGATCACCGGGATCGTGACCCGGTGCCGGTCGGTCAGTTCCCCGACCGAGAGCTCCCGCCGCACTTCGAGCCCGATAACGAAGAAGAAGAGCGCCATCAGCCCTTCGTCGATCCAGTGGCGCAGGTCCATGCTGATCGACCAGTCCCCGAGGTTGATCGCGAAGACGGTGTCCCAGAAAGAGTCGTAGGAGTCGGAGAAGGGCGAGTTCACCCAGACCAGGGCGATCAATGCCGCCGCGAGCAGCAGTCCCGCGCTGCCGGTTTCGGTCGCGAGGTAGTTCCTGAGTGGCCGCGCTGCCTGCGCCGCCAGATCGCGGCGACTCTCGGTCGTGTCTCTCTTCCCCTGGAGCTTCTTCATCGACTCCCGGAAAGCTACTGGGCGGCGACCCGGACGAAGCTTGACGCGGGTCCAGGGTGCGAAGTCCGTGCCTATCCGGCGGGATGTGTTCCCGAGTTGGTCCGGCAGGACTCCTCGTAGATCTGCGACACGGTGATCCCGCGCCAGTCCCGGGTGAGCAGGCTCACCCGTTGCCCGGTCATGCCGTATTTCTCCTCCAGAAGAACCATCACCTCGGCCATCGCCAGCGAGTCCAGACCCAAATCTTCGACCAGCCGGGGATCATCGGGACTCTCTCCGGGATCGGCACTGGCGATGAGATGCAGATCCCGTTTCAGGTCGGCGACGCTCGGTTGTGTGGTGGCGTTCACGATTCACCGCCGATCAGCGCACGGAACTGAAAGCGGGTCTGCTCCCACTGCTCGCGGAAGAGGCTCAGAGTGAACCGGTCCCAGTACCGGCCGGCCGCGAACATGTGGTCTTTCAGCCGGGCTTCGGTGCTGAGGTGGGATCTGAGGGCGGCGCTGAATTGAGCGAGATTGAACTCCGGCACGTCGAAATACAACTTTCGGAATCGCCAGTTGGTGAAGGCGTAGTCCAGGAAGAGCAGCGTCGCGCTCATGATCCTCAGTGAGGTGTCAACCGGCGAGAACTTGGCAACAGCGACGCTTGCGAAGCCGTCCTGGAAGTTCGGGTCATAGAGCGAAACCAGCCCGATCGCCTGGTTTTGGTTGGCGCTCATCACGATGAACTGGGCCAGAGAACTCGCCCAAGTGCTCTGGCTCCATTGCTCCGGCCCCGGGGTGGAACCGCGGAATCGCCACCGAGATCCGATATCCCCGCCCAGTTCTGCGGCCCGGAGAAACGGATAGTCCTCCGGCTGGATCGGTCTCAGCCACACGACCTCGTTCGCCGTTGCGGGCATGGTGAACTCCCCGGCTGTCGATTCCGTCGCGCTCGACATGGTCTCAACCGGTTCCCGGTCCGCCGAACTTCCAGCTCCTTGATCTGGCGCCGTAGGCTTCGTACCCGTCATAGCGACTCGCGACCGACGACCAGAGCGGCGAGCCCCTCGTAGGGTCGATCGGTTCATCCACCGTCACCCACCCGCCATTCTTGAAGTAGGAGGCTGTCGGGTTCATCATCACTGATGAGTTCAGTTCGTGACCCCAACGCCCATTTCCCATATCGGTCGTGCCTTCGCCGTCGTCGTACACCTCGCCGTAGAACACGTGGGAGTTTGAGTATTCGGTGGTTCCGGGCCAGAAGTCTCCGTCCAGGTAGCCGATCCATTGATCTCCTACCCAGACCCACCAGTTGTCATCGATCAGCCGAACCCCGAACTGCAGTGTCTCGGTGCTGATGCTGGAAGGCACGAGGGCCTGTCCGGGTACGTAGTCGGCTCCGGGAAGTGGGATGAAATTGCAGTTGTAGCAATCTCCTCCGGGCTGGCCGTGGGTGGCGTAGTTGTCCTTGTTCACGTAGGTGAACAGTCTGGGGCCGGCTTCCCATCGCGATACTCGCCATCCCAGCTCGACCGTGTCCATATCTCCGACTTCGCCGGACGCGGCCAGCTGTGCGATGGACTGGGAAACCCCCGACTCTTCGACCTCGGGATTCGCGACATTGATCTCGATCGAAACTCCGTGGGTATCCGTGTCGTAGTACTTGCTTACATATCGGTACTTGGTCCGCGTCGGATCTTGATCGTCCTGGATGTCGCCCGACCGCCTGGGTGTCCTGGTACCGGATGGACTCATCGGTGTTCTGAGCTCTCTCGAGATCCAGGGGTTGCTCTTCCTCGCCGTTGGGAAATATGACTTCGGGTACGCAACCTCTCCCCTGGGACAGGGGTATTCCGAAATCTTGTTCTTTTCGACGAAATCGCGGATGGCAGCCGTCTGCGCGGAAGAATCCAACTTGATCGGGGAAAGTGGCGGTGGTGGCTCCACGCGGTTCTCCGGTCCGATAGTTCGGCATTGGTAGCCGGCTTTCGGAAGCTCTTCCGCGTTGGGTGCGGCCGCGGCGGTCGCGGTCCCCGCGATCAGTCCACCGCACGCGAGTGCTGATGCTCTGCTGATCCTCTTGATGCTCATTCGCTCCTCCTCCTGAGTCGCTTCATTGTCTGTTGGGTCGGGGTTCGTCTATCGGGGCACGACGATGCTGGTCATGACCGCGGAATTCGCGAACACGTCGAGGTAGTCGTACCCAAAACCATCGAGCACCAGCTCAACCCGGTGATCTCCCTTGGGGAGCTGAATCAAGGCTTCGAACGGAAGCACATCCGATTCCCCGAACCTGAATGTCTGGGTCAATTGGGGCGATACGTTCTCACCATCGACCTTCAGGTCAAGCATCACCGATGCCGTACCGTCGGTGTGTCCGTACACACCTTCCGATTCAAGCTGAACCGTGCCGCCTATCCGAACAAGGCCGAAATGGTCGAGCGATATTTCATCGGACAAGAGACTCTCGGGGTATGGGGGCGGACAAGGGGGTGGCTCGCCTTCTCCTTCCCACGGACCGCAGTGACCGGTGTTGACCACGGCCGTTCGCGCCGAGGTCTGCACGCCTGAGCCGCCCAGAGGGAAGGCCAGTGAGTCTGGGGCCACTGCCTTCGCGTCGATCTGCGCAGCACCGACCGCGTCTTCCTTCAGATGTCGTGTGCCCACCGACTTCCCTCGAAGCTCGGCAGACCCAACGGCTTTGTTCCGGATCTGCTTGTGGCCCACGCTGTTCACCGGCAACAGGTCGGCGGCGTATGCGACACCACTCAGGGCGATGACCACGGCGGTGATCGAGAGTGCCGGTGAGATCAGAGATCGGCTCTTTTCCCACCGGCGACTTCCTTGTCGGTGCATCATTCTCACGCTCCTCGTTTCGAATAAAACGAGGCTACAGCATGTAGGTCTACTGAGTGTGAAAAATTTGCAACAAAGGGAAGGTCAAACTTCGATGCGACCGGGCAGCGATTCGAAGGAGGCCTTCGCCTCGGCGACCAGGATCTCTACCGCGCTCTCGCCCGCCTTGATCTTCACCTCGTTGCCCTCGACCCGTCCCAGCATCTCGATCTGGACGCCCTTGCCGCCGAGCAGCTCGATCGACTGGCGGTCACCGGCGAGGATGAACCCTCCGGGACCCTCGCCGAACAGCGCGTCCTCGTCTGAGCAGTCATGGACCGCGATCACCGGATCGAGCGACACATCACAGCCGACGCCCGACTCCAGGGCCAGCTCGGAGAGCACCGTGGAGATGCCGCCGTCGGAGACGTCCTTCGCGGTGCGGATCGAGCCGCTGCGCACACCGTCCCGGACCAGTTCGATCGCGGCCCGTACCGGGGGGATCTCGGTGTCGGGCAGCCCGGCACCCAGCTGACCGCGGGCCTTCTCCAGCTCCGATCCCGCCAGCGACGGGTTGAACGGTCCGACCAGGGCGACCCAATCGCCGTCCCGCCAGCTTTCGCCGCCGGCCTTGGCCGGATCGGGCAACTCGCCGACCATGCCGATCACCGGGGTCGGGTAGATCGGGCCGGAGGGGGTCTCGTTGTAGAGCGAGACGTTGCCACCCACCACCGGAAGACCGAGTCCCTCACAGGCCGCGGTCAGTCCGAGTACCGACTGGCTGAGCTGCCAGGCGACGGTCGGTTTCTCCGGATTGCCGAAATTGAGGCAGTTGGTCACACCGAGCGGTTCGGCTCCGACGCAGGCCAGGTTGGCGGCGCACTCGAGCGCCGCCTCGATCGTGCCCTGGAACGGCGCGCAGGCGACCCGGCGGCCGTTGCCGTCGATCGAGATCGCGATCGCGCGGTCCGACTCCGGGATGTTCAGCACGGCGGCGTCGGCCGAACCGGCACGGTGAACCGTGCGGGACCCGACGATCGAGTCGTACTGGTCGAAAGCCCAGCGCTTCGAGGCGATCGAGGAGGCGCCGAGCAGGCTCAGCGCGATCTCGCTCGGATCGGCGCCCTCACGCAGCGTGACCTGGTTGCCGTAGATCCACTCGGCCGGCTCGGCCGGATCGAGGTCGTAGAGCGGACAGCCGTCGACCAGTGCGTCGATCGCAATCTCGCCTTCGAGCTCGCCGCCCTTCAGGATGCGGAAGACGCCGGTGTCGGTGACCTCGCCAATCACGGCGGAGTCGGTCTGCCACTTGGAGCAGATCGCGAGCACCGCGTCCACCTTGGCCGGATCGACCACGGCGAGCATGCGCTCCTGCGACTCCGAAACCATGATCTCGAAGGGCTCCATGTCGGCTTCGCGCAGCGGCACGAGCGCGACGTCGATGTCGATGCCGGTCCCTCCCGCGGATGCCATCTCGCCCGCCGAAGAGGTGAGCCCGGCCGCGCCGAGGTCCTGGAGCGAAACCAGCAGGTCATTCGCCAGCAGTTCCTGGCAGCACTCGAGCACCTTCGATTCCTCGAACGGGTCGCCGATCTGGACGGTCGGGCGCTTGTCGGCATCGCCTTCCTCCAGCTCGGCCGAAGCGAGCACCGAAGCGCCGCCGATGCCATCGCGCCCGGTCTTCGAACCGAAGAGCACGACCTTGTTGCCGGTGCCGGCCGCGGCCGCACGGACCATCTCGTCGGTCTTGGCGATACCGACGCACATCGCGTTGACCAGGCAGTTCTGCTCGTAGGGCGGCTCGAAGTAGATCTCACCGCCGACCGTCGGGATGCCCATCGAGTTGCCGTAGTGGCCGATGCCGCGCACGACACCGTCGACCAGGTACCGGGTGCGCTCCGAGTCGAGCTCACCGAAGCGCAGGGAGTCGAGGATCGCGATCGGTCGGGCGCCGAGCGCGATCACGTCGCGCAGGATGCCGCCGACGCCGGTCGCCGCGCCCTGGAAGGGCTCGACCGCGCTGGGGTGGTTGTGGGACTCGACCTTGAAGGCGATCGAGTATCCGCTGCCGATATCCACGGCTCCGGCGTTCTCGCCGGGGCCCATGACCACGCGGGGACCCTCGGTCGGCAGCTTGCCGAGCAGCTTCTTCGAATGCTTGTAGGCGCAATGCTCGGACCAGAGCAGCGAGAACATCGCGAGCTCGACCGCGTTCGGTTCGCGGTCCATCTTCTTCTTGATCAGCTCGAACTCGTCGTCGGTCAGGCCGAGCTCACGGTGCTTGGCCATCAGGCGACAACTCCGGCCGGGCCGCGAAACAGCTTCAGTCCGTCGATCGATCCGGTCAGCGGATCTACCGCGTGCTCCGGATGTGGCATCAGGCCGAGCACGTTGCCGGCCTCGTTGGTGACTCCTGCGATGTCGTTCAAAGATCCATTCGGGTTCTGGCCCTCGGCGTAGCGGAAGGCGACCTGGTTGTTCGACTCGATCGATTCGAGCATCTCGGGCGGTGCGAAGTAGCGGCCGGTCTGGTGCTTGAACGGGATCGAGATGGTTTCGCCGGCGTTCATCTCGGACAGCCAGGGTGAGCTGGATTCCTGGACCACGAGATCGCCCTGGCGGCAGATGAAGCGAGTGCCTTCATTGGTGAGCAGCGCGCCGGGAAGGAGTCCGGATTCGCACAGCACCTGGAAGCCGTTGCAGATCCCGAGCACGGGGCCGCCCCCGGCGGCGAACTCCTTGACTGCGGCCATCGCCGGGGCGAACTGGGCGATCGCGCCGACTCGCAGGTAGTCGCCGTAGGAGAAACCGCCGGGCACGATCACACCGTCGATCCCGTCCAGCGAGGTCTCGTCCTGCCAGATCAGGCGGGTATCGGCCCCGGCCAGCTCACAGGCGTTCTGGGCGTCGCGCTCATCGCAGGAACCGGGGAACTGCAGGACTCCCCAGATCACACGATCTCGATTTCGTAGTCCTCGATCAGCGGATTGGCGAGCAGCTTCTCGCAAAGCTCCTCGAGCCGGTCCGCGCTCTCGGCCTGAAGTTCCACCATCCGTCCGACCCGCACGTGCTCGATGCCGGAGAAGCCCAGCGCAGGAAGGGCACCTTCGACGGTCTTGCCCTGGGCGTCGAGAATGCCCTCTTTCGGCCTGATCAGAATCCGGGCCGTGATCACAGCGACTTACCGGTGATGCGCTCGTACGCCTCGCGGTACTTCTCCTGGGTCTGGGCGACCACGTCGTCCGGAAGCTCCGGGGCGGGCGGGTTGTGATCCCAGCCGGCGGCGTTGGCCCAGTCACGCACGAACTGCTTGTCGAACGAGGGCTGGGTCTTGCCGGGCTCGTAGAGATCGGCGGGCCAGTAGCGGGACGAATCCGGGGTGAGGACCTCGTCGCCGAGCACGATCTCCGCTCCGGCATGGCTGCCGAACTCGAACTTGGTGTCGGCCAGGATGATGCCGCTCTTGGCCGCGTGGTCGGCGCCGTACTGGTAGAGCTCGATTGAGATGCGGCGCAGTTCCTCCATCAGGGCGCGGTCACCGATGATCTCGGCCGCCCGGTCGAAGTCGATGTTCTCGTCGTGGTCACCCATCTCGGCCTTGGTCGCCGGGGTGAAGA
This sequence comes from Solirubrobacterales bacterium, assembly GCA_035502775.1. Lineage (GTDB taxonomy): Bacteria > Actinomycetota > Thermoleophilia > Solirubrobacterales > 70-9 > 67-14. Next base: position 9,148 of record DATJUB010000074.1, on the reverse strand, counting down.
TCGGGCGGGGAAGCTTGTCGGACTCACGCAGGCCTTCGGGCAGGCCGACCCCGCAGACCGCGCCGGTCTCCTGGTACTCCTTCCAGCCCGACCCGGAAAGGTAGCCGCGGACGACACACTCGATCGGGTACATCTGCAGCTTGCGAACCCGCACCGCACGGCCCTCGACCTCGGCGGGCACGTCGTTCGAAAGGAAGTGGTTGGGGACGATGCCGGTGGTGTTCTCGAACCAGAAGTTGGACATCTGGGTGAGGACCTTTCCCTTGTCGGGAATCGCCGTCGGCATGATCACGTCATAGATGGAGATCCGGTCGGAAGCGACGAGCAGCAGGTCGTCCTCGATCTCGTAGATTTCCCGGACCTTGCCGGATGAATGAAGTTTCAGGTCTTCGATCTTGGTATCCATCTTGGCTACAAGAGTATTGATAAGGAATGCGGGTCGTATATTTACCTGCAATGCGCAGATTTCTCGGTTCGTCCGCCGCCCTTTTCACCGTGATCGCGATCTTCGGCGCGAGTGCCGCCTCGGCCTCGCCTCCGGCCTGTACCGGCCCGCTTTCGCAGACCACGCTCTACTCGGATCAGGGACTGCTGGAGTCGGTGATCGTCGGCAATGGCGGCAAGCTTTTCTACTCCGGGATTCCCGCCGGCACCACTATCAGCCGCCTCTACAGGGCCGATGGACCCGGAGCGACTCCAACCACGGTCCTCGACGGACCGGCGGGCCCCGGCGGTCTCGCCTGGAGCGGCCGTCGCCTGCTCTGGGGCTACGGCAACACGCAGGCGAACGGCACGATCGGCGACGTCACTCCGATGGCGGGGCTCTACAGCGTCAATCCGACCAACGGCAACAAGACGGTCGTCTCCGATCATCTCGGGATGGCCAACGGCATCGCGCGTGCCGCCGACGGCACGATCTACGCCTCGAACGACTTCGGGAGCAAACTCGACCGAATCTCGAGGAAGGGCGTGACCAAGAACGGCTGGGCCACTGTGGAGAAGGGCAACGGGATGACCGTCGGCAAGAACGGCCGCTATCTCTACGTGAACCAGACCTTCGTCACACCCTCGGCCATCGCCAAGATCGACACGAAGGATCCGAGCAGGGTCTTCACCTTCTACCGGTCGCCGGAACCGAACAATGTGATCTTCGACGGTCTTGCCCGAGACAACTCCAACAATCTCTACACCGCGGTACTCGCCAAGGGCGAGGTCTGGAAGATCACTCCCGACAAGCAGGCATGCGTGGTCGCGAGCGGCCTGAAGAACCCGTCGTCCGTGGCGATCAGCAACGCCAAGACCGGGTACAAGGCGGGCAACCTCTACACGGTCGGCTTCGGCGGCGAGGTCACCGAGGTCAGGGGCGCGGTCAAGGCCACCGTCCCGAACTAGACGGCTTCTCGGCGAACCAAACGTGATCGTGTCGAGTATTTCGGCAAGACCACGTTTGGTTCAGGTCCGGCGAGCCTGCGCCGGCCGGTACATCAGCCAGACCGGCAACTCACCGTCGATCATCAGCTTTTCGACCAGCTCGAACCCGAACCGCTCGTAGAAGCCGACGTTTCGCTCCCGCTGGGTCTCCAGGTAGGCCGGTGCGCCGCTAGCATCGACCCGTTCCAGGCCGGGTTTCATCAGCGCCGATCCATGTCCCCGGCCCTGGCTCTCGGGGGAGATCGAAAGAATCGAGAGGTACCAGTGGGGCTCTTTCGGCCAGCGGCTCTTGATCTCCCCCTCGAAACGGGAGACCCGTCCCAGCCGGAACAGTCCCTCCGGCAGGAAGGGCAGGGCCTCGGCCAGCGTTTCCCTGAGATTCAGCTTGGTCGTGCCGGGCGGATACCAGAAGGCCCCGCCGGTGCCCTCGGCCGTGGTCCAGGACGCGTTGCGCGGCACGAAGATGTGCTTGGCGAGAGCACGGTGCTGGCGCCGGATCACCCGGGCGCGGGTCCGGTCGTTCGGGAGCAGCCAGGTCCAGATCTCGTTGTCGAGAAAGCCGCGGGTCGCCGCGTCGGCGGCGACCCTGGCCGTTTCCGGCCCGACCTGGATGACCTCAGGCGGCAGGGGCCGGATTCTCCTTCGCCCACTTGGCGATCGTGCCCGAGCCGGAGACGACCTCGCCGTCGTCCAGCACGAGGATCGGAACCTCTTTGGTTCCGCTCAGCTTCTCGACCTCGGCCCGGTCCTCGGCCCGTGTGCGCCAGGTCCACGGCATCATGCGATAGCCGCGCACCGTCTTGATCTCGTACTCGTAGCCGGCCTGCTCGAGCGCGTTGCCGGCCTTGGCGCAGGGATGCATCGCACCCGGTCCCATCGTCTTGGTGCCGCAGGTGTAGAGAATCATCGCGAGATCGCCTCCAAGCGTTCGAAAACTTCCGGCAGGTGGGTCAGATACGCATTGAAATCGAAGATCTCGTCGAGGTCAAGCTGAGGGGCCGACTTGCCGATCAGTTCACGGAACTGGGTGCCCGAGTCGAAGGCCTCCTGGGCGGCGGCCTGAACTGTGCGGTAGGCGTCGTCCCGGGACATGCCGCTGTCGACCAGCGCGGTCAGCGCCCGCTGGCTGAACAGCGCGCCGTGGGTCAGATCGAGATTCGAGCGCAGGCGGTCGGTGTGGACGACCAGCCCCGAGGCGACCTGGGTCGCGAGGTGCTGCATGTAGTCGAGGGTGATCGTCGCGTCGGGCAGGATGACCCGCTCGGCACCCGAGTGCGAGATGTCGCGCTCATGCCAGAGCGCCACGTTCTCGAGTCCGGTGTTGGCGTATCCGCGAAGCACGCGGGCGAGGCCGGTGAGGCGCTCGGTCCGGATCGGGTTGCGCTTGTGCGGCATCGCCGACGAACCCTTCTGCTGGCCGCTGGCGAACGGCTCCTCGGCCTCGCGGACCTCGGTCCGCTGAAGGTGACGGATCTCGGTGGCGAAACGCTCGATACCGGCACCGGCAAGGGCGATCGCGCCGAGGAACTCGGCGTGGCGGTCACGGGGGATGACCTGGGTGGCGATCTCCTCACGCTGCAGGCCGAGGTTCTCCATGACCCGGCGCTCGATCGCGGGCGGGACCGAAGCGTAGGTTCCGACCGCCCCGGAGAGCTTGCCGCGGGCGACCTGCGTCGCGGCCGCCTCCAGCCGGGTCACGTTGCGGTCCGCCTCGAAGGCGAAACCGGCCATGCGCAGGCCGAAGGTGGTCGGCTCGGCATGGACGCCGTGGGTACGGCCGACGCAGAGCGTGTCGCGATGCTCTAGAGCGAGCTTGACCAGGGCGTCACGGAAGGCGATCGCGCCCTCGACCAGGATCTCGCCCGCCCGGGTCAGCTGGGTCGCGAGCGCCGTGTCCAGCACGTCGGAGGAGGTCAGGCCGTAATGGATCCAGCGGCCTTCTTCACCGATCGAGCCGGCGACGACGTCGACGAAGGCGGCGACATCGTGGTTGGTGATCTCCTCGCGGGCGTTCACGGCCTCGACCGTGAACGCGCCCTTCTCGCGGCAGGCCGCGGCCGCCTCGGGCGGCACGACACCCTCGGCCGACCAGGCGTCGGTGGCGGCCAGCTCGACCGCGAGCCAGCCGTCCATCTTCGCCTTCGGAGTCCAGACCTCGCCCATCTCCGGGCGTGTGTAGCGATCGATCATCAGATGCTCAGCATGCGAGCGGCGAGCACTCCGGCATTCTTGGCACCGTCGATGGCGACGCAGGCGACCGGGACCCCGGGCGGCATCTGAACCGCCGAAAGCAGGGCATCGAGCCCGCCCAGGGACTTGCCGAGGATCGGCACGCCGATCACGGGAAGGTCGGTGTGCGCGGCGGCGACACCGGGCAGGGCGGCGGACATGCCGGCTCCGGCGATGATCACCTTGAGGCCGCGCATCCGGGCGTTGGTGCAGTACTCGGTGACGAGCGCGGGATCACGATGGGCGGACATGACCCGCACCTCGTACTTGATGCCGGCGTCCTCGAGGGCCTGGCCCGCGGGCTGCATCTTCGGCTTGTCGTTCTTCGAGCCCATGATGATGCCGACCAGCGGCTGCTCGACCTCGATCTCCTCGAAGAGCTGCTCCACGGAGGTGAGGGTCTGGGGTTCGGTTGACTGGGTGGGTTCGCTCACTGGTATCTGTTCCTATCCGGCGCGCTCTACCGCTCTGTCAGCGATATCGCCGCGCATCTGTTTTCCATCGAATTCAACGGTCTCTGCGGCATCGTAAGCCCGTTGGCGCGCGGTCGCTGCATCGGGGCCGAGTCCGGTCAGGTTGAGGACCCTGCCTCCGGCGGTGACGATCCGCCCGTCTTTCTCCGCGGTTCCGGCGTGAATCACCTCGGCCAGTTCAGCCGCACGGTCCAGGCCCTCGATCACATCGCCCTTCGAGGAGCCGGCCGGATATCCCGCGGAGGCGAGCACCACGGTCACGGCCCACTCGTCCTTGAAGTTCACCGAGACGTCGGCCAGGCCACCGGGCTCGCAGGCCGCGGTGAAGATCTCGACCAGGTCGGAATCGAGTCGGGGCAGCACCGCCTGGGTCTCCGGATCGCCGAAACGGGTGTTGTACTCGAGCACCTTGGGGCCATCCGCGGTCATCATCAGCCCGGCGTAGAGCACACCGTGGAAGGGATGTCCGCGACGGGCCATCAGATCGACGATCGGCTGGTGCACCCGGGCGCTGAGATCGGCCAGGGTGGCGGAATCGACGGCGGGAACGGGTGAGTAGCTGCCCATGCCGCCAGTGTTCGGACCGGTGTCGCCGTCGCCGATCCGCTTGTAGTCCTGGGCGGGGGTCAGAGCGATCGCCCTTTCGCCGTCGCAGATCGCCAGCAGGGAGAGTTCCTCGCCGTCGAGGAACTCCTCGAGCACGACCTCGGTCCGCCCGAACCTCTGCTCGGTGAAGAAGATCTCGATCGCCTCGCGGGCCTCGGCCTCGGTCTGGCAGATCAGCACGCCCTTGCCGGCGGCGAGCCCGTCGGCCTTGAGCACGGTCGGGAATGAGGCGCGGGAGATCTGCTCGAGTGCCTCGTCCCGGTCATGCAGCACGGCGTAGCCGGCGGTCGGGATGCCGGCCTCCCGCATCGCCTCCTTGGCGTAGGTCTTCGAGCCTTCGAGCCTCGCGGCCTCGCGGCTCGGCCCGAACGCCGCGATCCCGGCCTCGGTCAGCGCGTCGACCACACCGACCACGAGCGGCGCCTCGGGTCCGACCACGACCAGATCGATCTCGAGCTCCTTCGCGGCGGCCACGACCTTGGCTACATCGGTCGGATCGAGATCGAACAGGCAGCTCGCGTCGGCCGCGATCCCGGGATTGCCCGGCGCACAGAACAGCTCGGGCGAGCGGGGCGAGCGCGCGAGCGCTTTCACGATCGCGTGCTCGCGCCCGCCCCCACCCAGAATCAGGATGCGCAAATCAGTATCCGCCGGCTAGAGGATCTCGGCGAGACGCTCGGCCGAGAGGGCCGTCAGGGTCTGGCTGGTCATCGTGCCGCGGGAACCCATCTCGACCGAGACCCTGGCCATCGCCTCTTCGGACGGGGCTTCGATCACGGTCACGAAGTCGTACTGCCCGAGAGTGGTGTACTGGGCCACGACCTTGGCACCCAGGGATTCGACTTCCCGATTGACCTCGGAGACTCGCGAGGGATTGTTCTTGAGGGTCTTGACACCCTCGGCGGTCAGGTTGGTGAGCATCACGTATGTGGGCATCTGTTCCTCTCGAGAAGTCGGAATGAAAACGGTACTTACCCGGAAGCTATTCGACCCATCGGCTGAGTGTCACTTGGGCGGCTTCGCGCGCGGTGCCTTCACCGGCATCCTGCACTCGGCGGCGACACAGGCACCGAGCCTGCGGGTCTGTGCCCGGGCCCACCGGAGCACGTTCGCGTGGCGCGGACTCCAGACCAGATTCCGCATCTCGCCTGGGTCTATGCCGAGGTCATAGAGCTCTTCCTCGCCGTAGGAGTACTCGATGTATTTCCAGTTCTTGGCGACGAATCCGGTGTAGTTGAGCACCACCGCCTGGTTCGCCCGGGATTGGCCCGAACCGTCGAGGAACTGTTCCGGTTCGTCCCGGCCGCGCCCGTTGTACCCCTCCAGAAGGACCGGAGACTTGTGCAGCCGCCGGGGGTTGCGGGCGAATCCGAGCAGCGAGCGGCCGTCCTGCCAGGCGCCCGCCGAGACCCCGGTCATTCCGAGCACGGTCGAGGCGACGTCGAGATTGGAGCCGAGCGCCCCGCTCTTGCGGCCCTTCGGCAATCCCGGCCCCCGCATCAGCATCGGCACGTGGCTGGAGGGTTCGTGGGGGAGGAACTTGCCGTAGGCGATCCGGTGCTCACCGTGGAAGAGGCCGTTGTCCGAGGTGAACATCACGTACGTGTTCCCGAGCCGGCCGTCCGCTTTCAGCTGCCGCAGAATGCGGCCGACACCCTCGTCGATCGCCTTCAGGGAAGCGACCTCGTTGCGCCATCGATCGCGGACCTCGCGCCGCACCGCGCCGGACATGACCGGCTGCCTGCGGATGAAGAGCGGCTGTGAACGCGAGACCGGCCGTTCCGTCAGCCCCGTGGGGGCTGGAATCTTGCGGGCGATTCCGCGCACCCTGGTCGGCGGGGTGGGACCGGCCGGTTTGCGCCCGTCGTCGTGGGGCGCGTTGTAGTCGAGCTGCAGGTAGAACGGATCCGGATCGGCGGCCGCCTGCTTGAGCTCATCGACCGCGTAGGCGGTCTGCAGGTCGGTCGCGTGGGTGCATGCGCCGGGAACCTCCAAGGTCGCGACCACGCAATCGGCCGAGTCCCGCGCCTGCCAGCTTCCGATCTTCGGAGTGACCAGGCCGTTGATGTTCAGAGGGTTGCCGTAGTAGCTCCAGGTCCCCATGGTCGGGCTCACCCAGCGATCCCAGCCGGCCGGAACCTCGTCAGGTGGGTTCGCGCCGTACTGGTTGGTGTACTTGCCGACATGGATCGTGCGGTAGCCGCCTCGGTCGAGCCAGATCGGCAGGTTCTCGCGGCTGATCTCGGAGTTCTGCCAGAGCGGATATCCGTAGGGCGGCACGTTGATCGTCATGCCGTGGTTGTGAGCCGAGCGGCCGGTGAGGAGCGATGCCCGTGAGGGGCCGCAGATCGGATCGCTCACGTAGTAGCGGCTGAACTCGACCCCTTGGGCGGCGATCTGGCGTCGTACGCTCGGCATCGCCGGAACCCATCGGCCACCCTGCCTGTACTGGGCGTCGAGCAGTGATCTGGCCATGTCGTCGACTTGCACCAGCACGACGTTCGGCCGGGTGGCGGCGACGGCCTTGGATTCGGCCAGCCAGAAGAACGCGACCGCGAGCGAGCAGCAGAAAGCGACCGCGGCGGCGAGCGGCAGCGACATCCTTCCTCTGGACATGGCCTGCGGCATGAGTTCTAGAACCTAGTAACACCGGGCGCCTTCGGAGTTGTGCCACCGGCTCACACTGAACTGCCGAGGCTGCGGTTCCTCACGATCCGAGCCGCACACCGAAGCGAAGCGACCCGGATTCCCGTTCTCTTCTAGAGGCCGAAACCGGCGTGGATGTGATCTTGATGATCGGCGAGCGCGAAAGCGGCGCCGGAGGCACCGTCGAGATCCCAGCCGTAGATCAGTTCGGTCGGCTTGATGCCGTCCGGCAGCGAGGCGAGCAGCAGACCGACCTCGGTGCAGGGACTGCTCGCCGACTGGTCGGTGCAGGGCACGCCGTTCACGGCGGCGATGTCCATCGCCCGGCCGCCGGCGTGATTCGAGACATTGCCGCTCGCGGTCATCAGGCTGTGATCCGACTTCAGTGACGAAATCGAGATCTTGTACTTCTGGGTGAGCATCGCCAGCAGGTTGATCACGCGGATGTCGATCTGCCCGGAGGCGATGTCGTTCTGCGCGGCCGCGTTCATGATCTCCAGGTTGTCCCAGTTGATCTCGGTGGCGTTGGTGGTCGGCGCCGGGAACTCGATGTCCCAGGTGGTCTTGACCGTGTCGCATTCGCCCTTGATCGCGGCCGCTTCCTTCATCGCCGCCTCGACGTACCAGGCCGCGTGGTTGTGCTCGAACAGTCCGGCTTCGATCGTCGGCTTGGACCACAGCATCCGGGCGAAGGTCGAGATCGCGTCCCAGGGCTCGTCCCGCTGGACGTAGCCGTCGTCGTTGCCGTCGACGCCGTAGGTCTTCCACTCGTCGCGGCTCATGCCCATCGCGCCGGTCTGCCGCATCTGCTTCACGGTCATGCCGCGTCCGTAGTCGGACTCGAGGCGGGCGACCGCGGCGAGCGCCCAGATTCCCTTTTGGCCCAGTTCGTAACGGGCGGCGGCGCTCTCGAAGGCCCGCATGTAGTAGCTCGGGACTTCGAGGGTGCGGGACATGTCGGGCTTGCAGACGTAGAACTTCAGGTCTTCACGCGGCTTCTCGGTGTCTTCGAGCGCGCCGTAACAGGCGGCCTTGTCGAGAACGTCCTGGACGTACCAATCGGCGTGGTTGTAGGCCCAGATCGCGTCGTACCAGTCGGCGGGCGCGCCGGCGGCCTGCAGGTACTTGGCGGCGGCGTGGATCGCGTCCTTCGGGTTGTACGGATCGGACTTGCCGTCACCGTCACCGTCGGTCGCGTAGGACTCCCAGGTGGCCGGCATGAACTGCATCCAGCCGATCGCTCCGGCGTACGAGGTGACCTCGTTCAGGCGGCCGAAATCGGTCTCGACCTTGTTGATCGCCGCGAGGATTTGGGGGCCGCGCTCACCGAGGTTGTAGGCCCGGGACGCCTTCAGGTAGATCGGCACCAGGTTCTTCGGCGGCCCGGCGCTGCCGTCGCAGGCGGGAACCGGGGTCGAATCGCCCGAGAGACCGAGGTTCGGCGGGATGGTGATCGTCGGTGAACCGCTCGGAGCGGCCTCTTCGGCCGACTGCGGGTTGGGCCGGTTCGGAACGATCTCCTTCTTGGGATCGGAGGTCTGCGGCTTGGTCTCCTTGCCCGGCTTCTTGCCACCGTTCTTGGCGGGCTTGTCCGGGGTCGGCTTGTCAGTCGTCGGCTTGCCCTGGGTCGGACCGGTGGGGCCGATCGGGCCGGTGGTGCCCGGCTGCGGCGCCGTGGTGTGCGGCTCGTCGGTTATCGGCGTGGCGCCATCGGCGGAAGCCGCCTGGCTGGTCGCCAGGAGCGCTCCGACGGAGATCGTCGC
>DATJUB010000073.1:0-16111 GCA_035502775.1 Solirubrobacterales bacterium | reverse complement strand
CGCCCAGGCCTCGCACACCGGGATCGCCTCGGCGCTCCGTTCCCCGCAGCCCGCAAGGTCGCTTCGGTCAGCCGAGGCCCAGGCTCTGGGCTCGCTCACGGGCTCTTGCGACCACCTCGGTGGCACCCTCGACCCGCCTGTTCTCCATCAGCACCCGTCCGTCGACCACCGTGGTTCTGACCACCGCGCCCGAAGCCGAATAGACCAGGCTTGAGGTGAGATCACCGAGCGCCAGCTCGTGCGAATCGCCGTCGAGCAGCAGGAAGTCGGCGGCCCCGCCGACCGTCAGCGGCGTGGGATCGCCGACCAGGTCCGAGCGCCGTCCGGTGGCGATCGCCCAGGCCTCGCACACCGGGATCGCCTCGGCGCTCGCGGAATGATGCCGCTGGAGCAGGGCGAAGACCTTCAGGTCGGCGAGCAGATCAAGGGAATTGTTCGAACCGGCCCCGTCCGTCCCGAGCGCCAGCCTGACCCCGGCCCGCCGCGCGGCGGGGTAGGGGAAGGCGTTGCCGACCGCAAGCTTCATGTTCGCCACCGGATTGGTGGCCACCGTGGCCCCGCGCGCGGCGATCAGCTCCAACTCCTCGTCATCGAGCCAAACACCGTGGGCGAGCACCGTCTCCGGGGTCACGAGACCGAGACTGTCCAGGTACCGCGCCGGACGCACACCGAACTGGGACAGGCAATCCTCGACCTCCGGTTCGGTCTCGGAAAGATGGATGTGGACCGGCAGCCCCATGTCCTTCGCCACCGAGAACGCGAACTCCAGGCTCTCGGTCGAGACCGTGTAGATCGAGTGGGGCGCCACCGCGGCCTCGATGCGCGGCCCGTACCCACCGAGCGACGCGAGCTGTCCGAGCAGCTCGTCGTTGCGGCCGGCGAGGTCGGAATCGGACTTCGGATCGATCATCGGCGGGCCGACGACGGCCCGGATCCCCGCATCACGTACCGCCCGGGCGACCGCGTCCGGCTGCCAGTACATGTCCCAGAACTTCGTGGTGCCGGTGCGGATCATCTCGAGGCAGGCGAGCCTCGTTCCCCAGTAGACATCCTCATCCTCCAACCTCGCCTCGACCGGCCAGATCGCCTCCTGAAGCCAGCGCATCAGCGGGAGATCGTCTCCGTGACCACGGAAGAGGGTCATCGCCGCGTGAGTGTGGCCGTTGATCAGCGGCGGGCTGAGGATCGCGCCGCCGGCGTCCAGCACCGCCTCTCCCGGGCGGGCCCGAACAGCGGGTCCGACCTCCGCCACAAGACCGCCCTCGGCCCTCAGGCCGGCGATCTCACCATCGATCAGGGCGTTCACCACACAGAGGTCGCCGCCGGTCTCAGACATCGGCCACCGCCCTACGCCGGTTCTGGCGGACGAACTCGATGCTGCCGAAGAACGGCGCGACACAGCCGAGCAGCACGATCGCGACCGCCAGCCGCAGGTTGATCACCCGGAAATGCACCGCCGCGATGCTGGTCAGCGACATGCCGATCCAGATCAGTCCATGCGACATTCCGAGGATGAAGGTGATCGGCTGCGGCCCGTCCAGCAGAAAGGCACAGACCAGCAGTCCGAGATAGACGACCGAATGAGTGAGGCTCACCACCTCCATCCGGTCGAACGTGACTATGCCGGTGAAGCGTTTGCCGAAGCGCTCCCTGAAGAGCGGGTCCTGACGCGTCATTCCGCGCCTTCGGCGCGGAAACGACGCGGCGAAACCCTAGGGAGTGTGGCCGGCGACCGATTCGAGCTGGGAGTTTGCGGAACGGGTGACACTGGTCCGCAAGCTTCTCACGCCGAACCGGGCGCGTGTCACTTCGGCGACCGCGAGCGTCGCCGCGGTCAAGGTGACGGTCAGGACATTGTCGGCGCCGAGCAACAGCGATCCGGAGAGGACGGCGGCGGCGACGAGCTTCGGTGTGCGGTCCGAGATGGCGACCTTCGCCACAGTGATGTTCTTCGTCTTTTCCATGACCACAAGGTAGGAGCAGCCGGGCCACGGCAGGTTGAAATTCTGTGAACGATCTCCCGGGGGCCGGGGTTCGGCTCAGCGAATCAGATTCTCGAGTTCGAGCATCGACCGTTCGAGGTCGGACTCGAGCTCGGCGGGAATGCCGGCCGCCTTCAGCGCGTCGATATCGGACCGCCACGACTCGGTCCGCCTGCCCGTCGAAAGCTTGGCCGGATCGGCCCCGGACTCGAGCATCGAGGTCATGTGCCGGATGCCGTCCAGCCGGTCGCAGGCGAAGACCAGTCTCGTCCGGACCCCGCCCTCGATCGCCCGCCGTCGCCGGTCGATCCGGCGCTCGTCACGGTCGGCGATCTCCGGATCGTCACTCAGGTCCACCACCAGACCGGCGATCACCGGACCGAAGGCACGATCAAGCTCGGCCGCGGTCACCTCGGTCTTCTCGATCGTGTCGTGAAGATAGGCTGCCGCGATCGTGTCCTCGTCACCGAAACGGGCCGCCTCGCGGGCGACACCCGCCGGATGGTCGATGAACGGGGCCTCGCCTCCGAACTTGCCCGGCGTGTCGGCGTGGGCCCGCTTCGCGAAGGCGAAAGCATGGGCCGTTCGGTGGAGAGGTGCGGCATCGGGTCGCCGGTCGGGATGGTCCCGGCTGACGAACCGTTCCGCGCCGAGGCGCAGCTGAGGATCGCCCAGGAGGGTGTTGAAACGCTCGGCCTCGATCTCCAGACCCCTCGCCAGGGGCTCCCCGAAGCCCCGCATCGCGGCTTCGAGGTCGGTGCGAAGGGCGGGCTGGGGCAGTGCCGCGATCCGGTGGGCCAGTTCAAGGGCTTCGTCCAGGCACTTGCCGCTGGGTGAGATCTGGTTGACGAGACCGATCCGGGCGGCCTCCTCGACACCGATCACCCGCCCGGTGATGATCAGCTCCAAGGCGGGCCCAAGCCCGACCAGGCGCGGCAGGCGCTGGGTGCCGCCATCGCCGAGCCCGACGTTCCAGCGCCGGCAGGTCACACCGAAGGAGGCGTGCTGGTCGGCGACCCGGATATGGGCGAAACAGGCCCACTCCAGGCCGCCGGCATAGGCAGCGCCGTTCACGGCGGCGATGATCGGCTTGTGGATGTCCGACCAGCGGGTCGGACCGATGTTGCCCTCGGCCGGGATCCTGGGATCGCCGCCGCCCGCCGGGTCGAACAGCGGCTCGGCCTCGGGGTCGTCCTGGAACATCGCGGCGACCGAGCGAAGGTCGGCGCCGGCACAGAACGAGTCGGTGCCGGCCCCGGTGATCACCAGGACGGTCGCATCGTCGTCGTCACAGAAGCGGGCCAGCGCCTCGAACAGGCCGCGGGCCTCGGCCGGCCCGATCGCGTTCATGCGATCCGGCCGGTTGATGGTCAGGACCTTGACGCCGTCCGGACCGTCGTCGTCCCAGAGAATCGTCTCCGGCAGGGCTTCCCGGGTCACTCGGCGGGGATCGTCGGTCCCGTCGCGCCGGTGATCGACGGCACGGTCTCGGGCAGGGTGGTGCCGGTGCCGGGCAGGGTCGTCCCGGTATCGGGGATCGCGCCCGGATCGATCGTGGTCGCACCGGTGGCCGCCTCAAGCGCCTCGATCCGGGACTCGAGCGCGGTGATCCGATCACCGTCACTGTTCTTCGTGATCGAGATGTACATCGCCGCCGCGCCGACACCCACCGCCAGGCAGGTCAGCACCAGGGCGATGATCGAACGTTTCTTCAGTGAGCGATCCAGCTCGTTCAGCCAGCCTCGCTGACCATCGAGACGGGTCGCCAGATCAGCCGGCTGGCGCGGCTGTCCGGGCTGGGCCGGCCGGGGCTGGCCGGGCTGCTGGGGACGCGGCTGCCCGGGCTGCGGCGGGCGCGGCCGGGGGGTCTGCTGTGAGGTCTGCGGAGGGCGTGGAGGGACCGCACCGGGTCTCGGTGGATTACTCATCCACGGCAATCTACTCGGCCCGGACTTTCGAAGTTCAATAACGTTCCCATTACAAGAATCGGCCCGAGTCTCCGCCCGAGACACTTTCCCCGGCCGACAATCGACCAAGGAGAACCACTCGCATGCCTGAAGCAGTGATTGTGGACACTGTCCGCACCCCGATCGGCCGTGCCTTCAAGGGCTCGCTCGCCTCGCTTCGCCCGGACGACACCGGTGCCTTCGTTATCGACCAGCTTCTGGAACGCAACCCCGGTGTGGATCCCGCCACCGTCGAAGAGGTTTTCTGCGGCGTCGGCATGCCGCAGGGCAAGCAGGCCTACAACCTGGCACGCATCCTCGTCCTGCTCTCGGACAAGCTGACCCAGGCGACCACCGGCGTCACCGTCTCGCGCTACTGCGCCTCGAGCCTCGACGCGATCCGTCACGCCTCGAACGCGGTCAAGAACGGCGAGGGTGACATCTACATCGCCGCCGGCGTCGAGTTCGTCAGCTCGTTCAACGAGCGCAGCGAGATCGCCGGATCCCGCGCGGCCGGACAGGAAGACCAGAGCGAATACCTGCTCGGCAACGACGGTCAGCCCAACGCGTACATCGACATGGGCATCACCGCCGTCAACGTCGCCAAGAAGTACGGCGTGAGCCGTGAAGCGATGGACGACTACGCGCTGCTCTCACAGCACCGTGCGGTCGCCTCCCAGGAGTCCGGATTCTTCGATCGCGAGATCGTTCCCGTGACCCTCGCCGACGGCACCGTCGTCAGCAAGGACGACGGCCCCCGCAAGGACGGCGGCGACATGCGCGAGAAGCTCGGCAGCCTGCCCGAAGCCTTCGGCGACGGCGGAGTCACCGCCGGCAACTCCTGCCCGCTGAACGACGGCGCCGCCGCCGTTCTGATCATGAGCGACACCAAGGCCAAGGAACTCGGCCTGACCCCGCGTGCCCGGATCGTCACGTCGGCCACCGCCGGCAACGAGCCCGAGCTGATGGGCGTCGCCCCGATCGAAGCGGTCAAGAAGCTGCTGGTCCGCGCCAACATGAAGATCGAGGACATCGACACCGTCGAGCTGAACGAGGCCTTCGCCGCGCAGGTGATCCCGATCTCGGAAGAGGTCGGTATCCCGATGGACAAGCTCAACACCCACGGTGGAGCGATCGCCCTCGGACATCCCTTCGGCATGACCGGTGCCCGCATCATGGGAACCCTGCTCAACGTCATGGAGACCGATGACCATCAGTTCGGCATCGAAACCATGTGCGTCGCCGGTGGTCAGGGTGAAGCCATGCTGGTGGAGCGTCTGTAGCTGTTGCGTGACTGCTGACGCAGCTGCGTCGAAAAGGGCCGCCCCGGTGGGGCGGCCCTTTTCTGTATTTGGGACGGTGGGCGAGCGGCGCCCGGGGCGCACCTATGCACCGCTGACCTTCGTCGGTCGCTCGCGGATTCGGGAACGCACTGAGGTGCGTCCCCTTCATCAGCTTCGCTCGCTCCTCGGCAGCGGAGCCTAGGAGCGCCCCGTGCACCACTCTTAGGTGGAATGAACGGCCGAGTCGCGGGTGTCTGGGGTGGGACGTGTGGCCGAGTCTCGGAGGGTTGGTGGTTGGGGTGGAGACGATCAGCACGCTATATGCGTGCTGATCGTCTCCACCCTTGCGTGTGGGGCTCGGGGCGCCAGTTCGGTCCAGGCGTCTACGGCAGAGGGTCGGGTGCTGGGTCGCTTCGCTCCGCGCTTCGCGCGTGAGGCCCTTGGTTCTGGGGGAGATTTGGGTGCTATTTGCGCCCGGATCGCCCCCAGTTGGTTGAATCAGCCCTCGAAGAGATCCTCGAGGAAGCTGCGCTTGCTCTTCTTTTTCTTCTTGTAGTCGCCGTGACCGCGATCGTCCCGGTACTGCTGCTGGGGCGGTGGGGCCTGCTGTTGGGGCTGTCCGCCTCCGTAGTAGGCGGACTCGGCGCTGACCAGGCGTTCAAGTTCACCGCGGTCGAGGAACAGTCCTCCGCAGCCGGTGCACTGGTCGACCACGACTTCGTTTCGCTCGTAGGAGCGCATTTCGGAACCGCACTTGGGACAGATGAGGGAGTTTGACATCGCCGGAAAGTAGCAACCGAACTTAAGGGCTTTCTCATTTGCCCCGCGCCATCGGGGCCTCGACGGGGGCTACGAAGCCTGGTCGGCGATCAGGCGGGCGAGAGCCATCGATGAGGTCGCGGCGGGGGAGGGTGCGTTTCGCACATGGATCGCGTTCTCGGTCCGTTCGATCAGGAAGTCCTCGATCAGCCCGCCGTCCCGGCCGAGCGCCTGAGCCCGCACCCCGGCGGGCCCCGGGAGCACGTCGTCGTCCCGAAGGCCGGGCACCATGCGGCGGGCCTCGGCCAGCAGCGACCTGGGACTCACCGAGTGGCGGATCTCCGTCACCGTCGTCCCGAGGTTGCGGCGGATCAGACGCCAGCTTCCGGGCCAGGTGACCGTCTCCCACAGGTCCCGCGGCCGGACCCGGGTCAGGCGGTAGGCGTCCCGGGCCGCGGCCATCATCGCGGTCGGGCCGATCAGGAGCGACCCGTCGAAGCCGCGGGTGAGATGGGCGCCCAGAAAGGGCAGTTCGGGATCGGGTGTGGGGTAGACATTGCCCCTGACCAGATCCTCCCGGCCCGGTTTCACCTTCAGGTAGCCACCCCTGATCGGCACGATCCGGGGTGCCGGGTCACCGCCCGCCATCCGGGCGAGCCGGTCGGACTGAAGGCCGGCGCAGAACACCGCCCGGTTCGCCGATACCGTGCCTCGGGATGTCTCTATCGCGAGACGGTCCGGCTTGGGTCCGCGTCCGGAGCGGATCGCAATGACCGGAGCCGAGGTGTGGATCGTGCCGCCGGCCCTTTCGACGTCACCGGCGAACGACCGGGCGACGAGGCCGAAATCGACGACCCCCGTGTTCGGTGAGTGGAGCGCGGAGATCCCCGTCGCGCCGGGCTCGATCTCGGTGATCGCGTCGCTCTCGATCCTGGTCAGTCCGGGCACGCCGTTGGCCCTGCCCCGACTCTCCAGCCGGTCGAGCCGTTCCAGCTCGGTCTCGTCGGTGGCGACGATCAGCTTGCCGCTCCGCCGCCAGGGGATCTCGCTCTGCTCGCAGTAGGCGATCAATTCCGCCGCGCCCTCGACACAGAGCTTCGCCCGCAGACTCCCGGGCTCGTAGTAGACGCCGGCGTGGATGACTCCGCTGGAATGCGTGGTCTGATGCGCCGCGAGACGGTTCTCGGCTTCGAGAAGCACGAGGGTGGCATCGGGGTGGCGGAACAGGAGCTCGCGGGCGACGGCGAGCCCGAGGATGCCGCCACCCACCACCGCGAAATCGGCCTGCGGTGGTGGGGGATCGGCGTGGCTCATCACCGGATTATCCCTGGCGATGAGCCGGGGCGAGGCGGGACCGCTCAGGCGGCCACTTCGGCTTCCTCCTGGTTCACCTGGCCGACCAGCTCTTCGAGCTCGGCGAGCAGGGCGGTCACTTCGTCGCGTGCCCCCTCGTCGGTGAGGGTGCCGTCGTCGCCGAGCTTCTCGTCGATCTTGCCGATCGCGACTTCGCGCTCGACGGTCGGCGTGCCGGTGATCGTGAACGCCTTGCGGATCTGCTGGCCGGCCCAGAGGGCCCCGAAGGGCATCGGGCTGGCCGAGATGATCGCCGCGGGCAGTCCGGCCAGGGCCGATTCGCCGTGCGGGCGGGAGCTCCAATCGATCGCGTTCTTGAGCGCACCCGGGGCGGAGGCGTTGTATTCCGGGGTGACGATCAGGACCGCGTCGCTGGCCTCGAGCTGCTCACGCAGGTCCTCGACCGCGGCCGGAACCGCGCCGTCCTCAAGATCCTGGTTGAACCCGGGGATCGTGTCGAGGCCGGTGTACTGCGTGACCTCCACCCCTTCCGGGGCGAGGCCGGCGGCGGCGGCCGCGAGACGGGATGAGAAGGAGTCCTTTCTCAGGCTTCCGTTGATGGCGAGGACCTTCATGATTACTCTCCCGACTTGACCGCTTCGACCGTGAGGACGATGCGGACCTTCTCGGCGACGACGGCGGCACCGGTCTCGAGGGCGGCGCCCCAGGAAATGCCGTAGTCGTTGCGGTTGACGATGCCATCGGCCTTGAGGCTGAGGACGGAGCTGCCGTCCATGCCGATGCCGGCCCCTTCGACCTCGACGTTCAGCACGACCGGATTGGTCACGCCGCGGAGGGTGAGGTCGCCGGTGACCTTGTAGTTCTCACCGTCGACGGCTTCGACGGAAGTTGACTTGAAGGTGCCCTGCGGATGGTTCTCGGCATCGAAGAAGTCGGGGCTGAGGAGGTGGCCTGTGAGCTGCTCTTCCGGAACCTTGACGCTGGCGATCTCGATCGAGCCGTCGATCTGCTCGATGCCGTTCTCGCCGACCGTCACGGTGCCGGCAAATCCGCCGAAGCTGCCGCGGAAGGTGGAGATGCCGAGGTGCTTGACCTCGAAGCCGACCTGGGTGTGAACCGTGTCCACTCCGTAGGCGCCGGTCTCGATGCGTACTGCCTGTTCTGTGGTGCTCATTTTGGATCCCTTCGAAACAAGTAGTTGTCTTAGAAATTGTTGCGTGCGCAACTGTTGTGGGAACACCATACCAAAATTAGTTGCGTTGTCAACTACATGCGTTACAATGTCTCCTATGGCACAAGCAACGACAACTCCCGACCGGACTTCACAGGTCGACGATCCGGCATACGTTTCGGCGTGGCAGGCGGTCAGGAACGCCCATCAGGCGGTCGTCGAGCGCATCGAGATCGCCCTTTCGGAAGCGAGCCTGCCGCCACTGGCCTGGTACGACGTGCTGGTGAAACTCGACTCATCGGCCGCGCCCGTGCGCCCCAAGGACATGCTCTGCCAGGTCAGCGTGACCAAGTCCGGACTGACCCGGCTGCTCGACCGGATCGAGAAGGCCGGCCTGGTTGAGCGCAGCTTCTGCTCATCGGACCGGCGCGGAACCTTCCTCTCGATCACCAAGGCCGGGCGCGAGACCCTCGCCGAGATGAAACCGATCCGCGACGGGGTGTTCCGCGAACACTTCGTCGAATCGCTCAGCCCCGAAGAAGCGGACCAGATCAGCGAGATGCTGGGCCGCGTGGCCGGTAGTGCCGTCGGCCACCTAGAGGACCACGGAGACTGCGAAGTCTGAACAAGGAATCCGGATTGACATCCCACAGCTCAACGAGTTGAGGATGCGGGGCGGAAGCCAATCCGGATTTCGACCCGGCGTGCTACCTCTCCAAGGGGGGAGCGTCCTCTTCGGCTTCGGCCGGCGCCTCCCAGCTCTGGATGATCGGCAGGCGCCACATCAGGGCCGCCGCCGCCAGGGCGATCGCCGCGGCAAGCAGCGCGATGAACCACTGGTCGGCGCTCATCATCGACATCTCGAAGAACTCGCGCAGCGGATTGACCGCGAGGATGCCGGCGAACAGGGCGCCCAGCCCCGCGATCATCGCCAGCATGTAGCTCTGGATCGCGATGTGCTCCCGTCCCGGGCCGCGCTCGAGCAGCAGGATGAAACAGAGGCCGAGCACGATCAGGGTCGTGGTCGCCGCCGTCCGCCCCTCCAGCAGGTCGCCGCCGAAGACCTGGTCGACCAGGAAGAAAGAGAGGATCGAGCCGAGTGCCGTCGCCAGCCCGGCCGGCACGGCGAAAGCGCCGAGTGAGCGCAGCAGCCGACCGCGGTAGAGCGGACCGTCGGAGGGGGCCAGGGCCAGCACGAAGGACGGGATGCCGATCGTGAGGAAAGCGGCCAGGGTCAGATGGCGCGGCAGGAACGGGAAGGCGAACCCGGGCACCGAGACCAGCAGGATCAGGGCGGCCGCGTAGACCGACTTGGTCAGGTAGAGCCGCCCGAGACGGTGGATGTTGCGGGCGATGCGACGGCCCTCGGCGATCGCCTCGGGCAGGCGGCCGAACTCGTCTTCGAGCAGGACCACGTCGGCGACGCTCTTGGTCACCTGGCTGCCCGAACCCATTGCGACCGCCATGCGGGCGCTCTTCAGCGCGGGCACGTCGTTGACACCGTCGCCGATCATCGCCGTGTAGCAGCCGGACTCGGACAGGGCCGTGACCAGGGCCTTCTTCTGCTCGGGCCGGATCCGGCAGAAGATCGTGTTCGCCTTCGCCTGCTCGGCCAATGTCTCGGGATCCTCGGAAAGCTCGGTGCCTTCGATCACGCCCGCCTCGTCGGGAATGCCGACCGCGCGCGCGACCGAGGTCACGGTGGCCTTCGCGTCGCCCGAGATCAGCTTCAGATCCACTTCCTCGCTGCGCATCAGCTCCAGCGTCTCGGTCACGCCCGGCCGCAGGTTCTCCTCGAGCACCACCAGAGCGACCGGCTCGAGACCCTGCGGATGGCCGGCCGTGCCGTCTGCGGGCAGCGGCTGGCTGGTCTGGCTGAGCGCGACCACCCGGCGACCCGACGCCGTTTCCGCCTCCAGCCGGGCACTCATGGTCTCGTTCAGGGTGAGCGCCCCGGACTGGATCATGAGATCGGGGGCTCCGAGGACGAGACTCTGGCGCCCGGTGCCGTCGTCGAAGGTCAGGCCGCTCCACTTCCAGTCGGAGGAGAAGGGCACCTCGTCGACGACCGGCTCGGCCTCACCGGGAAACTCCTCGGCGATCGCCTCCATCGTGCGGTTGCGTTCGCCGACGCTGGCGGCGAACCGCCCGAGTTCGCGCTGGGCCAGTTTCGTGTCGGTCACATAGGCGGACTCGATTCCGACCAGGGTCAGGTTGCCGTCGGTCAGGGTGCCCGTCTTGTCGACGCAGATCGTGTCGACCGAAGCCAGTGACTCGGTCGCGCTCATCTGCTGGATCAGGGTCTGGCGTCTCGCGAGCTTGACCGCGGCCACGGCGAAGGTCACGCTCATCAGCAGGACGAGACCCTCGGGGATCAGGGTGATCAGTCCGGCGGTCGCGGTCTGTGCCGCCTCGACCAGCTCGACCTTGCGCACATACAGCGATCCGATCAGGAGGATCGCCAGCGGCACCAGCACCTGCGTGCAGGCGACGATCACCCGGTTGACCTCCTTCTCCAGCGGGGACGGAGGGTGACGGAAGGCCTTGGCTTCGCCGGCGATCTGTCCGGCGTAGCTTTCGTCGCGCACCGCTGTCGCCTCGTAGAAGCCCGATCCGGAGATCACGAAAGCGCT
This sequence comes from Solirubrobacterales bacterium, assembly GCA_035502775.1. Lineage (GTDB taxonomy): Bacteria > Actinomycetota > Thermoleophilia > Solirubrobacterales > 70-9 > 67-14. Next base: position 5,023 of record DATJUB010000073.1, on the reverse strand, counting down.
CGAGAGGACCTCGTCGCCGGCCTCCTTGGCGATGCCGTCGGATTCGCCGGTCAGCATCGATTCGTCGAGGGTGAGCCCCCGCGAGGAGATCACCCGGCCATCGGCCACCAGCTGATCGCCGGGTTCGATCCTCACCGCGTCGCCGGGCACGATCTCGTCGGCGAGCAGCTCGATCTCCTGTCCGTCGCGGATCACCCCGGCCCGGGGGGCGACCAGGACCGCGAGCCGGTCCAGGGTCTCCTTGGCCTTCAGTTCCTGCCGGATGCCGATGTACGAGTTGACGATCGCGATCAGGCCGAAGATCGCGTCGGCGTAGAGGCCGAGCGACATGATCAGGATGAAGAAGACCCCGATGATCGCGTTGAAGAGGGTGAAGACGTTGCCGGCGATGATGCTCGACGTCGACCGGGAGGAGTGCGGCTCGGCCGGTCCGAGCTGCTTCAGGCGCTGCGCGGCCTCGCTGCTGGTGAGCCCCATTTCGGGGAGGACGCGTGTCTCGGTGTCGGCCACGGCTGGATTGTTACCTGTTCGGTGGACGTCTGGTCAGCGGTGCCATCCCGACAACCAAAGTGGCACAAAACAGAAATTTGTTCAACCACGATAGGGTTGCGCCATGTCGCTAAAGCTCGGGTTGTATCTCGGTTATTGGGGGATCGGTCCCCAGGGTGATGACGCGTTGGAGGCGGTCAGGTTCGCCGAAGACGTCGGTTACGAATCAGTCTGGGTGGCGGAGTCCTACGGATCCGACGCGGTCTCGGTCCTGGCCTGGCTGGCCGGACAGACCGAGAAGATCAACCTAGGTGCCGCGATCATGCAGGTGCCCGCCCGCCCACCGGCCGCCGCCGCCATGGCCGGAGCGACCATCGACAAGCTCTCCCACGGGCGCTTCCTGTTCGGATTCGGCCCGTCGGGACCGCAGGTCTCCGAGGGCTGGTACGGCGTTCCGTACTCGAAGCCATGGGGCCGGACCAAGGAATACGTCCAGGTCGTGCGCGAGATCATCGCCCGCAAGGAGAAGGTCAACCATCAGGGCGAGCACTACCAGCTGCCCCTGCCCGACGGCCAGGGCAAGCCGTTGAAGCTCAACTTCCGTCCCGAACGCGACTACATCCCGATCTTCCTCGGGGCCATCGGGCGCAAATCGGTCGAGATCGCGGCCGAGGTCGCCGACGGCTGGATCCCGATCTTCTTCGACGTCGACAAGTTCGAGGACGCCTGGGGCGAGCACATCGAGACAGGTCTGAAAAAGGGTGGCCGCCAGCGCTCCGACCTGGAGATCTCACCCTCGGTCCAGGTCGCGATCGACGGCGACCTCGAAGCCGCCCGGAACATGGTCCGCATGGGTCTCGTCCTCTACTTCGGCGGCATGGGTTCGCGCAAGACCAACTTCTATGTCGATCTCGCCCACCGTTTCGGATACGGCGAGATCGCCGACGAGGTCCAGGTCAAGTTCCAGGCCGGCGACAAGGAAGCTGCCTTCCAGGCCTGCTCCGACGAGGTCGTCAACGCGGTTTCACTGATCGGGACCGAGGCCGAGGTAGCGGAACGCCTCCAGCGATTCCGGGCCAACGGAATCGACCGTCTGATCGCGACTCCGGTCCATCCGGAGATCCCGCAGATGAAGCACACGGTCGAGCGGCTCGCCGCTTTGACCGGCGACGAACCATCCTGAGTCCCGTTTGTCATAGGCTGGCGCGGCCTTGTCCATGAAAATCGGAGTCCCAAAAGAAACCGCCGTTGGGGAACGCCGGGTCGCCCTGGTTCCCGACGCTGTCCGCACACTCGCCAAGCGCGAAGGTGTCGACATCGTGATCGAAACCGGAGCCGGTGCTGAAGCCGGTCATCCCGACACGCAGTACAGCGAGGCGGGAGCGACCGTCGGATCACTGGCCGACGTGCTCGGCGCCGACGTCGTGCTGAGCGTCGCGGCCCCGTCCGCCGAAGAGATCTCCGGCCTGAAATCGGGTCAGACTCTGATCAGCCACCTTTCGCCGTGGACCGCGGCCGAGTCGAACAACGCGCTCGCCGCCGCCGGTGTGACCGCTTTCGCCATGGAGGCGATCCCGCGCACCACCCGCGCCCAGGCGATGGACGCACTTTCCTCGCAGGCCACCGCCGCCGGATACTCGGCGACGATGATCGCCTCGCGTGAATCGGGCCGGTTCTGGAGCATGCTCACCACCGCCGCCGGAACGATCCGGCCGGCCAAGGTGCTTGTGCTCGGTGCCGGTGTCGCCGGATTGCAGGCGATCGCCACCGCCAAGCGCCTCGGAGCGATCGTCACCGGTTTCGACATCCGCCGCGCGGCCTGGGAGCAGATCGCTTCGCTCGGCGGCCGCCCGCTGGAACTCGAGTTCATCCCCGACGCCGAGGGCGAGGGCGGATACGCCCGGCCCCTGACCGAGGAGGAGAACGAACAGGTCCGGGTGGCACTGGCCGAGAACGCCGCCCGCCAGGACGTGATCATCACCACCGCCGCGATCCCCGGGCGGGCCGCGCCGATCCTGATCACCGCCGACGCCGTCGCCAACATGGCCCCCGGCTCCGTGATCGTCGATCTCGCCGCCGAGACCGGCGGCAACTGCGAACTGACCAAGGCCGGTGAGATCGTCGAAGTGAACGGCGTGAAGATCGTCGGACCGACCAACCTCGCCTCCGACCTGCCGGGTCACGCCTCGCAGCTCTACGCCAAGAACCTCGAGAACCTGCTCGGACTGATGATCACCGACGAGGGCGAACTCGAACTGAACTTCGAAGACGACATCATCGACGCCGCCTGCATCACCCATGAGGGCCAGGTGCGGGGCGAGAGGACCGCGAAGTAATGGATCTCGTAACTGAAATAACGATCCTCGTGCTGGCCGCGTTCGTCGGCTTCGAGGTGATCTCCAAGGTTCCGGCCACCCTCCACACGCCGCTGATGTCGCAGACCAACGCGATCCACGGCATCGTCGTGCTCGGCGGCCTGATCGTCGTCGGCTACGCCGACAGCACCCTCGACGAAGTGATCGGCTTCATCGCGATCGTGTTCGGAACGATCAACGTCGTCGGCGGCTTCATGGTCACCGACCGCATGCTCGAGATGTTCGGCACCAAAAAGAAGAAACCGGCGCCCGAAGCGGCGGTTGAGGACGAAAGCAAGTCATGACTCTCGCCGCGCTCGAAAACGGTTCGGCCACGGTCGGACTGCTCTACATAGTCGCCTTCTCGCTCTTCATCTACGGAATCAAGCTCGGCACCCACCCGACGACCGCCCGTCGCGGCAACTGGATCGCCGCGGTCGGCATGGGCGTCGCCGTGGTCACCACGCTGATGCTGAAAGGCATCGGCAACTGGGGCATCATCTTCGGCGGCATCCTGGTCGGCTCGGTGATCGGCGCGTTCGCGTCGAAGCGGGTCAAGATGACCGAGATGCCGCAGATGGTCGCGCTCTACAACGGGCTCGGCGGCGGCGCGATCGCCCTGATCGCGTGGTCCGAGTACCGGCATTGGGTGCATCAGGCGAACGAGCTCGAAGCCGTCCAAGCGGCCGCAAACGCGTTCGGCGGCGGCACGGTGTTCGAGAGCATCACCGCTTCCATCTCCCTGGAAGTGATGATCCCGACCCTGCTCGCGATGGTCATCGGCTCGATCTCGTTCTGGGGCTCGAACGTCGCCTTCGCCAAGCTTCAGGAACTGATCCCGAGCCAGCCGATGGGGCTGCCCGGACAGAAGATCATCAACGGGCTCCTGCTGCTCGTCCTGATCGCCGGCGGCATCTACCTCGGCGCCAACAACGATCTCGCGGACCTCAACCAGCCGGTCTTCATCGGCATGCTCGTCGTTGCCGCACTGCTCGGCACCATGGTCGTGATGCCGATCGGCGGCGCCGACATGCCCGTCGTGATCTCGTTGCTCAACGCCTTCACCGGCCTCTCCGCGGCCGCCGCCGGCATCGCGCTCGACAACACCGCGCTGATCGTCGCCGGCACCCTGGTCGGCTCATCCGGCACCATCCTCACACTCGAGATGGCGACCGCGATGAACCGGTCCGTGGCGAACATCCTCTTCGCCGGATTCGGCTCGCCCGCGGCCGGGGGCGGGGAACAGGAACAGCGCCCCTACCAGTCGATGGGAGCTCAGGACGCCGCGATCCAGCTCGCCTACGCCGACTCGGTCGTGATCGTGCCCGGATACGGCCTCGCCGTCGCCCAGGCCCAGCACGCGGTCCGTGAGATGGCCGACGAGCTCGAGAAGCGGGGAGTACGGGTCGAGTACGCGATCCATCCGGTCGCGGGACGCATGCCCGGCCACATGAACGTGCTGCTCGCCGAAGCCGACGTGCCCTACGACAAGCTGCGCGAAATGGACGACATCAACCCCGAACTGCCACAGACCGATGTCTGTGTCGTGATCGGAGCCAACGACGTCACCAACCCCGCCGCCAAGACCGACGAATCCAGCCCGATCTACGGCATGCCGATCATCGAAGCCGGAGAAGCCCAGCAGTGCCTCGTCCTGAAACGCTCGATGAGCCCCGGATTCGCCGGAATCGACAACGATCTCTTCTACAGCCCCAAGACCAACATGGTCTTCGGTGACGCTAAGGCGATCGTCAACGAAATAGTCAGCGAACTCGGCAGTCTTTAGCTGTTGCGTGGCTGCTGACGCAGCTGCGCCGAAAAGGGCCGCCCCGGTGGGGCGGCCCTTTTCTGTTGGTGGGACGGTGAGCGAGCGGCGCCCGGGACGCTCCTATGCAGGAACAAGGAATCCGGATCGCTTCACGATCCGGATTTCGAAGTGCAAGCTGAGCGGGTGGGCAAGAGTGTTGCCTGTAGGAGTGTTCTGGCTCGCTCAGGGGCACAAGGACAAGTCGCTTCGCCGGGTCGCTCCGGTCCTAGCCAGGCGAGCCTAGGAGCACCCCGTGCACCACTCTTAGGTGGAGTGAACGGCCGAGTCGCGGGTGCCGGGTCGCTTCGCTCCGCGCTTCGCGAGTGAACAAGGTTGAACTGGGGGCGATCCGGGAGCCAATAGCTCCCGGATC
>DATJUB010000072.1:0-23490 GCA_035502775.1 Solirubrobacterales bacterium | reverse complement strand
TATCGGCGGTAAATCGTCTCCACCCACCTCGTGTTGGGCCATGGTCTGCGTGATATCCGTCACTTAGGCAACCTTTGCAGTTGTCAAATGGTTGTAAAAGTGGAAGGATTATCGGATGTCGAACGCCGCCAAGACCGACTCCGCCGCACTCGCGGCTGTACAGGTGGCTCCCGAGGTCCGGGAGACCGCGGTCAGGGTGGGGGTGCTCTTCCGGCACCTGCTCTCCTACGGCGACGGTGGCCAATCCCTCCGGGAGATCGACCGCCACGGCCTCACCTTCGTGCAGTTCAAGGCGCTGATGAGCCTCTCCTCGGCCGACCCGGAGGATCCGCCCTACCTGCAGGAACTGGCCGAAGAGCTCGGCGCCTCGATGCCCTCGCTCAGCCGCGCGATCGACGGGCTGGTCCGCAAGGACCTCGTCTCCCGGATCGAGGACCCGGAGGACCGGCGCCGCCGCCGGATCTCCCTCACCGAGTCCGGCCGTGAGATCGCCAACCATTTCTTCCAGAGCCGGGCATCCGGGGTGGTCCGTTTCGCCTCGAGCCTGAGCGAAGAACAGCGTGAAGCCCTCGATTCGGCGATCGGCCAGTTGCTCGACCGCGATGACATCGCCCCCATATATGACGAATTCGAAGGAGTAGTACCGAAGTGAGCCGCTACCAGCACCTGATCACCGACGAAAACCGCAAATGGTGGACCCTGGGCGCGATGTGCCTGGCCCTGTTCATGGTCATGCTCGACAACACGGTCGTCAACGTCGCCCTGCCCTCGATCCAGCGCGACCTCGGCACCTCGATCTCCGGACTCGAGTGGATCGTCAACGGCTACACCCTCTCTTTCGCCGTGCTGCTCGCGGTCGGCGGGCGCATGGGCGACATCTTCGGCCGCCGCAAGATGTTCGTGTACGGCGTGATCGTCTTCACCCTCGCCTCGACCACCGCCGGGTTCGCCCCGAACGACTTCGCCCTGGTCGCCAGCCGCGTGCTTCAGGGCATGGGCGCCGCCTTCATGATGCCCGGCACCCTCTCGATCATCACCGACGCTTTCCCGCCCCACGAACGCGGCAAGGCGATCGGCACCTGGGCCGGCGTTTCCGCGCTGGCACTGGCGATCGGCCCGGTGCTCGGCGGATTCCTCACCGAACAGGTCTCCTGGCGCGCGATCTTCTACATCAACCTTCCCGTCGGAATCCTCGCCGTGCTCGCGGCGCTGTTCATCGTCCGCGAATCGCGCGACACCACGGTCGGCCGCCAGGTCGACACCCTCGGGGTCGGTGTGCTCACGGTCAGCCTCACCGCACTCGTGCTCGCCCTGATCGAAGGCAACAGCTGGGGCTGGGGATCGGCCTCGGTCCTTGGCCTGGTCGCGCTCGCCGCAATCATGCTGATCGTCTTCGTCGCGGTCGAGCAGCGGGTCAAGGCGCCGATCATCGAGTTCTCCCTATTCAAGAGCCGCAACTTCATCGGCTCGGTGACCGTCGCCTTCATCATCTCCTTCGCGATGATGGGCGTCTTCTTCTTCCTCGCGCTCTACATGCAGAACATCCTCGGCTACTCGGCGCTCGAGGCCGGGGTGCGGTTCCTGCCGACCACGCTGGTGATCATGGCCCTCTCGCCGCTGTCCGGGCGGCTCTCCGACCGGATCGGTCCCCGCTGGCCGATCGTGATCGGCATGGCCCTGATCGCGCTCTCGCTCTACCTCTTCTCCCGGATCGAGGTCGGGACGACCTTCTCCGGCCTGCTGCCCAGCTTCATCATCCTCGGGGCGGGAATCGGCCTGACCATGTCACCGATGTCGACCGCCGCGATGAACGCGGTCAGCAAGACCAAGGCCGGGGTCGCCTCCGGCGTGCTGTCCATGTTTCGCATGGTCGGCGGGACCTTCGGGGTCGCCGCGCTCGGCGCCCTGTTTCAGAACCAGGCCCAGGTCAAGCTCGACCAGTCGCTCTCCGGGGCGTCGGGCCTGACCGCCGCCCAGCGCTCGGACTTCGCCCACCAGCTGACCGGCGGCACCGTGCATGTCGACGGGGTGCCACCGGAGCAGGTCGCGAAACTCACCCAGGCCGGACACGACGCCTTCGTCTACGGCCTCAGCCACGCGATGAACCTGTCGGTCGGCATCGCGGTCGTCGGCGTGCTCGTCGCCTTCCTGCTGATCCGCGACCACGGCGAGTCGATGGACGAGGAAACCGAGCCGATCGCCGAACCCGCAGCTTCCCCGGCGCCGACCGCCGAAATCGCCTGAACGCCGCCAGGTACGGCTATTCTTTACCGCTGTCCTGAATTCAGGGCCAATCACCCAAGGAGAAATCTCGTGCCTTCCACACCCCTCTTCGCCGCGTCCCACACACTTCGATCCGTCCTCGCGGTGGCCTGCGCCGCCGTGCTCGGCCTGATGGTCCTCGCGGCCGGCAGCGCCAAGGCGGCCACCCCGGCCGAACGGGCCGCCGACGAGATCGCTCCGTCGAAGGTGATCGTCAAGCCGTTCGGCCTGAAGCACGGCCGCGCCAAGATCATGAGCACCGTCTCGATCGGCGGTAGCCTGCGTCCCTACCGGCCGAACCAGCGGGTACGGGTGTGGTTCTTCCACAACGGCAAGAAGTACGTGAACCGCAGCATCAAGGTGAAGAAGGGCAAGGGCAACTACGGCACCTTCCGCTCCAGCGTCATCACCAAGGAAGGCGGAAAGTACGCGGTCCAGGCCAAGTACTACGGCACCGGCGGTGACGATCCGGTCGGGCGCGACTCGACCGAGCGCAAGTCCTGGAAGGTCCGGTTCGTGAGTCTCCAGCACGGTGAGTGCTCGAAGATCGTCAAGGGCTTCCGCAAGGCCCTGAACGATCTCGCGATGGTTCCGGACGAGGGCAAGTGCTTCAACGGCAAGATGGACCGCGCGGTCCTCGCCTACCGCAAGCTGAACGACTTCAGCCGGAACTCGGTGGCCTCGAAGACGATCGTCAAGCGCGTCTTCAACCGTGAGGGCGGATACCACGTGCGCAAGCCCGGACTCGGCGACCACATGGAGGCACCGCTCTCCAAGCAGGTGATCGTGTTCGCCAAGGGCGACAAGCCGTACGCGATCTTCCCGACCGCCTCCGGCGCCCCGGCGACCCCGACCATCCTCGGAACCTTCTCCTTCTACCGCAAGGATCCCGGCTACAACTCGCTCGGGATGTACTACTCGTCCTACTTCATCCGCGGCTACGCGACCCACGGATACAAGTCGGTGCCGGACTACCCTGCCAGCCACGGCTGCCTGCGGACCTTCATCGCCGACCAGCCCCGGATCTACAACATCACCGAGATCGGCATGCCCGTCTACACCTTCGGCAACGCCTTCCGTTCGTCGTCGGTCAAGCCCTTCAGCGGCGGTGCGACCCCGCCGGCCGGCATGGGCCCGGACCTCGGACCGACCGGTGGTCTCGATCCGGCCGCTCCCGCCAGCGCCGACTGAACCTCCGCCCGGAGGACGATTCGAGAGAAGGCCGGTCCGGAATTCCGGGCCGGCCTTTTTCGTGCCGGGAGGCGGGATCGGCACATCCGTAGTTTGCCGAAACGATTCAGCGGCTTGACCCGAAAATCCGGGCCGCATAGGTTCATAGCATGAGCGGCATGAGGTTTCGTCCGTGAATATCGCCATGACGTCGCTGGAACTGGCCCGCTGGCAGTTCGGCATCACGACGCTCTACCACTTCATCTTCGTGCCGCTGACGATCGGCCTGGCCTTCTTCACCGCCTGGTTCCAGACCAAGTGGTACCGCAGCGGCGACGAGAAATGGCTGCGGGCGACCCGGTTCTGGGGCAAGCTGATGCTGGTCTCGTTCGCGATGGGCGTCGCCACCGGAATCGTCCAGGAATTCCAGTTCGGCATGAACTGGTCGGACTACTCGCGTTTCGTCGGTGACATCTTCGGAGCGCCGCTGGCGATGGAGGGCCTGGCCGCGTTCTTCGTCGAATCCACCTTCCTCGGACTATGGATCTTCGGCTGGGGCCGGCTCTCGAAAAAGGTTCACCTGCTCTGCATCTGGGCGGTGTCCCTCTCGACCATCCTCTCCGCCTACTTCATCCTCGCCGCGAACTCCTGGATGCAGCATCCGGTCGGCTACAAGATGGTCGACGGAAAGGCGCAGCTCACCTCGATCTGGGCGGTGCTCACCAACAACACCGCGCTCTACGCCTTCGCCCACACCATCCTGGCCGCGCTGCTCACCGGCGGCATGGTGATCGCCGGCATCTCCGCCTGGCACCTGCTGCGCAAGAACGAGACCGCCGTGTTCGGATCCTCGATGAAGGTCGTGCTGCCGGCGCTCGCCGCCTCGGCCGTGCTGACGATCGGGGTCGGGCATTTCAACGGCGTGCTGATGACCGAGCAGCAGCCGATGAAGATGGCCGCCGCCGACGCCGTGTTCGAAACCACCGAGGGCGCCGGACTGTCGCTGTTCGCGACCGGCGACATGAAGAGCAACCCGGAGGGGCTCAACCGCAACATCCAGGTACCTAACCTCCTGTCCTTCATCATGACCGGCAAGCCAATGTCCGAGGTCGAGGGCGTCAACAACCTGAACGCCGAGTACCAGGAGAAGTACGGCCCCGGTGAGTACGCCCCGATCGTCGCCGTCGCCTACTGGTCCTGGCGCGTGATGATCGGCTGCGGCATGCTGCTGGCCCTGTTCGGGCTGGTCGGATGGTGGCTCTCCCGCAAGGGGCGCCTCGAAGACTCGACCCGTTTCCTCAAGCTGGGCATGTACGCCGCCGCCCTGCCCTTCGTGGCCAGCTCGGCCGGCTGGATATTCACCGAGATGGGACGCCAGCCCTGGGTCGTGTTCGGCCTGCTGAAAACCGAGTTCGGCGTCTCGCCGAACGTGCCCGACTACGAGGTCTGGATCAGCCTGATCGGCTTCACCCTGCTCTACGGCGTGCTCGCCGTGATCGCGGGCCGGATCTTCTTCAGGTACGCCGGCAAGGGACCGGCGGCCGAAGGCGAAGACGACTCTGAGAAACCACACCTGGGGATGGCCTACTGATGGAAGAATTCACGACACTCCAGGTCGTCTGGTTCGTCCTGATCTCGGTGCTGTGGGTCGGCTACTTCATCCTCGAGGGATTCGATTTCGGGGTGGGCATCCTGATGAAGACCCTCGGCCGGAACCAGGCCGAGAAGCGGGCGATCCTGCACTCGATCGGGCCGCTCTGGGACGGCAACGAGGTCTGGCTGATCGTCGCCGGCGGCGCCACCTTCGCCGCTTTCCCCGAGTGGTACGCGACCCTCTTCTCGGGCTTCTACCTGGCGCTTTTCGCGATCCTGGTCGCCCTGATCGTGCGCAACGTCGGCTTCGAGTTCTGGGGCAAGCGCGACAGCGCGAAATGGCGCAGCCGCTGGGAGTGGGGGATCGCGCTCGGCAGTGCCGTGCCCGCCCTGCTCTGGGGCGTCGCCTGGGCGAACATCATCGGCGGCACACCGATCGACGCCGACGCCGAGTACGTGGGCAACTTCTTCGACCTGCTCTCCCCGTACACGCTGATGGGCGGCCTGGCCTCGCTCGCGATCTTCTTCGCCCACGGCGCGCTGTTCCTGGAGCTGAAGACCGAAGGCGAGATCCGTGAGCGGGCCCGCGCGGTCGCGGTGAAGTCGATGCCGGTCGCCGCCGTGCTCGCCGCCGCGTTCCTGATCTGGACGCTGGCCCGGCAGGACTCGCTGAATGCCCTCACCGTCGCCACCGCCGTGGTCGCCATGGCCGGATTCCTCGCGGCCTGCCTATACGCGGGAACCAAGCCGGCCCGTGCCTTCGCCGGGACGGCGATCGCGATCGCCTTCTACTTCGTCACCCAGTTCATCGATCTCTTCCCGAACACGATGATCTCCAGCCTCAGCTCGGCGAACGACATGACCCTCAACTTCTCCAGCTCCTCGCACTACACGCTGGTCGTGATGACGGTGGTCGCGGGCCTGCTGGTCCCGGTGGTGCTGCTGTATCAGGGCTGGACCTACTGGGTGTTCCGCCAGCGGCTCTCCGCCGACGACTTCGGTGACATCAAGACGCCGCTCGACCTGATCGACGCCCGTCAGAAGGAGGCCCGTGGTGACGCAGGCCCAGAGCCGGGCGCCGGGAGCTAGCAGGCGGGCGCGCGAGACCCAGCGGCGCCTCGCGAGGTCAAGCCGGACCGCCCGCAACCATCTGCTCGTCACGGTCGCGATCGGCCTGGTCACTACCGGGCTGATCATCGCCCAGGCGAGCCTTCTGGCGATGGTGATCGCCGGCGTGTTCATGGAAGGCAAGAACCTCTCCGAGGTCGCGCCGCAGCTGATCTGGCTCGGGCTGGTCTCGGTCGGACGGGGACTGGCCGACGCGGGATTCGAGACCTCGGGCCGGTTCGGTGCCGCCAAGGTGATGGCGGAACTGCGCGGCCGCCTGGCCGAACATCTGCTGCTGAAACGGCCGGGCGCGCTTCAGGATGAGCACTCGGGCGAGCTGGTCAACTCGGCGATCGGCGGGGTGGAAGCACTGGAGGCCTATTTCGCCCGCTATCTGCCCCAGGTGGTGCTGGCCGCGATCGTTCCGGTCGCGATCCTCGTCTACGTCTTTCCGCGGGACTGGGAGTCCGCCGCGATCCTCGCGGTCACCGCGCCCCTGATCCCGCTTTTCATGGTCCTGATCGGGCTGCTCACCGAGAACCGGACCCGCAGTCGCTGGAGCCACATGTCCAGGCTCAGCGCGCATTTCCTCGATCTGGTCGGGGGCATGGAGACTCTCAGGGCGAACGGCCGGGCCGAGGCGCAGTCCGACTCGATCGCGCGGGTCGGAGAGGACTATCGCCGGGAGACCATGGGCGCGCTGCGCATCGGGTTCCTTTCCGCTCTGGTGCTCGAGCTGCTGGCGATGATCGGGGTCGCGATGGTGGCGACCGCGATCGGCATCCAGCTGGTCGGTGGCCACCTCGGACTCGAAGCGGGGCTGGTCGTGCTGCTGCTCGCCCCCGAGATCTACATGCCGCTCCGCCAGCTCGGCAACCAGTTCCACGCCAGCGCCGACGGCATGGTCGCCGCGGAAAGGATCTTCGAGGTGCTCGACCAGCCGGCCGCGGTCGAGGTTCCCGCCGATCCGGTCTCGGCCCCCGATCCGGCCGCGGGCGCGATCGAGCTCGAGGCGGTCACCTTCGCCTACCCGGGGCGCGATCCGGTCTTCGAGGACATCCACCTGAGCGTCGCGCCGGGGGAGACGGTGGCCCTGGTCGGGCCGAGCGGCGGTGGCAAGACCACGCTCGTCTCCCTGATGCTGCGACTCGCCGATCCGGCAGCGGGACGGATCCGCTGCGACGGCGTCGATCTGGCGATGGTCGATCCGCGCGAATGGAGGAGCCGGGTGGCCTGGGTACCTCAGCGCCCGACGATCTTCGCGGGCACGGTCGAAGAGAACCTGCGCCTCTTCCACCCCGAGGCCGATCCCGCCCGTCTCGACGAGGTGATGGGTCTGACCGGACTCGACGCACTGGCCGGCGAGTTGCCGGACGGACTCCGCACGGTCGTCGGCGAAGGCGGGCGGCGCCTCTCGCTGGGCCAGTCACAGCGGCTCGCCCTGGGACGGGCGCTGCTCAGCCCGGCGCCGCTGGTCGTCTTCGACGAACCGACCGCCCATCTCGACCGTGTCTCCGAAACCCGGCTTGCGGCCGCGATCGGAGAATTGACTTCCGGCCGGAGCTGCCTGATCGTGTCCCATCGTGAACGGCCGATCGCGGCAGCCGACCGTGTGCTGAAGCTCGAGTACGGCCGGCTCGGTCCGGTCGGCAAGCGCCGGAGCGGGGTGGCCGGATGAGCGCCTTCAGGCTCGACTCGACACCGATCGGGCGCGCGGCCCTGGCGACCAGGAGCCGGTGGAAGCTGTTCGCGCTGTCCGGCACCCTGGGCGTGGCGACCGTGCTCGCGGCCGTCGGACTGCTCACCACCTCCGGATACCTGATCAGCCGTGCCGCCGAACGTCCCGAGATCCTGTCGCTGACGGTCGCGATCGTCGCGGTCCGGTTCTTCGGGATCTCACGGGCACTGCTTCGCTACGGCGAACGCCTCAGCTCGCATGACCTCGCTTTCCGCACCCTCACCGACCTGCGTCGCCGTTTCTTCGCCCGGCTCGTGCCGCTGGTGCCCGGCGGTCTCGACGGAACCCGCAGGGCGGACCTGCTCAGCCGGTTCGTGAGCGATGTCGATCGCCTCCAGGACCTGTATCTGCGTGGCCTGACACCGCCGCTGATCGCGATCGTGACCAGCCTGGTCTGCGTGACCGTCGCCGCGGTCGTGCTGCCCGTGGCGGGCCTCACCCTCGCGGCGATGCTCCTGCTGGGCGGCGTGGCCGCCCCGGCCCTGACCCGCTGGGCGGCCCGCAGCGCCGGACGGCGCCAGGCGGCGGCCCGCTCCGACCTGGCCGTGAACCTCCACGAGATCGCGACCGGCGGCGCCGAGATCGCGGTGGCGGGACGGGAAGGGGACTGGCTGGACAGAACCGCCGGCGCGGACCGGGAGGTGACCCGGCTGCAGCGGCGCGACGCGGTCAACGGCGGCATGGCCGCCGGCTTCACCACCCTGTTCGCGGTCGGGGCCGCCGTCGCGGTGACCGCGGTCTCGGTCCCGGCGGTCGCCGACGGCAGGATCGACGGGGTGCTGCTGGCCGCGCTCGCCCTGCTCGCGATGGCCTCCTTCGAGGCGGTCCTGCCGCTCGGCCAGGCCGCCGCCGGAATCGATGCCTGCGGTGACGCCGCCGCCCGGCTGGAGGACGTGACCGAGCGGCGCCCGGCCGTGACCGACCCGGCGGAACCGGCCCCTGTCCCGCCCGCCGGTCCGCTCGGATTCGAATCGGTCAGTTTCGGGTTCGACGGCGGCCGGACATTGATCGAGGACGCGAGCTTCACTCTGCGCCAGGGTGAGGCGGTGGCGCTGGTCGGACCCAGCGGAATCGGCAAGAGCACGCTCGCCGAGTTGCTGGTCAGGTTCCGTGACCCGGATGCCGGACGGGTGGAGATCGGCGGCACCGACGTGCGTGAACTGGACGGACACGAACTGCGGGACGCGGTCCGGCTCGCGCCGCAGGACTCCTACCTCTTCGACTCGACCATCCGGCAGAACGTGGTGATCGGCCGTCCGGGTGCAGACACCGAGAGAGTCACCGAGGCCCTGGCCGAAGCTGGTCTGGAGGACTGGGTGAACGGGCTGCCGGACGGCATCGACACCTTCGTCGGCGAGGGCGGGGCGCAGATCTCGGGTGGTCAGCGGCAGCGGATCGCGGTCGCCCGGGTCTTCCTGTCCGAGGCCCGGTTCCTGATCTTCGACGAGCCCACCGCCCATCTCGACCCGGCCGGCGCGGCCGAGCTGGAGCGTCATCTGAGAGAACGGGCCGCGGCGGGCAGGGGTGTTCTGGTGATCACCCACGCGATCGCCGATCCGGCCAACTTCGATCGTGTGCTGCGGCTCGAAGACGGCCACTTGAGCGAGGTTCGGGTCGCCTAGCCGCGCCGTCTCACCGGGATGTCGGCCCGCACCGCGGAGCCGTTCGCGCCCGAGCTGATCTCGAGCTGTCCCCCGGCGAGCAGCACCCGCTCGCGCATGCCGACCAGCCCGAAGCCGCCGGTCTTCACGCGCGGATCGAACCCCGTCCCATCATCGGCGACCAGCACCCGCAGGCGCCCGTCCTCTTCGGCGATTTCGACGATCGCCCGCTTGGCACCGCCATGCTTGATCGCATTGTTGAGCGCCTCCTGGACCAGCCGGTAGAGCGTGTCCTCGAGCTGGGGCAGCAGCCGTCCGGTCTCCCCGTCATGCGGCTCCTCGAGCTCGAGGCTCAGATCGACGAGCAGGCCGGAGTCGCCGGAAACCCGGTCGATCAGGGTGCTGAGCGCCGGGCCTACACCGAGCTCGTCCAGGGCGGCCGGCCGTAGATCGGCGATCAGGCGACGCATCTCGGTGATCGTCTCGTCCACCCGCTCGATCACCGGCTCCAGGCCGGACGAACGGGTTTCATCCTCCGCCTGGCGCAGGGCACCCGAGAGCATCACCCGGATGCCGGCCAGATTCTGCAGGGTCTCGTCGTGAAGCTCGCGGGCCCAGCGGCCCCTTTCGAGCTCGGCCGCCTCGATGCTGCGCTGAACGAGCTCGGACGCGACCGAACGCGCGTTGTTGATCGCGACCGCGATCCACTCGGCGATGATCACCGCCGACTGCTCGTCGGCCCGGTCGAACTCTCCGTCCTCCTTGTCGGTCAGGTAGAGATTCCCCCAGGCCTCCCCATGGATCTTGACCGGCACGCCGAGGAAGGACTTCATCGGCGGATGGTTGGGCGGGAAGCCGTGCGAGCGGGGATGCTCGCTCACATCGCTGAGGATCAAAGGCTCGGGCTGTTCGATCAGGAGGCCGAGGACGCCGCCGCCGTGCGGCGGGTCGCCGATCGCGCGGCGGCCGGCGGCGTCGATCCCGCGGGTCAGGAAACGCTCCAGTTCGACCCTTCGGGTGTCGAGGATGCCGAGGGCGGCGTACTTCGCGCCGGTCAGCTCCCGGGCCGCCTCGAGCGCCTCATCGATCACCACGTCGGGATCGAGTTCGGTGACCAGACCACGGCCGACCTCGATAAGTCGCCGCAGACGGTTCTCGCCGAGTTCGGGCCGGAGACTGTCCATCGGACCATCTTAGGAGCGCGGAGCGCTGAACCTCGCGGAAAACCACGGATGTATGCCCGGTGGACGCCGGTAGCCTTGTTCGGATGAACGACGCGGCGACCACGGACCCGGAAGGTCTGACCATCGTGCTGGCCGACGACCATGTCGTCGTGCGGAGCGCGCTGCGCATGCTGCTCGAGAGCGAGCCCGGATTCTCGGTGGTCGCCGAGGCGGGCACCGCCGACGATGCCGTGCGCTACCTTCGCGGCCACCGGCCGGACGTGCTCATCCTCGATCTCAACATGCCCGGCACCCCCAGCCTGGAGGCGATGCCGGCCATGGCCGACGCCTCGCCGGAGACCAGTGTGGTGATCCTGACCATGCGAAACGAACCGGCCTTCGCCCGTCGGGCCCTCGGCGCCGGGGTCAAGGGATACGTCCTGAAGGAGGCCGCCGACGCCGAGCTGGTCCAGGCGGTCAGGAGCGCGGCGGCCGGTGACACCTATCTCCAGCCCGCCCTCGGAGCGAGGCTGGCCGCCGAGTCGCACGGCGGGGCGGGCGACCGTCTCACCGAGCGGGAAGGTGAGATCCTGGAGCTGATCGCGCTCGGCAACACCAACGCCGAGATCGCCGAGCGTCTGTTCCTCAGCATCAGGACGGTCGAGACGCACCGCTCCCACATCCAGGGCAAGCTCAATCTTTCGGGCCGCTCCCAGCTGGTCCGGTACGCGCTCGACGAAGGCATCATCGGCGGCTGATACCGGCCCGCCCGGACCGGGTAGCTTTCTTCGCCGTGCTCATCCTGCTCCCGCCCTCCGAGGGCAAGACCCCGTCGACCGGCAGCGTGCCCCTGGCCCTGCGATCGCTCGTTTTCGCCGACGATCTGACCCCATCCCGGGAGCGTCTGATCCGCGCCCTGGAGAAACTGAGTCAGCGGCCGGTGAAGAAGGCGCTCGAAGTGATGGCTATCTCCCCCGGACAGGCCGGTGACATCGCTCTCAACGGGGAGATCATGTCGGCCCCCGCCGGTCCGGCGAGCGAGGTCTACACGGGCGTGCTCTACGAGCGGCTCGGACTGGGAACCATGGGCACGCGCGGCGTGGAGCGGGCCGTCGAGCATCTGCTGATCGCCAGCGGGCTCTGGGGAATGCTCCGTCCGAACGACCGCATTCCCTACTACCGGCTATCGATGAAACCGAAGCTGGCCCGGGTCGGCGGGCTGGGTGCCTTCTGGAGGAAGCCGCTCGAGGTCGCGATGCGCGACAGCGGCTTCGACGAACCGGGGGAGATCGTGCTCGACATGCGCTCGGGCTCCTACCAGTCGGTCTGGAAACCGAAACTCGCCGAGCTGGTCGCGGTCCGCGGTTTCACCGAGGCGAACGGCCAGCGCAAGGTGATCTCCCACATGGCGAAGGCGATCCGGGGCGATGTCGCCCGGCTGGTGCTCAACGCGGCGGAGATGCCCACGGACGCCGAGGCCGTCGCCGAGGTGCTGACCGAAGCCGGCCTGCGGGTCGAGCTCGGCGACGGCACGATCGACGTGATCGAGGAAGCCTGATTTCGCCCGTGATCTCGCCTTCTATGATCGTCGGACCATGTTCGGCGGCAAGTTCAGCCTCGGTGAACCGGGGTCGCAGGTGAGGGTCAACCGCGTCAAGGTGGCCGGCATCGGCGGTGCCCTGGTCTGTCTCGCGCTGATCCTCGGGGCGGTCGTCGGTTCCAGCACCAATGCGGACACCTCCGGTGATCGCGGGGCCGAGATCTCGGCGCTCGCCGACGGTTTGAGCGACCACGAACTGGCCGGGCAGCGGTTCGTCGCCGGTTTCAGCGGCACGACCGTTCCCGCGGCGACCAGGAAGGCGATCAGGTCCGGCCGGATCGGCGGCATCATCCTGTTCGCCGACAACCTGCCCGACCGTGCGACCGCCCGCGCGATCACCCGACAACTTCAGCGGATCAAGCGACCCCGGCGCCTGCGCGCCTATTCGCTGCCGATCATGATCGACCAGGAGGGCGGCCTGGTGAAGCGCCTCGCCGGTGCCCCCGACGTCTCCGCGGAGACGATGGGCGCGCGCGGTCCGAGCTTCTCCCGCACCCAGGGAAAGCGCACCGCCAGGAACCTGAGGAACGCCGGTGTGAACATCGATCTGGCACCGGTCCTGGACGTGGCCCGTCCCGGAGGCAACATCGCCGAGACCGATCGTGGATTCGGCGGCACGGCCAAGCGGGTCTCGGCCACCGCGATCCCGTTCGCGAAGGGCCTCCAGGCCAACGGGGTCGCCGCGACCGCGAAGCACTTCCCGGGTCTGGGAGCGGTTAGCCTCAACACCGACGACGCGGTCCAGAGGATCGATCTGTCCAAGCGGGTGATCCGCAAGGTGGACGAGGCGCCCTACCGCCCGTTCGTCGAGGCCGGCGGTGAGCTGGTCATGGTCGGCACCGCGATCTATCCTGCGTTCAGCGAGCGTCCGGCGGCTTTCGAGAAGAAGATCGTGATCGGCGAGCTGCGGGACCGGCTCGGATTCGAGGGGGTGACGATCACCGATTCGCTCGAGGCGGTGGCCGCCCAGGACTTCGGCAGCTCGGCCCGGGTCTCGATCGCCGGGGCGAAGGCCGGCATGGACATCCTGCTGTTCGGAACGCTGCGCGAGGCCCTGAAGGGGGAGGACGCCGTGGCGAAGCGGCTGCGCGCCGGAAAGCTGGACCGTGACGATTTCGAGGAATCGGTCGGTCGGATCCTGCGGCTGCGCGACAAGCTTCCGGGCTGATCGGGGCCGCTCTAGCGGCCGGTCCAGCGGGCCTTGCGCTTTTCGCCGAAGGCCGTGATGCCCTCGAGGAAATCCGCGGAGGAGAAGCAGGATTCCCGCAGCTCGACCAGTTCCCGTTCCTGCTCGGGCGTGAGCTCGGGATTGGCGAGGATCATGTTGATCGCCTTCTTGTTGCCGCTCATCGAGAGTGGCGCGTTCGCGGCGATCTCGGCGGCGAGCTCAACCGCCGCCTCCGCCAGCTCGTCATCCTCGACCACCTGATTGACCAGATCGATCTGGTCGGCCCGGTCGGCGGACAGGTTCCGGCCGGTGAAGAAAAGCTCGCGGGTGCGGGGAGCGCCGATCGTCTGGATGAACCGGATCAGGCCGGTGTGGCCGTAGATCAGACCCAGCTTCGCGGGCGGCATGCCGAGCTTCGCGCCCCTTGCGGCGATGCGCAGGTCGCAGGTGATCGCCAGCTCCAGGCCGCCGCCGAGGCAATGACCGTTGAGGGCGGCCAGCACCGGCCAGGGGTAGGCGTCGAGCGCGGCCAGGGCGGCGGGGAAGGGGTGGGCCACGAGAGCTTCGGCGTCCTTCTCGAAACTCTCGGCCGGGATGCCGCCGATGTCGTAGCCCGCCGAGAAGACCGGCGCCGCGCCGGTGATCATCAGGCAGCGGATCTCGATGCCGCGATCGAGTTTCGGCAGGACCGCGGTGATCGCGTCGAGGATCTCGTGGTCGAGCGCGTTCCGCTTGCTCGGGTTGGAGATCGTCAGCCGGGCGACCGCCTCGGCCGGAAAGTCGAGGAGGAGCTTGTCGGTGCCGGTCTCGACCGAGGTCACGGAACCGGGTTCAGCCCCACTCATGGCGGCTACTCGAGCACGATGAGGACGTCACCTTCGGTGACCGACTGACCCTCTTCGCACTTGATCTCCTTGACGACACCGTCATCCTCGGACTCGACCGGGATCTCCATCTTCATGGATTCCAGGATGACCACTTCGTCGCCATCTTCGATCGTGTCGCCGATCGCGCAGGTGATCTTCCAAACGTTCCCGGTGATGTGAGCTTCAATGTTCGCCATAGGGCCAGAACGATAGCCAAACCGAAGGCAACGGGCTCAAACCCAACCGAACCAAGAGCCCCGGCAACGATTTCTAATGACAGTCATTAGAAATCGTTGCCGGGGCCTGGCTTGGCTGTGGGGCGTTGCGGTTTGGTTTCGGTCTTGTTGGTGAGTTTTCTCTTGTGTTGCCCACATGTGAGTTCTGCTTGGCGAGTCTTTTCGCGTGGAAACCGCCAACGAGATCATGTTGCGTCTGGCCGAAGAGCAGCACGGGGTCGTTTCGCGCCGGCAGCTCATCGAGCTGGGTGTCTCCGGTGCTCTGGTCGACCAACGGGTCGAGGCACGAAGGCTCGTCGCGGTGTTCGCCGGGGTCTACGGAGTGGGTCACGGCATCCTCAGCCATCGGGGCTGGTGGTCCGCCGCCCTGCTGTCCGGAGGTCCCGGTTCGGTGCTTTCGCATACGAGCGCCGCGGCATGCTGGGGGCTGATCCGGCCGCGCCACCGAGTCGAGATCATTCGCGGATTCAACCGTGAACCCGTCGGAAGCGTCAACGGACCGCGGCGGACACCGAACCGGTCGCTCCTGGTCGTCCACCGAACCAGGGTTCTGCCTGGCCGCGACTTGACCGATCACGGGGGATTCCCACTGACCACCGTCCCACGCACGATCCTCAACCTGGCCGCGTCGTTCAATCTCGAGCGTCTCAGTTCAGTGGTGGCGGACGCCGAGAGGATGGGTCTGGTCGATTGGAACGAGCTCGCCGCGATCTCCCATCGTGGACCCGGGTGGAAGGGGATCGGCAAGCTCAGGGAAATCGTCCGGGAATGGGATCCCGCAGCCGGAGCGACCAGGTCGGAGCTCGAACGGAGGTTCCTCGGGTTCTGCAGGGCCCATGATGTCCCGCCGCCATCGGTCAACACTCGGGTCGAGGGGCTCGAAGTGGACTGCGCCTGGCTCGAGAAGCGGCTGATAGTCGAACTCGACGGATTCAGATTCCACAGCGATCGCCGGTCATTCGAAAGCGACCGGCGACGGGACACGATTCTGGCCAACGCGGGATATGAGGTCAGAAGAGTGACCCATGCCCAACTAAAGGACGATCCACAGTTCGTCCTGACCGAAGTGCTGGGCCGTCTCATGACATCACGACACGACCGGCCCCGAGAAGATCGCCCTGGCAACGATTTCTAGTGATAGTCACTAGAAATCGTTGCCAGGGCTTGTTTGGGTTGGCTGGTGAGGCTTGTCTGGCGGTAGGGTCAGGTTGACCTTGGACTCTGGGGCAGAGACATCAGACGCGGCTAGTGACCGTCCGGCCGCGGCCCCTCGGCGATCGCTCGCGGTTCTGATCGCGGCCCGGAACGAGGCTGACTCGATCCCGGGTGCGATCGCGGCGCTGAAGGAGACCTTCCCCGGAGCGGACATCTGGGTCGCCGACGACGCCTCCGACGACGGCACCAACGACCTCGCCCTGGCCGCCGGGGCGCACGTGGTCCGGCGCGGCAAGGTTCACGGCAAGGGCGGCAACATGACCGCCTGCGCCGAGGCGATGCTGAGCGCCCCCGAACCGCCGGCCACCGTGCTGCTCTGCGACGCCGACCTGGCGCTCTCGGCCGGACAGCTCGGACGGCTGGTCGAAGCGGTGGAAGACGACGAGTGCGACCTCGCTGTGGCCGCATTCGCACGGAGGGTCGGCGGCGGCTTCGGCATCGCGCTCGGCTTCTCCCGCTGGGTGATCGAGAAGCGATGCGGCGCCAGCCCGATCGCGCCGATCTCCGGGCAGCGCGCGATGAAGGTCGAAGTCCTCCGTGCCGTGCTGCCGTTCGCTCCCAAGTACGGCATGGAGACGGGCATGACGATCGACGCCGTGCGGGCCGGATACCGCCTGGGTGAGTACGAACTGGAACTGGCCCATCGCGCGACCGGACGGACCCTCGGCGGCTTCATCCACCGTTTCCGGCAGATGGTCGATTTCGCGAGGGTGTACCTCTCTCGGAGATGATCGGGCCACGATGATTCTCGCGATCGACCAGGGGACCACCGGCTCGACCAGCCTCGTCTTCGATGGCGACGGACAGATCGTCGGACGCGGCTACGCCGAGTTCGGACAGCACTTCCCGCGGCCGGGCTGGGTCGAGCACGACGCCGACGAGATCTGGGAGGTGACCCGCTCGGTCGCGCTGCGGGCACTCGCCGGTGCCGGGATCGACGGACGCCAGCTCGACGCGATCGGCATCACCAACCAGCGTGAGACCGTCGTCGGCTGGGATCCGGTCACCGGAAAGCCGATCCACCGCGCCCTGGTCTGGCAGGACCGCCGGGGAGCGGAGCGCTGCGATCAGCTGCGCGCCGACGGGTTCGAACCCTTGGTCCGGGAACGAACCGGGCTCGTACTCGACCCCTACTTCTCCGCCACCAAGATCGAGTGGCTGCTGCGCAACGTTCCGGGAGCCGAACGGGCCGTGTTCGGCACCATCGACTCCTGGCTGGTCCACAAGCTGTGCGGTGAACACAGGACCGACCTCTCCAACGCCTCGCGCACGATGCTCTTCGACATCTTTTCCGGCTGCTGGGACGGTGATCTCTGCGAGCTGTTCGGGGTGGACCCGGCCAGCCTGCCCGAAACCCGGCCATCCGCGGGCATATTCGGAACCACCACCGAGTTCGGCGGAGAGGTGCCGGTCACCGGGATCGCCGGCGACCAGCAGGCGGCGCTCTTCGGACAGGCCTGCCACGAACCTGGCATGGCGAAGAACACCTACGGCACCGGCAGCTTCGTCCTGCTCAACGCCGGAACCGAGGCGGCGGTGCCCAGCCCGGGCCTGCTCGCGACGATCGCGTGGGGTATCGGGGAGCAGGTCACCTACGCACTCGAAGCTTCGATCTTCGTCACCGGTGCCGCGGTGCAGTGGCTGCGGGACGGGCTGGGGATCATCGAACGGGCGGAGGAGACCGAGGCCCTCGCCGCCTCGCTCGAGTCCAACGACGGGGTCTACTTCGTGCCCGCCCTGACCGGCCTCGGCTCCCCGCACTGGGATCCCTACGCGCGGGGAACGATGGTCGGACTTACCCGGGGGACCGGCAGGGCGCATCTCGCCCGCGCCGCGCTGGAGGCGATCGCCTACCAGACGGTGGACGCGGTCCGTGCCCAGGAGAGCGCCTCGGGCCAGCGGCTCGAACAGCTGAAGGTCGATGGCGGCGCCGTGTCGAACCGCTGGCTGATGCAGTTCCAGGCGGACCTCCTCGGCGCCCCGGTCGTCGTTCCCGAGATTCCCGAGACGACGGCGCTCGGCGCGGCCTACCTGGCCGGCATCGGGGCCGGTACCTGGCGGCTGGACGAGATCGCCTCGATGTGGAAAGCGAGCCAGGTCTTCGAACCGGCGATGAGCCCCGATCGGGCCGAATCGCTGCTGGCCGACTGGCATCGGGCGCTCGAGCGTTCCCGTGGCTGGGCCTCCGATAAACCCTGAGTAACCCGGAGCGCTTCCGGGGGTTAGGGTTCCACCAGCCCATGGCCGAACTCCCTCCCCAGAAATACAAAGATTCCCGTCCAGCCGAGTACTTCGACCAGTTCCACGAGCGGTCGCGGACCAAGGAGCCGAACTGGATCTACGAGCTCGTCCGGGCGATCCTCACCCCGATCGCGGTGGTGCTCTACCGGACCCGTGCGATCGGCACCGAGAACGTGCCCTCCGAGGGCGCCGTCCTGCTGGCCCCCAACCATTTCAGCCAGATGGACCACTTCTTCACCGGTGTGTACCTTCGCCGGAAGATCAGGTTCATGGCCAAATCCCAGCTCTTCGGGCCGCCCGTGCTGACCTCGATCTTCACTCACGGCGGGGTCTTCCCGGTCCGTCGCGGGTACCGCGACGACGAGGCCTTCAAGACCACCTACGCGATCTTCGAGAAGATGAACGGCGCCGTGCTGGTCTACGCCGAAGGAGGGCGTTCCCGCACCGGAGGACTCGGGGAGCCCCGCCCCGGAATCGGCAAGATCGCGCTCGAGTCGGGTGTGCCCGTGGTCCCTGTCGCGATCTACGCGACCCGCTCGAACCGGCCCTGGAAGAAGTTCACGTTCCCCAAGGTCACCGTTCAGTTCGGTGAGCCGATCAGCTTCCCGGTCGTCGATGAGCCGACCCGCGAGCAGCAGATGGAGACCTCGAACACGGTCTTCAATCAGGTCCGCTCGATGTATGACGGCATCCGTGACAAGGGCCGCAAGCAGGTGGCCCGGGAACTCGCGGCCGAAGAGGCCGCCGGGGCCTGAGCGCTACTCGTACTTCTCGGGGGCGTTCTCGTAGAACTCCGTGTCGTGGCCCGGCGTGATCACGGCGTTCGGGTAGGTCCGGTGAAAGAGGCGGAGCTCCTGCAGGCTGCGCTTGAAGTTGTGCAGGTCGGTGGTCCGGCCGGGCAGATCCGCGCCTGACTCGAGCTGGCTCTCCAGGTACACGGCGTCGCCGCCGATCACCATGTCGCGCTCCTTCAGCCTGACGATCACCGATTGATGGCCGGCCGTGTGGCCGGGGGTCGAGGCGAGCCGCACCGAGCCGTCGCCGAAAAGATCGATCGTCCGGCCGAAGGACGCGTACGAGTTCACGGCGGGACCGTCGAAGGTGACGGTGCGGAAGTCGAACGCGTAGTCGAACTGCGGTCGGTGGTAGCCCCTCTTGGAGGGGAACATGCCGGTCGTGGCGGCCTGCCACTCGGCCCCGGTGACGATGAAGGTCGCGTCGGGAAAGTCGGCGATCGCCGAGGCATGATCGATGTGGAGGTGGGTCAGGATCACCAGCCGGATCGAGCCGGGATCGACACCCTTGGCCCGCAGCTGGGCGGAGACGTCGTCACCGTGCTCGAGCCGCGGCTTGTAGAACCAGGTGCCGAACCGGCCGAGGTTGCTGGCCGGATCACTCGCGATCGCGGGGTGGAGACCGGTATCGACCAGGATCGGGCCGACCTTCGGGTGACGGATCAGGAAGGCCGGGATCGGGCTGGGCGAGTTCTCACCCCGGGCCGCCCGCAGAACCTTCAGGTTGCCGACCTCGCCCGAGGGACTCGAGTGCAGGATGTCCGGGGAGCTGAAGGTGCCGGTGACCATCGGTTCGACGATCACCGTGGAGTCCGGCGCACCCCCGGGGAGAGGGGTTTCCAGGGGACGGGGTTCGGCCTGTACTGACATGCCCCGACCCTACCGCCGTGGGCCGCGCCGGTAGGGTTCGGCGCAGCTCATGGGCGAATCCATACGTTCTCGAATTTTCCGTGACGACCTGCTGAAAGGCCGGATCGTCGTGATCTCCGGTGCCGGATCGGGACTGGGCCGGGAGACCGCGCTCGAGATGGTCCGTCTGGGAGCGACCGTGGTCGGCTGTGGCCGGCGAACCGAGCCGCTGGAAGAGACCGCCGTCCTGGCGCAAGGGCTGCCGGGCACCTTCGAGCATGCGGCTCTCGACATCCGCGACGACGAAAACGTCGACCGGTTCTTCGACGGCGTGCTCGAACGTCACGACCGGATCGACACTCTGGTCAACAACGCGGGCGGCCAGTTCCTGAGCCCGGCGGAGGCGATCACCCCCAAAGGATTCCGGACCGTGATCGAACTCAACGTGACCGGCACCTGGCTGATGACCCATGCCGCCGCGACCAAGGCGTTCATCCCGCAGCGGGGAGGCAGCGTTCTCAGCGTGACCCTCTCGCCGCACAACGGCATGCCCGGCATGGTCCATTCCGGGGCTGCCCGGGCCGCGGTCGAGAACATGACCAAGACCCTGGCGACCGAATGGTCCCGGTACGGCATCCGCACCTGCGCGATCGCGGCCGGCCAGTTCGCGACCGACACCTTCGTCAACAAGTACCCGAAAGAGATCGTCGAGAGCGTGCACAAGACGATCCCGATGGGCCGGGTCGGTGAGTCGGAGGAGATGGCCTGGCTGCTCGCCTTCCTCGCCAGCGACGCGGGGGCCTTCCATTCCGGTTCGGTGATCACCCTTGACGGCGGCCGTGACAACTGGTTCGGCCAATGGCCGCCCGCGGCGATCGTCGGTGACGGCGGCGAGCCGCCCGCCGAAGCCCGCAAATAGGTCCGCGGGCGACTCCGCTCGATTCTTGGACCGCCGTACAGGGTTGTGGCCGGGTGTCAATGGGATTATGTTGACCTAGGAGCCGCTGGTTCAGGGGAATCGGCCTCCAGCCATACCTAAAGGAGGACCAATTGGTCTCGTATCGACACACCAGACCCGTGACGGCCTGGGGTAGAACGGCGATCGTCGCTCTACTGATGCTGCTGACAGGCGGCGCGGTCACGGATCAGGCATCAGCCGCAAAGCCCGGCGTGGCGAAGCTGTCCGCGCCGGCGAAGATGACGAAGGGCAGCCAGTACGTGGTGTCCGGGCAGGTTCGAAATTCGGCGGGCAAGGACGTGAAAGGGCCCCTGAAGGCCACGCTTTCGACGTCCAAGGGGAAGCCCGGACCGTTCGTTCTCGCCTCGAAGAAGTCGTTCACCGCGAAGAAGAGGGCGAAGACCCGATTCATGGTGGCGGCGAAGGTCAAGTCATCCTTCGGGGCCGGCAAGTACTTCCTCGTCACCTGCTTCAAGTCGGCCTGCCGGTCGAAAGCGGTGACGGTCTCCGAGCCCAAGTCGGGCCCGGCCGGTCCTCCCGGCAAGGACGGTGAGAACGGCGCGACCGGTTCGACCGGCTCTACCGGCGAAACGGGATCGACCGGCAACACCGGACCGATCGGGCCCACCGGACACACCGGTGCGACCGGACCGACGGGTGGTACCGGATCGACCGGACCGACCGGCAACACGGGACCGACCGGAGCTACGGGTGAAACCGGAAGCACCGGCCCGACCGGCCAGACCGGAAGCACCGGCCCGACCGGCGAGACCGGCCAGACCGGACCGACGGGACCGACCGGAGGCACGGGCCCGACCGGCCCGTCGCAGTTCCAGCCGGGAGCCAGGTCGGGTGGAGATCCGCTCTTCGAAGGCCTGGGAAACGGTGGGTACGACGCCCAGAACTACGACCTGAACCTGATCTACGATCCCGCCACCAACCAGTTCGGCGCGGGCACGTACTCGGAGATGACCGCGGTCGCGACCCAGGGGCTCAGCTCGTTCAGCATGGATTTCATGCCGAACACGCTGAACGTCTCAAACGTGCAGGTGAACGGCGTGGACGTCGAGAGCTTCTCGTTCGAGGACATGGTGGTCAACCAGGACGTCACCTACACCGACGCGAAGATGATCGTCAACCTGAAGCCCTCTCAGCTCACCGAGGTGGGAGAGACCTTCACCGTCAAGACGTTCTACGACGGTTACGTGACTCACGTGACCGATCCGGACGGATCCAGGGAAGGCTGGGTGCGGTACTGCTACAGCACTCCGAGCCCGACCAACGCCAACTGTTTCGGCGGGTTCACCGTGAGTGAGCCGATCGGCACCAACAGTTACTTCCCGAGCAACAACATGGCGGGACGTGACAAGGCGACCTTCGACACCGTCACGACGGTTCCGGCCGCGAATGCCTCGACGCATGTCGCACTCGGTACCGGCGAGTTGGTTTCGGAGGTGGTGAACGGCGACGGATCGAAGACGTGGGAGTGGCGTGAGAACGTCCCCACGGCTCCGTACCTTCACACGGCCACGGTCGGCCCGTTCACGATGACGGTCGGATCGTTCACCGACAACAGCGCGACGCCGGCGAAGACCGGGCCGCTCTACAACGTGTACGACTCGACCGCGAACCCGACCACCCTGAACACGCTGAACACGAGATTCGCCGCTCAGCAGGGGATCATCGATTTCTTCACCCCCTGGTTCGGGACCTACCCGCTCAATTCCGGCGGCATCGTCGCCGGACGTACATCGGGTATCGGGTACGCGCTGGAGAATCAGGGCAAGTCTCATTTCCCCGGTTCGTCGACCCAGCCGAGCGTCAGCGCGGGAACACTGGATCACGAGTACATCCACCAATGGTTCGGTGATTCGATCTCGCCCGACGATTGGTCGGTGATCTGGTTCAACGAAGGATGGGCCACCTGGGGTGCCTGGCTGAAGGCCGGGACGCGGGCCACCCAGTTCACGAACACCTACAACACGGCCAACCTGAACAATTGGACCATCCCGCCGGCAACGCTGGAGGGTGATGCGGCCAACCTGTTCGACACCTTCTCGACCTACACCAGGCCCGGTGCGGCGCTGGAGGGATACGCCCAGATCGTGGGCGACGTGAAGATGCAGGAGTTCGCGAAGACGCTGATGGCCGACCACGGCGCCGGTGCGATCACCACCGCGGAATTCATCAATCTCGCTCTCGAGATCAGTGATTTCACGGGGCCGGATCTCGCCCAGCTTCAGGACTACTGGGACGAGTGGCTGTATGGAAACGTGAAGCCGACGCTGACTCCGGCGTCGTTTCCCGTGACCCCATAGGAAGAGCCGAAAGGCTCCTCTGAAACAAAAAGGGCCCCCGCGCAGGCGGGGGCCCTTTTCGGTCTGCGGCGAACGATCAGGTGTACATGCCGCCGAACTGTCCGCCGGTCACGTTGACGACCTGTCCGTGGACGTAGTCGGCGAGTCCCGAGGCGAGGAACAGCACCGGTCCGGAGGCTTCCTCCGGGGTCGCGGGACGGCCCAGCGGGATGATCATCGAGGCCATCGCGCGCATCTGCTCGGGGATCCCGAGGGGGATCTCTTCGCCGTCGGGTCCGGTGACGGTCTCGCCGGCTTCTTTGGAGGCGGTCAGGCGGGTTTCGACGAATCCGAAAGCGACCGCGTTCACGTTGATCTTGAACTGGCCCCATTCCTTCGCGAGGGTCTTCGTCAACCCGACCACCCCGGCCTTCGCGGCACTGTAGTTCGCCTGGCCGGCATTCCCCATCGTGCCCGAAACCGAAGAGACATTGATCAACTTGCGAAAAACCTCACGGCCCTCCGCCGCCTCCGCCTTCGCGGCCTCACGCCAATAAGGAGCGAGAGCCCTCGCGACCCGGAACGGCACGACCGTGTGAATGTCAAGCATCGCCTGGAACTGCTCATCCGAC
>DATJUB010000071.1:0-73877 GCA_035502775.1 Solirubrobacterales bacterium | reverse complement strand
CGTTCGGGATTGATCACGTCCAAGCTGTGGGGACTGCTGCCGACCGCGCCGTACGTGGTGCCGTCGATCGAGTACCCGACGATCGCGGACGCCGTGGAAGCGGCCGCCACAGCGCTGAACGCCGGCAGCACCGATCTGGCGACGGTGCTCATCTCGCCCGGAACCTATGACAAGCCCGGCAGTTTCGGGATCTCGGTCGGTCTGACCAAGGGCACACTCGCGATCGAGGCGCGGCAGGCGAACGGTGCCACGGTCATCGACTGCAAGGACTCCCCGTTCATCACGATCGAACAGAGGGGCACCGGACAGGCGGTGATCTCCGGTCTGACCATCCAGAACGGCGACTCGACCACGCTGAACGGCGGCGGCGCGATCACGTCGAGCTGTGCGCTCTCCCTGATCGGCTGCCGCTTCTTCGGAAACAAGGCGAGAGGGGACGGATCGGGTGGCGCGGTCGGAGTGTCGGGTGGTGCGGACACGATCCCGCTCAACGTCGAAGGGTGCCTCTTCTACGCCAACTCCGGCGTCGGGGGCGGAGCGCTCGCCCTGGTCGCCGCCAGGGCGACGGTCGGCAGGTCGACCTTCTACGGCAACTCACTTCCGTCGGGCGCCGGGAACGGGTTCCTGCTCGACGCCGCCTCGAGTCTCGAACTGAACGGCTCGATCGCGTGGGATGTGACCGCTCAACCATCCACCGAGTGGCGGGGTGGCGGCAGCGTCGTCTTCACATATTCCGACCTGCACTGCGACCCTCCCGCGGACGGTGGCGATCCGGGCGGCGAGGGATGCGTCTACACCGATCCGCTGCTGGTGGCTCCGGAAAGGCACCTGTTTCAGCCGGGCCCCGGTTCGCCCTGCATCGGGACCGGTCCCGACGGGCAGAACATGGGGTACGGCTCGGCGGCGGCGATCGGCGGATCCATGGGTCTGGCGCTGTTTCCGTACGCCTATGCGCAGATCGAGGTGCTGCGGCATGCCCTGACCGACTTCTTCGAAGACGACCGGCTGCCGCTCGCCACGGTCCTCGACCTGATCGGCCGGGACGAGAACGGTCTGGAGATCCTCTCCCCGGGAGGCGATCCGGGCGCGCAGACGAAGTACCTGCGCCGCCTGTACCGCTATCTGCTGCTCGCCTACCGCTTCCGGCTCGACGCCCACCTGCTGAATCTGGTGCTCACCGAACCGGCGCTGTTCTCCCTGAACACCGACGCATCCCCCTTCGAACCGCGACGGGACGACATCCACATGCTCGCCGGGTTCACCGGGCTGCGCGACGCTTTTCCCGACGCCTCGGCCGAACTGGTCGCCTACCTGCGCTCCTCGGCCGCCGGAACCGCGGTGAAGCCGCCCGCAGCCGCGCTGGCCGCGATGTTCGGCTGGAGCGAGGACGCGATCAAGGCGCTGCTGGGAGATCGCGTCCCACTGAGACTGGGACCGGTGATCGCGATCGCGAGGGCGGTCGAGCTCGGTGAGCGGACCGGGTTCGATGCGACGCTCCTGAACTCGCTCGCCACCGACGGACTCGTTTTCGGATCGGCCGGGGCGACGCCGCTGCTGAACGCGGTGGCCGCCGTCGACGAGGATCTCGCTACCGGGGTGGAGGCGATCGTGACCGGCCTCGAGCGTGAGGCACTCAAGCTGTTCGCGATTCCCCTGATCGACGCGGCGAGCCGGCCCGCCGGCTTCCCGGTGACCACCGACGACGAGCTTTCGGACTACCTGCTGATGGATGTGGACATGGGTGTGCAGACCACGTCCTCGCGGCTGGTCAGCGCCACGCAGAGCCTCCAGCAGTACGTCGAACGAAGCCGGCTGGGCTTCGAGCCGCGGGTGTTCGATGTCGCCCTGAGCGAGAAGGAATGGGACTGGTTCGGCGGCTACCGGACCTGGCAGGCCAACCGCAAGGTGTTCGTGCACCCCGAGGACTACGTGCGGCCGGAGCTGCGCCGCGACAAGACCGCGATCTTCAGGGACCTGGAGCGCTCGATCGCCAACGCGCCGCCGACCGGGGAGGGGCTCGAGCATCTGGTCCGGAAATACCTGGACCAGTTCCTCACGATCGCCTCGCTGGAGACGGTGGGCAGCTGGTTCGAACCGGCCGAGCGGGTGGCGGCGAGCCTGAGATTGAACGCCGGTGCGGTTCCGCCCGGTGTGACCTCGGGCCTGGCGACCACCGAACCGCCACTGTTCCCTTCGCTGACCGTCGAATCCTGGGTTCGGGTGTCGGCACCGGAGGCGCCGTCCTCGGACCTGGAACTGATCGGCCTCGCGCTGCCGGACGGAACCCAGCCCGGCTGGAGATTGTTCGTGGACGCCGCGACCGGAAGTCCCACCTTCGAGATCCGCGGGGCCGAGGGCAGCCTCAGCGTGGCGGCACCGGCCGGAACCTTCGACGCGGGCATCTGGACCCACATCGGCGCGGTGTTCGAGCCGGACTTTCCCGGCGGGCCCCGTCTGACCCTGTACGTGGATGGCGCGGTGGCCGATCGGCGGCAGAAAGCGGTCGGCGCGTATCCGCTCACGGGCCGCAGCACGGTGCGGTTCGGCCCGACCGCGGACATCTCCCTCGCCGAGGTGCGTCTCTGGCCGAAAGCCCGCACCGCCGAGCAGATCCGCACCGACATGCATCGGGCGATACCGGTCGGAAGCCCCGAGTTCGGCGATCTCTCCGGTCTGTGGCAGTTCCGGGACGAGACCGTGAGCGACCGGACCGGGATCTGGTCATCCAGTGCGACGACGGGCGATCTGAGCTTCGAGACTCCTGCGATCGAGACGGCCGCCGACGCCGTGACCGAGGACAGCTGGCATTTCGTGGGCCGCACGGCACTCCCGCCGTACTCCTATTTCCACCGCACGAAAACCGTGCATTCGTTTCCGGGTGGGGAGATCCCGGGCGACGAGACCGCTGTCTGGACGGGCTGGGAGCCGATCGGACTGACGATCAACAGCCGCTTCGTGAGCCCGCTGGTGGTGGACGGCAGGCTGCATCTCTTCTGGGTGGAGGGCAGGGAGACCGCGGCGGATGCCAGCACCAAGCCGGAGCCCACCCCGGCGAGATACTTCGGGGTGATCAAGTATGCGCGACGGAACGCCGACGGTACCTGGGCCCCGGCCCGGTCGCCCTTCCCCGACGTGCCGCTGCCGGGCAAGCTCGAGGATGAGACCCGGCCGGCCTGGCTGAAGCCCTACGTCCTGCCGGTCGCGTTCGAGGGGCAGAGCGCGATCCTGGTGATCTACGGACAGGAGGGCTCCTCCGAAGACGCGGTGGTTCCTCCAGCCACGTTCATCCTGAAATGGGACGACACCGTGGTGACGTCGGTCGTTCCGAGCGAGGAGACCCTCTCCGGCCGGTTCTACTGGGCGGTCGGCAGCACCCCGGGCGAGGAGAGCACCGCGACGCTCGATGCGGTGGGGCTCAAGTCGATCCTCGCCGCGAACGGTTTCGAGCCGAATCCGTCTATTCCGCATCTCACCGATGCCCTTGTCTCGATCACGAACGGGCACACCTTCGCCTACCCGATCGATGACCTCGGGACGGCCCTGCCGCTTTCCTCCGACTACGAATTCCGGTTCGGCGACAGCACCGCCTTCCACAAGGGGAACGAGCTCTCCTATCTGGCCGTCCAGGACGGAACGCAGGTCTCGCTCTACGGCTCCGAGGATCCACTCGACGATCAGTCGTGGGAGCTGCTCGCCCCGTCGATCCTGGCCGTCGAGCATTGGCCCGCCACGTGGCTCACGTCGCTGATCGCCGACTCGGGATCGATCTACCTGTCCACGTTCTCGGTGCCACCCAAGGGAAGCTTCCCGGCGGTCGTGGCGTCTTCACCGCTCGCCGAGATCACCAAGGTTCCGTGGTCGTCCGTCCCGGCTCCGCTGGATCTTCTGCCCCCCAAGGCGTTCATCTACAACGGAGTGGCGACGATCGTCTCGGCATTTTTCTACGCGAAGCCGATCATGCTGATGGCATCCTGCGCCGACCCCGAGGATCTGGAAGACACATCTTTCTTCCCGCCGGGCACGGTGTTCGTCCAACTATCCCAGCCTGTGTTCTGGGAGAAGACGAACGCCTGGTACGTGCTCACCGCGGCGGCCGACCGGACGCGGCAACTGTGGAAATGCGCCGGCCTTCATCAGGAGAGCTGGAGCCCATGCGCCCACTCTCCGTCGGCGGCGGGTTCCGACAGCAACGCACCGCAGTCGGGGCTGACCCTGATCGCGACCAAAGGTGGACTCGTCTGTGACAGCGGGCCCCTGCTCTCGGAATGGACGAACGATCCGGACGGTGCGCCCTGGATGCCGATCAGCGGGATCCCGGAGCTGAAACCCGCGTTCGGGATGACGTACGAGACCGAGATCGCGGTCGAGATCCTCGGAGACGCACGGCAAGACTCCCTCGCGATCCCGGTGACCAACCAACTCGCGGGATGGACGTTCCGGAACGGCGCCGATGGTTTTCTGGTGCGCGCCCGCCGTTCCGCCGGCCATCCGCTGGACGCGCAGGTGCGCGCCTACATGCGGGAGCAGGGTGTGGTCCAGATCGAAGGGACCGGCGCGCCCGACATGTCGTCGGCGCGATTCGGTTTCGAGCGGCTCACCACGAGTGTCGGACCGGCGCTCTCCGAAGCCCTGGCGGTCGGTGGGATCGCGGGGCTGATGAGCGCCGCTTCGCAGAACACGGCCGAGTCCGATTTCTCGACGCTCGGTCCGCGGGAGGTCGTGGACCTGCCGGTGGATCCGGAGAAGATCAGCTTCTCGCTCGGTGACGCCTTCGGCTGCTACTTCCGTGAAATCTTCTTCTTCCTGCCGTGGCTGATCGCGGAGCGGCTCAACGCCGGCGGACAGTGCGAAGCGGCCCGCACCTTCTACGAGTACATCTTCAAGCCCTCCGACGCCGGGGGCGGCGGTGACTACTGGCGGTCCGCATGGCTCGCCGGCGCTTTCGCCGAAACGGCCGTCGACGAGCTCGAGCGGCCCGATCCGGCGGCACTGGCCCGCTACCGCGAGGACCCGTTCGATTCCGGTGCGATCGCCGATCTGCGTCCGGTCGCGTACCAGCGGGCGATCGTGACCGCCTATGTCAGGAACATGATCGATTGGGGGGACGACGAGTTTTCGCTCGACACCCGCGAGAGCGTCAACCGGGCGGCTCAGCTCTACCGATTCGCCGGTGAACTGCTCGGACCACGGCCACGCCACATCGAGTACACGCCACCCGCGCCTGTGAGCTACGCCGAACTCGAACTCCAGGCGCTCAACGAGTTTCTGATCTCGGACGAGCGGCCCGGAACCGCCGACGCGCCCGAAGCGCCGGTTCCGCTTCCACCCGGGGCCGAGCCGAACGGCGGCGTCGCCGGGCTGGGCTTCTATTTCGGCCTTCCCGACAGCCGGGAGTTCCTCTCGAACTGGGATCTGGTCGAGGATCGCCTGGAGAAGATCCGCGGGGGGCTGGACATCACCGGAGCGGTCGACGACCTGCCCCTGTTCGAGCCGCCGCTCTCCCTGGACGACATCCAGACCCTCGGTCAGACGGGAGGTGCCACCGGCAGCGACCAGGGCGGCAGCGCGGCGGATGCCGCGTCGGAGGCCGAGAGCCGTTTCCTGTCGATGATCTACTCGGCGCGTTCGATGGCGGCCGGGGTGGCCGAACTGGGCGGATCACTGCTGCGGGCCCTGGAGATGGGGGATGCCGAAGCGCTGGTCGCGCTGCAGCTGAGTCAGCAGACCGTGGTCGCCGAGCGGGTCCGGGAGATTCGCGTGCAGGAAGTCAACAGCGCCCTCGAAAACGCGGCGGCGGTGAGGTCGGCGCTGCAGGCGGCCACGTTCAGGCGGGACTTCTACTCGGCGATGATCGAGGCCGGCTGGTCGGCGGGGGAGGGCATCGGGATCGCGCTGGCGACCGAGAGTCTCGTTCCCCGCACGATGTCCGGGGTCGAGAACTCGATCGCCGCGCCGCTTTTCCTGCTTCCAGAGATCTTCGGTCTGGCGGACGGCGGCTCCAGTCCCGGAGGGGCGATGCAGGCGGAGGCGGCCTCGTCCGGAGACATGGCCTCGGTTCTCAGCGAGTCCTCCTCGCTCGCGAACCTGATCGCGTCGTATGAGCGCCGATCCCAGGAGTGGGAGTTCCAGAAGGGGATGGCGGAGTTCGACGTGACCCAGCTGGAGCGGCAGGCATCGATCGCCGAGCGGCAGCTCCGATCGGCGCAGATGCAGTTCTCGCTCGACGAGACGACGATGCAGCAGACCAGGGCGGTCAGCGGCTATTACTCGTCCAAGTTCACCAGTGAGGAGCTGTACACCTGGATGTCGGGAACGCTGGAGCAGCTTCATCAGCAGATGTTCCAGATCGCGCTCGGCATGGCCCAGATGGCGGAATCGACCCTGTCCGCGATCACCGGAGAGGACCGGCAGGTGATCTCGACCGGTGGCTGGAGTTCTCAGCGCAAGGGATTGCTGTCGGGCGAGACGATGATCGTGGACCTGGCCCGCCTCGAGCAGGCCTACTGGCAATGGCAGAGCAACGACGCGGCACAGACCACCACCAAGCGGATCTCGCTGCGCCGGATCGATCCGGTGGCGCTGCTGCAGCTCGCGACGACCGGATCCTGCACGTTCCGTCTCTCCGAGGAGCTGTTCGACCGTGACCGGCCCGGCCAGTACCTGCGCACAATTCAGGATCTCTCGCTCAATCTGTCGGGCGTGGACGCTCACCGTCACGAGATCTTCGGCACCCTGACCTGTCTCGGGCACGAGACGGTCCGGCAGCCAGATGGCGACGCGGTCGAGTTTCTGCTCGGCGACACCGGGCGTCTCCCGGGCACGGTCCTGCGACGTGACACCCGGGCGCGCCGGGCATCGCTCTCACACATGGAGTCCGGGGAGCCGAACGCCTTCGCCAGCGGCGACCTCGCCGCTTTCAGGGGTATCGGCGCGGTCTCAACCTGGCGCCTCGATCTTCCTCCGTCACAGAACAGGATCGATCTGCGAGAGCTGGAGGACGTGATCCTCAACATGACCTTCACCTCGCGTGATGGGGGTGCGGCGTTTCGCGAGAGGGTCGGGGCCGCGATGCCGCCGCACCGCGGATCGCTGCTGGTCGACGTGCCACCAGTCACCGGGACGGTGACGGATCGAGCCGCGGTCGTGCCGGACTCGCTGCCGCGAAACCTGGCCGGCAAGCAGTTCGAGCTGAGCTCGATGAGCCTGATCTCCGACCAGGCACACCCGCCCGCGGCCGCGGGCGCCCGGGTTCTCGTCGATCGCCCCGGAGCCTCAACCCAGTCCGTCGTGCTCGAACCGGTCTCCTCGACCCATGGGAACCTGTTCCGGGCGAGGCTGGACGAGGCGATTCCCGAGATGGCCTCCCAGACCTGGTCCCTGGAGATCGGGGATGGGGATCACGGGGCGGCCACCGACCGCCACTGGATGCTGGTCGAGTACGAGGAGAAGGATCGTCCGACCCCTGAAGTGAGGACCTGAGCCATGCCTTTCAAGGTGCTTTCCTGGAACGTGCAGCGGCTTTCGCCGCTCTCCGAGCGCCGGCCGGGGGTCGAGCGCGTGATCGAGCGCAACAAGCCCGACCTGCTGTTCCTGTCCGAGATCAGTCATGACCTCGTCGTTCCCGGGTACATCGAGATCGGCCATGCCCTTTCGCTGAACAAGAGCAAGGTCATGGGCAAGGGGGCGGGCACGCACGGCCAGCTGAACACCAAGCTGTACATGCGGGAGGACTCGACCCTGGAGATCCACGGGGTCAAGACGATCCGGCAGGGTGCGGGCCAGCCCCGCCTGATGCTGCGAGCGGTGGTCGAGGATGCGGGCAGGACGCACACGCTCGACTTCATCCACTCGAAGGCGACCAAGAAGGGTGGGGTGGCCGCGATGAAGAAGGCCAAGGCGAGCGCCATCAAGTTCAAGAATCACTCGGTCTTCGGCGATTTCAACCACGACATCAGCATCAAGGACCATCTGGCCGAGGCCGCGGCCGGGGGAGCGAAGGTCGTTCCGGTGCTCGACACGGCGGGAAAGGTCGCCGCCGAGACCCACAAGTCTTCGAAATCGTCGGCGTCCTTCGACTACGCGCTGACCGGGGAGGACGTCGAGATGGAGGCGCTGCGGCCCCGGGTCGACACCAGGGCCGTTCCGAAGGTGGACGCGCGGCTCGGGGTGAAGACCGGGTACAAGCTCCGCCGGGTGCCGCCGCGATTCGTGACCCTGAGCGACCACCGGCCGGCCTTCGTCCGGATCAAGTGAAGCCCGGCCCTCCGGTCCGGCCATCCGATTCCCAGATCCACCTCAATACCCAACGGGTTCTTGCCGACTATTTCGGGACGATCCCGCAGTGAACCACCCCCGCTTCTGACTGTCAGGGGCCCCATGTGTTTCGGGTAGGGACCCCACCCCCTCATGCCGACGGCCGGAGGAAGGGAGAGGTTGGGGCGACGCGATTCGTGGAGAGAGTGAATCGCCAACCTACACCGAGGAGAAGCATGAAACGAACGATGATCGTCGTTGCGATCGCCTTGCTGGGTTCACTGTCCGTGCAGGGCGCCGTGGCGACTCCGGCGCAGGCGGGCATGCAGCGCTATTTCAAGTGCATGTGGGGAGAATTCAGGATCAAGAATACTCGCGATCTGAGCCCCTCCCAGGCCACGATTCAGGGGATCAAGTACCACGATTCCTGCAAGGTCTGGATGTAGCCGAGGCCCGGCTGATCGATTGCCGCCCGCCCGTCGGGCGGCAATGTGGACCGTCGCCCGGGTGCGGGCACCCGGGCGACGGTGTCGCCTCCTGGCTCCGAGGCGATCCGACTGCGGACCTGTCGCCGTTCATCCAGTCACTGGTTCGCAGGCTGGCTCCCGGCATGCCGGACTCTCGACTGCGCGACATAGGATGAGAGCATGAACGAACGCGAAGCCAAGGACAGGTGCGCGGAGCTGGCTGAATCGGACCCGGAGCGGTTCACCCACAGTTGGCTGCCGAGAAAGCGGGCCCATGGGGAGTGGTCGATCGTCAAGCTCGCGATCCCGTCTCCCGGCACGCGAGAGTTGACCGCCACCACAGCCGAAGGTGAGCAGGCGATCCAGGAGGATCCGCGGACCGCGCTCCGCCGGAACGTCGGCCCCAACCACTGAGGTCCTTGTTCGGCCATCCCTTGTGCCCGATGGTTTCCGGTCCGTTATTGTGCATCGGACAATAAGGCTGAACCCGTCGGCCGGATGCGTGGACCAGGAGAGGGCATGACCGAGAGAAAAGACGCCACCGAATTCACCAAGGCAGCTCACCGCCGGGTCCATGACGCTCTTCCGTTCGAGGACCGGCGTGATTTCGAGGAGGCCACCCGCGGTTTCGTGGCTCCGCTCGCCGATGGTCCGATCGTCAAGGAGAACGGTGACTGGGTCTTCGATCCGCATCGCCTGAACTTCATCGGAGAGGACATCGAGGCTCCCGAGACGGTGAACCCGAGTCTCTGGCGCCAGGGGCAGCTGATGGCCCGCGGCGGCCTGTTCGAGGTCTGCGAACGGATCTACCAGGTACGCAACCTGGACATCTCGAACCTGACCATCGTCGAAGGCGACACCGGCCTGATCGTGATCGATCCCCTGATCTCGGCCGAGACCGCGAAGGCGGCGATGGATCTCTACTTCACGCACCGGCCGAAGAAGCCGGTCGTCGCCGTGATCCACTCGCACAGCCATGTCGACCATTACGGCGGCGTGCGCGGGGTGGTCGAGGAGCGCGACGTGATCGAGGGCCGCACCAAGATCATCGCTCCGGAAGGCTTCCTCGAGGCGGCGGTCGCCGAGAACGTGATGGCCGGCAACGCGATGACCCGCCGGGCGATGTTCCAGTTCGGCGGCGTGCTCGCCCCGGACGAGAAGGGAAACGTCGGCACGGGACTCGGGGTGGGCGTCTCGCTCGGCACGGTGACCCTGCTGGCACCGACCGATCACATCACCGAGGCCGGACAGAAGATGCGGATCGACGGACTCACCTTCGAGTTCATGCCGACCCCCGACACCGAAGCCCCGGCCGAGATGCACTGGTACATCGAGGAGCTTCGCGCGGTCACCGCGGCCGAGAACTGCACCCACACGATGCACAACACCTACGCGATCCGCGGTGCCCAGATCCGGGATCCCCAGGCCTGGTCGCACTACCTGAACGAGACGATCGACCGCTGGGCCGAGAAATCGGACGTGATGTACGGCATGCACCATTGGCCGGTTTGGGGCCGCGAGCGGATCGTCGAGATGCTGAGCAAGGGCCGTGACGCATACCGCTACATCAACGACGAGACCCTGCGTCTCGCCAACCATGGCGCCACCCCCGACGAGATCGGGGAGGAGGTGGCACTGCCCGAGTCGCTGGCCGGCCATTGGGCGCTGCGCGAGTACTACGGCACGATCAACCACAACGTCAAGGCGACCTACGCCAAGTATCTCGGAGCCTACGACGGCAACCCGGCCCACCTGCACGGGCTGCCGCCGACCGAGGTCGGGGAGCGCTACGTCGAGTTCATGGGCGGGGCCGACGAGGTCCTGCGAAAGGCCCGTGAATCATTCGAAAAGGGCGAGTACCGCTGGGTGGCCGAGGTGGTCAACCATGTCGTCTTCAGTGATCCCGGGAACCAGGAAGCCCGCGAGCTCGAGGCCGACGCCCTGGAGCAGATGGGCTACCAGACCGAATCCTCGACCTGGCGGAACGCCTTCCTCAACGCGGCCCAGGAGCTGCGTTTCGGCACGCCATCACTGCCCCTCAAGGTCGGTACCGGCAGCCCGGACACGATCCGGGCGCTCACCTTGGCGATGGTGCTGAACTATCTCGGCATTCGCCTGAACGGCCCGAAAGCGGCCGGGCACGAGGTCACGATCAACCTGGTCCTGACCGACACCCGCGAGGAGGCGGTCCTCCGCCTGGTCAACGGCACCCTCAGCCATTCACTCGAGCGCCGCGCGAGCGACGCCGCGGCCACGATCGAGACGACCAGGGAGACGATCAACCGCATCGTCGCCGACGAGCTGACCGTGGAGGACGCGATCGTCTCCGGGGAGATCACCGGCGAGCCCGATACTCAGCCGCTGGTCGAGATCTTCTCGCTGCTCGACGAGTTCGATCTCTGGTTCAACGTGATCGAGCCCTAGGCGCCGCCGACCTTGCGGTCGTACTCGGCCTTGGTCAGCGCGTCGGGATCGTACTTCGGTGCCTTGGTATCCGGCACTTCGAAATAGGGCACCTCGACGTTGTCGAAAAAGCCCCATCCGCCCTTGTCCTCGACCCAGATGCGAACCCGGATCAGGTCGAGCCCGCTCGCCTCGACATCCGAGCAGAGATAGATCACCTCGGTCCGGGTCTTCGGCGGTGCGGGCTTGACCGCGGCGAGCCACTTCTCGATCTCTTTGTCACCCATCGGAGCCATTTGACAATGCTGCCATAGTTCAGCCCATGCCCGAAGAGCGCCGCCCAGCGATCCTCGCCGTCGATGATGAGCCCGCTGTGCTCTCGGCCGTGGCCCGCGACCTGCGCCGCGCCTTCGGTGAGCGGTTCCGGGTCCTGAAGGCATCGTCCGGGCAGGAGGCGCTCGACCTGATCGACGAGGTCCGCCTCCGCGGCGATCAGATCGCCCTGCTGGTGGCCGACCAGCGCATGCCGGGAATGCAGGGAACCGAGTTCCTGACCAGAGCCCGCGAGGTCGTGCCGGATGCCAAACGTGTCCTGCTCACCGCCTACGCCGACACCAAGGCGGCGATCGACGCGGTCAACGTCGCCCGGCTCGACTACTACCTGACCAAGCCCTGGCATCCGCCCGAGGACAAGTTCAATCCCGTGCTGGACGACCTGCTGGTCACCTGGGAGCGCCGGGCCGAACTTGAGAGTCACGGGGTCCGGCTGATCGGCCATCGCTTCTCCCGCGAATCACATGACCTGCGTGACTTTCTCGCCCGCAATCGCGTGCCTGCCCAATGGATCGACGTCGAAACCGACGCGGACCGCGCCCGGGCGCTTCTCCAGGCGTCGAAGGTCGGCGACGATCGGCTGCCGGTCGCCGTGCTCGAGGACGGCACCGTGCTGGGACAACCGAGCATCGCCGAGCTGGCGACCGCGCTCGGCGTATCGAGCGATCCCGCCCAGGAGCACTACGATCTGATCATCGTCGGCGGCGGGCCGGCCGGTCTGGCCGGGGCTGTCTACGGGGCCTCGGAAGGATTGAAGACCGTCATGGTCGAGCGTGAGGCCCCCGGCGGGCAGGCCGGGCAGTCGAGTCGCATCGAGAACTACCTCGGCTTCCCGACCGGTGTCAGCGGCTCCGATCTGGCCGATCGGGCGACCACACAGGCGACCCGTCTCGGCGCCGAGATCCTCAGCATCCAGGACGCGGTATCGCTGAAACCGGACGGTTCCGGCCGTTTCGTCGAGTTGGGCAATGGAGCCACGCTGAGCGGTAACTGCGTGCTGATCGCCTCCGGTGTCTCCTACCGTCAGATGGAGGCAGACGGCTTCTCCGATCTGACTGGGCGCGGCATCTACTACGGCGCGGCGCTGACCGAGGCGAAGTCTTGCGAAAAGCAGCATGTCGTGGTGATAGGCGCCGGCAACTCGGCCGGCCAGGCCGCGGTCTACTTCGCCGAGTACGCGGCGATGGTGACGATGCTGGTGCGCGGTCCTTCCCTCACCGCCTCGATGTCCCAGTATCTGATCGAGCAGATCGAGCAGCTCGAGAACGTCGAGGTGAAGACCGGAGCAACCGCGGTCGCCGCCAAGGGTGACGATCATCTCGAAGCGCTGGTCGTGAGGCACGGGGAGGATGAGACCGAGGTCGAATGCAGCGCCTGCTTCGTGTTCATCGGCG
This sequence comes from Solirubrobacterales bacterium, assembly GCA_035502775.1. GTDB lineage: Bacteria > Actinomycetota > Thermoleophilia > Solirubrobacterales > 70-9 > 67-14. The sequence goes on along the minus strand of DATJUB010000071.1, from coordinate 61,027 downwards.
CCGCGCCCGGCACCGATTGGCTGGACGGGACGGTGGCTCGCGACGAGAAGGGGTTCATTCTCTCCGGACTCGATGCCCGCACAGACGGATGGCCGCTGAAACGGGATCCCTATCCTTTGGAGACCAGCGTTCCCGGAGTGTTCGTGGCCGGTGACGTGCGGGCCCGCTCGGTGAAACGGGTGGCCGGTGCCGTCGGCGAAGGTTCGATGTCGGTCTCGCTGGTCCATCAGTATCTGGCGGACGGATGAAAGGTCCGAATTGAAGACGGCGACCGTGACACTCGAGGACATGCGATCGATCGATCTGTTCGATGACCTGAGCGATGCCGAACTGGCCGAGTGGGTGGCGGTCGCTGTTCCCGACGAAGCGGTGCCGGGAGACACGATCTGTGAGGCCGGCCTGCCTCCGCGGGGCGCGATCATGACCTTCGAGGGCTCGATGGAGGCGATCAACCCCGACGGAAACGGCACCGGATTCGGTCTGCATGTCGGACCGACTTGGGGAATGGCGATCGCGACCATGACCGGGACCGAGGCACCGGTGCGCATGCAGGCCGCGACCGATTGCCGCTTCGCGTGGATCGAGTCGGAGGATTTCCAGAGGCTCTCCTTCGAGCACCGTTCGGTACATGACAAGGTGATCCGTCAGATGCAGCCGGTCTACCAGCGCATGGCCCAGAACGAACAGAACCGGGAGCGCATGGCGGCCCTGGGCACGATGTCGGCCGGGCTGGCGCATGAGCTGAACAATCCGGCCGCGGCCGCCAACCGGGCCGCCACCGAGCTCGACAAGGTGATCGAAGTGATCAGCTCGGCCTTGAAGGGTTTCGTCGAGGCCGGCGTGAGCCGCGAGAACGCGGCCGGACTGGTGGAGCTTCAACAGCAGGCCTTCCACAAGGCCACCCAGGCCTGCGCGGTCGATACCCTCGCCGCGGCGGACGCCGAGGATGAACTGCTGGACAGGCTGGAGGAGATGGGGGTGGATCACGCCTGGAAGCTGGCGGAGCCGCTCTCGCAGGCGATGGTCGACGATGCCTGGCTGAAGCGCCTGACCGAGTTGGCCGGTCCCGCCACCGGCATCGCCCTGGATTGGGTCGCGGCGACGCTCGTGGCCCGGGGGCTGGCCTCAGAGCTTCAGGACGCGACCGGCCAGATCAGCGAGCTGGTCGGCGTGATCAAGTCCTACTCCTTCATGGATCGCGGCGAGATGGTCGAGGCCGATCTCCACGAGGGAATCGCGAGCACCTTCCGCATCCTGAAGCACAAGTACAAGAAGCTCGACATCGAGAAGGAAGTCGAGTTCGCCGAGGGCATGCCGCCGATCATGGTGCGGGGCTCGGAGCTGAACCAGGTCTGGACCAACCTGCTCGACAACGCGATCGACGCGGCCGGCGAAGGTGGCAGGATCTCGCTCAGAACCTGGTTCGACGGCACCTGCGTGCAGGTGGACCTGACCGACGACGGGCCGGGCATTCCCGAGGATGTGCAGGGCCGAATCTTCGACGACTTCTTCACCACCAAGGACGTGGGTGAGGGCACCGGCCTCGGGCTCGCCACCGCGCGGCGCATCGTGTCCGAGCACCACGACGGGAGCATCTGGGTCGACTCCGTGCCCGGGGAGACCACCTTTCACGTCCGCCTGCCCTACAAGCGAAGCCAGTAACGAAAGGCACACCATGCCCGAATGCACTCATCTGGATCAGGTCAAGGTCACCGAGCTTCCCGAATCAGTCGATGGCTGTGAGGACTGCCTGGCCGAAGGCACGCAGTGGGTCCACCTTCGCATCTGTCTGGAGTGCGGGCACGTCGGCTGCTGCGACAACTCTCCCCGGCAGCACGCGACCCGGCACAACGCCGCGACCGAGCATCCGATCATCCGCTCGCTGGAACCCGGCGAGGAGTGGTCCTGGTGCTATGTCGACGAGATCGCGATGCTGATTCCCGAGGTCAAGGGGGAGACCAGGATCCCGCCCTCGCCGCTGCTCTGATCAGCTGCCGCGCCGGGTGAACGCCGCGAAATACTGCTCGGGGGTGATGGCCGGTGCGGGGAAGGGAGTGGTGTTCTCGGCTCGCATTCCGTCGATCACCAAGGTGTAGTGGCGTTTCCAGGCGTCGGGGGCGAACTCTCCGGTGACGTCGATCACCTGGGCAAGCATCATCTCGGCGATCGGCACGTCGAGCACGTCGAAGTCGGCGCGGAGCTTGCCGCTGGCCTTGGCGCGGTCGACCATGCCGCTGACCAGCGGCTGGAGAAGTGCCCTGGGCTTGTGGACGAGCTTGCGGTCCAAGCCGGGGCCGAGCAGCAGCTCGCGCATGCCGATGTTGCGGCCCTGAAGCAGTGAGCCCCGGGCGATGAAGGTGGTGAGGCCGGTCCAGGCGTCCTCCATCGCCGCGCACTCCTCGGCCACCGAGACGAATTCCGCCAGCCTCGCTTCGAACAGCTCGTCGATCAGCGCGTTCTTGTCGGGGAACCGCCGGTAGACGGTTCCGACGCCGAGCCCGGCGTGCTCGGCGATCTGGTCGAGCCCGGCGTCGAGCCCGTGCACGGCGAAAACCTCGGCTGCCGCGTCGAGGATGCGGCGGCGGTTGCGCTGCGCGTCGGCCCGCAGGGGACGCTCGTCGGTTTCCGGGTCCTCTCCCATACGCGCATTCTACTAAATGGAGAACTGGTCTCCGCTTATCTGCTACTCTCGAAACAGAAGTTGAGAAAAAGTTTCCACTTATGAATCGGAGCCGTCTTGCCCTCAGATAACCCTCATCACCAGAAACGCTGGCTGATCCTCGCCTTCCTCGGCCTGGCCCAGCTCATGGTCGTGCTCGACGCGACCATCGTCAACATCGCGCTGCCCTCGGCACAGGCCGATCTCGGCTTCTCCGACGACAGCCGCCAATGGGTGATCACCGCCTACGCGCTCGCTTTCGGCAGCCTGCTGCTGATCGGGGGACGGGTGAGCGACTACTTCGGCCGCAAGCGCACGATGATCGCCGGGCTGCTCGGATTCGCCGTGGCTTCGGCCCTCGGTGGCGCCGCCCCGAACTTCGAAGTGCTGGTCGGCGCGCGAGCCCTCCAGGGCGCGTTCGGAGCGCTGCTCGCTCCGGCGGCACTCTCCCTGCTGACCACCACCTTCACCGAACCCGCTGAACGGGCCAAGGCATTCGGCGTCTACGGCGCCATCGCCGGCGGCGGCGGAGCGGTCGGACTGCTGCTCGGCGGGCTGCTCACCGAGTACCTCGATTGGCGCTGGAACATGTACGTGAATCTCTTCTTCGCGGTACCGGCCGCGATCGGCGTCGGCATGCTTCTGGTCAACCAGGTGCCGAAGGTCCGCGCCAGGATGGACGTCCCCGGAGCGGTGACCGCCACTGCGGGCCTGTTCGGACTGGTCTTCGGGTTCTCCCGGGCCGAAAGTGAGGGCTGGGGAGCCACCGTGACCCTGGTCAGCCTCGTCCTCGGCGTCGCCTTTCTCGTCGCGTTCGTGATGCTGGAACGCCGCTCGGCCAACCCGATGCTGCCACTCCGCGTGGTCACCGACCGCACCCGCGGCGGCTCCTACGTCGCGGTCGCGATCTCCGGGGCGGCGATGTTCGGAGTCTTCCTCTTCCTCACCTACTACCTCCAGGAGACCATGGGCTTCACCCCGGTGAAGACCGGGCTGGCCTTCCTGCCGATGATCGCCTGCCTGATGATCTCGGCGATGTCGGCCAGTACCAGGCTGCTGCCGCGATTCGGACCCCGGCCGCTCGTGCCGACCGGAATGGTGCTCGCGATGGGTGGGATGCTCTTCCTCACCGGCGTCGGGGTCGACTCCTCGTATGCCGCGAACGTCCTGCCGGGACTGCTCCTGCTCGGGTTCGGCTTCGGTCTGATCATCGCTCCTTCCATGGCCAGCGCCACCCTGGGGGTCGCGGCCGCGGACTCGGGGGTCGCCTCGGCGATGGTCAACACCTCACAGCAGGTGGGCGGCTCGATCGGTACGGCGCTGCTCAGCACGATCTCGGCCAGTGCGGTCAGCTCGTTCGCCGCCGGCAAGGCCCCTTCTCCGGACCTGATCGCCCAGGCGTCGGTCCACGGATACACGACCGCGTTCTGGTGGTCGGCCGCGATCCTGGCGGTCGGCGCCGTGGCGACGGGATTGCTGCTCAGAAGCGGCGCTCCCGCCGCTGATTCCGAGGAAGAGGGGAACCTCGCCATGGTCCATTGATTGTTTTTTCGCCCACCTGCGGGGTAAGGTCAATCCATGGCTACCGAACCCGCAGATACGACATCCGCATCGCTCAAGGTTCTGCTGGTCGCCGACGAGGAGTTTCGCGGTCAGGAGTTCATGGATGAGCTGAGAGGCCACATCAACGGCCGCTCCGCCGAGGTCCAGGTCTTCGTGATCGCGCCCGCCCTGGCGGGTTCCGGTCTGGCCCACGAACTCGCCTCCTTCGACGAACCGATCAGGCAGGCGAACGAAAGGCTCGAGCGTGTCCTGAAAGAATTGAAGGGCGTCGGCATCGAAGCGGTCGGAGAGGTCGGCGACGGTGACGTCGTGGTCGCGATCGGCGACGGTCTGCGCGAGTTCGACGCCGACGAGATCATCGTCGTCGCTCACGCCGACAAGGCGGAGGCCTACGGCGAGAAGGATCTCTGGAAGAACATCAAGGACGAGTTCCATCCGCCGGTGGTCGAGCTGATCGTCGGCGGACCCTCCGGGGACGGCCGGGCACCCGGGGTGATCGAGGTGAATCGCGACTCCGGCCATGTCGAGACGGAGCAGGAGAGGATCGAGCGGACCCGCAACGTTCCGCCTTTCACCAAGCGCGACATCGCGGGGATCCTGGTCGGATTCCTCGGCACGATCGCTCTGGGACTGATCGCGGTCGGAGCCGGGATCGCGGACTCCGGTGAGCTTTCGGGCGGGGCCGCCGTGATCGTGCTCCTGGCCATCGGCTCCTTCCTCATCAACGCCGCCCACATCGTCGGCCTGCTCTTCTTCGAGAGCGTGCGCTACACCGGATTCTGGGAGAAGGTCATCGCCCGTGGGGCCTTGCTCTACACGATCCCGGCGGTGGTGGCGTCGCTGATCATCTGGGCGACGATCTAGACCGTCTCAGCGGTCCCGTTCTGCCTGCTCCCGGCCACGCAGCGGGATCAGGAGCCACAGGCAGACGAACATCGCGAGCACCAGGCTCGCCGTGATCACGGTCGCGACCGCTCCGTAGAGCACGTCGGTGATCAGGGTCACGGCGCAGGTCATCGCCAGGCCGAGGACGGCGATCCCGGCGATCGCGAAGCGGTTGCCGTAGCGCACCAGATGTTCCTTCTGCTGGAGACGGAAGGTGAACCGGTGGAACGCGGTCGGCGCGATGAACAGCGCCGCCGAGATCGCGGTCAGGATCAGAGTGATGAAGTAGACCGACTTCTGGAACTCGGTCACCTCGGTGAAGTTCCGCTGGAAGGGAACCGCGAGCAAGAAGCCGAACAGCACCTGGACTCCCGGCAGGGCGACCCGGAGTTCCTGCAGGAGTTCCCCGAGGTTGCGGTCGAGACGCGCTTCGTCGCTCTCGTGACGGGGTGGGGTGTGGGCCGGCTCGGTGATGTCTCGACGCTCCGAGCGGCCGAGTTAGCCCGCGGTCTTCTTCGTGGACTTTTTCGCGGCCTGCTTCGCTCCCGCGGGCTTCTTCGAGGCGGGAGATCTCTTCCTCTTCGAAGAGGATCTCTTCTTGCCGCTCGACTCCAGTGTCTTGCGAAGCGCCGCCATCAGATCGGGTGCCGGGCTGAGGTCCTCCTCCCGTGGTTCGGGGGCGGTCACCGTCCTGCCCTTGCGCCTGGAATCGATCACCTTCCGCAGCCGCAGCCGGTAGTGGTCCTCGTACTTCGCGGGTTCCCACTCGGTCGAGAGCTCGTCGATCACCGCGACTGCGTCGTCGATGGCGGCGGGATCCGGCTCTGCATCGATCTCGGGGAGCATGTCCACCGATCGCACCTCGTCGGGGAAACGCATCGTGCTGAGCGCCAGCGCCCCTTCGCGCTCGCGGACGGCGGCGAGGTACTCCTTGGTGTGCATCACGAACCGGCCCAGGGCCACCTGTTCGCTCTCGGCCATGGCCGTGACCAGCAGCCGGTAGGCGCGGAGAGTCCCGGCACTGCGATTGGCGGGAGCCAGAAAGTACGGCTGGTCGAAATAGATCGGGTCGATCTCGTCGATGTCGGTGAACGATTCGATCTCGATGGTCTGGTTTCTCTCGGGCTGGACACTCTCGAGGTCGGCGTCGGTCAGAACGACCATCTTGCCGTCGACCTCGATCCCGCGTCCGATCTCGTCCCACGAGACCTCCTTGTTCTCCTTGCTGCAGAACCGGTGGCGCCGGACGGGAGCCGAGTCCTTCTCGTGAAGTTCGCGAAAGTGGTAGTCGAGGTCCCGCGCCGCGGGGATCAGTTCGACCGGGACGTTGACCAGGCCGAAACCGATGGTTCCCTTCCACTTGGCGCGCGGCATCAGGAACCGCCTTGCTGGGCTTCGATGCTGGCTTCCAAGGCCGAGGTCAGATCGGGGACGTTCTCACGATCCTTCTTGCGCGGCTTTTTCGGCTTTTCGCCCCTGGCCCGCGCATCGATCAATTCCCGCACCTGCTCGCGGTGTTCGTCGTGGTGGTTCTCCGGCCGGAAGGGATCGCGCAGCCCCTCGATGAGGCTCCCGGCCATCGAGACCTCCTTCTTCGAAAGAGGCTTCTTCGGTTTCGAGATGTTCAGGTCCCCGCCGCGCACGATCTCATCTTCGAAGCGCAGGGTGTGTACGGCGATCACGCCGAGGCGGCTCCTCACCGCCACCAGATACTCGCGATTGTGAAAAGTGAACCGCCCGATACCCGCCTTGCCGCTGCGCTCCAGGGCCCGCTCCAGCAGCGCGTAGGGCTCGGGGTCGTCCCGGAAGCCCGCAAAGTAGGTCTTTTCGAAGTAGATCGGGTCGATCTCTGCGGCGTCCACGAACTCCTCGATCTCGACCACCTTGCCCCGGTCGCCGGCGGCCGCCTTGACCTCGTCCGGGGTCAGCACCACGTACTCGTCCTCGTTCACCTCATATCCCTTGACGATCTCGGAGTACTCGACCTCGACGTCCTCGGCCGTGCAGATGCGCCTGTGCTCGAGCGGAGCGCCGTCCTTGATGTGGACCTGGCGGAAACGGATCGTGCGCGATTCCGTGGCCGAGTAGAGCTTGATCGGCACCTTGACTAGGCCGAAGGTGATCGTGCCGTTCCAGATCGATCGAGGCGCCATCTAGGCGAGATACCCTCGCGACGAAATTTCAATCTGAACTCTCGGTCTAAACAGAAGCGATTCGGGGTATAGGCGTCAGAGAGGCTGCCGCCCACACCGCAGGTCAACCCAGACAACAACCCTTCGGCCATGAGAGGACCGAGAAGAGATGCGTGATGTGATCGAGCCGATGAAAGCGAAACTCGCCGAGACTCCGGCGGCATCGGACGAATGGGCCACAGAGATCAAATGGGACGGAGTCCGGGCGATCGCGTTCTGCGAAGACGGGAAGCTGCGCCTCCAGGGACGGCGCCTCAACGACATCACCGAACTTTTTCCGGAGATAGCGCCACTGGCCGAGGTGCCGGCCGCCGAAGGCACCATCCTCGACGGTGAGCTGGTCGCCTTCGACGAGTACGGCATCCCGGACTTTCAAAGGGTTCAGAAGCGTCTCCGCCGCGGCAGGAACTCCGGCTGGATGCCGAAGAGGAGCTACCGGGCGACTTTCGTCATCTTCGACCTTCTGCGGGCGGACGGGGAGGATCTGCGTTCGCTTCCCTATCGCGAGCGCCGGCAGCGTCTGGAGGCGCTTGATCTTCACGGATCGGCCTGGCAGACGCCGGACTATCTGGTCGCGGATATCGAATCGACGCTCGAGGCGACCGCGGAGCAGGGGCTGGAGGGCCTCGTGGTCAAGCGGCTCGACAGCCCCTACCACGGCGGCCGCGCCGGACGGGACTGGCTCAAGCTGAAGAATCACCTCCGGCAGGAGTTCGTGGTCGGCGGCTGGCTGCCGGGCAAGGGGTCGCGGGAAGACACGATCGGATCGCTGCTGCTGGGGTACTGGGACAACCGCGAGGGCAGGGGAGAGCACCTTCGCTACGCGGGCCGGGTCGGTTCGGGATTCAGCCTGGGCGATCTCGAGGTGATCGCCGACGATCTCGCCGGCTTCGAGCGAACCGATTCACCCTTCGACGACGATCCGGAGCTCCCGGATGCCCGGTTCGTCAATCCGCTGCGGGTTGTCGAGGTCGAGTTCTCCGACTGGACCCACGATCTGCGCCTGCGCCACCCGGTGTTCGTCGGCATGCGCCGCGACAAGGCTCCCGGTGAGGTCCGGCGGGAGATGCCGGTCGATACCGAGTGACCGCGGCTGATCGTGACCCTCACCGAACACGCGGTATCCGTCGCCGGCGGCAAGTACGAGGTCGATGTGGACGGACGGACGTTGAGGCTGTCCAACCTGGACCGGGTGCTCTACCCGAAGACGGGTTTCACCAAGGGTGATCTGATCGACTACTACGCGGCGGTGGCCCCGGCGATGCTGCCGCATCTGAGGGGGCGACCCCTCACGATGCGCCGGTTTCCGGGAGGCGTCGAGAGCGCCGGATTCTGGGAGAAGCGCTGCCCGGCGCACCGTCCCGAGTGGGTGAGGTCCGCAGCGATCTGGAGCGACTCGAACGACGAAGAGATCGAGTACTGCGTGGTCGACGATGCCGCCACCTTGATCTGGGCGGCCAATCTCGCCGACATCGAGGTCCACACGTCGCTGGCGACGGCCGCCGAACGGCAGACACCCGGTTCGCTCGTCTTCGACCTCGATCCGGGGGAGCCCGCCGGTCTGCCGGAATGTTCCGAGATCGCGCTGAACATCCACGGGATGCTCGGAGAGCTCGGGCTCGAGTCTTTCGTCAAGACCTCGGGGTCGAAGGGACTGCAGATCTATGTTCCGCTGAACTCAGGGGCCTCATACGATCAGACCCGGCCGTTCGCCCACGAGGTGGCCAGGAGCTTCGAGGCGCAGATGCCGGACCGGGTCGTGTCGAAGATGAAGCGGTCCCTGCGCAAGGGCAAGGTGTTCATCGACTGGAGCCAGAACACGGAGCACAAGACAACGGTCTGCGTCTACTCGATGAGGGCCACCGCGGTCCCCTCGGTCTCCACGCCGGTCACCTGGGGCGAGGTGGAGGAGGGCGGTCTGGGCTTCGGCCCGGAAGAGGTCCTTCGGAGAGTCGAAAGCGGCGGGGATCTGTTCCGGCGGCTGCCCGAGCTGGAGCAGCATCTGCCCCTGATTCACTGAACCGCGGTTTTCTCCTCCAGCCGCTCCAGGCTGCGCCGCAGCAGGCGTGACACATGCATCTGGGAGTAGCCGATGCGGTCGGCGATCTCGGACTGGGTCATGTCCTCGATGAAGCGCAGGCGAAGGACCCGTTTCTCGACCGAGGACAGGTCGGACATCGCCTCGCGGATCTCGTCCTTGTCTTCCACCAGTCCGTAGTTCGGGTCACTGACCCCGACCCGGTCTTCCGGTGTGCGTCCCTCTTCGTCCTCGGGCTGGTCGAGTGACACGGGTGAGCGTTCCTGCCTGGCGACCATCACCTCGTCCACCTCGGCTTCCTCCATGCCGGCGTGTTCGGCGATCTCCTCGGTGGTCGGGGTCCGGTGGAGTTCGGCCCCGAGATCGCTCGAGGCGGTCTCGACTGTGCGGATGTTCTCCTGCAGGCCGCGGGGCACCCGCACCATCCAGACCCGGTCGCGGAAGTAGCGCTTCAGTTCGCCGAGGATGGTCGGCGAGGCGAAGGCCGCGAAAGGGGTGCCCTTGTCGGGGTCGAAGCGATTGACCGCGTTGACCAGGCCGACCGAGGCGACCTGCACGAGGTCGTCGAAGGATTCGTTGGCCCCGCGGTAGCGGGAGGCCAGGCTGCGGGCGAACGGGAGGTAGCGTTCCATGAGTTCCTCGCGCGCCCGCGGGTCTCTATCTCTTGCCGCCCATAGCTCGGTTTCGGAGGCGAGGTGCTGCTCGATTCCGCTGGGATCATGTGTCTCGGTCGAAGTTCGCTTCGTCTCCATGATTATCAGCCTCTCTCCGTCGGGTTGGACTTCCCACGAGTTGCTGCCCTCGAGCCCTTTTCTGTGGGCCGTGCAGTGATCTGGATTCAACGTATCACCTGAACACGGATGTACGCAAGCAATTCTCCGACCCTGGCCGTACGAGTCTGTTTATCTGGCTCTGAGAGTGAAAGACCACCATGTTTATTGGCAATTTGCCGATAGCGATTTCTGAAATTTAGCTCCCAGAAAGGAAAAACCGAACGGCGTTCAATGCGGTAGCGTTTTTGCATAAACTGAGTGTTTCTCATAAATATCTGTCGGGATCGGGTCGTCTGCGAGCAGCGATCCGACGGGACGACCCGATCCGCGGCCTAGCTGAAAGAGTGGGTCTCATGACGAACGTGCCGGCCATCGAGTGCGACGCCGTGACGGTCTTCCGCTGGTCACCGAAGCTGAAGGCGAGGGTCACCCTGCTTCACGAGATCTCGTGGCGGGTCGAGCGGGGCGAGCACTGGGTGGTGCTCGGACCGAACGGCGCCGGCAAGACGACGCTGCTGCACCTGGCCGGGGCGATGTCGCATCCCTCGGAGGGCACGGTGGACGTGCTCGGAAGGCGCCTCGGCAGTGTCGACATGAGAGCCCTGAGGGAGCGGGTCGGCTTCGTCGATGCCCGCACCAGCCGGGCGATCAAGGGAAAGCAGACCGCACTGCAGGTGACGCTGACCGGAGCTTTCTCCAGCATCGCCCTCCAGCATCAGCGGCTCCTGCCCGAGCATGAGGAACGCGCTCGCGCGATCCTCGCGATCATCGGCGCCGGAAAGCTGATCGAGCGGTCGTTCGAGGAATGCTCACAGGGCGAGCGTCAGCGGATCTTGATCGCCAGAGCGCTGATGGCGGATCCGGAGCTGCTGATCCTGGACGAACCGACGGTCGGCCTGGACCTGCCCTCGCGGGAAGAGCTGATCGGAGCACTGGCGACGATGGCGCGGGAGCATCCGAGCCTCACGACCGTGACCGTCACCCATCATCTGGAGGAGATCCCCGCCTCGGCGACCCATGCGCTCCTGTTGCGGGAGGGAGTCCTCCGGCGCTCGGGACCGATCTCCGAGGTGCTCACCAGCGAGTTGGTGTCCTCCTGCTTCGGCGTGCCGCTGGAGGTCGACGAGCGGCGCGGCCGGTGGTCCGCCACGTTGATCTGAATCGCCGGAACCAAGCGGCCGGGAGGGAGTAACGTACAATGATCGGTATGTCTATCAGGGAAAGATTCTCCGTCGCCGTCCTGTCCGTTTTCGCCACCTTCGCCTTCACTGGCGTCGCACAGGCCGACGACCCCGCCTTCCGTGCGGCTCCCAGCTCCTACGATTTCGGGGACATCGTGATCGGCGAGGCGTATTCAGGCAGCGCCGACTTCATCGATTTCTACCCCACCAGCGAAGCCACGGTGGAGATCACCGGACTGGAGATCACCGGTCCCGACGCCGCCGATTTCAGTGTCGAGGACGGCGGCTGCATCGATTGGCCGCTGGAGGAGTACGGCTGCTACGCGGTCCTCGGATTCACTTCGGACGACGAGCCCGGCCTGAAGGAGGCCACCCTGGAGGTGTCGAGCAACGCGACCGCCGGGACCAAGTCGGTGCCGCTCTCGGCGAACGTGGTCGAGCCGGCCACGAACGGGCCCGCCCTGGCGGAGGCGAGCACGGTCGAATCCCTGCCCGGCTCGGAGGACAGCTACGTCCTCTACGGCATGGACACGGCCGACTTCAACGGTGACGGACGGGCCGACGTGGTCACCAACAACCAGGTTCAGAGCCTGCCTCAATACGGGGCGGCGGCCGGCGTCGCCTTCGGCCAGAGCGACGGAACCCTCGGAGATCCGGTCTTGTATCCGGCCGGTCTGGGGGTAGCCGGAAACGTGGTCACGGGTGATTTCGACAATGTCGACGGCCCCGATTTCGTGAGCGCCTCGGGTGGCGCCGCCAACGTCTTCCTGAACGATGGCGACGGCGGGTTCACGGCCGGTGAGGCGCTCGAGACCCAGGGCATGCCCGGCTTCATCTCACCCGGAGATTTCAACGAGGACGGCGATCTCGACTTCACGATCTCCGACGGCAACCTGATGGAGATCTTCCTCGGCGATGGCGAAGGCGGATTCACCAAGACCGCCGAGGACCAGGTGATCGACGGCGATTCGGTGATGGGCGCGACCGCGAGCGTCGCCGACTTCCGCGGTGACGGCTCCTCCGACGTCGCGATCACCAACTACGACGGTGAGGTCCGGGTGTTCCTCAGCGACGGCGACGGCACCTTCACGCCGGCACCGGTCCTGCGGCTCGGCGGCTGCGGCTGCAAGAACCCCTGGGGACTCTCGGTCTCCGACATCAACGGTGACGGCCGCGACGATCTCTCGGTCGCGATCTTCATGGAGAGCCAGACCGCGACGCTGATCGCCCGGCCGGACGGCAGCATGGAGATGACCCAGCTGAACAGCGTGCCGCTCTTCGACGGCGAGTGGGACGCCGCCCCGAAGATGGTCGGCAACGGCGATCTCAACGGCGACGGCATCCCGGAGATGATCTCGGCCGACTCGCAGACCGACGCGGTCACGATCAACACCGGCCTGAGGTCGGGGATCGGCTTCCGGTTCGCCGAGCGCCTGGCGCTGCCGTCACAGGACGGCTGCGTCTTCCCGAGCCAGATCTCGGTCGCCGACTTCAATGGCGACGGCCGCCCCGACCTGGCTGTGGGGGGTGAGTGCGGCTACGTCATGGTCATGCTGAACGAGGGTGAACCGGCACCGCTCGCCACCCCGGAATCCTTCGATTTCGGCGATCAGGTCACCGGCACGACCTCGGATTCCGAGACGATCGAGCTGAGCAACCGGGACGGACTGGCCCCGCTCGAGATCGCGGACGTGACCCTGGCCGGAGGCGACAGCTCGGAGTTCTCGATTCTGAGCGGGGACTGCCAGGACACGACCCTGCTCGTGGGTGAAAGCTGCTCGACCGAGGTCAATTTCCATCCGATCGGGCTCGGTGCCCGGGGAATCACCCTCACCTTCGACGACAACTCGGCCGCCGGGTTCACCGGCGTCCAGCTCAGCGGTGACGCCGTTCCCCCCACACCGGGTATCGACGTCCGGCCCGGCAACCTGACCTTCGCCGACACCGAGGTCGGGTCGGAAAGCGCCGCCCAATCGGTGACGGTCACCAGCAATGGATCCGCGCCGCTCGTTCTGGGCGCGGTGGAGACGACGGGCTCGAACAGCGGCGAGTTCGCCGCCGACACCACCGCCTGCGCGGGCAGGACCCTTGCACCTGGAGCTTCATGTGCCGTATCGGTCAAGTTCAAGCCGACCGGGGCCGGTGCGCTTTCGGCCGCGCTGAACATCGCGAGCGATGTGTCGGGCGGGGCATCGAGCGTTTCGCTGAGCGGCACCGCGACCGCCAAGCCGATCCCACCGAACCCGCCCGCCCCCAAGGTCAGCTTCAAGAAGAAGCCGAAGAAGAAGTACGTGATCAGGACGAAGCGCTTGAAGAAGGTCAAGATCGCCTTCAAGTCGAACCAGGCCGGATCGAGATTCCAGTGCCGTCTCGACGGCAGGAAGTTCACTTCCTGCAAGTCGCCGAAGATCTACAAGAGCCTGAAGCCGGGCAGACACGTGATCAAGGTCCGGGCGGTCAAGGACGGAAAGACCGGCGCGGCCAAGGCCGTGAAGTTCAAGGTGGTCCGCAAGAAGTAGGCCGACCGGCCGGTTCACCGCTCGGTAACGAGGGGGCGTGTTCACCTACGTAATTTGGTGGCCATGTCACTCAGGGCGAGGTTTCTCACTGGAGTTCTTTCAACCGCCGTCGCCGCCGGTGCGGCTTCGGTCCCGGCTGCGTCGGCTCTCGACCCGATGCCCGCCGCGATCACGATCGAACCCGCCGCCGGCCACGCCTTCGGTGAGTTCGAGGTCGGCAAATACACGCTCTCACGCACGGTCGGTATCCGCAGCGCCGGGGTGTCCACCCTGGTGATCAACTCGATCGGCTTCGCGGGCGCCGACCCGGGCGACTTCGCGATGGACACCCCGACCCCATGTCCTCACGAGATGGAGGCGACCACCAGCTGCTCCTTCCCGATCTATTTCGCACCGACGTCGGTCGGACCGAAATCCGCGGTCCTGGAGGTGGACAGCAACTCGTTCTCCGGCAAGGTCTCGATCCCGGTCAGCGGCACCGGCACACCCGCCGTGATCCCGCCGCCGTCCGCGCCCCGAGTCTCGTTCGTCAAGAAGCCGAAGAGCCGGATCACCACGAAGAAGTCCAAGCTGAAACGACTCGCCGTGACCTTCCGGGGCGATCAGGCGGGATCCACCTTCAGCTGCCGGCTCGATCGCGGGGCACCCGGTGTCTGCAGGTCACCGAAGATCTACAAGAACCTGAAGCCGGGCCGCCACACGATCACCATCCAGGCGTCGAAGGACGGCAGGACGGGACGGATGGTGAGCACGAGCTTCAAGATCGTCCGTTTGAGATGAGGCCGTCCGCCGACCGTGAGATACGGTTCCGGCGATGCGAGACGACGACTCAGATCTGGTCTGGTCCTCCGACCATGGGGACCTGCGCAAGGAGCCCGTCGGGAGCGGTGGACAGCGCCGCGGCGGCAGACGGAAGAAGCGGTCGTCCGCGCCCGCCCCGAAGGTCGCTCCCGGCACGAGGATGAAGGTCCGGCGCGAGGTCGCCGGCCGCAAGGGCAAGGCGGTGACCACGGTCACCGACATCGCCCTGCCCGACGCGGAGCTGAAGGCGCTCGCCCAGAAGCTGAAGAAACGCTGCGGGGTCGGCGGCACCTCGAAGAACGGCCGGATCGAGCTTCAGGGCGACCACCGGGATGTGGTCCTCGAGTTCCTCAAGGAAGCCGGCTACGACGCGGTGGCCGCCGGAGGCTGATCAATCGGCGTAGCGGTGATGCAGCATCAGGTCGTTGCCGTCCGGATCCTTGAAGAGCGCCATGTGGCAGACGCCGGTGTCGAACACGTCGCCCATGAACTCGATTCCCTTGCCCTCCAACTCGGCCTTGGCCGCGGCGACGTCGTCGACGCTGAGCGCGATGTGAGCCAGGTTCTGGGGCTTGAACTCGAAGCCCTGGTCGCCCGGCTTCCAGATGCCGAAGCAGGTGTCGCCGACCCAGAACTCGTAGTCCGACCTGTCGTCCTTCCTGAGACCCAGAGTCTCGGTGTAGAACGCGATCGAACGATCGGCATCGGTGGACGGAACGGCTACGAAATCAAGTCCGGTGATCATGATCCGATCCTAGCCGCTCACCCGGTATCGGTCTCACGGATCGGCTGTGCGAGCGGAGTGCTGTCGATCGGGCAGGAATAGAACTCGGACTGGGACGGCTCCTCCTCTCCGGAGGGGCCGCTGTCGTCATCGTCGTGGAGCACCTCGGAGCTGATCGTGAGCCAGGCGAAAACGCCGCCCAGTGCCGAGAGTGCCGCACAGACGACCATCGCCATGTGGAATCCGTCGGTCATCGCCCCGGGGTCGTAGAACTTGTCCCCGGTGAGACCGGCGATCAGCGGCAGCACCGCGACCGCGAGCAGGCCGCCCACCCGCGAGACCGCGTTGTTGATGCCGGACGCGATGCCCGCGTTGCGGTCATCGGCGGCGGCCAGCACGGTCGCGGTCACCGGCGCGACCACCAGGGCCAGGCCGAGGCCGAACACGATCACCGCCGGCAGCACCGCGGCCACGTAGCCGTCGCCCGGATTGATCCGGGTCATCAGTATCAATCCCGCGGCGATCACGATCGGTCCCACCGTGAGCGGGATCCGCGGACCGATGCGCTGGGCGAGGGCCCCGGAACGGGCCGAGAGCACGAGCAGGATCGCGGTCACCGGAAGTGACGCCGCTCCCGCCTCGATCGCCGAGTATCCGAGCGAGATCTGAAGGAACGAGACCAGCAGGAAGAAGACGCCGCCGAGCGCCGTGTACACGACGAAGGTGACCAGGTTGGCGGCACTGAACTGTCTCGAGGCGAAGATCGTCAGTGGCATCATCGGGTTCGGGCTGCGTTTCTCGACCATGAGGAAGGCGACCAGGGCGAGCACCCCGGCGATCCCGGCGAACAGCACCAGCGGTTCGGCCCCGCGCCCGGGGGCCTCGATCAGCGCGTAGGTGGTGCCCGCGAGCCCGAGGCCCGCGAGAATCGCCCCCGGATAGTCGATCCGGCCGTTCGCCCGCGGGTCGTGGGTCTCGGGGACGTGGCGGGTCGCCATGAGCGCGACCGCGATGCCGATCGGCAGGTTGATCAGGAAGATCATGCGCCAGGACACCGCGTCGACCAGATATCCGCCGAGCAGCGGTCCGATCGCGGTCGCGACCCCGCCGAGGCCAGACCAGGCCCCGATCGCCCGTGCGCGGTCGCCCGGCACGAAGGTCGCCTCGATCATCGCCAGGCTGCCCGGGGTGAGCAGGGCACCGCCGATGCCCTGGAGCAGGCGGGCGCCGATCAGCGTCTCGACGTTGGGGGCGATCGCGCAGAGCAGGGAGGAGACCGTGAACATCACCACCCCGAGCACGAAGATCCGCCGCCGGCCGAAACGATCGCCCAGCGAGCCGCCGAGCAGGATCAGCGAAGCGAGGGTGAGCAGATAGCCGTTGAGGATCCACTGCAGCGAGCTGGTCGAGGCGTTCAGATCCTCGCCTATGGCAGGCAGGGCGACGTTGACCACGGTGCCGTCGAGGAAGGCGAGACCGGATCCGAGGACGGCCGTGGCGAGCACCCACTTCCCGGCCCGGGATTCGAATGAGACCAGATTGCCCTCGGAGGCCACGGATCCACTGTAGCCGCCCCGCGACGCTTGCTTTCGAACAGTGTTCGGACTAGGTTCGGACGCATGGAAACCATCGTCTTGATTCACGGCCTCTGGATGACCCCTCGCAGCTGGGATTCATGGAAGGAGCGCTACGAGAGTCAGGGCCACACCGTGCTCGCCCCGGCCTGGCCCGGCATGGACCGCACGGTCGCCGAGATCAACGCCGATCCCGCGCCGCTCACCGGGTACGGCATGGCCGAGGTGATCGACCTGTACGACACGATCATCAGGGATCTCGACGAGAAACCGATCATCATGGGCCACTCGATGGGCGGCGCGGTCACGCAGGTTCTGGTCGATCGCGGTCTCGGCAAGGCCGCGGTCGGGGTCGCGCCGGCCACGGTCAAGGGCATCCCGGACCTTCCGTTTTCGACGATCAGGTCGAGCCGGTCGGTGCTCGGCAACCCGTTCAACCGCAACAAGGCGACCGCGCTCAACAGGAAGCAGTTTCACTACGCCTTCGCCAACACCATGGATCAGGCTGAATCCGACGTGATCTACGAGGCCCAGGCGGTGCCGGCGGTCAACAACGTGCTGTTCGACGTCGCTTTCGCCAACCTCCACAGGCACGCGCCGACCGAGGTCGATTTCGAGAACGGCGACCGTGCCGCGATGCTGCTGATCGGCTTCGAGGAGGACCATGTCGTGCCGCCCAAGGTCGTTTGGCACAACACGATCAAGTACCACGGCTCCGAGGCGATCACGGCGTTTCACGAGTTCGCCGGGCGTCCGCACTATCCCGGCGCTCCGGGCTGGGAGGAAGTGGCCGATTTCGCGCTCGCCTGGGCGCTGGACCCGACTCACGAGATCGAGGATTCGGAGGTCTTCTGATCCGTCCGCTCCCGGGACATAGGGTGGCGGCATGAGCAACCAGCCAGAGACACCGGAAGAGATCCAGGACGAGATGCGGGAACTGGGGATCGACAACGACGCCACCGGATCGCCCGACCTGTTCATCTCGGGTCCGGCCGTGAAGGTGGGCGCCGGCATCCTGGTCGCGCTGCTGGTGTTCGGCGCGCTCGTACTGGTGTTCTGACCCGTTTTCATCCGGAAAACCCCTTGTAGAAAAGGGGAGAGTTCGATATAGTTGTCTACGCAACTACTTTGAACTCGACACTCGAACATCCGGAGATCGCGGCACACGGCCCAGTCCATCTGGACGTGACCGACGGTGATCGATCACTCCTCTTCTGGCGGGACGTGCTCGGCCTCGAGGTCATCTCGAGAGACGGTTCGGCGATCGAGGTCGGAGCCGGAGACCGCGTGTTGCTCGTGCTCCATCCGGGAGCCGAGCGCGGTGCGCTCAAGGGTCACACCGGGCTCTACCACCTGGCGGTTCACGTTCCCGACGCCGCCGAATTCGCCTACGTGCTGGCCAGGCTGTTCGCGGCGAGGTACCCGAACAGCCCGACCGAGCACTACTTCTCCAAGGCGACCTACCTCGACGATCTCGACGGGATCGGGGTCGAGATCACCCTCGAGACCCCCGAGAGGGTCACCGGCGTGACGGTCGAGGGCGGCCGGCCGATGCTGATCGACAGCGAAGGCACCAGCCGCCCGGCGGTCGACCATCTCGACCTCGAGGAGGCCATGAGCCACCTGGAGGAGGAGCGGGCGGACCGTCCGCTGAAGGCCGGCACCTGGATCGGCCACGTTCACCTGCACGTGAACGAGATGGAGCGCACCGAGCACTTCTACCGTGACCTGCTCGGCTTTCCCAACGGTTTCGACATGCCCGGAACCGGAATGTCGGACGTCCACTTCAAGGGTGACTTCAAGCACCGGATCGCCTACAACGTGTGGCAGGGGCCGGACGCGGTACAGGCCCCGGAAGGCACGGCCGGACTCCGGTATTTCACCCTGGTGCTGCGAACTCCCGAGGCTCTCGACGCGGCCCTGGCGAAGCTGGCCGAGGCCGGGCACCCGAGCGAGCGGCGTGCCGACGGCAGCCTGGTCCACGATCCGGCCGGCAACGCGATCCTGCTCACCGCGGCGTCCCCCTGATCCCATCTTCATCTATCTCTTACCTTCGGGGTTGAGAATGACCGGCTCTTGGCAGTCGCCTCGCAAAGCCCCCGGATACTCGTAGTCGACGACGAACCCGCCGTGCGGGAGGCACTCGCGCGCGCCCTCGAGATCGAGGGCTACGAGGTCGATCTGGCCGGAGACGGGGAGGAGGGCATGATCCGCATCGGCTCCTCCGATCCGGATCTGCTGATCCTCGACGTCACCATGCCGGTGATGAGCGGGCTGGAGGCCTGCCGGCGGCTGCGCCGCCTCGGCAACCGGATCCCGATCCTGATGCTGACCGCGAGGGAATCGATCCCCGACCGGGTCAGTGGACTCGAGGCGGGTGCCGACGACTATCTCGTCAAGCCCTTCGCCCTGGCCGAACTGGTCGCCCGGATCAAGGCTCTGCTCAGGCGGGACAGCGGAGTCGGAGAGAGCCTTCGTTTCGCCGACCTGCATCTCGATCCGGTGTCCTGCCAGGTCCATCGGGGCGACCGTCTGCTGGAGCTGACCAGGACGGAATTCCTCATGCTGGAGCTGTTCCTGCGGCACCCACGGCAGGTCATGACCCGGGACCAGATCAACGAGAACGTGTGGGGATACGAGTTCGGCCCCGTCTCGAACTCGATCAACGTCTATGTCGGATACCTGCGCCGCAAGCTCGAACTGGAGCGCGAGCCGCGCCTGATCCACACCGTGAGAAGCGTCGGCTACGTCCTGCGTGAAGCATGAGGTTCCGGACGCGGGTCGTGGTCTTCTCGGCCGCCGCGGTGGCCCTCGCGGTGACGATCGCCTGCGTGGCCGCCTACCTGATGGTCGATTCTCAGCTTCGGTCACAGGTCGACCGGAACCTCGAGCGGGACGGATCCGGCGTCTCGCTGGCCAGGACGGCGTTCAACCCGACCGGAGAACTGCCGCCGCTTCGAGCCGGAGGAATGGAAGATCGCGTGATGGTCTTCAAGGCCATGGCCAAGGCTCCGGCGATGCGCGAGCGCTTCCGGGAGGGGTTCTTGGATCTGCTGCGTTCCGGTCCGGGAGCGAACCGTCCGAAGACGGCCACGTCGCCACGGATCGTGCTGCCGACCGGACCGCTCGGAACGCCGGATCTGTACGCCCAGATCGTCGGCAAGGGCGGCCGGGTGACCAGGCCCGCCGAGGGCGAGCTGATGCTGCCGGTCACCGACCGGGTCAAGAAGGTGGCGGCCGGCAAGGAGGAGCCGTTCTTCTACGACACCGACGAGGGCGGCCAGCCCCTGCGCGTCTACGTGACCGGCATCGCCGGTGGACAGTCACTCCAGGTTGCCCGCTCACTGAAGGAGGTGGAAGACACGCTGAGCCAGCTGGCGCTGGTGCTGATCGTGGTCGCCCTCGGCGGGATCGGCCTCGCCGTCGCTCTCGGCCTTTTCGTCTCACGCGCCGCGCTGAAACCGGTCGGGCGGCTCTCGGAATCGGCCGAGACGATCGCCGAGACCCGCGATCTGGCCCACCGGATCGAGGTCGAGGGAGACGATGAACTGGGACGCCTGGCCGGCAGCTTCAACACGATGCTGGCCGCCCTGGAGGAATCGCAGGAAGCGCAGCGCCAACTGGTCGCCGACGCCTCGCACGAGCTGCGCACACCGCTGACCAGCCTCAAGACGAACGTCGAGGTGCTGCTCCTGGGCGACACGCTCAGTCCTGAGAAGAAGGAGGCCCTGATGAGATCCGTGGTCGCCCAGATCGACGAGGTGGTGGCCCTGATCGGGGATCTGATCGACCTGGCCCGCGACCGCGAGGCCGAAGGTGAGTCCGAGCCGCTGCGTCTCGACGAACTGGTCGAGGGCGTGGTCGAGCGGGCCCGCCACCGTTCGGCCGACCCGAGGATCGAGTTCACCGCCGAGCGCTGCGACCTCGAGGGAGTTCCGGACAGCCTCGAGCGGGCCGTTCAGAACCTGATCGACAACGCGATCAAGTGGGGCCCGCCCGGATCGCGGATCGAGGTCGAGGTGGATGGCGGCGGAATCGTGACCGTGCGCGATCAGGGGCCCGGCGTCGCCGACGAGGACCTGCCGTTCATCTTCGATCGCTTCTACCGGTCGCGCGCCGCGCGCGGTATGCCCGGATCGGGGCTCGGACTGGCGATGGTGCGCCAGATCGCCGAAAACCACGAGGGCTGGGTCACGGCCCGCACCGTGCCCGGATCCGGCGCGGAGTTCAAGATCGATCTCTCGGCACGGGTCCGTCCGGCGATTCTCACCTGATCTGAATCTTTCTCTTGCCCGGCTCTCACCTTGGGCTGGCTGAATGGCCGTGCCGGACACATCGGGTGCCGGCCCGACCGAAGGGAATTCATGTTCAAGAAGAGCTTCGCGGCCGTTCCCCTGGCCGTGTTGGCGACCGTCCTGCTCGTCGCCTGCGGCGGCGGTGGAGGTGACGGCGACTCCGAAGAGGAGCTGAGCAAGAAGCGCGAGGACGCGATGCTCGCCTTCACCGAATGCATGCGCGAGAACGGTGTCGACATGCCGGATCCTCAGCCCGACGGCAGCATGATGATGACCACCGAGTCGGGCATCGACCCGAACTCGCAGGAGTTCAAAGATGCCCAGGAAGCCTGCGGCCAGATCCTCGAGGATGCCCGGCCGGAAGGTGCCGAGCGCATGACCGAGCCTCCCGAGGAGATGCTCGAGTACGCCGAATGCATGCGCGGCGAAGGGGTCGACTTCCCCGATCCGGATTTCGACGGCGGACGCGTGACGATGGGTCCCGGACCCGGCGGATCGGTTGACGAGGAAGCGATGAAACGCGCCGACGAGGCCTGCCACGACATCCTGCCCGAAGGCGGATTCATGCGCGGCGGCCCGGCCGGTGAGGAATGAAAGGCCCGGTCGCCAAGGTGACCGCGACCCTCGGCCGGCCACTCGGCCGGCTGAGGGCCGCCGCCGGCCGGGTCCGGCTTCGTCCGGCCCTGCTGGCGGCGGGAGGTCTCCTGCTGGCCGGCGTGGCCGTGTTCGGGCTGCTGGGCCGCGGTGAGGAGAGCGGCGGTGCCGAGAACGTGTCCGGAGGATCGACCGCGGTCGCCGAGCGGCGCGATCTCTCCGAAAGCCTCAGTGCCAGTGGGGATCTCGGTTTCGCCGGATCCGACACGGTGATCGCTCGTCAGGGCGGAACCGTCACCTGGCTCCCCGATCGCGGCGACGTGATCAGGCGGGGCCACAAGCTCTTCGAGGCGGACGAGCTGCCGGTGACGCTGATGTACGGAAGCGTGCCCGCATACCGTGACCTTGAGGCCGGTATCGAAGATGGGACCGACGTCCGGCAGCTGGAACGGAACCTCGCCGCGCTCGGTTTCGATCCCTACTCGGCGATGACCGTGGACACCGAGTTCACCTCCGCCACCACCGACGCAATCCTGCGGTGGCAGGAGGACATCGGGGTCGAGGAGACGGGCTCGGTGACTCTCGGCCAGGTCATCTTCATGGAAGGCTCACGTCGCGTCTCGGATCTGGATCTGGATCTCGGGGAAAGCATCGGATCCTCCGGGGACGCTGGTGCGATGGCGGCCGCGGGTTCCGTGCCGGCGGCCGAGAGCCTGCTCGTCGCCTACGAGGGGGAGAACTCCGGTTCCGGCGGAGTCGCGCCCGGCGACGAGAACGGTGAAGGCGGGGGCGGAGATGTCCCGGAGCCGGACGGTGGAAACGGCGAAGCGCCGAACGGCGGTGGCGGTGACGGCGGTGGCGCCAAGCCGCCGCCCGAGACGGAAGACCCGGAGAAACCGGAATCCTCGGGTACGCCGAGCGGACCGGCGACGGGTGCCGGGGGCTACGCACCGTCCGGCGGCGGCACCCAGCCGGCCGCGGGCGAGGCCGGATCCGAGAGCGGATCGGGTGCCACCTCGACCCAGGTGATGAGTACCACCTCGAGCGAACGGGCGGTCACCGTCGAGCTGGAGAGCTCCGAGCAGGAGTTCGCGCGCAAGGGGGCGAAGGCCACGGTCGACATGCCGGACGACTCGGTGGCCGAGGGCCGGATCACCAAGGTCACGTCGAAAGAGGGCGAGGCGGATTCCGGTGATCCCGAAGCCGAGCCCGAGGTCGTGATCGAGGTCGTGATCAAGCTGAAGCGCGAAGGTAAGGACGGATCCCGTTTCGCCGAGGCGCCGGTCACAGTGGAACTGAGCCGGGTGATCCGCAGGAACGTGCTGGCCGTGCCGGTGACCGCGATCGGCGCCGGCCTCGACGGTGGCTACACCGTGACCGTGATCGAGCCTTCCGGGGAGACCGAGAAGGTCGAGGTGGAGACCGGCGAGTTCTCGGACGGATACGTCGAGATCGAAGGCGACGGCATCCGCGAGGGTTCACAGGTCGAGGTTCCGAGTTGAGCCTGCCACCGGCGCTGGTCCTGGACGAGATCACGAAGTCGTACCCGGGTCCGGGGGTCGTCCTGGACCGGGTCTCGATCCGGATCGAGCCGGGGGAGCTGGTCGGCATCGTCGGTCCCTCCGGTTCGGGGAAAAGCACGCTGCTTCACATCATGGGCACGCTCGACTCGCCGACCTCCGGTTCGGTCCGGATCGCGGGCCACGACGTTTCCTCGTCACCCGACGATGAGCTCGCCGCGATCCGGGCGCAGGAGATCGGCTTCATCTTTCAGAGCTTCTTCCTGATCGACGGACTGAGCGCGCTCGACAACGTGGCCAACGGGCTCCTTTATCGCGGTCTGCCGATAGCCGAGCGCCGGCGGGCCGCGACCAAGGAGCTGGAACGGGTCGGCATGTCCCACCGGCTCGATCATGTTCCGGCGCAGCTTTCGGGTGGCGAGCGGCAGAGGGTGGCGGTGGCCCGCGCCCTGATCGGGGCACCCTCGCTGGTGCTCGCCGACGAGCCGACCGGCAACCTCGACAGTGCCGCGAGCAAGCGGGCGATGGACAGCCTGCGGGCACTCAACGACGAGGGGGTGACGATCGTCGTGATCACCCACGACCCGAAGATCGCGGCCTCGCTGCCGCGCACGATCGAGATCCTCGACGGCCGGATCGTCGCCGACGACCGGATGGTCGCGTGAGTCGCGTCGGGACCGGTTCGCGGGTCGTCGAGTCACGGCCGAGATCCCGCCTGCTGCCGATGGACGTCCTGCGGGAAGGCTCGCTCGGGCTGCGTTCGCGGCGAGCCCGGGCGGCGCTGTCCGCGCTCGGCATCGCGATCGGGATCGCGTCGATGGTGGCGGTGCTCGGGGTCAGCGAGTCGGGCCGTGCCTCGCTGATGAGCACCCTGGACCGGCTTGGAACCAACCTGCTCACCGTGAGTCCGGGGCAGTCCACCTTCGGCGAGGACGCGACCATTCCGCAGACCGCGGCCGAGAGCGTGCCGGGAATCGACGGGGTCGAGCGGACCTCGGCCCTGTACTCGCTTTCCGAACCGACCGTGCGCCGCACCGACCTGATCGACGAGTCGACGACCAACGCGATCGGCGTCGCGGCCAGCTCGGTCGATCTGCCCGGGACGGTGGGGGCAGAGCTCGCGGACGGACGTTTCTTCGACCGGGCCGGGAGCGAGCTGCCTCAGGCCGTGATCGGGTCGACCGCGGCCGAGCGGCTGGGCATCACCGAGGTGGATGGCACGACCCGGATCCTGGTCGGCGGGCAATGGCTGACCGTGGTCGGCATCCTGAAGCCGGCCGAGCTGGCCGAGGAGCTCGACAGCACCGTCCTGATCGGGCTGCCGTTGGCGAAGCGGCTGTACGAGGACGATCCCGAGATATCGACGATCTACGTCCGGACCGTGCCGGCCGCGCTGGAGCGGGTCAGGGACCTGATCCCGAGGACCGCCGATCCGGAGCGTCCCGAGGAGGTCGACGTCAGCCGGCCCTCCGACGCCCTCGAGGCGCAGGCCGCGGCCGATGAGACCTTCACCAGCCTGTTCCTCGGGCTGGGCGCGGTCGCGCTGCTGGTCGGAGGGGTCGGCATCGCCAACGTGATGGTGATCTCCGTGCTCGAGCGCCGCACCGAGATCGGGTTGCGCCGTGCGATCGGCGCGACCCGGCGTCACATAGCCGAGCAGTTCCTGACCGAGGCCCTGATCCTGTCCCTGATCGGCGCGGCGGCCGGACTCCTGTTGGGTGCGCTGGCGACCGCCGCATACGCGACGTCGCAGGGGCAGGAGACCGTGATCCCGGTGATGGCGCTCGGCGGGGCCTTCCTCGCCGCGCTGCTGATCGGCGCGGTCGCCGGCCTGTACCCGGCGATCCGGGCATCGCGAATCTCCCCGACCGAGGCCCTGCGCTCTGTCTAGCGCGGGGCCCGGTTCAGCCCAGAGGCGCGGTCGGCTGGAGCACGGCGTCGGCCAGCGCCTCGGTCCGCAGATGCGTGATCTTCTGGTACTCGGGATGCATCACCATCTCGAGGAACTTGGCGCGGCTCGGGTACTTGACCAGGAGCACCGAGTCCCATTGGCGTCCGTCGTTCGGCACGAGTGGTGAGGAGGCGTTGCCGAAATAGAGGACCTCGGCGCCGACCCGTTCCAGGTGGGCGACCGTGTGCCCGGCGTATTCCATGTATTTGGCCCGGCCCGCCTCGCCGTCGTAGGCGAGGAGATTCAGCATGACCAGCGGCTCCCCGTCATCTTCCGCGATGAAGGTCTGGACTGTTTCCTGTGTCGGATCGACTGTCATGGGACGATCTTCCCATATTGACATGATGTGAATAAGAATTTGGCCGGAGCGGAGAATCGGCGGGAGGATGTCCGTGGGCCGCGCTAGTTTTTCGGCATGGCCGACTCGAGCGACGATCTGAAGCGGGAGATGGAGGAGTTCGAGCGTGGTGAGGCGGGCGAGACCGACTCGCTCACCGCGGGCGCGACCGAGCCGGCGACGAGCGCGGCCAGGCGAACGATTCCGGCTTGGGTCTACTACCTGGTCGCGATCGACGCGGTGATTCTCGTGGTTGTGCTGTTCGTCTTCGTCCTCTAGCCGACTCCTGCGGCTTGGTGCCGAAGACCCATTCGTACTCCTCGTCGAGCACGTCCCGCCTGGGTTCTGCCTCCGGCCGCCTGCGGTGACTGAGAAACAGAGCTACTGGAAACACGGTGACTCCTTCGTTGTCCTCGGCGCTCGATCCGGCGCGGGCCGGTGCGTCCTGAGGTGACTGGCTAAAACGTTATAGAGGTCACGGTGACCTGT
Source organism: Solirubrobacterales bacterium (assembly GCA_035502775.1). GTDB lineage: Bacteria > Actinomycetota > Thermoleophilia > Solirubrobacterales > 70-9 > 67-14. Next base: position 34,932 of record DATJUB010000071.1, on the reverse strand, counting down.
CAAGAGGGAATGACGGTCATGCTCCGGTATGGTGGGTCCATGAACGTCCAGGCTCTCCAGGAACTGATCGAGGACAAGTTCGCTCCCGGACCACTGCTCGCCGTCCAGGGCCTGGTCAACACGTACTCGTTCGAAGACGACGAAGAGCTGATGTCCGATCCGGAAGGATCCGAGCTCTGGCTGCGCCGGGTCGGACTGATCGGTCCGAAGGTGAAGGTCTCGCCCGAAGACCACCGCGAACTGATCCAACTGCGCGAGGCGGTCAGGGCGATGCTCGAGGCGAACCACACCGGACGGCTCGAGCCCGGGGCGGCGGCCAAGCTGCGCCGTCTCGCGGCCGATCATCCGGCGGGGTTCACGGTGGAGGACGATGGAGGGGTGGCACTCGACCTGCGGCCGGCGGGCTCGGCGGGAGAGTTGATCGCCCAAACGATCGGGATCGTCGCCGACGCCCAGAGCCACGACAGGTGGCGGCGCCTGAAGATCTGTGCGGCCGATGACTGCCGCTGGGCCTTCTACGACTCCTCGAAGAACCGCGGGGGGACGTGGTGCCGGATGGAGGTCTGCGGCAACCGGGTCAAGAACCGCAGGTACCGGAGCAGGTCCGCAGCGGAGAAATAACACCGCGCCGAAGACCCGGAGCTATCCTGGGAATGACCACCACAGGAGGAACGACATGGCTCTCAGACTGAACCCCTACCTGAGCTTCAAGGACAGCGCCCGCGACGCGATGACCTTCTACCAATCGGTTTTCGGGGGCGAGCTGACGATCTCGACCTTCGCCGAGTTCCACGCCAGCGAGGATCCCGCCGAGCAGGACAAGGTGATGCACTCCCTGCTCGAGACGCCGGCCGGCTTCGTGCTGATGGCCTCGGATACACCCGCGGTCATGGAGTACCGGCCCCAGGCCGGAGTCTCGGTGACCGTGAACGGCGACGACGAACCGACCCTGCGCGGCTACTGGGACAAGCTGAGCGAAGGCGGAACCGTCGTGATGCCCTTCGAGGTCGCGCCCTGGGGAGACACCTTCGGCATGTGCGTCGACCGGTACGGAACCAGCTGGATGGTCAGCGCCTCACCGGGCTGAGCGGCCGGAGCGGCCCACCCAACGAGCGTTCTGTCGGCTCATTGTCCCGCACATAGCGGGCAAGAACGCCGACGGAACGCGCCGACGGACGCTCTAACGGAAAGATTTGGATGTCTGGCTGTTTCTGGATAGGCTGTAGGCGGTAGCTTCGACCGGAAGGGGAGATCTGGATGAATTCACGACTTCGCGAAATCGAACCTCTGGCGCCCGCCCGGGTGCCGTTAGGTCGAATGGTCTTCGGGCTCGCCGTGATGGTGGCGACCCTGCTTGCCGCACTCGGGCCGTCCCATGCGAGCGCGATCGGGTCGGGCTCGATCTCGGGCACCGTCACGGGCGGTGCCACGGAAGGACAACTCATTCTGGCTGGTCCGTGTGTGGCCGCGTACGACTCGTTCGGAACCCGGATCGACCAGGTGCGCGCCGGACCCGGTGGTCACTACATGATCGGCGACCTGGACACCGGCGAGTACCGGCTGGAGATCATCGACTGTGCCGCGAGGCTGGATCTGGCGAAAGTGGGTCTGGAACACTGCGTGGGCGCCGCCGCGGCCAACTGCCTCCTTCCGGGGCTGCCGAGCGAGTTCTACGACAACCGGAGAACTCTCGCGGAAGCCACCCCGGTCTCAGTCACCGATGGGGTGGCGACGACCGGAATCGACGCCAGGCTCGGTGTCGACGGCGGGATCTCGGGGACCGTGACCGACAGTTCGGGGGCGGGTTTGGGCGGCATCTGCGTCGAGGCCCACTACTCGGGCGGGTACCCCGCGGGCACGGTCGGCCACACTTCTTCCTCCGGCCAGTATCAGGTGAACGGGCTGGGAGCGGGCCCATACTGGCTGAAGTTCAGCGACTGCCTCGATCCCATCACGACCACCGAGTACCACGACAACCCGGTTTCCGTCATGGAAGACACCATCACCGAGGGTGTTGACGCCCAACTGGTGACGAAATCCGGGCCGCCCGATCCCACCGTATACAGGGCCGCGATCGGCGAGGTGAGCGTCAAGGGTCCCGCCAAGGTGAAGAAGGGCAGGCAGGTCACCTACAAGGTGAAGATCACGAACACGGGCAACATCGAGGCCACGGGTGTGACGGTGAAGGTCCGTGGCAGGGGAGTCAGTTTCGGCGCGCCCGTCAGGCCGATCGCGGCCGGCGCCTCGACGACCGTGAGCGCGAAACTGAAACCGAAGAAGCCGGGGAAGCTGAAACTGACCTTCAAGGTGACCTCCGCGAACGCGGGCGGAAAAAGCGTCGGGAGAGGCATCACCGTAAGTAAGCCGTACCGGCGCGGTATGGTGTGGCATTCGCAATCGACGTCGAGGGGATAGGGAGATCACTTGAGTACGACACGGACACACAGTTTTTCGGGCTTTCACGGGCTGCTGGTTCTGTTGGCTGCGGTTGTGACCATGCTCGCCCTTTCTCCGGCGCCCGCGGGCGCCTCCGGGACCGGCACCATCTCGGGAACGGTCACCGACACCGCGAACAATCCGGTGGCCGGTGTCTGTGTGGAGGCGTTCGCTTCGAACGACAATTCGAGCGGTGACGAAACCGACGCGAACGGCGAGTACTCGCTGGGATTCGTGGAATCAAGGGACTACAAGATTCTGTTTTCGCGCTGTACAGGTGACGCCAACGTCTTCGACGAGTGGTACAACGACAAGCCGACCCGCGAGGAAGCCACGCCGGTGGCGGGTACCGACGGTGCCGACACCTCGGGCATCGACGCTCAGCTGGCGATCGGCGGATCGATCTCGGGCACGGTCACGAACGGTGCCGGTGGATCCAAGAAGGGCACCTGCGTGACCGCGTACGGTGGCGCCCATGGGTGGGCCGGCGCGACCGAGACCGACGCCGACGGCAACTTCAAGGTGGGCGGACTTGAATCGGGCACCTACAAGCTCGGATTCGAGCGCTGCAATGACTTCGCCAACCTGGTCAGCGAGTACTACCCCGACAAGGCGAACCTCGACGAAGCGACGGCGATCTCGGTCACGGCTGGTGCGGACACCCCGGGCATCAACGCCGAGCTGGAACCGGGCGGGACGATCACCGGCATCTACTCGATCGAGTCACCTGTCGCTCCGGTCTTCTGCAACGGTTCGGCATCGCTCTATGACTCGAGCGGAAATCAGGTTCGTCACCGCAGCTACGGGCCCGGCACCGGGGTGCATGAGCGCTACCGGTTCGACCGGCTGAAGACCGGTGACTACCGGGTCGGATTCCAGTTCAACTGCATGGGGGAACTGGACTTCGGATTGACCTACGGCAGCACCGACTTCTACCGCGGGAAGGGAACCCTCGCGGCCGCCACCCCGGTACATGTGACCGGGGGCTCGGTCAGGACGGGCATCAACAGCCTGCAGAACGGCGGCGCCTCGATCTCCGGCACGGTTACCGACAGTTCGGGATCGCCCCTGAACAATATCTGTGTCGATTCGTATGACGACCAGGGCAACCTGGGGAACTTCGGACGGACCGGCCCCGATGGTGTCTACGTGATCGACCAGTTCACCGCCGGCGAGTACAGGCTGAAGTTCAGCGAATGTCTCAACCCGGATCCGACGTTGGTTCCGGAGTTCTACGACGACAAGGCGAGCCTCGCCGAGGCCGCACCGGTTTCGCTGACGGAGCTTCAGGACGTGTCGGGCATCGACGCGCAGCTGGCAACGGTCCCGGTTGATCCCGGGCAGCCCGGAGCCCGCAAGGCAAGCATCGGCAAGGTCAGCGTGAACGGCCCAGCCAAGGTCAAGAAGGGCAAGAAGGCCACCTACACCGTGAAGATCACCAATTCCGGCGACGCAAACGCCACCGGGGTGAAGATCGCGGTCAAGGGCAAGGGGGTCACCGCCAAGACCACGGTCGGAAAGATCCCAGCCGGCACCACCAAGACCATCAAAGTCAAACTGAAGCCGACAAAGAAGGGCAAAGCGAAGCTCACCTTCAAGGCAACCTCCTCAAACGCCGGCGCCAAAACCATCGAGCGCCGCATCACAGTCAGAAGGTAGTACCGGGGGAGGGACTCGAACTCCCGATACGGGGATTGTGATCGCGTCCCCGCGTTTCGGGCTAGTTCGGTGCGGTTTTGGGGTTTGGGGGTCGAGGCGGTGTCTCGATGGTTTCGTCGCGCTTTGGAGTTCGATGAGGCTCCGTGGGTTTCGCTGGCAGTTTGCTGGCGCGTACCTGCCAACCAAAGCGCGGAGGCTTGGCGTCCCGAGTCGATTAAGAGTGATCCGTGAATAGGCGAAAAGCGAGCTAGCCGATTCGATGCTGAACGGAACTAACTTCCAAGAGAGTCGCATCTACATCAAGCCGCTTTGTGGTCTTCGGAGAAGTCATCTGAACCACTTGGATAACTGCGGTGATGCGCTGTCGCCAGGCATTCAAACGCTGTATGTCTTCAAGCGCACTGTCGCTTAGGGAGCCTTCGATCTTCGAACCTTGCCCGATCGCATTTCTCCACTCTGCCCTTGAAGATTCGCTGAGTCCCTCTTCGGTCTTGATAAGCGCGAAAGCTCCCTTGGAATCTGCGAGCATGTCCAACAAGCCGGTCAGGTGGACGATTTTAGTTTCGAGCATCTGCTGCTTGCCCAAGATCTCCGAGTGAGAAAGGGCGCGCTGGGGGGAGATGCGAACTGGTTTGAGTGTGGGCGCCGTTGGAACAAAGAACTCCGCCTTGATTTCGCGCTCGCCCAACAAGGTGGTGAATCTGAGATATGCCTGTGTCACTGCCCCGCCCATATCAGCGGCGATAGTGGCAACGTTTTCGGCATCAGCAAGCGCGAGAGTATTCAGCGAGTCGAGAATCGGGTGGGAATCCCCTTGATCGATCAGCTTCGGATTGATCGGGTCAGATCTGAACTCGAGATCGACACTGTGAAGGTGTGCGACGCTGGACAAGAGCATGGGGGCAGTTTTGATTGCCGCATAGGCGTTTGAGCCTCGAGCGATCAACGAGCTATATAGCTGCGAGGACTTGCCGATTAGATTCCCCATCAGGGTGCCGTCGGTCATGCGTTTGCCGATCGGGTCTCCTGAGAGTCGTGACCCGATCGAGTACTGGATAGTCCCTTGGGCGTCCCCCCGCTCCGGGAAATCATCCCCCTGTTCGTCCTCGTTTGGGTCGATGCTCATGAGACGATCAGCGGCAACGCCAAGCCCAGCATAAGTTGAAGTCCCGAGATTGCGATCGCCGCGTAGGCCAAGAGCTGTGTCCTCTTGAATGACTTGGCCTTCTTGGAGTTCTCTTTGCGCCGTTTGACAACAATGTCGGTCATCTCTTGGAGCATGAACCGGCTTACCCGTTCATCGCCGTCTGCGGCAAAACTGAACAACCTGTCGTTCAGTACCTCGACCTTGAGAGCTGCTTGGTCCACTGGAGTCTGAACCCTGACGACCCGTACTAGGCAAGCCGCAACAGCTATGAGTCCGAGGACTCCCAGGGCGAGAGCGGTGACAGTCAGCCAAGCCGGGACCGGTTCCTCACTGCCCGTGAGGATGAATGTGATCGCTACCTGGCTAGCCGCGAAAAAGACCGTTGAGATCTGGGGAAGAGTTCGGGCCTTCGCATCCAGTACCTCAGAAATACGAAACGACTCTGCCATCTCAGCCCGAGTCACTTCGAGCAAGAGGGTCGTTTGCTTCGTTTCGACCGTTCCAGCGGACTCCGGATCGGGGGACTTTTCCTTCATCGTTGTCAGCGTACTGCCCATATCGGCTCTGCCTCCTCCCAGATAGTCATTCGTTGACCTGGGCCAATAGTACCCGCAGTCTTGGGAGAACCTAGTTCGTCGCTCACGGGATGTCCGACTCCTCAACGTGGGCCATACACCCGGTCCTCTGGGCTTCCGAAACAGCACCCGAGCAGTACTCCTCGACTGCGTCGCTGGCCGACTCCGCGGCTTCAATGTCGTCAGCCTCGAACTCGGTGGACTCGGTCCCGTCAAGCTTCGTAGGGGTCGAATCAAGGCTCTCCGACCCAGAGCAACCCACGGCCCCCAGGAGAAGCAGGAGTGATGCGGCTAAAGCGATGGTTTGCCGGCGCTTCACTGGCACAGTTCCAAGCCTCGATCCATCAGAGCGCCAATATTGATCTTCAGGCCGTACCCCAACGGATCTGGTTTCCAGATCGGATCTATGCCCGGATATCCCATGGTCTGCGCCGTGCCGTTCAGGCCATAGGTCGTCCCGTCTGGAGCTTCGAACAAGACACCCATACCGTCACATCCCAACGTCCCGTGATCGACCGTCAGCGGCCATTTCTTCCCGAGATCCGACTGAGAAATCGAACCTGAACTAGACGAATCCCTGCTAGACGATCCGGATCCTTCGCACCCGGCTAAGACTCCAACAGCGCAAACCACCAATACCAGTGCTCGCTTCAAACCATCTCCCTCGATCGCATCCTTGCTGCGAACAACCTAAACGATCACCCGACCAAAATGCGAAAACCGAAACTGCGCCTATGCGGGTGGTAGGAAACCTGAGCAGGAGACCCACGACGCGCGATGAAGGGGTGACCCCCGGGTCCGTTGCGCATCACAACTAGCCATGCGCCGGGTCCGTTTCGTATCCATACGCGGTACCCACCTAGTGTGAGAGACGAGAAACGGTGGCCAAGATGCGGGGCTATTCCGCTCTGTAGTTACCTTTCAGCAGGTACCGGGGGAGGGACTCGAACCCCCGACACGCGGATTATGATTCCGCTGCTCTAACCAGCTGAGCTACCCCGGCGGGGACGGTGAGTCTAGATGATCGTTGCCGGGTTCTGCCGTGTCGGTCTCGTGTGATTGGGGTTGTCGTACTTCCGGTGCGGACGGTGCCGTCAGGTGAGGTCACGGTGGCGGAACGCCGCCAGTCCGGCGGCGTTCAGACCGAGGCCGATCGCGGTCATCACGGCGAGTGGCACGGCGTCGAAGCTGGCCACCGGCAGGAGGGGTGTGTGGGTGAAAGGGGAGATCTCGACCAGCCATCCCGGTGCGTCGGTGGAGAGGGTGTCGGCGGTCCAGATGACTATCGCCAGGGTCAGGGCCAGCCAGGCCAGGTAGATCCGGTTCGGCAGCAGGCCGAAGACGAGGATGGTCAGGCCGCCCATCACCCACATCGCCGGCACGTTGGCGATCCCCGAGCCGATCAGGCTGAGGGTGCCGTCCCAATCGCCGGTCGAGAGGCCCAGGCCGATCGCGACCGAGAGTCCGCACAGGCCGAGCAGCAGCACGCTAGCGGCGAACGCGAGCAGGGCGTGGCTGCCCGCCCAGCGCCAGCGGCCGATCGCGGTCGCGAGGGTCTGCTCGGCGCGGCCCTCCTTCTCCTCGGAATGGGGACGGAGCGCGGCCGACACGGTGTAGCCGCTGCCGATCAGGGCGAAGATCAACAGCATGCTCGCGAGATAGGAGTCGACCAGGTTCGAGGTGCCGCCCTTGGTGAAGATCCGCTCGACCTCGGTCGAGGTTTTCAGCATCTGCTCGACACTGTCACCGACCGCCCCGATCGCGAGACCGCCCAGCACCATGCCGATCGTCCAGCCGGCGATCGTTCCCCGCTGCAGCCTGAAAGCGAAGCCGAACGGGGTCGTGAGCAGACTCGACGCGCGGGGCGGCCCCAGCCGCGGCGGCAGGATCCCCGCGCCGAGATCGCGCCGGACCAGCAGCGAGAACGCGAGCGGCACCAGTGCCACCGCCACCACCAGCGAGATCAGCAGCGGCCACCAGCGTCCGCCGGAGAAAGCATGGGCCAGCTCGGCCCAGCCCAGCGGCGAGAGCCAGGTCAGGTCGCCGTTGCCCAGGTCGCCGGTCGCCCTGACCACGAACGACGCCGCCAGCGCCGCCCCGATCAGCCCGTATGCCCCGCGTGACTGTCCGGAAAGCTGGACCGCGACACCCGAGACGCCGGTGAACACCAGGCCGGTCGCCGCTATCGACGCCGCGAGCAGCAACGACTGCCCGCTGTCCAGGCCGAACGAGATCAACACGCCGAAACAGGCCAGGCCGATCAGGAAGTTGGCCGCCGCGGTCACCGTCAGCGCAGCGGTCAATGGCGCGAACCGGCCGGTGGCGGTGGAGAGGATCAGCTCGGTCCGGCCGGTCTGCTCATCCGAGCGGGTGTGGCGGCCGACCAGGAACATGCTGATCAGCGCGGCGGTCACCTGCATGATCGTTCCGGTCCGCCAGGCGATCACCCCGCCGAGCGTCTCGAGGTTCCTGGTCGGCCCCAGCATCGCGACGACCGCCGGATTGCCGTTCATGCTCGCCGCGAGCTTCTTCAGGTCGGCGGCGGTGGGGTAGAGCGAATCGACGCTGGACACGTACATCAGCATCAGCGCCCCCGCCCCGAGAATGACCGAGGGCAGCAGAACCCGGTCCCGGCGCAGGATGAACCGGATCATCCTCCAGGTGCCGGTGAAACGGCTCATCGCCCGGCCGCTGCGGCCTCTGGGGTTCCGTAATGCCGCAGGAAGAGATCCTCCAGGGTGGGTGGCCGGCAGATCAGGCTCGCGATCCCGAACTCGCTCAGCCTGCTGATCGCGCCGTCGAGCCTGGCGGTATCGACGTCGAACCTGACCCGTTCACCCTCGACCCTCAGTCCGTGCACCCCCGGCAGATCGCCGATGCCGGTCACCGGCCGCTCGGTCACTACATCGATCGACGTTCTCGTGAGGTGGCGCATCTCGGAAAGGGTTCCCGTCTCGACCGTCCTGCCCTCGCGGATGATCGTCACCCGGTCGCAGAGCGACTCGACCTCGGCCAGGATGTGGCTGGAAAGCAGGACGGTGCGCCCGTCGCCCCGGATTTCGTTGACGCAGTTCTGGAAGATCGATTCCTTCAGCGGATCGAGGCCCGAGGTCGGCTCGTCGAAGATCAGCAGCTCGGCGTCCGAGGCCAGGGCCGCGACCAGGGCGACCTTCTGCCGGTTGCCCTTCGAGTAGGCGTTGCCCTTCTTCGTCGGGTCGAGCTCGAACCGTTCGCAGAGCTCATCCCGCCGCTCGGGCCTGATGCCCCCGCTCAGCGCGCTCAGGAGATCCATCGCCTCGCCGCCGGACAGGTTCGGCCAGAGGTTGACGTCCCCCGGCACGTACGCGATCCGCCGGTGGAGCGGCACCGCCTCCTTCCACGGGTCCCGGCCGAGCAGCGACGCCCGGCCGGAATCGGCGCGGATCAGTCCGAGCAGCACCCTGATCGTGGTCGACTTGCCCGAACCGTTCGGACCGAGGAAGCCATGGACCTCCCCGGTGGACACCTCCAGGTTCAAGCCGTCGAGCGCCCGGGTCGGGCCGAAAGTCTTGACGAGATCCGAAACTTCGATCGCGTTGTCCATGATCGTGAATATAGGTCCGGCTTCCTCCCCGGCGCCAGGATCGGGGACGATGGGCGAAAGCGTCCCGGGCTCAGCCCCGGCTGAGTTCCACCCGGTGGAACGGCGGTCTCAGCCGCTTCCGGAGTGTTTCGGCCGCCTCGTCATATCCGTCGCCCTCCCGGCTCACCAGGATCACCGTGGACGCGTCGAAGGTCGCGATCTGGTCCTCGACGGCCTGAACCAGATCCTCGTCGCCGACCCGCGCGCCCGCATCGAGTCCGGCCAGGGTAAGGGACGCGACCGAGATCACCAGGTCCCGCTGGGCCCGCCGGCGGGCCGCCCGGAAATCGGTGGCCCAGCGATCGAGGAAAGTGTTCACCGCCGGGGTCAGTAGCCGGATCTCGGTTTCCGGCCCGGAACCGTCGAGCTCGATCTGCTCGGCCACCGCCTCGATCGTCCTCGCGTCCTCGATCGGAAACGTGGTGACGATCAGCAGCCGGTGGACCGTCTCCGGATGCTGCGGCCGGCCGATCGGATCGCTGGGCATCGCCCTCAGCGCAACGACCACCAGTCCGACCAGGCAGAAGCCGGCGAGCATGATGCCGAAGCCCGGTCCGCCGAACGCGAAACCGATCGCGGCGGGCAGGATCAGCGCCAGCAGTATCAGCGGGGGCTGCCAGGACTTCATGGTTCCACCGTAGCGCCAAGCCCGCGCGGTCCTCTCGCTATGGTCATCGTTCGCCTACTCGAAGCGACAGGTGCCTGGAGGCCGATGAAAAAAACCATCACGACACGTACAGGACTCGCCCTTCTGCTGATCCCGGCGGCGGTCGCGCTCGGCGCATGCGGCGACGGCGAGGACTCGTCCCAGTCCGCCGGGCAGGCTGTCACCGACAAGGCCGCCGAGGCGAAGCGGCAGCTGGAACGGGGCGCCGAAGCGGCCTCCACCCGAGCGGCCGAGAAAGCGAAAGACGCCAAGGACGCCGCGGTGATGGCGATCGAGGAGAAGAAGGACGCGGTGAAGGCCGGCAGGCGGGCCGGCAAGCAGGCGGCAGAATCGAAGAAGCACTCGGTTCAGCAGGCATCCGAGCAGAACGCCGAGGCCGCGGTCGAGCAGGCCAAGAAGCTGAAAGAGAAGATCAGGCGGGAAAAGTAGGCCGGAGGGCGGCCGCGCCCGGAAAGCCGGGACGCGGCAGCCGGGTCATCGTCCGGTTCAGCTCGAGATCTCGTTGATCGCGAAGGTGTTGCCCTCCGGATCCATGAACCAGGCGACCCGCATGCCCTCGGCTGTGAAGATCCCCCTTTCGTCGGTGGCGGGACCGTCCGTGCCGTCGTAGCGGGCGAACTCGACACCCCGGGACTCGAGCTCGGACATTTCGGCCTCGAGGTCCGGGACCTCCCATCCGGCCAGGGTGTGGGTCGCCTTGCCGGCATGATCCGGGGAGACGTACACCATCAGCGTCGAGTCGCCGCCGCACTCATAGAGCGCCATCTCCTCCTCCCACGCTTCCCCGACCCGCAGACCGAGTTTCTTCTCATAGAACTCGCGGGCCGCCGTGAGGTCGGCGACGGCCACCGCCGGTCCGATTCTGTGATCACTGAGGCTCATTTGATTCCTCCATCTGGTTGAAATCGATTTACCCCTATGACCGACCGTAGCGCCTTGGGTAATCGGTCCCGTCCGCCTGCGATAGTTGGCGCATGAACGCAGACATGGGCAGTGATCTCAGCAAGGCCGTTTCCGCAGTCGTCCGGGACTGTCTCGGGGTCAAGCCGAACGAGGAGGTCCTGATCGTCTGCAACCCGGCCACGCTCGGACTCGGCGAGGCGATGCGGGCAGACGCCGAAACGATCGGCGCCGAGGCCGTGCTGGCGGTGATGAGTGAGCGTGCCTCCCACGCGGGCGAACCGCCCAGCACGATCGCCGACGCGATGGTCGCCGCGGATGTCCTGCTCGCGCCGACCGTGCAGTCGCTTTCGCACACCGCGGCCCGCAAGCGGGCCAGTGAATCGGGCACCCGCACCGCGACGCTTCCCGGGGCGACCGAGGAGATGCTGGCCCGGGTCATGTCGGACGACATGGACAACCTGCGCCGTCGCGGCGGCAAGGTGGCCGAGATCCTCGATCGCGGCACCACCGCCCGCATCACCTGCGATCACGGCAGCGATCTGACCCTCGGGCTTCAGGGCCGCAAGGCGATCCCGGACGCCGGCGAGCTGAGCCACACCGGAGCTTTCGGCAACCTGCCCTGCGGTGAGGGCTTCATCGCTCCCGCGACCGCCGAAGGGACGCTGGTCGTCGACGGATCGATCGCCGGGGTCGGTCTCGTCGCCGATCCGGTCAGGCTGACCATCGAGAACGGCCATCTGGTCGATGCGACCGGGCCCGAGGGAGCGAAGCTGATGGAACTGCTGACCGCGCACGGACCGGACGGCACCAACGTCGCCGAGCTCGGCATCGGCACCAACGAGAAGGCCATCCTGACCGGCAACATCCTCGAGGACGAAAAGATCTTCGGCACCGCCCACGTCGCCTTCGGGGCCTCGGCGGCGATCGGCGGCAACATCCAGGTGCCGGTCCATCTCGACGTGGTTTCGCTTCGCCCCGAGGTCACCGTGGACGGCACGCCGATCGTGCTGGAAGGCAAGCTGCTGGTTTGACTCTGCTGGCCGTTCCCAACGTCTCCGAGGGCCGTGACTTCGCGGCTCTCGACCGTCTGCAGGAGTCGCTCGGCGACGAGGTACTCCTGCTCGACCGGCACACCGACGTCGATCATCATCGCGCCGTCTTCACGATCGCCGGTCCGCAGGCCGATCTCGAGAAGGCGCTGGCCGGGCTGGCCGAGGCGGTGACCCGGGAGATCGACATGAGCGCCTGGGAGGGCATTCATCCCGCGATCGGATCACTCGACGTCTGCCCGGTCGTGTGGACCGCCGAGGCCGACCGCGAACGGGCGGCCGAATCGGCGCTGAGGATCGCCGAGCGGATCGCGACCATGGGGATCCCGGTCTTCCTCTACGGGGACCTGGCCGCATCCGAGGAGCGGCGGGAACGGGCCTTCTTCCGGGACGGCGGGCTCGACGGGCTGTGGCGGCGCATGACCTCCGGGGAGCTGGAGGCCGACTTCGGCCCCGGCCACCCGCACGCGACCGCCGGCGGCTGGCTGGTCACGGCACGGCCGCCGCTTGCCGCCTTCAACATCGAGCTCGAAACCGACGATCTCGCCATCGCCAAGGAGATCGCGGCGGAGATCAGGGAATCCGGGGGAGGGCTGCCCGGTGTCCGGGCGATCGGGCTCATGCTCTCGACCGGCAGGGCGCAGGTCTCGATGAACGTGCACGACCCGGTCGGACTGCCGCTGGTCCGGGTGGTCGAAGCCGTCAGGGAGGGCGCGGCCAGGCGCGGCACGGCGCCGGCCGAAGCCGAGCTGATCGGCCTGATTCCCGAGGCGGCACTGGCCGGGTATCCGGCGGACGTTCCGATCCGCGACTTCGACCCGGCCTTCCACGTGATCGAGCGCCGCGTGGGAATATTCACCGACAGTTGACTCTGACGTCAGGAAGACCAAAAAGGGGGAACCGAGGTTGAACGATCGCCGCTATCAGGTGTTTGTCAGCAGCACGTTTCTGGATCTGAAAGAGGAACGTGCGGCGGTGGTTTCGGCGCTGTTGCAGATGAACGCGTTTCCGGCGGGCATGGAGATGTTTCCGGCGGCCGACGAAGACGCGTGGACGCTGATCAAGAGGGTGATCCTGAATTCGGACTACTATCTGCTGGTGATCGGGGGCAGGTACGGGTCGGTGGACCCTTCTACCGAGCTCAGCTTCACCGAGATGGAGTTCGACTACGCCGTTCAGGAGAAGATTCCCGTGATGGCTTTCCTCCACAAGGATCCTGACGCGATCGTGCTCGGCAAGTCGGAGAAAGACAAGGAGACCCGGGAGAAGCTGGAGGCGTTCCGGGCCAAGGTGAAGGCCCGCAAGCACGTGAAGTTCTGGGAGGGAGCCGACAGCCTCGAGGGTCAGGTCGCATTGAGTTTCCAGCACTTCCGGCAGACCTATCCGGCGGTCGGCTGGATACGCGGCGACGAGCAGACCTCGACCGAATCTCTCGGTGAGCTGAACGATCTGCGCAAGCGCCTCGAGGAGGCCGAAGCCCAGCTTTCCGCCAGGCAGACCGGTCCTCCTCCCGGAGCCGAGAAGTTCGCCCAGGGCGAGGATCTGATTGATCTCGTCCCCGTGGTCAAGGTGAGAGCGCAAATGGACACGATTTTCGAGACCCCCACCACATTTTCGAGTCTTCTCGAAGAGGATCTGACCTGGGACGATCTGTTCTCGGCAATCGGGCCGGAGCTGCTCAACGAGGCCAAGGAAGAGCAGCTCCAGGATCGGCTCGACCAGTGGTTCCTCGACAAGTTCCGCAGCCGCGAGGTCGCCGAAATCCGGCGCGCCGCCACCGGGGAGGGGCGAACCGTCAAGTCGATCACCGGCGTCACGATCAAACTGAGCGACGACGATTTCGGCACGATGATCGTGCAGATGAGGGCGCTGGGCCTGGTCGAGCGAAGCGACAAGGCGAGGAGCGTCAGGGACACGGCCTCCTACTGGACGCTGACCCCGTTCGGAGATCAGCATCTGACGGAACTCCGTGCGATCCGCCGCAAGACCGCCGATCCCCCGGAAGGTGAAGACCGGGCCGAATGAGTCCTCAATTCGTCACATAGCCGCCGATCGCTAGATTTCCTTTCGTGGCTCAGACGAAGAAGAAGCGCAATCGCAAGCGGCGTGGCACCCAGGCCGGCAACATCGATACCCGCAAGAAGGCCCGGCCCCGCAATCGCCAGGAGGCCAGGAACCAGGCGAGGTCCGGCAGTGCCAGGAGCCGTGGCGCCACCCGCGTCGACTCACCGCCGACCTGGCGGGGCGCGACGATCCGCGGCGTGATCGCGTCGGTGGTCTTCGTGGTGCTTCTGATCGTGATCTTCGGCCGCTCGATCGGCCAGGCCCTGCCGATCGGAATCCTGATGCTCGTCTTCTACATCCCGGCCGGCTTCTACATGGATCAGACCATGTGGCGGCGCCGCGAGCGGGCCCGTATCCGCGCCGCCGGAAAGCAGTAGGCGTGGCCGACCTCCAGGTACTCGGCACGACGGTCGGCGCTGTATCCGAGAACTCGTATCTCCTCTGGAACGAGGGCAGCGACAAGGCCGTGATGGTCGATCCCGGCGACGAGGCGGAACGCCTGATGGCCCCCTTGAAGGAGCGGGGGCTGGAGCTGGAGGCGATCCTGCTCACCCATTGTCACTTCGACCACATCGGGGCGGTCGCGCCGATCGCGGCGGCGACCGGCGCCCCCGTGCATTGTCCCGAGCTGGAGGTCCAGATCCTCGCCGACATCATGGCCTACGTGCCCTGGCCCGGAATCGGCCCGTTCGAATCCTACGAGGCGGATTTCACCGTGGCCGGAGGAGAGAAGCTCTCGATCGCCGGCATCGATTTCGACGTGCTCTTCACTCCCGGCCACAGTCCCGGCCACGTCACCTACTCGGTGCCCTCCGACCGGGCCCTGTTCTCCGGCGACGTGCTCTTCCAGAACTCGGTCGGCCGGGTCGATCTTCCCGGGGGCGACTGGGACACGCTGCTCGCCTCGATCGCGACCCTGATCGAGACCCTTCCCCCGGAGACCCACGTCTTCCCCGGACACATGGGCGTGACCACGCTCGCGTCCGAGATGGCCACCAATCCGTTCCTCGCCGAGATGCCGGGCTGAACATGGCACCCAAGTTCAAAGCACCCCGCGGCACCTTCGACGTGCTTCCCGAGCAGGCCGCGCAGCGCGAGCGGCTGATCCGGGCCGCCCGTGAGATCTTCGGCCGCTCCGGATACCGCGGCATCATCACCCCGAACTTCGAGGACACGGCCCTGTTCGAGCGGGGGGTGGGCAAATCGACCGACATCGTGCGCAAGGAGATGTTCACCTTCGAGGACAAGGGCGGCCGCAGCCTGACCCTGCGTCCCGAAGGGACCGCGTCGATCTGCCGGGCCTACGTCGAACACGGCATGCACAAGCTGCCGCAGCCGGTGAAGCTCGCCTACCAGGGACCGTTCTTCCGCCACGAACGGCCCCAGGCCGGGCGCTACCGCCAGTTCAACCAGATCGGCGCCGAGGCGATCGGCTCCGACTCACCGCTGGCCGACGTCGAGGTGATCACCCTGCTCAGCGACCTGGTCGAGGAGATGGGCGTTCCCGGGGTCGAGCTCCGGATCGGCAGCCTCGGCTCGCTCGAGGCCAGGGCCGCCTACCTGGAGGAACTGAAGTCCCACCTCCGGTCACGTTCCGAGGAACTCTCCGACGACGTCCGCGAACGGATCGAGATCAACCCGCTGCGTGCCTTCGACTCGGACCATCCAGGGACCAAGGGGGTGATGGCCGACGCGCCGCACCTGCTCGACCATCTCGACGAGGCCGACACCGAGCATTTCGCCGAGGTCAAGCAGCTGCTGGGTGCCGCTTCGGTCGAGTACGTGATCGACCCGACCCTGGTGCGGGGTCTCGACTACTACACCCGCACGATCTTCTCCTTCGTCTGCGATCAGCTCGGTTCCCAGTCCGAGATCGGCGGCGGCGGGCGCTACGACGGCCTGATCGCCCAGCTCGGCGGTCCCGACACCCCGGCGGTCGGCTGGGCGGCCGGGATCGAGCGGATCCTGCTGGCCCTGGACGAACCGGTCGATGTTCCGGGGGCGGATCTCTTCATCGCGGTCGAAGCACCCGATCAGCGGGCCCGCGCGGTCGCTCTCGCCTCGGAGCTCCGGCATCACGGCATCGCGGTCGAGATCGATCTGGCCGGACGCAGCATGAAGGGCCAGCTGAAGCACGCCGACCGCCTCAACGTGAACTACACGCTGACCCTGAAGGAAGGCGGCGAGGCCCGGCTGCGCACCATGGCGACCAACGATCTGCGTGACGTCCAGCCCTCCGAGGTCCTGAAGCTCATCCGGCCCTGAGGGCCATCCCCAAGCCTCGCCGGGCCGAGACCGGCTTGACCGGGCCGGATCCCGCGCGTACGCTCGTGTCACGGGAACATTCAGAAAGGTTTGGGGACCATGAAGAGATTTCTTGTCTTGGCGATGGCATTGGCAGCGACGTTCACGGCAGCCTCGTCCGCGAGCGCGGCGACGATCGATGTCACCACGACCGAAGACCTGTACGGCGGATCGAACACGACCTGTTCGCTGCGTGAGGCGATCACCTCGGCTTCGACCAACTCGGGCTTCGACGGCTGCTCGTCCGGATCGGGGGCCGACGAGATCGTGCTGCCCGCCGGCGAGTACAAGATCACGATCGCCGGAGCGGGTGAGAACAACAACACCACCGGCGATTTCGACATCGCCGGGGCTGACGCGCTCACCATCCGTCCGGCCGCGGGGGCCAAGGTCGTGGTCAACGGCAACGGGATCGACCGGATCTACGACCAGCAGAGCAGCGGTTCGCTCGCGATCCTCAACCAGAACATCGTCGGCGGCGTGCTGAGCGGGGTCGGTGAGGACGGTGCGGGCATCGCCAACACGACGGGATCGCTGACCGTCGACGGGGTGACCATCAACGGCAACTCCACCAAGTACCAGGGCGGCGCGATCGCGGTCTACAGCGCACTCAGCGCGGTCAACAGCACCTTCTCCGGCAACGCCGCCAACGGCAACGGGGGCGCCCTCTGGATTCCCGGCGGGGCCACGGCCTCGGTCAAGAGCTCGACCATCACCAAGAACACCGCCGATGCCGACGGGGACGGCAACGGCTACGGCGGCGGGTTCGCCGACGGCGGCGCCTCCAACATCGGATTCGTCAACGTGATCAACGCCGCCAACCAGGACAACTCGGCCGCGCCGATCAACGGTCCGGACTGCTACAGCGGCCCGTTCTTCTTCCCGCGCTACGTGCTCACCACCCAGGCACTCGGGGCGGGCAACTGCCTGGTCGGCTTCAACCCCGGAACCAACAAGGTCGTGGCCGACGCCCTGCTCGGTCCGCTCAAGGACAACGGCGGGCAGACCCCGACCCACGCCCTGCTCACCGGCAGCCCGGCGATCGGGGCCGGCGGCGCCGCCGCACCGGATCTCTGCCCGGCCAAGGATCAGACCGGGAGGGACCGTCCCGCCGGTGCCTGCGACATCGGTGCGGTCCAGTACGTCGAACCGACCCCGCCCGGGACGGTCTCGGTGAAGATCGTGCGGATCAAGCCGAAGCCGCTGAAGCTGAAACGCGGCAAGAAGGCGAAGGCGGTCTCGGTGACCGTGAAGACGACCGGCGCGGCGGGCGCGCTCGACGTGAAGCTCTGCCTGAAGAAGCCGGCGAAGGCCGTGAAGAAGGCACTGAAGATCAAGGGCAAGCTGTGCCGCAAGGTCGGCACCCTGGTCGGCGCCAAGACCGTCAAGTTCAAGATCGCGGCCAAGAAGAAAGCCAAGAAGAAGACCTTCAAGCTGAAGGCCGTGCTGAGCGCCACCGACGCGGCGAGCAGGACCGGGGTCGTCAAGGTGAAGGTCAAGTAGGCGCGAGCCGGAGCCCGAATCGATTTCCTGAAAGTATGGGGCGTCCATGACCTTGGACGCCCCAGCTCTCAGCCCGAACTCGTACCGCGACACCTGGAGCGGCCAGGTCCTCGGTGACCTGGTCGGGAAAGAGGTCAGGCTCGCCGGGTGGGTCCACCGCCGCCGGGACCACGGCGGCCTGATCTTCATCGATCTGCGCGACCGCACGGGCATCGTGCAGCTCGTTTTTCATCCCGAAGAGGGCGGAGAGACCGGAGCCGCGCTCGACGTCGCCCACAAGCTGCGCTCGGAGTTCGTCGTATCGGTCACCGGCCGGGTCGTCAACCGCGACCCCGAGACCGTGAACCCGGAGCTGCCCACCGGTGAGTTCGAGATTCACGTCGACGCGGTCGAGGTGCTGGCCGAATCGCAGACGCCTCCCTTCGCGATCGAGGGCTTCCAGGGCGAGGTCGGTGAGGAGGCCCGCCTCCGCCACCGCTACCTGGATCTGCGGCGCGAGCAGATGCAGAAGGCGATCAAGCTCCGCCACAAGCTGACGACTTCGATGCGGACCTTCCTCGACGGTGAGGGCTTCCTCGAGATCGAGACCCCGATCCTCACCAACTCGACCCCCGAAGGCGCCCGCGACTTCCTCGTACCGAGCCGTCTCCAGCGGAACTCGTTCTACGCCCTGCCGCAGTCCCCGCAGCTCTTCAAGCAGCTGCTGATGGTCTCCGGGTTCGAGCGGTACTTCCAGATCGCCCGCTGCTTCCGCGACGAGGACCTGCGCGCTGATCGCCAGCCGGACTTCACCCAGCTCGATATCGAGATGTCGTTCGTCGA
Source organism: Solirubrobacterales bacterium (assembly GCA_035502775.1). Taxonomy (GTDB): domain Bacteria; phylum Actinomycetota; class Thermoleophilia; order Solirubrobacterales; family 70-9; genus 67-14. Next base: position 16,181 of record DATJUB010000071.1, on the reverse strand, counting down.
CGGCGAGGACGTGATCGCCCTGAACGAGCGCCTGATCGTCCACCTGCTCGGCGAACAGGGGATCGCGGTCGAGGCTCCCTTCCAGAGGATGTGTTACGACGAGGCGATCGGCCGTTTCGGCTCCGACAAGCCCGATCTGCGCTACGGCTACGAGATCGTCGACCTGACCGAGACCCTGCGCGGCACCGAGTTCAAGGCATTCGGCGGAGTGATCGAGTCCGGCGGGGCGGTGCGTGGCATCAACTTCGGGCAGCGCGAGCTCTCGCGCGCCCAGCTCGACGGACTGATCGAAGACGCCAAGGAGCTCGGCGCGAAGGGCCTCGTCTGGGCCTTCCGCGAGGGCGACGGCTGGCGCGCCCCGATCGCCAAGTTCCTCTCGGCCGAGGAGCTGTCCGGCCTGAACTACGCGATGGACGCCGAGGAGGGCGACCTGATGCTGGTCGCCGCCGACGCTCCGGCCAAGGTGGCGAGCATTCTCGGTGGGCTGCGCACCAGGCTCGCCGAACGCTGGGATCTCATTCCCGAGGACGCCGGCACCAACCTCTGCTGGATCGTCGATTGGCCGATGTTCGAGTTCAACGAGGACGAGGACCGCTGGGATGCTCTCCATCACCCGTTCACCGCGCCCAAGGGCGAGTTCGATCCGGAGAACCCCGGTGAGGCCCGTGCCCAGGCATACGATCTGGTCTGGAACGGCGTCGAGATCGGCGGCGGTTCGATCCGTATCCACGATCCGGAGGTCCAGTCACAGGTGTTCGCCGCACTCGGCATCACCGCGGAGGAGGCATCCGAGCGGTTCGGCTTCCTGCTGGAGGCGCTGCGGTTCGGGGCCCCGCCGCACGGCGGAATCGCCTACGGGGTCGACCGTTTCGCGGCTCTGCTCGCCGGCGTCGACTCGATCCGCGACGTGATCGCCTTCCCCAAGACCGCTTCCGGAGGCGATCCGCTCACCGGCGCGCCATCGCCGGTCAGTGAGATCCAGCTCCGCGACGTCGGCATCCAGCTGCGCAAGCCGCCAAAGCCGGCCTCGGCCTGAACGATGAGCCTCTTCGACCGGTTCAAGCAGAAGGTTGCTTCGATCGGGGACGGATCCGGACGGATCCATATCGGGGACCCGCGATTCGACGACTGGGAGGTCGTGCACGAGTTCGAGGATCTGGAGACCGGGCTCGCCTGGCGAGATGTGCTGCGCGAGCACGGAATCGAGGCCGAGCTGACCTCCGACTGGGAGCTCGATCGCTTCAACCGCGGTGACATCAATCTCCAGGTTCCGCCCGGCCGCTGGTCCGAGGCCGAAGAGCTCGTTTCGGGCCTCGACCTGGACTGATTTCGGCCCGCGGCGCCGCGCCGAAATTCACTCTCGAAGGCTGCATCGCGTGGTGGAAGGCCGGAGCAGCTGATCTTTAAGTACGCGGGCCGCAACAGTGGTAGGTTGCCGTGAAGGCCCGAACCCGTTCGTGAGCCGTCTCATAAATTGACCCAACATCATCGGCACGGGAGCCGATCTCTCCAGGTCCCCCGCGGGATAGGAGGTAGGCACCCACCTGTAAATACAGGGATCAATGCCAGAGACGGTAACGGCGGGTTGGGGCCTTTTTTATCGCGCTACCACGGGGGTTGAGATGGATCAGGGAATGTCTCGTACGTCGGCTTCACGCATCGCCTTGTTCGCGGCCGGGATCGCCGCCGTGGTGCTCGCGTCGGCTCTGCTGTCGGCGCCGGCTTCGGCGGACACGCAGCGCTTCTACGATTTCTGGAACGGCCAGGCGAGCGACAAGCCCGGCGTCGCGGTCGACCGGCACGGAGACGTCTATGTCGCGAACTCGTTCGGAAGCGAAGCGGTGACCCAGTTCAGTGCCGATGGCGAGTACATCCAGTCCTTCAGTCCCGTATCCGTCATCTCCGGGAACCGGGACGTCGAGGTGGACCGCCTCGGATTCGTCTACCTGCTGAACGTCGCCGACAGCAACGTGACGAGGTACGGCCCGAACGGCGGAGCCCCCATCCAGTTCGGTTCGTCGGGCATCGGCCAGGGTCAGTTCATGAACCCTTCGGCCCTGGGCATGGGTGCTGACGGATCGGTCTATGTGGCGCAAGTCAACGGCCGCGTCCAGCAGTTCAACGGCTCCGGCGTGTACCAGGACGAGATCGATGCCGGCGTGCCCGGCTCGGGAGTGAGCGGTCTCGACGTCGGTCCCGACGGCAGCGTCTATGTCCTGGACACCGCTCTCGACGAGGTCAGGGTCTACAGCCCGGCAGGAGTCCTGCTCGACAAGGTCGGCGAGGCCGGTTCCGGGGCCGGAGACATCCTCGACGCCAACGACGTCGATTTCGGTGACGGGCGGATCTACGTGCCCGATCTGGGCAACGACACGGTGAAGATCTTCGAGGCCGACGGCACCTACGTCGACTCGTTCGGCGGCACCGGCACCGGTCCGGGTCAGCTGGAGACCCCGTACGGGATCACCGCCGATCGTGCCGGCAACGTCTGGGTCACGAACCTCGGCGGCCGCATCTCGCTGTTCGCCTACGCCCCCAGGGTGATCGGCGGGCAGTCACGGAACCTCGGCACGGCCTACGTCGGCGACGATCCCGCCGATTCCCTGGTCTACCTCCAGAACGACAACTACGTGCTGCCGATGTACGTCGGTTCGTCCTCCCTGGCGAGCGGCACCCAGTTCTCGATTCCCGCCGCCAACGACGAATGCTCGAACGTGATCCTGCTTCCGGGTCATGTCTGCGGAGTCGGTGTCCGCTTCGATCCGCTCTCGGTCGGTCTGAAGACCGACATCCTGAATCTCGACGGCGGCTGGCGCCATGTCGCCCTGAGGGGAACCGGGGCCAGCGCGCCGACCGGACCCACAGGTGCCACCGGGGGGACCGGGCCATCGGGCCCGACCGGCTCCACGGGAGCCACGGGTTCGACCGGATCGACGGGTGCCACGGGCTCGACCGGCGGCACCGGTCCGACCGGCGGCACGGGGCCGACCGGCCCGATCGGGCCCAGCGGTGGCACCGGGACCACCGGATCCACCGGGGGGACCGGTGCGACCGGATCGACGGGCGGAAGCGGTCCGACCGGCCCGACAGGTCCGCAGGGACCTTCCGGAAACAAGGGCCAGGCGCAGGTCAGCAAACTCAGCTCCAAGACCGTGCGCATCAAGGGATTCACCACGGACGTCGCTCAGGTCAAGTGCCTGAGCGTGCCCTGCGAGATCCTCAACCGCAAGGCCACCGTCACGATCCGGGGCAGCGCGAAGATCCGGGTGCCGCTGGTCGGACCGCAGAAGATCGCCGCCGGCAAGACGGTCAGGTACGGCATCCAGCTGACCGCCAAGCTGCGCAACCGGCTGCTGAAGGGCAAGAAGTCCGGGCAGGCGATCGTCTATCTCTCCGCCGGAGCCGACGGGGGAAACTGGACCAAGCGAAACATGAGAATAGGCCTGATGCGCTGAGGCGACTCAGGGCCCTCCACCGAGGTTTCTGTCGCATGATCCACCCGCCATGCGCTGGTCGATCGTGCGACAGAAGCCCTTGCGCGATGGTTCAGGCCGTCGCCACTCCGGCTGTGCCGAAGTCGTAGTCCACGCCGGTCAGCCTCACCGATTCATCCCAGAGGCGGTCGGCGATCTCGGCGTTGTGGGCGACCCTGCGCGGGGCGACGATCGTCGGTGAGCCCTTCACCTCACCGAGGCCGTCGGGACCGATGTAGCTGCCTCCCGGCAGTGCCTCCAGGGTGGCCGCATAGAGGGTCGGCAGGGCACCGTGCTCGGAGTCCTGTGCTATCAGCAGGTCGGACGCCATCAGGAAGGGCTTGGAGATCTTGCTGAAGAGGCTCGAGCCCAGGTCGTTGCCGGCGGCGGTCAGGTTGGTCTTGGCGACCCCGGGATGCGCGGCCATCGACTTCATGTTCAGCCCGGCCTCGGCGATCCGCGTCTGCAGGTCGAGGGCGAAGATCAGATTGGCCAGCTTCGATTGTCCGTAGGCACTCCAGCGCCGATAGCTCTTTTCGCTCTGGAGATCGTCGAAATTGATCTTGCCCATCTTGTGGGCGTTGCTGGAGACCGTGACCACCCGGCCGGCGGGAGCCCGCTTCAGCTGCTCGAAGAGCAGGCCGGTGAGCGCGAAATGTCCGAGATGATTGGTCCCTAGCTGAAGCTCGAAGCCGTCCGCGGTCTCGTGGCGGGGCGGGGCCATCACGCCGGCGTTGTTGATCAGCAGGTCGAGCGAATCGTGATCGGCCCTGATCGAATCGGCGAACTCCCGGACCGAGCCGAGGTCGGCCAGGTCCAAGGCCCGCACGTCGAGCACCGCCTCGTTGCCGTTCGGGGCGAGCGCGACCCGGATCCTGTCGGCGGCCTCTTCGCCCTTGCGGACGTCGCGGCAGGCGATCACGACCGCGGCCCCGTGCGCGGCCAGCTCGCGGGCCGTGACCAGGCCGATGCCGCTGTTGGCTCCGGTGACGATCGCCGTCTTCCCGGATTGGTCGGTCATGTCCTTCGCGCTCCAGCCCTTGCCCTTGCTCATGCCGATCAGGCTACCCCTTTACTCTTCATCCGATGCGGTCTCTGCTCCAGGAATACGTCGAAGACGACTCTCACCTCGGCCCCGCGGCCGAGGGCTCGTTCACCGGTGCGGCCGGTGGCGCCGCCTGCGGTGACCTCGCCCGGCTGTCGCCAGTGATCGCGGACGGCAGGATCGAATCGATCACCTTCGACTCCGAAGGCTGTGCCGCGACCCGGGCCGCCTGCGCCTGTGTCTGCGAGATGGCCGAGGGCCGGACCGTGCTGGACGCGGCCCGGATCGGACCGGACGACATCGAGCGCGAACTCGGCGGCCTCAGCCCGGTTCGAAAGCATGCCGTGATCCTCACCGCCGACGCGCTCCACCGCGCGCTCTCCGCGGCCGCCTCCTCCGGCATGGAGCTGGCCGACGCCGACCCCAACCGGGTTCTGGTCGCGGTCTCGGGCGGGGTGGACAGTGCGGTCGCCGCTCTGCGTGAGCGTGAGCGCGGCGCCGACGTGGTCGCGGTCACGGTCAAGCTCTGGGCCGATCCCGACACCGACGGCACCAAGGCCTGCTGCTCTCCCGAGGCGGTGCTGGGGGCCCGGGCGGTCACCCACTCGCTCGGCATCCCGCACTTCACCCTCGACCTCGAGAACCAGTTCCGCGAGCGGGTCGTCGGAGAGTTCGTCAAGGGCTACGGCGAAGGCCGGACCCCGAACCCCTGCGTGCTCTGCAACGGCGAGGTGCGGATCGCGGCGATGGTCGATCTGGCGGACCGGCTGGGGGCGACCCACCTCGTGACCGGGCACTACGCCCGGATCGTCGACGACGGCGACGGCGCGCTGCTGGCGGCCGGATACGACTCGAGCAAGGACCAGAGCTACATGCTGGCGGCGCTGCCCCCGGAAGTGATCGGCCGCCTCAGGTTTCCCCTGGCCGAGATCGAGAAGACCGAGGTCCGCCGGATCGCCGAAGAGAACTCGCTCTCGGTCGCGAAGAAGCCCGAGAGCCAGGATCTCTGCTTCCTCGCCGGGCAGGACAAGCGGGACTTCCTGCGGCGCCACGGTGGCCTCGAGGACCGGGGTGGAGCCGTTCTCGACAGCTCCGGGCGCGAGCTCGGAACGCATGGGGGACATCACAACTTCACGGTGGGCCAGCGAAGGGGACTCGGGGTCGCCGCTGGCCATCCGCTGTTCGTGATCGGCACCGACGCGGCGAACAACACGGTCACGGTCGGCTCACGCGAGGAGCTGACCGTGGAGCGGGTCTCGCTCCGGAACGCGGTGATGCACCGGGACGGCTCGGTGGTGGACAGGGTTCGCCTCAGATACCACTCGGACACCGTTCCGGCCACGCTCGCGGCGGGTGCCGGGAGACACTCGAGTCTCGAGCTCGAACTGGGCGAACCGTTCGATCGTCCCGCGCCCGGCCAGGCGGCGGTGCTGATGAGCGGTGACACGGTGGTTGGTCACGCAACCATCACCCGTCCCTCACACAACGCTGACAAGTAGGGTCTGCCGACCATGAAGTCCGCCGACATCCGCGAAACCTACCTTGCCTTTTTCGAAGAACACGGCCACCGCCGGGTCGCATCCGGTTCGCTGATCCCGCCGCCGGACGACACCTCGACCCTGCTGACGGTCGCCGGCATGCAGCCCTTCAAGCCGTACTTCCTCGGGCGCGAAACGCCCCCGGCGACCCGGCTCACCACCAGTCAGACCTGCTTCCGCACCCCGGACATCGAAGAGGTCGGCAAGACCCTTCGGCACCTGACCTTCTTCGAGATGCTGGGCAACTTCAGCTTCGGCGACTACTTCAAAGAGGAAGCGATCCCGTTCGGATGGGAGCTTTCGCTCAACGGCTTCGGCTTCGACCCCGAGAAGATCTGGATCACCGTCTTCGGCGGCGACGAGGAACTGGGCCTCGGCCCGGACGAGGAATCGATCGAGATCTGGAAGGGCCTCGGCGTTCCCGACGAACGCATCGTCAAGCTGCCGCGCTCCGAGAACTTCTGGCAGGCCGGACCGACCGGCCCCTGCGGCCCCTGCTCCGAGATGTACTTCGACCGCGGGGTCGAGTTCGGCTCCGAGGACGACCTCCCCGGAGACGACAGTGACCGCTTCCTGGAATATTGGAACCACGTCTTCATGTCCTACAACCAGGACGAGAACGGCAACCTCACCCCGCTTCCGAACCGCAACATCGACACCGGCATGGGCCTGGAACGCCTCGCGGCGATCCTGCAGGACGTGCCCTCGGTCTACGAGACCGACCTATTCCAGCCGCTGATCAAGCTGGCCGAACGGCGCAGCGGCCTGAAATACGGCGACGGCGAGTCCGTGACCCGCGCGATGCGGATCGTCGCCGACCACGCCCGTGGCATGAGCTTCCTGATCGCCGCCGGGGTCGTGCCCTCGAACGAGGACCGCGGCTACGTGTTGCGCCGGGTCATGCGGCGCGCCATCCACCAGGGCCGCACCCTCGGATTCGAGGGCAATTGGCTTCAGGAGTTCACCGACCTGACGGTCGAAATGATGGGTGACGCACATCCGCAGCTGGCCGCCGAGAAGGAACGGATCGACCGTTGGGTACGGGCCGAGGAGGAGAGCTTCGGCCGGACCCTGGATCGCGGCACCGCACTGCTCGACCAGCTGGTCGAAAAGGCGCTCGCCGAGAAGCAGGCCTGGATCTCCGCCGCCGACGCCTTCCAGCTCCACGACACTTTCGGCTTTCCCTACGACCTGACCAAGGAGATGGTCGCCGAGCGCGGCCTCGAGGTCGACGATCAGGGCTTCGAGGAGCTGATGGAAGAGCAGCGCCAGCGGGCCCGCAGCGGCGCCGGTGGTGGCGGCAAGGGCGAACGCCACGAACGCATCCTCGACTTCGCCAAGGACACACCCGCCTCCGAGTTCGTCGGATTCGAGTATCTGCGCTCCGAGACCGGGGTGGGTGCGCTCAGCCTCCGGGACGGCACCGCTCTCGCCAAGATCGAGGAGAGCCCCTTCTACGCCGAGGGCGGCGGCCAGGTCGCCGACAGCGGCCGGCTGCGCTGGGAGGGCGGCGAGGCTGAGGTGACCGACGTGATCCGGGTCGGCGACGACCAGGTGCTGGAACTGAAGGCCGAGAACGGCGACCTTCCCGCGGTCGGCGCGACGATCGAGGCCCTGGTCGACCGTGAGGCCCGTTTCCGCACGATGAGGAACCACACCGCGACCCACCTGCTCCACGCGGCACTTCGCGAACGGCTCGGCACCCACGTTCACCAGGCCGGATCGGCGGTCCGCCCGGACAAGCTGCGTTTCGACTTCAGCCACGGCGAGCCCCTCTCGCCCGAAGACATCGCCTTCGTCGAGGACCGGGTCAACGGCTGGATCAAGGACGGCGACGCGGTTCGCTGGATGACCATGGAGAAGGACGAGGCCGTGAAGCTGGGGGCGATGGCGCTCTTCGGCGAGAAGTACGGCGACTGGGTGCGGGTCGTCGAGGTCGAGAACGTCTCCCGCGAACTCTGTGGCGGCACCCACGTTTCGAACACCGCCGAGATCGGCATCTTCAAGATCACCGGAGAATCATCGAGCGCCGCGAACGTGCGCCGGATCGAAGCGATCACCGGCCCCGACGCGATCGACTGGTTCCGCGAACGCGCGGCCGAGCTGACCGAGGTCGGCGAGCTGCTGGGCGAACGGCGCGACCCGGTCGGTGCCGCCCGCCGGGCCTCGGAGAAACTCGCCGAGGCGAACCGTGGAGCCAAGCAGGCCGAACAGAAGCAGCTGGGATCCGCCGCCAAGGACCTTGCCGAGAAGGTCGAGCCGGTCGGTCCGCTGCGGGCCGTGATCGCCACCGTGCCGGTCGCCAACCCGAAGCAGATCCTTTCGATCGCGAAATCGATCCAGGCCGAGAGTCCCGGCGCCGCCGTGGTGCTGGCGGGAGCCGACGGCGATTCCGGCAAGGTCGGGCTGGTCGCGCTCCTCACCGCCGAGGACGCCGCGAAGGTGTCGGCCGCCGAGCTGATCCGTGAGATCTCACCGCTGATCGGCGGTGGAGGCGGAGGCAGCGACGAGATGGCCCAGGCGGGAGGCAAGAAGCCGGATGGAGTGGAGGCCGCGCTGGCCGCGGCCCGCGCCTTCCTGGAGGCCAGATAACGGTGAGGGTGCTGGCGCTGGACTACGGGCTCGCCCGCATCGGCTGTGCCGTTTCCGACGCCACGGGCACCCTGGCGACGCCGATCGCGGCGATCGAACCACCCGAGGTGAGCGCGGTGGTGGCGGTCGCCGAAGAGCGTGAGGCCGAGTGCGTCGTGGTCGGAATGCCGGTCTCGCTTTCGGGCGAGGAGGGCGGTCAGGCCGAGATCACCCGCGCCTTCTGTGACGAGCTCCGCCAGGCCACCGAGCTGCCGGTGGAGACATACGACGAGCGGTTCACCACGCGGATGGCCGCCCAGACCAGGCGCTCGTCGGGCGCCGGAGCGGCCGAGGACTCGATCGCCGCGGCCCACCTGCTCGAAAGTTTCCTGATGGCCAAGGCGAGCCGGGCCGGACTGGACGCCGATGACTGATCGCTGGTTCGAAGACGTGCCGGAGCACGATCCGGACGACCCCGAAGCGGTCGAACGTGCGCTGCGCCGCCAGGAGCGGGCCGCCAAGCGCCAGGGAAAGAGCTCCGGGCGCAAGCCCAAGCGGGACACGGCCGGACCATCGAGCCGTCTCAGCTCCCCGGGCGGGACGCGCGCCTCGCGTCCGTCGAGGCCCCGGCGGGGCGGCGGATCGGGAGTCAAGCGCGGCAGGCTGATCCTGGCCGGTGCCGGCGCACTGGTCCTGATCCTCTTCGTCTGGTTCCTGTTCGCGCTGTTCCAGCCCTTCACCGGCGATGGTGAAGGCGAGCCGTTCAACGTCAACATCCCGCGGGGCGACGGCGTCGGCGCGGTCGGCGACCTGCTGGCCGAGAAGGGCGTGATCTCGAACGCGACCCTGTTCGAGCTGAAGGCGACGATCACGGGCAAGCGGGCCGAGCTCTACCACGGAAACCATCAGTTCCGGAAGGGCATGAGCTACTCGGCCGCGCTCGAGGAACTCGGCAGGCAGCCGAAGAAGGTGACGATCACGATCGTGGTCCCGGAGGGTCTGAGCCGCTCGGAGACCGCCGACACGGTCGAGGCCGCCGGGCTCGAAGGGGACTACATGGCCGATTCGGTCAAGTCGAAGCTGCTCGACCCGGACGACTACGGTGCCGGCGGCAAGGCGAAGAGCCTCGAGGGCTTCCTCTTCCCGGCGACCTACGAGCTGAAGCCCGGATCGACCACCAAGGATCTGGTCGACCAGCAGCTCCAGGCCTTCAAGGACAACATCGCGGGCGTCAACATGAAGTACGCGAAGAAGAAGAACCTGACGGTCTACGACGTGCTCACCATCGCTTCGATGGTCGAACGCGAGGTCTCGGTGCCGAAGGAGCGCCGGACCGTCGCCGCGGTGATCTACAACCGCCTCTCGATGGGTGAGCCGCTCTTCATCGACGCGACCACCCGGTTCGCGGTCGACAACTGGACCGAGCCGCTGACCCAGTCCGAGCTGGAAGTCGATTCGCCGTACAACACCAGGACGAACCAGGGTCTTCCTCCCGGTCCGATCGGCAGTCCCGGCCTGGCCTCGATCGAAGCGGCCGCCGATCCGGAGAAGACCGACGTCTGGCTCTACGTGGTGAAGCCCGGCACCTGTGGCGAGCACGTCTTCTCCTCGTCGCTGGACGAGCACAACGCCAACGTAGAGAAGTACCAGCAGGCCCAGGAAGAAGCGGGCGGATCTCCGACCGAGTGCTGAACAAGCGCCTCGCCGTGCTCGGCCATCCGGTCGCGCATTCACGCTCGCCCGCGATGCAGAACGCGGCGCTGGAGGATCTCGGACTGTCCGGCGAGTGGCACTACGAGGCGATCGACGTGCCGGTCGAGGAAATCGACGAGTTCATCGCGGGCATGGCCGGTGAGGGCTTCGCCGGGGCGAACGTCACGGTGCCGCACAAGCACGCCGCCCTGGCCGCCGCCGATCGGGCGACCCCGGCGGCACGCGAGATCGGCGCCGCGAACACGCTGACCTTCGGGCCGGAAGGAATCGTCGCCGACAACACCGACGCTCCCGGCCTGCTGGACGCGCTCGGCGAGTCGCCGAGCGGCAGGAAGGCGCTGCTGCTCGGGGCCGGTGGCGCCGCCCGGGCCGTGCTCTGGGCGCTCAACGGGGCCGGGGCGCGGACCTCCGTCTGGAACCGCACCGAGAGTCGGGCCGCCGAGCTGGTCCGAGACCTGGGAGGGGAGCTGGACCGGAGCCCCGACGCCTCCGAGTTCGATCTGATCGTCAACGCCAGTGCCGCCGGCCTCGGCGGCGAGGACGGGATCGCCGACCTGCCGATCGATCCCGACTTGCTCAGGTCCGGCCAGACCGTGGTCGACATGGTCTACGGCGATCGGCCCAGCTCACTGCTGCTGGCGGCCACGGAGGCCGGCGCCGTCACCGTGGACGGACTCGAGATCCTGGTCCGGCAGGGCGCGCTGTCCCTTAGGTCCTGGACCGGCCGGGAACCGTCGCTCGACGTGATGCGCCGCGCCGCCCGCGGCTGATCTTCCCGCCGTTCAGCCCTTGGTCTTGATCTCGGCGATCGTGTCGCCGCTGTCCGCGTCGACCACCTTGAAGCTGCCGGCTTCGCTCGGCAGGATCAGGTCGAACACGGCGGGGGCGTACTTGGTCGCCGCCGCGGTCCGTCCGAGACCGGGGATCGAGACGTCGGCCGGTCCGCCGGTCTCGACCGTGAGGACGAGACGCCCGGCGGCCTCCGCCGTTGCGACCGGGGGAGTTCCCTTCTCGCCGGTGGCCTTCACGGTCTCGACGGCGAGGTTCGGATCCGGCTCGTCGGGATCGCCGGCTCCGCCGGGACCGGACGCCCCGGTCTCCCCGGTGGCTCCGGTCGGCCCCGTGGCCGACGCGGTCTCCTCTTTCGGATCCCGGTCGCGCTGCCCGGGCGCGATCACCGCCATCGCGGTCGAAACCCCCAGCAGGATGAGCATCACGATTATCAATCGACGGGCGGCCAAAACCAGATTCATCTTAGAGACAGGCAACCGCCGGGTCGTGATCGTCGATTGGCAAGCAACGAGCGGCCGATGTCAATACCCTTGACATCCCAATGAGCTTTCGGTTCACAACAGCAGGAGAGTCCCACGGTCCCGGCCTGACGGCGATAGTCGAAGGCCTGCCGGCCGGACTCGAGCTGGACCGCGAAACCCTCGACAGCGACATGGCCCGGCGCCAGCTCGGCCACGGCCGCGGCGGCCGCATGAAGATCGAGACCGACGCGGTCGAGATCCGCTCCGGGGTGCGTCACGGCAAGACGATCGGTGGCCCGGTGGCGGCCCTGGTCGCCAACCGCGACTACAAGAACTGGGACGAGCGCATGAACCCGTGGCCGATCGAGGGAGAGATCCCGCCGGTCACCCTGCCGCGTCCCGGCCACGCCGACATGGTCGGCATGTGGAAGTACAAGCACGACGATCTCCGTCCGATCCTCGAACGGGCCAGTGCCCGTGAGACCGCGGCCCGCGTCGCGGCCGGAGCGATCGCCCGGGCCTTCCTGACCGCGGTCGGCGTGACCGTGCGCAGCCACGTCACCCAGATCGGATCGGTGAGCCTTCCCGAACGCGAAGACCTGAGCATCGAAGATTTCGAGGGTGTGGACGACGATCCGGTGCGTTGCGTCGATCCGGACACCTCGGCCCGCATGGTCGAGGAGATCAACGTGCTGCGCAAGCGGAACGAGAGTCTGGGTGGCACCTTCGAGGTGCGGGTGTTCGATCTCATTCCCGGTCTCGGCAGCCACGTCTCCTGGGAGGACCGTCTCGACGGCCGGCTCGCCCAGGCGATCTGCTCGATCCAGTCGATCAAGGGCGCCTCGATCGGCCAGGCATGGGATGTCGCCGGCCGGCCCGGTTCCGAGGCCCACGATGAGATCTTCTACTCGGAGGAGCGCGGCTACTACCGGGAGACCAACCACGCGGGCGGTCTCGAGGGTGGCATGACCACCGGGATGCCCCTGTCGGTCCGGGCGGCGATCAAGCCGATCTCGACCATGACCAAGCCGCTGCGTTCGGTCGACATGGCGACCCGCGAACCGGCCAAGGCCCACAAGGAACGCACCGACTCGACCGTGGTGCCCGCGGCGGCGGTGGTCGGTGAGGCGATGATCTGCCTGGCCCTGGTGAAGTGCTACCGCGAGAAATTCGGCGGAGATCACATCGACGACGTGCTCGGCGCGATCGATGCCTACAAGGAACGCATCGGCTGGCGATGATCTGCCTGGTCGGGTTCATGGGTGCGGGGAAATCTTCGGCCCTGGTCGAGCTCGCCGCCCACGGCCTGCACACCGTTGACGCCGACCGGCTGATCGAAGCCGAGGCCGGCTGCCCGATCGCGGTCTACTTCGAACGTCACGGCGAGGAGTCCTTCCGCCACCTGGAGCAGGAGACGATCGTCGCCGCTCTGGCCGATCCGGCCAACGACGTGATCGCCCTCGGTGGCGGCGCGGTCGGCAGCCCCGCGGTGCGGAACGCGCTGAAGGCACCGGGACACACCGTCGTCTGGCTCGACGTCGAGCTCGACACGGCCTGGCGGCGGGTGCGCGCCAGCAGCCGTCCGCTGGCCAGGGACCAGAAGGAGTTCGAGGCGCTCTATCACCGGCGCCGCCCGCTCTACGAATCGGTTGCGGACGCGGTGCTGCCGGCCGTCGCCCGCCGGGTGTTCGACCGGGCGATCGGGCCGCTCCGGGTGCTCTCCGAACTGCCTTTCGGCACGAAGATGATCTGGGCCGCGAGCACCAACGGCGAGTACCCGGTCTATGTCGGGCAGGACCTGCTCGGATCGGTGCTCTTCGACGGGGATGGTGAGGTCATGCCCGGTGAGGGCGACTCCTACAGCTTCAGCGACGAATCGGTCGCACCGCTCTATGGGGAGCGCCTCGGCCCGGTCCGGGGAGCGATCACGGTCCCGCCGGGTGAGACCGCCAAGACCGTGTCGCAGATGGAGACCTCCCTGCGGGAGATGGCGACCCTCGGCGTGACCCGATCCGATCGCCTGATCGCGCTCGGCGGCGGTGTCGTCGGTGATCTCGCCGGCTTCTGCGCCCACACCTACCAGCGCGGCATTCCGGTGGTCCAGGTGCCGACCACCCTGGTCGCCCAGGTCGACTCCGCGTACGGCGGCAAGACCGGGGTGGACCTGCCCGAAGGCAAGAACTATGTCGGGGCCTTCCATCTGCCCTCGGCGGTGATCACCGATGTGGAGACGCTGCGGACCCTTCCGGAGGCCGAGCTGACCGCCGGGATGGCCGAGGTCGTGAAAACCGCCCTGCTCGCCGGAGGTGAGCTCTGGGAGGAGGTCCTGAAACTCCAGCCGGGTGAGATCGTCGACCGGAGCGATCTGATCTACGCCTGTGCCCGCTACAAGTGCCGGATCGTCGCGGCCGACGAACGCGACACCGGGCTTCGCGCCGCGCTCAACCTCGGCCACACGGTCGGGCACGCGATCGAGGCGGCCACCGGCTACGAGCGGTATCGCCACGGTGAGGCGGTCGCCCTCGGGCTGCTCGCCGCGCTGCGGCTCTCCAACGCTCCCGGGCTGCGCGAACAGGTCGAGGAATGGAACCGGCGCCACGGCCTGCCGGTCGAGCTCGATCCCGCGGTCGACACCGAGCAGGTCGTCGAAGCGGTCCAGTTCGACAAGAAGAAGACATCGCGGGGAGTCGGTTTCGTGCTGCTGTCCGAACCCGGCGAACCGGAAATCGATTGCCTGGTCGAGACCGATCGGGTCCGAGCGGCCGTGAAGGAGCTGATCAGATGAGCCGAGCCCAGAACCGTGTCGCGATCCTCCACGGGGTCAACTTCGACGTGCTCGAGCGCCGCGATCCCGACCTGTACGGAGGAGTGAGCCTTTCCGAGCTCGAATACCGGATCGCCGGATGGTGCGGGGAGATCGGCCTCGAGCCGAGCTTCTTCCAGACCAACTCCGAAGCCGAGTTCTGCGGATACCTGCATCGGGTCGGCGAAGGCGCCGACGCCGCGATCATCAACGCCGGAGCCTGGACCCACTACAGCCGCGCGATCGGGGACGCGTTCGCGGTCGATCCGGTCCCGGCGATCGAGGTTCACCTCTCCGACGTGGACGCCCGCGAGGAATGGCGGCGGATCTCCGTCTTCGAGGGCCTGGTGATCGGCAAGGTGGCCGGCAAGGGAATCGACGGCTACAAGGATGCGCTCGACATGATCGCCGCCGAGCTCGGAATCGCGGATGCTTGACCGTGCCGACCGGCTGGCGGTGTCGGTGGCCGAGACCGGCCTCGATTCGCTGCTGGTCACCGAACTGACCAACGTCCGGTACCTCACCGGATTCGCCGGCACCAACGGGGCCTGCCTGATCGGCCCCGAATCGCGCGTTTTCCTCACCGACTTCCGCTACACCGAGCGCGCCGCGGCCGAAGTCGAGGGATGGAGCATCGAGATCGTCTCCGGAGAATGGCTGGGCGGACTCGCCGAACGTCTCCACGGCCGGGTCGGGATAGAAGACGACCACGTGACCGTGCGGACCGCGGCCAAGCTGAAAGAGGCCGCTCCGGACACGGTCGAACTCGTCGAGGCGGGCGGCAGTGTCGAGGCGCTCCGCCGGGTCAAGGATGCCTCCGAGATCGAACGGATCGCCGCCGCCGCCGAGCTCACCGACGCGCTCTACAACGAATCGATGGAGCGCGGACTGATCGGCAAGACCGAAGCCGAGGTCGCGGCCCATGTGGTCGCCCGCATGCGTGAGGAAGGGGCGGAACCCTCCTTCCCTCCGATCGTCGCCTCCGGCCCGAACGGCGCCTCACCGCACGCCGAACCCGGCCCGCGGGTGATCGGAAAGGGCGAGCTCGTGACCATGGACATGGGCGCGCTGCTCGACGGCTACTGCTCCGACTGCACCCGGACGTTCGCGACCGGCATGCTGGAGGAGGAGGCGAGCCGGATCTACGAGATCACCCTGGAGGCCAACGACAGGGCCCTCGCGGCCGTCCGTGCCGGGGCGATCGCGTCCGACGTCGACGCGGTGGCACGCGACATCATCAAGGACGCCGGCTACGGCGAGAACTTCGGCCACGGGCTCGGCCACGGCGTCGGGCTCGAAGTTCACGAAGGACCCCGCCTGGGAACCAGGTCGGAAGACGTGCTCGCGGTTGGCGAGGTGGTCACGATCGAACCGGGGATCTACGTCTCCGGCCTCACCGGAGTGCGGATCGAGGACCTCGTGGTCGTCGGAGAGAACGGCATCGACCGCAATCTCAGCTCGATCTCCAAGGCCCTCACCTACGTCGAGTAGCACCCGCCGTCCGGCACCCTTCACCGAGCTTCCCGGGGGGAAGACACTTCGCCATGTTTTGTGCCATACTGTGATGACCGTCACACAGAAGACGGAAACCAATTTGCCACAGCAGTTGGGTAGGGGGAGAGCTCCGTAGCTCGAAATGGCGAGGGAGTTGTTTGAGGAGAGAGGGTGCGAACCGAAAAGACCGGCCTGAGGGGGCCGGTCTTTTCTTTGCATGACGCGGGCAGCGGTCTGGATCCGTCCGCGGCGCGAGCGAGCAGGGGTGGAGACGTTTTCCGGCCGTATCGG
>DATJUB010000070.1:0-16040 GCA_035502775.1 Solirubrobacterales bacterium | reverse complement strand
ATATGCGTGCTGATCGTCTCCACCCCCGAACAAATGCCGCAAAATCGCTGAAATTCGGCTTGTTTCGTCCTGATCGATCCGTAGTCTGGGCTGGTGAATTTGTTTTCCGCACAGGCCGAAGAGCTTGCCTCCAAGCTCGAGATGGAATCCACCGCCGGAGTTCGTGACGAGGCGCTGAACACGGACCTGGCCGCCCTGCGGGAATCGTGGAAAGCTCTGGAGCCGCCCGAGCGCGACGCGGTCGCCGGGCACAGCGCGCGCATCGCCGCGCTCGTCAAGGCCCGTCCCGTGGCCCCTCCGTTCCAGCCGTCGCCCCTGCTCACACCCCGGGACGAAGCCGCCGAAGCGACACTCGCCCTCCAGGGACTCGAAGGCATCGAGCAAGACCAGACGGCCCCGGTCCGGACCTTCGATGGACCGCGCGATCCCGCCAGCCTGCTCGCCCACATGGGCTACGACTCGTTCCGTCCCGGCCAGGAAGATGCGGTCCGGGCGGCGCTCGAAGGCCGCGACAGCCTGATCGTGATGCCCACCGGCGGCGGCAAGAGCCTCTGCTATCAACTGCCCGGCCTGGCGAGTACGGACCTGACCCTGGTGGTGAGCCCGCTGATCGCCCTGATGGCCGACCAGGTCCGGCGGCTGAAGAAGGAAGGCCACCCCGCGGTGATGTTCGCCTCCGGGCTCTCCGACGAGGTCTCCGCCGCGTCATACAACGGCGTGCGGGACGGCTCGGCCCGGATCGCCTACTGCTCCCCGGAGCGTTTCGCTTCGGCTTCCTTCCTGGATCTGATCGCGACCCGCAAGGTCGATCTACTGGCGATCGACGAAGCCCACTGCCTCTCCGAATGGGGCCACGACTTTCGTCCCGACTATCTGCGACTGCCGCGGGTCGCCGAACGCCTCGGCCGGCCGCCGGTCATGGCCTGCACCGCGACCGCGACCCAGCAGGTCGCGGACGAGATCGCGCAGCGTATGGGCATGGACGCACCCGAACAGATCCACTCCGGATTCGACCGGCCGAACCTGAGCTTCGACACGGTCGCACTCGAAGGCAAGGGTTCGAAGGCCCGCAAGCAGGCCCTGCTCGAACACGGTCTGGCCGATCCGGCGAACCGTCCCGCGATCGTGTACTGCGGCACCCGCCGTGACACCGAGGAACTGGGCGACGACCTGCGGGCCTCCGGCCTCACCGCGGTCTCCTACCACGCCGGCATGCCCGCCGACGACCGGGCCTCGGCCCAGCACCGTTTCATGGAAGGCGACGCCGACGTGGTCGTCGCCACCAACGCATTCGGCATGGGCATCGACAAGGCGAACGTCCGCTCCGTCTGGCACTGGGCCATCCCCTCCAGCGTCGAGGCGTACTACCAGGAGGCCGGCCGTGCCGGCCGTGACGGTGCCCCCGCCCGCGCGGTCCTGCTGGCGATGCGATCCGACCTGGGACGACTGGTGCGTTTCAACGAGCAGCGCAAGGTGGACCCGAACGACGTCACCGACTACATCGCCTCGATCCGCCACATGGCCGATGCCGACGGCAGCGTCGTGATGGAGGCCCCGCGGCGGGACGAGGAGCGGATCCGGCTGGCGGTCGCCGAACGCGCGGGCGCCCTGGCGGTCGATCCGGCCACCGGCGGGCGCCTACTGGTCCGGCTGATCGAGAGTTTCGATCCGAGCGGCATCCCGGCCGCCTGCCGGGTGGCACAGGATCGTGGCTGGAAGGCGTATCGAGCGGTCGAAGCGTTCAGCTTCTCGGATCATTGCCGCCGCCGCCAGCTGCTCGACCACTTCGGTGACGACAGTCCGACGGCGCCCAGCGGACGCTGCTGCGATGTCTGCGATCCGGCCGGCTGGCTTCCCGACCCGGCGAGTCTGGTCGTCAAGAAGTCCCGGTCCAACCCGAAACGCGGCGCGGCACCGGTTCCCGACCTCGCCCCAGAGGATCAGGAGATCTTCGAGATCCTGCGCAAATGGAGGCTCGGAGCGGCCGGAGACAGGCCCGCCTTCCACGTCGCCAGCAATCGCACCCTCAGCGCGATCGCCACCGTCAAACCCACCGACGAAGATGCGCTCCTGGAGATCTCCGGCGTCGGCCCGTCCTTCATGGAGAAACACGGTTCAGAGGTGCTGCGCCTCGTGTCCGACCACTCCTAGGACGACCCGCACGGAACGCTCAGCGGACCACACAGCTCTCCGGCCGGCCCAGCGACAGCTGCCAGGACGGCGGGAACGCCTTGCCCAGCGCGTTCGCTATACCCCGGGCCCGCACCGTGTAGCCGTCCGAAGTGAAATGGATGCCGTCGTCGATGAACCACTGGTCCTTGACCTTCGAGGACCAGTCCCAGATCCGCATGTTCGGGTAGGTCTCACACGCGTCCTCCAGCGCCGAGTTCCACTCCTCCATGTTGACCTCCGCATAGGGCCCGGTGGTCTCCAGGGTGCGCACGTTGATCCAGAGCGCGGGCACATCCCCGACAACCGCCATCATCCGGCCGATCCGGTCGGCCGAATCGATGGTCGAACCGACGAACTGGTTGGCCGTGTCGTTTGTGCCCATGCCGAAGACCCAGCAGCCGTCGAAACCGGCGTCCTTGATCGCCTGCGCGGCCTCCTCGGCGTTCGGGGCACCGTCCACCCGCTCATAGATCGACCGGGCACCCGAGATGTCGAACTTCTGATCGGTCGCCCCGACCCGGGCGAACTGGGCGTCAAGCCTCGCCTCCGGATCCGGCAGATAGTCGGTCGACATCAGCCCGACCGAGGTCGAATCGCCGATGTAGGCGACCGACTCACAGGACGTGAGCGGCAACTTGCCATCGACGGTCTCGACCACGTTCTCCTCGACCACGGGGGCGGCAGCGAGGATCTTCGGCGGCTCCGAGTTCGCCTTGACCGCGATCGGCGCGATCCGGTCCGATGGCGCGATCCCGATCATCGCGGCGGTCGCGATCAGCAGGACGACCGCCGACGCGCCGGCCGCCACACCGCCCCGCGACTGCCAATCCGGCTTCCACTCCTTGTGCCGCACCTTGCTCCAGAGACGGCCGATCGCGCCATGCCTCACCGGGTTCTCGATGAAGGTCCAGGAAAGGGCGGAAACACCGAAGATCGCCGCCACCTGAAGTGTGGCCCGCAGGGGACTGAAACCCGCGTCGAGCGGCGGTGTGGTCAGCGCGATGATCGGCAGCTGCCACAGATAGATGCCATAGGAGCGCACCCCGACCCAGCGAAGCGGCTCCCAGCCGAGAGCCCGCCCCAGCCGCGAAGCCGGATGGGCCATGACCGCGACCACGACCACGGTCGCGATCGAGAGCAGCACCAGCCCGCCGCGGTAGAGGAAGGGTGAATACTCGTCGGTGCGCCAGATCAGCAGCGCGATCACCACGAAGGAGACGACGCCGGCCCCATCCAGCAGGTTGCGGGCCTTGATCGGGATGCGGTTGCCCAGCCGCCGGCTCGGCCACATCATCGCCAGGGCCGCGCCCATCAGCAGACCGAAAGCCCGCGTGTCGGTTCCCTCGTAGATCCGGGTCATGTCGAAATCCGGCTTGTACAGAACCGCCATCAGGATCGCCGAGACCAGCGCGAACCCGAGCGTCACCATCGCCAGCCGCGGACGGATCCGCTCGCGCTCGCCGCGCTTCTTGCCCCGGTCACCCGACGGGATGAAGCGCAGCCCCAGCAGCAGAAGCCAGGGCCACACGATGTAGAACTGCTCCTCGATCGCCAGAGACCAGAGATGCCCCAGCGGCGAGATCGGGCCGAAACGGTCGAAATAGGAGGCGTCCTGGACGATCACCCACCAGTTGCTGGTGAACAGCGCCGATGAGATCACCATGCCGCGCAGATCGTCGAGCTGATCGGGCGAGCCCAGGCTGACCCAGGCCGTGACCACGATCAGCATCACGAACAGGGCGGGCAGCAGCCGGCGCGCGCGGGCCATCCAGAACTGGCTCAGTTTCAGGCGGCGTCCGGTCCATGCCTCGAGCAGGATGTCGGTGATCAGGTAGCCGCTGAGCGTGAAGAAGATGCCCACCCCGAGCAGTCCGCCCTTCGCGAACGGAACGTCGAGGTGGTAGAGGATCACCGCGATCACCGCGACCGCCCGCAGGCCGTCCAGGCCGGGCATGTAGCGCTGGCCGGACTTTCCTATCGGTTCAGGCATCGATCAAGGTCGCATTATTGGGGCGAAGCTCACCGCTCGATGAGCGTGAGGGACGGACGAGCAGACCTGGAATCGTACCCCTACCGAGGGTCAGAAAAACGCCTCACGTTCACGACACGACGCAGGGCGGCCGGTATCGCCGCAGAATCCACGGAGGAAACGCTTCACTGAGGGCATTCGCGATCGCGTGACTGCGCGCGGCGTAGCCACGGGAGGTGAAGTGGATCCCATCCTCGATGTACCAGCTGTCGCGGACCTTCGAGGGCCAATCGAAGATCATCAGGCCGGGATGCCGAAGGCAGGCCTGCTCGACCGCTTCGTTCCAGCGTTTCATGTTCGCGTTCGCGTAGGGGCCGCTCTTCAGGAGCGTCTTGACGTTCACCCACATCACGGGATCGTCACCGATCACCGACATCATCCGCTCGATCCGGTTCTTCGAGTCGAAAGGCGATCCGACCGCCTGATTGGCCGTGTCGTTGGTGCCGAGCCCCAGTACCCAGCAACCCTCGAAACCGGACTTCCTGATCGCCTTCGCGGCGTCATAGGCGTTCGGCACGTTGCCGACGGTCTCGATGATCGATCGCGCCCCGGCGATGTCGAACCTCTGCCTGAGCGCTCCCTGCCGGGCGAACTGCGGTCCGAGACGGTACTTGCGCCTCGGCAGATACGCCTTCGACGTCAGGCCGACCGAGGTCGAGTCCCCGATGTACGCGACCGCCTCGCACCTCGTGCTCGCGTGGCTTCCCTTGCGCTTCTTGACCACGGTCTCGGTAACCACCGGCGGCGCCGCGAGCTCTCCCGCCAGCTCATCCTGGGATTCGGACGCCGAGGTGACCGCCAGGGGCGCGACCCGTTCCGAGGGACCCAGGCCGAACAGCCCGATGATCGCGATGACGGAACAGGCCGCGACCAGGCCGGTCACGATTCCCGACCTTGCCCCGAGGCGCGGCCGGCCCTCCCCCGCCCTCATCCGCCGCCAGATCCGGCCGATCGCGCCCTTCCTCACCGGATCCTCGATGAACCGCCAGGAAAGCGCGGAGACGACCATGATCGCGAGCACCTGAAGACCGGACCGCACGAGATCGAACCCCGCCCCGGCGGGTGTCGTCAGCGCGATGATCGGCAGCTGCCACAGATAGATGCCGTAGGAGCGCACCCCGATCCAGCGAAGCGGAGTCCAGCCGAGCGCCGGGCCGAGCCGTGACGCCGGATGAGCCAGCACCGCGACCACGACCACCGTCGCCACCGACAGCAGGACCAGCCCTCCCTGATAGATGAAGGCCGAGTACTGATCGGTGCGCCAGATCAGCAGGACGATCACCGCCAGCGCGAGCACTCCGGCGACATCGAGCTGTCTGCGAGCCCGGTCCGGGATGTTCGCCCGAAGGCGGCGACTCGGCCAGACCATCGCGAGGGCGGCGCCCAGCAGCAGCCCGAAGGCCCGCGTGTCGGTGCCTTCGTAGACCCTGGTCGTGTCGAACCCGGGTTCGAACAGCACCGCCATCAGCACCGCGGAGGCCGCCGCCAGCACCAGGGTCACGGCCGCCAGCCGGGGCCGCACCCGCCTGCGGGCGTTGACCGGGTCAGCACCCTTCCTGCCGGGAATGAACTTCAGACCGAGCAGCAGAAGCCACGGCCACACTATGTAGAACTGCTCCTCGATCGCCAGCGACCAGAGATGCCCCAGCGGCGAAACCGGGCCGAAACGGTCGAAATACGAGACGTCCTGGAAGATCACCCACCAGTTGCTGGTGAACAGCGCCGACGAGATCGCCACCCCGCGCAGCTCCTCCAGCTGGGCGGGATCGCCGATCGTGACCCAGGCCATGACCACGACCAGCATCACGAACAGGGCCGGCAACAGCCGGCGCGCACGGGCCAGCCAGAACTGGCCCAGCTTCAGGCGCTCGGCCGACCAGGCCTCCATCAGGATGTCGGTGATCAGATAGCCGCTGAGAGTGAAGAAGACACCGACCCCGAGCAGCCCGCCCTGGGCCCAGCCGAGATCCAGGTGGTACGCGATGACCGCGAGGACCGCCACCGCGCGCAGCCCGTCCAGGCCGGGCATGTAGCGCTGACCGGTACGCCCTACCGGTTCAGGCATGGCTCAGCCGGCATGACTCAGCTGGAAGGGACTCGCTGGCCGGTCGCGGCCAGAACCTTTGCGGTGACGTCAGCCGCCGTGAAACCGATCTCCTTGTGCAGCAGGTCGGGCTTGCCGTGGGTCACGTAACGATCCGGCAGGCCGACCCTCAGCACCCGTGCCCGCTCTCCCGGATGGGCGAAGTTGTCTTCCAGATGCTCGATCACGGCGGAGCCGAATCCTCCCTGGAGCACACCCTCCTCGATCGTCACGATCAGGTCGTGACCGATCGCGAGTCGCTCGATCAGCTCGCCGTCCAGCGGCTTGACGAACCTGGCGTCGGCGACCGTCGGCTTGATGCCGTGCTCGGCGAGGAGGTCGGCGGCCTCCAGGGCCAGTCCGACTCCGCTGCCGTAGCCGAGCAGCGCGACCCGCTCGCCGTTCCGGAGGGTTTCGCCATGGCCGATCGGGATCAGCTCCGGCTCGGCCGGCAGCTCGACGCCCTCGGCGGCGCCGCGCGGATAGCGCAGCGCGGCCGGACCATCGAAGCTGATCGCGGTGTGAAGCATGTGGACCAGCATGGCCTCGTCACGCGGGGCCATGACCACAACGTGCGGGAGTGGCCGGAAGTACGCGATGTCGAATACGCCGTGATGGGTCGGACCGTCGTCGCCGACCAGCCCGGACCGGTCCATCGCGAAGGTCACGTCCAGTTCCTGGAGACAGACATCGTGGACGATCTGATCGTAGGCGCGCTGGAGGAAGGTCGAGTAGATCGCGCAGACCGGCTTGCCGCCCTGAAGGGCGATGCCGCTGGCCATCAGGACCGCGTTCTGCTCGGCGATTCCCACGTCGTAATACTGCTCGGGACGCTCGTCGGCGAGTTTCTGCAGCCCCGCCCCGCCGGCCATCGCGGCGGTGATGCCGATGATCCGGGAATCCGCCTCCGCCTCGCGCACGATCGCGTCGGAGAAGACCTGGGTGTACTGCGGCGGCGCCGCCTTCGGCTCGGGCTTCTCGAGGATCTCGGGAGCGATCGAGGCCGGCGCGTCCGATTCCTGGATCGGGACCAGCTTCGGCTTGGCGTCGGCCGGGGCGCCGTCGACGATCGATCCGGGCTTGGCCGCATGCCACTTCTCCATGCCGGAAAGCCCACCGTCCTCGGCTGGGGAGAAGCCCCGGCCCTTGACCGTGTGCACGTGGACCACGACCGGACGATCGGCCGCGAAGGCCTCGGTGAGCGCGCTGCGCATCGCACCGACGTCGTGCCCGTCGATCACGCCCATGTAGGCCAGGTCGAGCTCCTCGAAGAGCAGTCCCGGAGCCCAGTAGGCCTTGATCGCGGATTTCAGTTCGGGGCCCAGCCGCTCGATCCGCTTGCCGAGGCCGAGCGGCAGCTTGGTCAGCTTCTCCTCCACCCCTTCGCGGGCGTGGAAGAGGCCGGGCTTCAGGCGGGTCCGCTGGAAGTAGCTGGAGAGCGCGCCGACGTTCGGGGAGATCGACATGCCGTTGTCGTTCAGCAGGATCACCATCGGCGTGCCGAGCCCGCCGGCCGCGTGCATCGCCTCGTAGGCGACACCGCCGGTGAGGGCGCCGTCGCCGATCACGGCCACGACCCTGCCGTCCTCGCCGATGCCCTTGCGCATCGCTTCCTTGAGGCCGACGCCGTAGGAGATCGAGGTCGAGGCGTGACCGGCACCCATGATGTCGTGTTCGGATTCGGGGATCGAGCAGAACGGTGCCAGGCCCTCGTACTGCCGGATCGTCGGCAGCTCGTCGCGGCGGCCCGTGAGGATCTTGTGCGGGTAGGACTGGTGTCCCACGTCCCAGAGGATCTTGTCCTTGGGTGAGTCCAGGATGCTGTGAAGCGCGACCGCGATCTCGCAGGTGCCGAGGTTGGCGCCGAAGTGGCCGCCGATCTCCCCGATCACGTCGATGATGTAGGTGCGGACCTCTTCGGCGACCTGCTGAAGCTGCTCGTCGCTCAGGCCGTGGAGGTCTGCCGGGGAATCGATGCCGGGAAGCAACGGGGTGGCTGTCTTTTGTTGGTCGTCGCTCACTGTTCTCTCAGATAAATGTAGTCGGCGATGCGCCGGAGGTAGTCGGTTTCTCCATCGACTTCCGCCAATGCCGAGAGCGCCTGCTGGTGGGATTGCGAAGCCAGGCTGCGTGCCTCGTCTAGACCATAAAGGCTGACATATGTGACCTTTCCGTGCCTTTCGTCGCTGCCCTGTGGCTTGCCGAGCTCCTCGTCGCTGCCGGTAACGTCGAGGATGTCGTCGACGATCTGGAACAGGATCCCCAGTTCCGCCGCGAAACGGTGGTACGGAGCCCGCTTTTCATCGGCCAGGCCGGCGAGCGCGAGGGCCGCCTCGACGCTGACCGCGATCAGACGGCCGGTCTTCAGCGAGTGCAGGTGACGGAGCCCGTCGGCGTCGAGATCCCGGGCGGTCACGTCGACGTACTGCCCCCCGACCATGCCCTCGACCCCGGTGGCGCTGGTCAGAAGCTGGACCGCCTCGAGTACCCGGGCGGGCTCCGCGTCGAGCCCGGACATCGCCCGGACCGCCTCGGCGAAAAGGCCGTCGCCCGCGAGGATCGCGACCGCCTCACCGTACTTGATGTGGGCGGTCGGCTTGCCGCGGCGCAGATCGTCGTCGTCCATCGCCGGCAGGTCGTCGTGGACGAGCGAGTAGGTGTGGACCATCTCGATCGCGGCCGCCATGTCCAGGTAGGGCTCGACCTCGTGCCCGAGCGAGCGTGCCGTCGCGAGGCACAGCACCGGCCGGATGCGCTTGCCGCCGGCCAGCAGCGAGTACCGCATCGCGTCGTCGAGTCCGGCCGTGGCCGCCTCGGCGGAGAAGTGGATCGTGTCCAGATGCCGGTCGACCGCTTCCCGAAGATCGTCGGGGTAGCTCACTTCTCCTGCTCCAGGCGGTCCACCGCCTCCCCGGCCTTCCGTGCCGCTTCCGCGGTCAGCTCGGCGGCCTCTCCGGCGAGCTCGCCCGCGGTGGCGTCGGAAACCTCGGGATCGTTCAGGCTGATCGTGATCTGCCGGAGGCGATCGCGAATCTCTTCGAGCCTGCTCACGCGATGTCCGCCTGCATCGCCTTGGCGACCGAGCCGAGGATCCCGTTCACGAATCCGGGGGCTTCCGCGCCGCTGTACTTCTTCGCGGTCTCGACCGCTTCGTCGATCGCGACTTCGAAGGGAACGTCTTCGCGGTAGTTCATCTCGTACAGAGCGACCCGCATGATGTTCTTCTCCAACGGCGCGATTCGGCTGAGGTCCCAGCCCTTCGCATACTCGGCGATCACCTCGTCAAGTTCGGCGCGATGCTGTTCGACTCCTTCGGCCAGCTCCTTCGTGAATGGCCTGGCGTCCGCCAGGAGGGTTGAGAGTGGCCGATCGGTCACATCCTGCTGATAGCAGGCGAAGACCGCGTCACGGCGCTGTTCGGAACGACGCATCCACCAAGGATATTGATGCCCGGACCCAGCGGGAACCACCACCAAACCAACAGGGTGTTCTGGGTCGAATCGCAAACGAAATAGCCCTTGAATTCGACCCAGAAGCTTGGACCTCTGCGTGGTTGATTGATTCGTTGTGTTTCGGTTTCACAAACGTTTGGACGTTGATGGAGTTTTTGCCGTCCTGATGGCTTGGTGCACCATGTCCATTGATTGCCTCAGCCCCACCGAACTCGTTCTGTCCATCGCCAATCGCCAGTACGGCGTCGTCGGCCGACAACAGCTGCTCGACGCCGACATCGAACCTGGATTCATCCAGGGTCGAATCAACGCGCGGCATTTCACAGCGGTCTATCCAGGTGTGTACGCGGTCGGTCACTCGCAGCTCCCGGTGCGTGGGCACTGGATGGCAGCCGTTCTCGCCAGCGGCCCCGCCTCGGTGCTTTCGCACCGCAGTGCGGCATCGAACTGGGGTCTGGTGCCGCCACCGCCGGTGATCGAGGTTCTTCGGAGCTCAAGCCCCAAAGAGTCGGCACCCCTGTATGCCGGCCACCCAACCCCATTCGGACGCCGTATCGTCATCCATCGAAGCCGGGTCTTCGGGCCCGATGAGTACGAACTCCGGAACGGGATCCCGACCACGACCGTTCCCCGCACCCTGCTCAACCTGGCCGCGACATGGAACGTGCGGCAGCTCGACTCGGCTCTGTCAGAAGCCGAACGGTTCGGTCTCGTGGAGCTGAAGCTCCTGAAAGAGATCTCTCACAGAGGCAGGGGCTGGACTGGGATTCGCAAGCTGAGAGAAGTCGTGGACGCCTGGGACCCATCGTCGATCCGGACGAGGTCAGAGCTCGAGATGGAGTTCCTGAGGCTGTGTCGGGAGTATCGAATTCCGGCACCCGAGATCAATGTGATGGTCGGCGGACACGAAGTGGATTGCCTTTGGTCCGAGCGGAAACTGATCGTCGAACTGGACGGACACCGATACCACCGGGCACCCGACGTCTTTGAGCGCGACAAGGAGCGGACGGCCGCACTCGAGGACGCCGGCTACCAGGTCCTGAGACTCACCTACAGGATGGTCACCGAGGAGCGACGAAAAACAGCGGAAAGAGTGAAGCGCCGCCTGGCCAGAACGTTCTGGGTCGAATCGCAAACGAAATGACCCTCGGATTCGACCCAGAACCCTCTTTGGCTACTTGGCTTCTCCCCACAGCGTTGCTGTGAGGCTTCTTGGGCCTCCGTGGTCCCTGTGCTCGCAGAGGTAGATGCCCTGCCATGTGCCCAGATGGAGGGCTCCGCTCCTCACCGGGAGACTCAGATCGAATCCGGTGATGCTTCCCTTGACGTGGGCCGGCATGTCGTCCGCCCCCTCGAGAGTGTGAGTCCAGGGAAAGCTCTCCGGAACCGCGTGATCGCTCCAAGAGCGGAAATCCCGGCGAACGTCCGGCGATGCGTTCTCGTTCAGCGTGAGCGAGGCCGAGGTGTGGCGAATCATCAGGTGAAGCAGCCCCACCGAGAACTCGGCGAGTTCGGGAAGGGCCGCCTCCACCTCGGCCGTGACCAGATGAAAGCCTCGCGGCTTGGGCTCCAGGGTCAGATCACGCTGGAGCATCCTCATGGCCCGGGATCAGGCCCGTGACATGTATTCGGCGTTCTCCGTGTTGACCTTGACCACTTCGCCCTCCTCGATGAAGAGCGGCACCTGGATCTCCACCCCGGACTCGAGAGTCGCGGGCTTGCTGCCGCCGCCCGACGCCGTGTCTCCCTTGAGGCCGGGCTCGGTCTTCACGACCTTGGCTTCGATCGAGCTCGGCGGGGTGACCTCCGAAGGCTGCTCGTCGACCAGCAGGATCTCGACCTCGTCGTTGGGCTGGACCCAGCGCAGCGCGTTCACCGCGAGCTCGGCCGGGATCTCGATCTGATCGTAGGTCCGGTTGTCCATGAAGACCACCACGTCACCGGACTCGTACAGGTACTGCATCTTGCGCGACTCGGTGTGGACCGGACGGAACTTCTCACCGGCGCGGAAAGTCTTGTCGAGCACGGAACCATCTTCGATCCGCCGCAGCTTGGTACGGACGAAAGCGCCGCCCTTGCCCGGCTTCACATGCTGGAACTCGATGATCCGCATGATCTTGCCGTCGACTTCGATGTGCGTGCCGTTCTTGAACTGATTTGTCGAGATCACCCCATGGAGTCTAGACAGAGAGCGGTTGACCGAGTCGCCCCGAACGGCATAATCCCCCCATGACCACCCCGCCGCTTCTCGACAAGCTCCTCAACACTCCCGGCCCGTCCGGCTACGAACTGTCCGCCGCGAAGGTGTGGCGCGAGGCCGCCGACTTCGCCACGGTGACGACCGACGGACTGGGCGGCAGCATCGCCACGGTCGGCGATGACGCCGAGGCCCCGCTGGTCGCGGTGGTCGGCCACATCGACGAGATCGGGCTGGTCATCACCCACATCGACGAGAAGGGCTTTCTCTACTTCGCACCGATCGGCGGCTGGGATCCCCAGATCCTGGTGGGCCAGCGGGTCACGATCACCGGCAACGAAGGGCAGGTTCCCGGCGTGGCCGGACGCAAGCCGATCCATCTGCTCGATCCGGATCAGCGCAAGAAGGTCGTCACCCTGAAGGAGATGCACATCGACATCGGAGTCGACGACCGCGAGCAGGCCCAGGAGCTGGTCTCGGTCGGCGATCCCGTGGTGATCGACTGTGAGCCGCTCGAGGTCGCGGGCGGACGGCTTGTCTCCCGCTCGATGGACAACCGCCTCGGCTCCTACGTCGCGCTCGAGGCCGCCCGCCGGATCAGCGAGAATGCCGCCGCGAAGGCACGCTTCGCCGCGGTCGCCGCGGTCCAGGAGGAGATCGGTCTCTTCGGTTCCCGCACCGCCGCGTTCACGGTCCGCCCCGACCTCGCCGTAGCGATCGACGTGACCCATGCCACCGACGCTCCCGGGATCGACGAGAAGGAGGTCGGCAGTCATCCGTTCGGATCCGGTCCGGTGATCGGCCGCGGTTCCACCCTGTCGCCCCGCCTCTACGAGTTGCTGACCGCCGCCGCCGAGAAGGCCGGCATCCCGTACTCGGTCGGTGCCAGCGGCAACTCGACCCACACCGATGCCGATTCCCTCCAGATCTCCCGCACCGGCATTCCCACCGGCCTGGTCTCGATCCCGCTCCGGTACATGCATTCCCCGGTCGAGATGGTCGATCTGGCCGACGTCGAAGCGACCGTCGAGCTGATCGTGGCCTTCGTCGAGAGCATCGAGCCCGGGGTCGACCTGAGCCGCTGAACGGCGGTGGCGGTTCGCCGGTCCGGCTATCGGCGAACCGTCAATTAGAAACTTTCTCGTTCTCGAATCCAGCGATCGGCCGGTAGCCGATCGGCGGCGACCCGGTGTTACTAGGGCGCAACTTTTCGTCTGATTTAGGTCTACTATCTGTGAGTCGCGTCACACTCGCGACGCACAATCTCGGCCCGCAGGGACCGAACGAAATCAGAGGGAGTAGCAACGGAGAATGAACCACCACTCGGGACTTTCGAACGTGCGCCGCATCGCGGTGATGACGTTCGCCCTACTCATGGCACTCGCCATGACCGCAGCCGTGGCGGCCGGCCCAGCCGACGCCAAGAAGAAACCGAAGAAGGCAAAGGTTTCTCTCACGGTGACGACCAAGAACCAGGCGGCGCTGCTTAAGGGCGGCAAGCTGACGGTCAAGGTCAAGTCGACCGCGAAGGCGAAGGTCAAGGTCAGCGCCTCCAACGCCGGCAAGACCAACCGCTTCAAGTCGCGGACGGTCAAGTTCAAGAAGAAGGGGACCAAGACGATCTCCCTCGCCCTGACCTCGAGTGGCAAGAGCGCCCTGAAGACCTGTGGCGCGAAGACGGTCAAGGTGACCGCCTCGTACAAGAAGGGCAAGAAGAAGGCCAAGGCGACCAAGTCGAAGAACCTCGCGAAGGACTCGACCCGTTGCGTCAAGCCCGTGGAGCCGGTCAAGGCCATGTGTGACCCGCTCGACCCGGCCGTATGCCTCCAGCCGTTCCCCAACAACTACTACACGAAGAGCGCCGACACGAAGACGGGCGTCCAGTTGGACCTTCCGCTCGAAGGCATGCCGAAGAACCAGAACGGCAAGCCGATCGATCAGACCGACATCAACCGTGCCGACGGTTTCAGCTCGGGCAACATGATCATCACCAAGATCCCCGAGGTCTCGACCCCGGCGGCGTTCAACAACACCGGCTTCGTGCCGATCACCGACATCCCGCGCTATGCGGATGCTGACCAGGCCGCCGTGGTCATCGACGTCGAGACCGGACAGCGCCAGCCGATCTGGGCTGAGCTGGACTCGGTTCCGACCACCAAGCCCGTACAGACCCGCGTTCCGGGACAGGCACCGGAAGACATCCTCGGTGGCTACCCGAACGACAATCCGTCGAACACGGGCCCGGTCAACCTGATCATCAGGCCGGCCAAGAATTTCACCCCCGGGCACCGATACGTGGTCGCTCTTCGCAACCTGAAGGACGCCTCGAACAACGACGTCCAGCCGGCTGCTCCGTTCAAGAGCTGCCGCGACGGCGAGACGATCACTGATCCCGCCCTGCTGTTCCGCTGCAACTCACTGAACAAGGATGTCTTCCCCGTCCTTCAGGACAAGGGCATCTCCAAGGACGGCCTATACCTCGCTTGGGACTTCACCGTTGCGAGCGAAGAGAACATCACCGGACGCGCGCTCGACATCCGTGACGACGCATTCAAGCGTCTCGGTGACACCAATCTGGCTGACCGTACGATCGCGGGTACGTCTCCGCAGTGGACCATCCAGTCCAGCACCGACTCCGGCGATCCCGGTTCCACGTGGTACCGCAACATCGAGGGCGAGCTGCAGGTTCCCTGCTACATCGACAGCACGAACTGTGACACCGGCGGTCAATTCAAGTTCAATGCCGACGGCTCCGTCGACACGAACACGAACACGACGGACACCGTTCCGTTCCGCTGCCGCATCCCGCGCTCGGTCACGACCGAGACACCCGGCTCAATCACTCCGGCCTCGACCGGCATCTACGGTCACGGTCTGCTGGGCAGCTTCGGGCAGGTCAACGGGCAGGACAACCTGGCCAACCGCTCAAACACCATCTGGTGCGCGGTCAGTTGGGCCGGATTCGCTTCCGAGGACTTCGGAACCGTCGCGGCTTCACTGAAGGACCTCTCCAATTTCAACAAGCTCACGGACCGCATGCAGCAGGGTTTCGTGAACTTCATGTACCTGCAGCGCGCCCTGGTCCACCCCAACGGTCTGGCGACCGATGCGGCGTTCCAGGTCGATCCCGATGGTCCCGGCGGCCAGCCGGCATCGTCGGCTATCGACACGTCTGACGGCAACGATCAGCGTGGTATGTACATGGGCATCAGCCAGGGTGGAATCATGGGTGGCGCGCTGACCGCGCTCCTCCCCGATTCCGATGTAGGCGTGCTCGGAGTGCCGGCGATCAACTACTCGACTCTGCTGCAGCGCAGCGTCGATTTCGACGAGTACGCGCAGGGGCTGATCGACGATCTGTACCTCCCGAACGTCGGCCTCTACGACAACTACCCGAACGAACTCGAGCGGCCGATGATCTTCTCGATCATGCAGCTGCTGTGGGATCGCGGCGAGGGCAACGGATACGTCCAGAGCCTGAACCCGGATCGGGATCCGCTGCCGAACACGCCGCCTCATACGGCGCTGCTTCAGCTGGCGCTCGGTGACCATCAGGTTGCCAACGTCGCGGCGGAGGTCGAAGCGAGGACGATTGGTGCCAAGGTGCTCTCGCCCACGCTGATCGAAGATCGCCATTGGGGTGTTCAGCTCGATAACTACTTCGAGATCCCCCAGGTGGTCGCCCCGATCGCACAGGGCAACACGATGGTCTACTACGACGGCGGTCCCGAGGGCTACAACTGCACGGCGCCCGGTGTTCCCGCCGGCTGTCGTGGACAGGGCTCGAAGGTTCCGCCGAACGAGAACGTTCCGCCTCGTCCGCAGTGGGGATACGGCGGAGACCCGCACGGTTACCCGCGCGCGTCGGAGGACGGCCTGAACCACGCCGAGTCATTCCTCAAGGGTGACGGCGTCGGTCCCTGCCAGGACGCGTCCGGCTACTGCCTGGCCAACGGCTGGGACGGCGAAGCCGGCCTCCCGTAGCAAGCAGCAGAACCGAATCAGAAAGGGCCCGGAGAAATCCGGGCCCTTTCTATTGCACAACCAACAGCTGTTCTGGGTCGAATCGGCCACCAACTAGCCATCCGATTCGACCCAGAACGATCC
>DATJUB010000069.1:0-23659 GCA_035502775.1 Solirubrobacterales bacterium | reverse complement strand
TGCTGTTCTGAACCTCCCCATGACCCCAGGTTACCCCCGGACCTCACTCACGAGCCAGGTGTTCCTCTTGCCCTCCTGGAGGGCGAGGCGCAGTTCGCTGGTCGCACCCGAACGCATGAGCGAGACACTCACGTCCAGGGTGTCGCCGTTCTTCTTGCCCTTGACCACGTTCATCACGGTCGCCTTGGGAATG
Source organism: Solirubrobacterales bacterium (assembly GCA_035502775.1). Classification (GTDB taxonomy): domain Bacteria; phylum Actinomycetota; class Thermoleophilia; order Solirubrobacterales; family 70-9; genus 67-14. The sequence goes on along the minus strand of DATJUB010000069.1, from coordinate 23,466 downwards.
TCGCCGTTGGAGGGCTGGCGCGGCGGATCCTGCTTCAGCTCCTTCGAGAGCTTCGCGGTCGCGGTCTTGTCGAAGTCCTTGGCGACGCCCTTCTTGCCGATCTCGTAGTCGACGAAGGTCATCGCGAAATTGTGCGCCACCTTCAGCGGCGGGGAGTCGGGCTTGTCGGAGGGGCGGACCACGGTGTCCGGAAGCGCGGACGAGTTCTGATCACCGGTGGAGGACTTGTCGGCCTTGCCGGTCTTGTCGGACGAGTTCTCGAAGTTCGGCACGACGCCCTTCAGGGTGTCGTCGTCCTTGGCCTGGTTGGCCGGGGTGGACGGCAGGGTCGGCGGCGGCGTCGGGGTGGTCGCGATCACCGTCTCCGGGTCGGTCGGCACCTGCGCGGCGAGCGGAACCTCGGAATCCTTGGCCTCGTTGTGGAAGTAGACCGCGGCTCCGATCGCGGCCGCGGTGAGGGTCAGGAGCATGGTCGCACCGATGTAGGCGAGCGGGCTGCGGTAGCGGAAGCCACGTGACATTCGCTTGAAGGAATCGGCGATCGGCCACAGAAGATGCTTCTCCACGAACCAGTAGGCCCGCCTGATCGGCCATGTGAATCCGCCCGGAGAATCGGCCGCAGGCGGCTCTGGGAGCCGTTCCTCAGCCTCGTATTGGCGATTGTGATCGTCGTTCATCTTCTCTTGGTGCCCTGTTTCCGCACTTCGCGGGCTCTTAAAGGTAGTACGGAAACCCCAAAGGGCACCTAAAGAAGCGTTTTACCGGGAAGGATTCTGCACCGCGTTACGACTTCGTGAATGTGAGCTGCCCGTCGTCCACGCCGATCGCGACCCGGTCTCCCTCGCTGAACTCTCCCTCGAGGATTTTCAGGGCCAGAGCGTCGATCAGCTGCTTCTGGATGACCCGTTTGAGCGGCCTGGCCCCGTAGGTCGGGTCGTAGCCGAGATTGCCGAGCAGGGTCCGCGCCTCGGGGCTCAGATCGATCTCGATGTCACGTTCCGCGACCCGGCTGATCAGCCCGTCGATCTGCAGGCTGACGATCTGGCCGATGTCCTCCTTCGAGAGGCGATGGAAGATCACCGTGTCGTCGATCCGGTTCAGGAACTCGGGCTTGAAGGTCGTGGCGAGCACGTCCTCGACCCGTTCGCGGATCCGCTCGTCGACCGTCTCCCCGGCGATCTCCTGGCTGCCGACGTTCGAGGTCATGATCAGCACCGTGTTGGTGAAGCTGACCGTGCGGCCCTGGCCATCGGTCAGACGGCCGTCGTCCATCAGCTGCAGCAGGGTGTTGAACACATCCGGATGGGCCTTCTCGATCTCGTCGAGCAGCACGACCGCGTAGGGCCGGCGGCGCACCGCCTCGGTCAGCTGTCCGCCCTCTTCGTAGCCGACGTATCCGGGAGGCGCGCCGAGCAGCCGGGCGACCGTGTGCTTCTCCATGTACTCGGACATGTCGAGCCGGATGATCGCCTGGTCGGTGTCGAACATGAACTCGGCCAGTGACTTGGCGAGCTCGGTCTTGCCGACACCGGTCGGCCCGAGGAAGAGGAAGGAGCCGATCGGCCGGTTCGGGTCGGAAAGACCCGCCCGGGAACGGCGCAGCGCGTTCGCGACCGCGCTGACCGCCTCGTCCTGGCCGATCACCCGGTCGTGGAGACGCTCCTCCATGTGGATCAGCTTCTCGACCTCGCCCTCCATCAGGCGGGACACCGGGATTCCGGTCCATTTCGCGACCACCTCGGCGACGTCGGCCTCGGTGACCTCCTCGGTCAGCATCGTGCCACCGCCGGCATGCATCTCGGCCATTTTCTCCTCGGCCTCGGCGACGGTTCGTTCCAGTTCCGGGATCTCGCTGTAGCGAAGCTTCGCGGCCCGTTCCAGGTCGGCGGCCCGTTCGGCCCGCTCGGCCTCGCGGTTGGCCTCCTCCAGCTGTGTCTTCGAATCCTTGATCGCTTCGATCAGGCCCTTCTCGGACTGCCAGCGGGCCTTCATCTCGCTCGACTTCTCGTTGAGCTCGGCCAGTTCGGCCTCGAGCGCGTCGGCCCTGCCCTTGGAGGCCGCGTCGGTCTCCGCCTTGAGCGCCTCCCGTTCGATCTCGAGTTGCTGGATCCGGCGTTCCACCTCGTCGATCTCGGTCGGCATCGAGTCGATCTCGATCTTCAGCCGTGATGCCGACTCGTCGATCAGGTCGATCGCCTTGTCCGGCAGGAAGCGGTCGGCGATGTAGCGCTCGGAGAGGGTGGCGGCGGCGATGATCGCCGAGTCGGCGATCCGCACGCCGTGATGCACTTCGTATCGCTCCTTCAGGCCGCGCAGGATCGCGATCGTGTCCGGAACGTCCGGCTCGCCGACCAGCACCGGCTGGAACCGCCGCTCGAGCGCCGCGTCCTTCTCGATGTGCTGACGGTACTCGTCGAGTGTGGTCGCGCCGACCGCGCGCAGCTCGCCGCGGGCGAGCATCGGCTTCAGCAGGTTCGCGGCGTCGACCGCACCCTCGGCCGCACCCGCGCCGACGATGGTGTGCAGCTCGTCGAGGAAGAGGACGATCTGGCCCTGCGCGTCCTGCACTTCGGACAGAACCGCCTTCAGGCGCTCCTCGAACTCGCCCCGGTATTTCGATCCGGCGAGCAGGGCGCCGATGTCGAGCGCGATCACGCGCCGGTCACGCAGGCTCTCCGGGATGTCGCCGGAGACGATCCGCTGGGCGAGACCCTCGACGATCGCGGTCTTGCCGACCCCGGGCTCGCCGATCAGCACCGGATTGTTCTTGGTGCGGCGGGAGAGCACCTGGATCACCCGGCGGACCTCCTCGTCGCGGCCGATCACCGGATCGAGCTTGCCGCTCTCGGCGTCGGCGGTCAGGTCGCGGCCGAACTTCTCCAGGGCCTGGACCTGGTCCTCGGGATTGGGACTGTCCACCTTGTGCGGGCCGCGGACCTCACTGATCGCCTTGCCGAGCGAGTCGCGGTCGGGCAGGATCTCGGCGAGGCTGGAGCCCTTGTCGGCGAGCGCGAGCAGCATGTGTTCGGTCGAGACGTACTCGTCGCCGAGTCCGGCCATCTCACCCTCGGCGCGGCGCAGCACCTCGACGAAGGCGGCGGCGGGACGGGGTTCCGAAGTGGTGTTGCCGCTCAGGGTCGGCAGCTCGGCCATCGCGGCGCGGGCGCGGGCCTGGATCGCCATCAGGTCGGCGCCGAGCTTGGTCAGCACGGCGGGAACGAGACCCTGGTCCTGTTCGAGGAGGGCGACGAGAAGGTGGGGCGGAGCGACTTCGGCGTTGCGGCCGGTGGCGGCCAGCTGCTGTGCCGCGGCAATCGCTTCCTGGGACTTCACGGTGAATCGGTCTGGCTGCATATGTCTCTCCTTGTGATCTTGAAGTTCTGGTTCCTAGCGGGGGCGCTTGACGGGGATTCGCACCGTCTCGGGACGGTTCGCGGAGATCGCTCCCTCATAGGCGCCGTAGGGCACGATCTCGGTGTTGAGCTTGTCGCGGACCCGTTCGACCTCCCGGTCGAGCCGCTGCTCGAGTTCGCTGGCGCGGGCCCGCATCTCTTCGAGCTCGGCCCGCATCGCGTCGACCTTGGCCTCCATCTCGAGCACGGTCATCACCCCGGCGAGGTTGAGGCCGCCCTCGCTGGTCATCTGCTGAATCCGGCGGAGCATCTCCACATCTCGCTGCGAGTAGAGGCGGGTGTTCTTGGGTGAGCGCTTGGGTTGGATCAGGCCCTTCGATTCGTAGATCCGGAGCGTCTGCGGGTGCATGTCGGCGAGTTCGGCCGCGACCGAGATCATGTAGACGCCGCGCTCCTCGTCGACCACGACCTCGACCCGCGCGGTGCGGGGTTCCTCTTCCTCGGCGTCACTCATCGCCCGCTCCCTTCGCGCTCGTCGTCCGTGCCTTCGCCCTTCTCAGCAGCTCGGCACGCGGTTCGAAGCCGTTCATGGTCTCGGCCAGCCTGTCCACGGCGCGGCGCTGCTCGTCGGTCAGCTCCTTCGGGATCACGACCGACATGCGGTAGCGGATGTCGCTGCGGCCCTTGCCGCCGGCCTTCGGCGGTCCTTCGCCCTTCAGCCGCTGGATCGCGCCGTGCTGGGTGCCCGGCTGGACCCGGATGCGCTTGGTGCCGGAGAGGGTCGGAACCTCGACCGTGCCGCCGCGCAGCGCCTCGGTCACCGTGATCGGGACCTCTACCTCGAGGTTGCCGTCACTCAGCCGTTTGAAGATCGGTGAGGGGGCGACCTGGATGGTCACGAACAGGTCGCCGTTCGGGGCGCCGCGCTCACCGGCCTCGCCCTTGCCGGCTACCCGGATCCGGGCGCCGTCCTTGACTCCGGCCGGGATCTTGACCTTGTAGCGCTTGGTCTGGTGGGTGACTCCGGAACCGCCGCAGGTGTGGCAGGGGCTCGGGATGATCTGGCCGGTGCCGCCGCACTGGGGACAGGGCTGGCTGATCGAGAAGAATCCCTGGCCCTGGGCGTCGATGCCGGAGCCCTGGCAGCGCGGGCAGGTCTCGGGCTTGGTGCCCGGTTCGGCCCCGCTGCCGGAACAGGTCGGGCAGCGTTCGGACTTGGGGATGGTGACGGTGAGCTGGGTCCCGGCCATCGCGTCGTCGAAGGAGATGCGGGCGTCTGTTTCCAGATCGCGGCCGCGCATCGGCTGCGGGCCGCCGCCACCACCGCGGTTGAAGATCGTCGAGAAGAGATCGCCGAAGTCGCCGCCGCCGAAACGGGTCCCGGCCTGTCCGCCCTGGCCGAAGGGATTGCCTCCCGGACCGCCCTGGCCGAACATGCCGCCGCCACTGTCGTAGGCCTTGCGCTTCTCCGGATCGGAAAGGGTGTCGTAGGCCTGCTGGATCTCCTTGAATTTCTCCTCGGCGGCTTCGTCGCCGGGATTGCGATCGGGGTGGTACTTGCCCACCAGCTTGCGGTGGGCCTTCTTTATCTCGTCCTGGGATGCCTTCTTGGAGACGCCCAGCGCTTCGTAGAAGTCCTTGGCCATCTGTTACCTGATTTCCGTCATTGGCTGACAACCACTCGGGCGGGCCGGATGACCGTTTCGCCGGAGCGATAGCCGCGCTGCATCACTTCGATCACGACGCCCGGTTCGACTCCTTCGGCCGGCAGCGCCTGGAGCGCTTCGTGGAAGGTCGGGTCGAAAGCCTCGCCGGAGGGGTCGTAGACCTCGATCTCGGCCTTGCGCAGGGTCGTGTTCAGGTCGCGGTAGGCGACGATCACGCCCTGGACGCTCACCGGCGCGTCGGTCGGGAGCTCTCCGCTCAGGGCCTGGTCCAGCTCGATCTTCTCGGCGGCCATGACCCGCTCGAGATTGTCGATCGCCTCGATCAGTCCCGAGGCGACCTCGATCTTGCCGCGGACTCGCGCCGAGGCGGTCTCGGCCGCCATGCGCTTGCGGTAGTTGTCGAAGTCGGCCTTGGTCCGCTGGGCGAGGTCGAGGTACTCGTCCCGCTGGTTGCGGGCCTCCTCGACCAGGGCCGAGAGGTCCTGCTCGACGGTCGCCTGCTCGGCTTCGCCGTGGTCCGCCCCGGCGGGGGCGTCCACGACTTCGGCCTCCTCGACCACCGGTGCCTCTTCGGCACCGGTGGTCGCAGCCTCAACGAACTCTTCGTCTCTGGGCTCGTCTTGGCTCAGGCTCACTTGTCATCCTTGCTCTCGTCCTCGTCGACCACTTCGGCGTCGATGACCTCTTCGTCATCGGCCGAGGATCCGGCCGCGGCGTCACCTTCGGCTCCGCCCGCTGCCTGCTGCTCGGCCTGCGCGGCCTCGTAGACCTTCTCGGACACCTTGTGGAAGGCGGCCTGGAGGGCTTCGGTCTTGGCCTTGATCTCGTCGGCATCCTCGGACTCCAGCGAGTCCCGGACTTCCTTGATCGCGGCCTCGATCTCGGTCTTGCTTTCCGCGTCGACCTTGTCGCCGAGCTCGGTCAGCTGCTTCTCCGAGGTGTAGGCGGCGTTCTCTCCGATGTTGCGGGCCTCGGCCAGCTCGCGCTGCTTGCGATCCTCGTCGGCGTGGGATTCGGCGTCGGAGACCATGTTCTGGATCTCCTCGTCGGAGAGTCCGGAACCGGACTTGATCTCGATCTTCTGTTCCTTGCCGGTGCCGAGATCCTTGGCGCCGACCGAGAGGATGCCGTTGGCGTCGATGTCGAAGGTGACCTCGATCTGCGGCAGTCCGCGCGGGGCCGGCGGGATGCCGGTGAGCTGGAATTTGCCCAGGCTCTTGTTGTAGCTCGCCATCTCGCGTTCGCCCTGGAGCACGTGGATCTCGACCGAGGGCTGGTTGTCCTCGGCGGTCGAGAAGACTTCCGACTTCTTCGTCGGGATGGTCGTGTTGCGCTCGATCAGCTTGGTCATGACGCCGCCCTTGGTCTCGATGCCGAGGGTGAGCGGGGTCACGTCGAGCAGCAGGACGTCCTTGACGTCGCCGCTGAGCACGCCGGCCTGGATCGCGGCACCGATCGCCACGGCCTCATCGGGGTTGACGCCCTGATGCGGCTCCTTGCCGGTCAGCTCGGTGACCTTCTCGCGCACGGCGGGCATGCGGGTCATGCCGCCGACCAGCACGACGTGATCGATGTTCGCCCCTCCGGCGTCCTGCATCGCCTGTTTGACCGGGCCGACCACTCGATCGAGAAGGTCGCCGGTCAGCTCGGCCAGCTTGGAGCGGGTCAGCTTGACGTCGAGGTGCTTGGGCTGGCCTTCGACCGCGGTGATGAACGGGATGTTGATCTGGGTCTCCTGAGCGGAGGACAGCTCGATCTTCGCCTTCTCGGCCTGCTCGTAGAGGCGCTGCAGCGAGTTCTTGTCGGCGGCCAGGTCGACTCCCTGGTCCTTCTTGAACTCGGCCACGAGCCACTCGACGATCGCCTTGTCGAAGTTGTCGCCGCCGAGGTGGTTGTCACCGGCGGTCGACTTGACCTCGAAGGTGCCTTCCTCGATCTCGAGTACGGACACGTCGAAGGTGCCGCCGCCGAGGTCGAAGACGAGGATGGTCTGCTCCTGTGCGTCCTTGTCGAGACCGTAGGCCAGCGCGGCCGCGGTCGGCTCGTTGATGATGCGCTTGACGTCGAGTCCGGCGATCTTGCCGGCGTCCTTGGTCGCCTGGCGCTGATCGTCGTTGAAGTAGGCGGGCACGGTGATGACCGCGGAGTCGACCGTGTCGCCGAGCTTGGCTTCCGCGTCGGCCTTCAGCTTCTGCAGGATCATCGCGCTGATCTCCGGCGGCGAGTACTGCTTGCCGCGCACGTCTACGCGCACGTCACCGTTCGGGCCGGCTTCGACCTTGTACGGGATCATGGTCTCCTCCTCGTGCACCTCGGCCTCCTTGCGGCCCATGAAGCGCTTGATCGAGAAGATCGTGTTTTCCGGGTTCATCACGGCCTGCCGCTTGGCGACCGTGCCGACGAGGCGCTCGTCCTTGTCGTTGAACGCGACTACCGACGGGGTGGTGCGTCCACCCTCGGAGTTCTCCAGAACCGTCGGCTCTCCACCCTCGAGCACGGCCACACACGAGTTGGTCGTGCCGAGGTCAATACCAATTGTCTTACCCATTAGTTCTCCTGTTGATGTATCAAGTTGATGAAAATCTAAGTCTCAGTGTATTAGATCTTTTACCAACTGTCAAAACAGGGCTATTTGCTGGACAAAGCGTGAAGTAACGCCGTCCGGTGCGCTGGGTCAGGAGGATTCTGTCGCCGGATTTCCCACGAAGGGGCGGGCGAACGTTCGACAGAACGATCGGGGTGCCGTGGGGGTGTTGCCGGGTGCCGCTTTCGCGGCGGGAGGTCAGCCTCGGCCGGCTGTGGCGGCCACGAAGTCCGCGATCTCTTCGGCGACGGGGCCGGCGACGATTCCCGCGGGCATACGGCCCGGGACGGTCGGATCGTCGGCTCCCTGCTCGATCGCGTTCAGCACCTGGCTGCGGGTTCCGTCGATCGCGGCCTTGTCGGTCGGGGTGCCGGCCGGGGCCAGCTTCTGATCGAGGTCGGGACCGAAGTCACCGTCGGTGCCGGCGGCGTACAGCTTGTGGCAGTTGCCGCAGTTGTCGTCGAAGAGGGTCTGGCCCTTCTCGAGGTTCGACGGCACTTCCATGCGGCCGTTGTGGGGGTCACCATCGGCCAGGAATGCCCACGCGGGGATGAGCACGGCCAGTAGGACCAGGACGAGACCGAAAATTACGAATGGCTTCTTGTTCATAAGAAAAAGGGGTGCGGCGAAACGCGTGGTGATATTACCTGTCGGAGCGTGATCAACGCCCGCGGGTCCGCTCGGCGGCGATCACCCGCCTGCCGAAGGGACACATCCGGCGCAGCCCGCAAGCGCCGCAGTTCGGCTTGGGACGGCAAAGCTCCCGCCCGTGACGGATCAGATTCATGTGGAACTCGTACGAATCCCCGGGATCGACCAGGAGCAGCATTTCGTCGTGGGCTTCCTCGAACGTGGCGTTCGGGCGGAACAGTCCCAGCCGCCCGCCGATCCGGTAGACGTGGACATCGACCGGGATCTCCGGGCGGTCCCAGGTGAACACCTGGACGCAGGCGGCGGTCTTCCGGCCCACCCCCGGCAGGCCGACCAGGAACCCCATCGCCTCGTCGCGGTCGGCGGTCTCCAGCCAATCGAGGTCCATCTCCGGTCCGATCCCGGACAGGACCTCCTGGATGCGCGGCGCCTTCTGCCGGGATAGGCCACCCGGCCGGATCGCCTCCTCGACCTCGTCCACCGGCGCGTCACGCACCGCCTCCCAGTTCTCGAACCGCTCGGTCAGCCGACCGAAGGCCCGATCCCGGTTCAGATCGCTGGTCGCCTGCGAGAGGACGGTCCGAACCAGTTCGTCGATCGGCTGGCGGTGGGGAACGTTCAGCGGACGCCCGTACATCTCGCGAAGGCGGTCGCGGATCCGCCTGACCCGCTCCCGGGAGGGGCGCTTCCAGTCCTTGCGGCTGACCTTGACCGGTTCGATCCCGGTCACGACTGGGCCGCCCAATGTCCGCAGATGGCGGCCCCGGCGGCCACGGCCCCGGGCAGCACCTCCGCCACCCGGCGAAAGTCCCAGCCGACCCGGTGGAGTCCGGCCGAGAGTGCTCCCATGAAGGCGTCGCCCGCACCCAGCGGACTGATCACATCGACCTTGGGCGGCAGGTACTCGGCCTCCGCGGCGCCGGCCGTGACCACCCGGCCCGGCCCGTCGGTCACGACCGCCAGACGCGGTCCGAAGGAGGCCAGCATGCGGGCGGCGTCAAGCGGATCGTCCTCGCCGGTGATCAGTTTCGCCTCGATCCGGTTGCACTTGACCACGGCGCTGCCGCCGGTGAGTTCGCGGCAGAAATCGGCGGCGGTCGCCGGGTCGGTCCAGCGGTTCGGCCGGAAGTTGGGGTCGAGCAGGACCGGCACCCCGCACTCGTGGGCGATCTCGATCGCCTGCCTCGTCACCTCGCGCTCGACCGGCCCGACCATCGTGTTCGATCCGATCACCACCCCCGACGAGCGGCCGATGCCCGGCTCGAGGAACTTCCGTGAGGCGAGCATCGTCGGGGCGATGTGCTCGCCGTAGATCTGGAACTCGGGTTCGCCTTCGGAATCGAACAGGACGATCCCCAGAGGGGTGTCCGCGCCCTCGACCGAAGCGACCCAATCGGTCAGGACGTCGGCCGCGGCGAGCTCGTCGCGCAGCCACTTTCCCCAGCGGTCATCACCCACACCACCGATCAGGGCGGCACTCACACCACACCGGCTGATCGCCACCGCCACGTTGGCGAGGGCCCCGCCGGGATGGGGCACGAAACTCTCCGGACCGGCTCCGGGAGCGAGTCTCCGCTCACAGACCAGGTCGACGATCGCCTCTCCGATGCACACGATTGGCTGCGATTGATCACTCATTCCGAGAGGGAGACTAGAGATTGCTTACCGCCTCTTTACAATGTCGTTTCTGTGTTCGCGATCATTTCCCGCATGGGGGCGTGGCTCCCCCGAGGCTGGGGCGATCTGTTCCTTCAGCTAGCCCTCTATGTCTTCGCCGATACCAGCTACGAGGTCGCTCGTGGACTGGCGGACGGACGTGCCAATCAGGCCTTCGCCAACGGTGAGCGGATCATGGACATCGAGCGGATGACCAACACCTTCTTCGAACCCACTGTTCAGAGCTGGCTGATCACCGAGAAATGGGTGATCGACATCGCCAACACGATCTACCTCAACAGCCAGTTCACGGTCGCGCTCGCGTTCCTGGTGTGGATGTACCTCTGGCGCAACGACCAGTACTACTTCTTCCGCAACATGCTGTTCATCTCGATGGGACTCGCCCTGATCGGGTACATCGGCTTCCCGACCGCGCCGCCGCGCATGTATCCCGAGTACGGATTCATCGACACGATCAACGCGCAATCGAGCGTCAACCACGACTCGGCCCTGGCCAAGCTCTTCATCAACCCCTTCGCCGCCGTGCCCTCGATGCACTGCGCCGTGGCACTGATGATCGGTGGCACCGGGTTCATGGTCTGCAAGAACAAGTTCGCACGGGCGTGGTGGGCCTTCTGGCCGCTGCTCGTGGCGTCGGTCACGGTGATCACCGCCAACCACTACTGGGTCGACGCGGCCCTGGGCTGGATGGTCGCCGGAACCTCGTTCCTGATCGCCGCGAGGGTCGTCGCCCAGATCAAGCCCGAAACCTGGGCCTGGAGCAGGGCTGCGGACCAGCAGCGCTCCAGCGCCTGAGGCCGGAGGCCGTTTGAACTACCGCGAATCGCCGTGGACCTTCATGGCAGCCCCGCTTGCGGTGGCCGCGGTGCTCTGCGCGGTCTACCTGATCGTCGCGCCCCTCAGCGCCGACCACGCGGCGCAGACCTTCCGCACCGAACTGTTCGAACTTTCCGGCTCGACCGTCTGGAACAACTACTGGTTCGGCGGCCACTATCTGCCGACCTACAGCCTGCTCGCGCCGCCGCTCGGCGCCTGGATCGGCTTTCGCCTGATGGGCACGATCGCGGTGCTCGGCACCGTCGCCCTCTTCAGCCTGATCGTGCGCGCCGAGTGGGGCGACAAGGCCCAGGCGGGAGCGATCTGGTTCGCGATGGCGGCGACGATCAGCCTGTTCTCGGGTCGGCTCACCTTCGCCCTGGGTGTCTTCCTGGCGATGGCGGCGGTGTTCGCGGCCCAGCGCGGCTGGCGGATCGGCTCGCTCCTGCTGGCGGCGACGGTCGGGCTGGCGAGCCCGGTCGCGGCACTGTTCCTGGCCTGCTGCGGGGTCAGCCACGCGATCGCCCGGCGGCCGGACCGACGGGGCCTGGAGATCGCCTTCGTCACCTTCGCGGTGGCCGCCATCGTCGCCCTGCTGTTCCCCGGCGGCGGCGACGAGCCCTATGTGTTCACGAGCTTCCTGCCGGCGATCACCCTCACGCTGGCCGCCGCGATCTTCGTCCCGTCGGACGAAAAGCTGCTGCGGACCGGCCTGCTGGTCTACGCCTTCTCGCTCTGCGCCGCCTTCGCGATCGACACGCCGATGGGCGGCAACGCGAACCGGCTCGGGGTCCTGCTGGTCGGCCCGCTGTTCATCTGCGCGGCTTGGGCCCGCCGCCCGTTCGCGCTGGTGGTCCTGGTTCCGCTGATCGCGTACTGGCAGATCGGCCCGGTGATCCGCGATCTCGAACTGGTTCACGACGAGCCGGCGGTCGCCGCCGAGTTCTACGACACGGTCGATCACACCCTCGGACCACGGCTGGCCAAGGAGCCCGCCCGAGTCGAGGTGGTGCCGGTGGCCAGCCACTGGGAGGCGGCCCGGGTCGCGCCCGAGTTCCCGATCGCGAGGGGCTGGGAGCGCCAGACCGATCGCAACTACAACCCGCTCTTCTACGAGGAGACGCTCGATCCCGGCCGCTACTACCGCTGGCTGAAACGGCTCGCGGTCGGCTACGTCGCGGTGCCGCGGACCGAGCTCGACTACGCCGGCCAGACCGAGGCGGACCTGATCGCCCGAGGCGTGCCGTTCCTGCGGGAGATCCCCGCCGGCCCCAACTGGCGGATCTACAAGGTGCTCGATCCCACGCCGATGGTCGATCGTCCCGCCCGGCTCACGGAGTTCAGCACCGACGGGTTCACGGTCGCCTCACCGGAGGCGGGAACCTTCACCGTGCGAATCCGGGCGACCCCGTACTGGAAGGTCGTCGGGGGGCGCGGCTGTGTGAGCCCCACCGAGAACGATTGGACCCAGGTCTACCTCAGGAATCCGGGCGAGATCAAGGTCGAGGCGGACTTCAGCCCCGGGGCGCGCTTCGGCAAGGGCCGCTCCTGCGACGGGTAACGTAAGCTGCCCGGATGGAGTCGTCTTCGTCGAGGCCGCCGGAAGGTGGCCGCAACGGCCAGCGCGTGGGCCCAGCACAGGAATTTCGTGATCAGGCCCGCAACCGGCTGATCCAGTCACGGCTGACCCCGAACGCCATCTCGATGGCCGGTCTGGTCGGCAACGTGATCGCCGCGATCCTGATCACCCAGGAGATGTTCGTACTGGGCGGGATCGCTTTCATCGTCGGTTCGGTGATGGACACGCTCGACGGGCGCTACTCGCGCATGTCGGGCAAGGGCACGCTGTTCGGTGCTTTCCTCGACTCCACCCTGGACCGGATCGAAGAGGGCATCGTGATCACCGCGATCGCCTGGTATTTCGCCGAACAGGGAGATTCACTCGCCGCGGCGGCCTGCGTATATGTAGTGCTCGGCTCGCTGATGGTGTCCTACACGAGGGCCCGGGCCGAGGCTCTGGGAGTCGAATGCAAGGTCGGTCTGGCGACCAGACCGGTCCGTGTGGTGCTACTTTCGATTGGCATCCTGTTCGCGAATGGCCTAGGTATCGGAGATTTTTCCCTGTTGGCGGCTTCCATCTACGTGATGGCCGCGCTGACGACCGTGACCGTCATTCAGCGCGTTTGGCATGTACGCGGGGAACTCAAGACGGAGAGTTGACCCAGGAAAGTTTTTGTTGATTGAGGTGTAACCCAGAGGCCGGTCCAGTGTCTTAGGCCTTCGCACCTGAACTAGGAGGAATCACAGTCTTATGAGCAGCAATACCAACGGATCGAACGGAAGCGGCAACGGAGCCGACCGTCGTGACGACAAAGTACGAGTAGCGATCGTCGGAGTCGGCAACTGCGCCAACTCCTTCATCCAGGGCGTCGAGTACTACAAGAACGCCGATCCGGGCGAGTCCGTCCCCGGACTCATGCACGTCGATCTCGGCGGCTACCACGTCAACGACATCGAGTTCGTCGCCGCCTTCGACATCGATCAGGAGAAGGTCGGCAAGGATCTCTCCGAAGCGATCTGGTCCGGCCAGAACGACACGATCAAGTTCGCCGACGTCCCGAACCTCGGCGTCGAGGTCCAGCGCGGCATGACCCTCGACGGTCTCGGCAAGTACCTCAAGCAGGTCATCACCAAGGCCCCCGGCCCGACCGCGGACATCGTCTCGATCCTCAAGGAGACCAAGACCGACGTTCTCGTCTGCTACCTGCCGGTCGGCTCCGAAGACGCCGTCAAGTGGTACGTCGAGCAGGCCATCGCGGCCGGCGTCGGCTTCGTCAACTGCCTGCCGGTCTTCATCGCCAGCGAGGACTACTGGGACGGCCGCTTCAAGGAAGCCGGACTCCCGATCATCGGCGACGACATCAAGTCACAGGTCGGCGCGACCATCGTCCACCGTCAGCTCGCCCGCCTCTTCCACGAGCGTGGCGTCGAGATGCAGCACACCTCGCAGCTCAACGTCGGTGGCAACATGGACTTCTTCAACATGCTCGAGCGTGAGCGTCTCGACTCGAAGAAGATCTCGAAGACCAACGCTGTCACCTCGATCATGGGCCTCGAGCTGGAGGACCGTGACGTCCACGTCGGCCCCTCGGACTACGTGCCGTGGCTGACCGACCGCAAGTGGGCGCACATCCGCCTCGAAGGCAAGTCCTTCGGCGACGTGCCGCTCAACGTCGAGCTGAAGCTCGAGGTCTGGGACTCCCCGAACTCGGCCGGTGTCGTGATCGACGCCGTGCGCCTGATCAAGCTCGCGCTGAACAACGGCATCTCCGGTCAGCTCGACGGACCTTCGTCCTACCTGATGAAGTCGCCGCACAACCAGCGTCCCGACGCCGAGGCCCGTGCGGACACCGAGTCCTTCATCGAGGCGAACAAGCGCGGCGGATCGCCGATCAGCGGCACCAAGCCGGTGGCCGAAGTCAGCGAGGACAGCAAGTCCGAAGCCTGATTGATGGCTCGCAACGATTGAAAAGGCGCCCGCCCTTCGGCGGGCGCCTTTATTTTTGAGGTTCGAATGAAACCGCTATCGATAATCCAGTTCACACCCTTCCCCTGGGGTGAGCAGGGAGAAGTCAACAACTTCACCGCACGGGTGTCCGACGAACTGGCCGAACGGGGCCACTCGGTCCTGGTCGCGGCCCCGGGCGGGGGGCGCGAGGGCGTCGCCGAAACCAAGGAGTCGATCTCGCGCCTGGTCGACGAGCCGGGATCGCTGTTCCAGCCGGGCGAAAAGCCGCGGGTCCTCTCGATGGGCGGCGTTTCCCTTCCGCGCGGTTCGCGCAAGCGGCCGGCACCGGTCTCGGTCGATGTCGGCAACCGGGTCGAGGCACTGCTCGCCCACGGTGAACTCGACCTCGTGCACGTTCACGATCCTTTCCTTCCGAGCTTTTCCTCGACCGCTCTCCGGCACTCGTTTTCGCTCAACGTCGGCACCTTCCACGAGACCGCCGAGCGGCCCTTCGCCACCCAGGTCGCCCGCCCGCTGCTCGAGATCTTCTTCGGCCGGCTCGATGCCCGCACCGCTTCCTCGAGGGCCTCGGCCAAGCTGCTCAACCGGTACTTCCCCGGCGCCTACGATCTGACTCCGCCCGGTGTCGATCCGGTCGAGTCGAACCAGAGCGACGACGGTCCGCTCCGGATCGCTTTCTCGGACCAGGAGGAGAAGGGCGCGCTGCGGCTTTTCCTGCGGGCGCTACGGCGGCTGCCGGTTGAGCTCGATTGGACCGCGACGATCTTCTCGCCCGATCCGGGCGAGGTCATCGTCCGGATCTCGAAGACGATCCGGGACCGCATCAAGGTGATCGGTCCCGAGCAGGCCACGCTCGCCGAGCTGCTGTCCAGCAGCCATGTCTTCTGTGCCGGTTCCGGTGGACCCAGCCCCTCGCCGAGCGCGGTGCGCGAGGCGATGGCCGCCGGTGCGGTCCCGGTCGTCTCGACCATTCCCCGCTACACGGAACTGGTCGGAGACGGCCAGCGCGGACTACTCTTCCCGAACGGCGACCCGGTGACGATGGCCGGCCAGATCGCCCGGCTCGCCGACGACCGTAGGCTGCTGAAGACCCTGAAGAGGGAGGCCGCGGAATGGCCGGGGCTTACGACCTGGTCCGGCGTGGTCGACGATCTCGAGGCGCTCTACGAACGGCTGGCCGCGAGGAGACACGATCCCACCGGCAACGAAGAGGTGCGCAGGCGGCTGAAGGACCGTCCGCTGATCGACGTCGACCTCCATATGCACACCGACCACTCCTCCGACTGTGCCACCCCGGTTGAGGTGCTGATCGAGACCGCCCGCGACCGTGGCTTCGGGGCGATCGCGATCACCGACCACAACGAGGTCTCGGGAGCGCATGCCGCGGCGGAGGTGGTCGAGTCGATGGACGACTTCAAGATCATCATCGCCGAGGAAGTGATGACCGGTGACGCCGGTGAGGTGATCGGGCTGTTCATCAAGGAGAAGATCCCGAAGGGAACCTCGATGGCCGACACGATCAAGGAGATCAAGCGCCAGGGCGGACTGGTCTACGTGCCCCATCCCTTCGACCGCCTGCACTCGGTGCCCGACTACGAGAACCTGCTCAACATGGTCGAGGACATCGACCTGATGGAGGTCTTCAACCCGCGGGTCGCGATCTCCTCCTTCAACGAGGAGGCCGAGCGGTTCGCCCGCAAGTACAACATCATCCCGGCCGCGGGCTCCGACAATCACGTCGCCCAGGGCCTCGGATCGGTGCGGGTGCGAGTGCGCGATTTCGATGGTCCGGAAGAGTTCCTGGAGGCGATGCGCGACGCCGAGATCACTCGCCGCCACAAGAACCTCGTCTATGTTCAGGCGCTCAAGTTCCTGCAGACGACCGGCCGGCCGAAAGCGGCGAAACGCTCGGTCAGCGACCCCCGCGCGGTCAAGGGCGGCAAGCAGAAACAGCGTGGTACGAAACGTGCAGCGGGCAAGAGCTGATGCAGCGGGACTCCGATAGAGGAGCCCCGAGGGCGGCGTCAAAGAAAGCTCCAGCGATGCCCATCACCGATAACGAGATCAAAGAGAAGTACCTGGAAAAAGCGATCCGGGAGCTGAACCAGCTGAGCCGCGAACTGCAGGCCTGTGAGGCCTGTTCGCGGACCAAGGTGATGCCGGTCCTCGGCTCCGGCCATCCCCAGGCCGACATCTTCATGCTGAAGTACGCGCCGACCGTCGCCGAGATCGAAGAGGGAGTCGCCTACTACGGCCGCGCCGGCAACGCGATGATGAAGAGCTTCAAGCGGCTCAGCATCGATCCTATGGTCGTATACGGAACGGTCTGCGCCAAGTGCCCGGTGGAAGATCCGGCCGAGGCCGACGCCGAATGCGTCGCCCGGGTAGCCGACGAGTTCAACATCGTCCAGCCGAAGATCATCGTGGTCATGGGCGAGGACGCGCTCGAGGTGCTGAACGGTCTCGAGATCCCGCTTTCCCGCACGGTCGAATCACGCGACGGTGAGATCCAGGCGTTCACGCCGGCCTGCGACGCGCTGTTCGTGCCCGAGATCGACGACGCGCTCGACGAAGAGGGCGCCAAGCGCCGGTTCTGGCGGGCCTTCCGCACGCTCGGCCGCTGGCACGACGACCTGCCGCCCTACTGATCCTCCCGGGGAGATTCGCCCCACCAGCCGGTGTACATCTCGCCGCGGTCGTTCTCCAGATGCTGGCCAAAGGCGAGTAGCTCCAGGCCGTCGTCGCCCGCTTCGAAGGCCCGGATCAGGCTCGGGGCGACCCTGACCGCGTCGTACCTGTTCAACTCGACCAGATCGTCGCCGAGCATGGCTCTGCCCGACCCCGCGATCACCACGTAGACCTCTTCGGAATTCTCGTGGCTGTGGGCGAACGGCTGCCGCTGCCCGGGTTTGATCCGGTGGAAGCTGAGGCCCGCCTGGGTGAGGCCGAGGACCTCGTTGGCGAAGCGGCTCTCCTGGAACTCGCCGAACCCGTGCTCCTCGGCGCTGTTCTTGACGGCCTCGAGATTCTCGAGCGTGTAGCCGGGCCGGGGGATCTTCGCCTCGATCTCGGCGACCCGGCTGCGGAGCCCGCCGAGCGGAACCAGCTCGACCATCTCCATGTCCTTGATCAGCGGCCGGGCCTCGGCGATCATCTCGCGCGTCCGCTCGTCGGCGAGCGAGGCGTCGACCGATTCCTGGTCGGCCCACTTCTCGGTCACCCAGATCACGTCGGGATCGAAGACCGACTGGTTCACCTCGTACTGGAGGCAGCCCGGGAAGTCCTGGTTCTGCTCGGCCGCGCGGACCAGCAATGCCGCCAGCGCCTCACCGTCACCGGGGTTCGCGGTCGCTTTTCCGTATCGGGCGATTTCCTTCTTCGCGTCGGGCATACCAGCAGCACTCTCCTCGGGATCGGGAACCTGCGCCTAGGCTATGCCACCCGCGGGACGGCGGCGAATCAGGGACCGTGATCGGACTTGGGGGAGAGGAACTTGTCGATCATCGCCAGGCCGATCGCCGAGAGGACGAAGACGACATGGATGATCGTCTGCCACATCACCTCCACCTCGGTCAGCTTGGTGTCCGCAGCGCCGTACTCGATGAATGTCTTCAGCAGGTGGATCGAGGAGATGCCGACGATAGCCATCGCCAGCTTCACCTTCAGCACGTTGGCGTTGACGTGAGATAGCCACTCGGGCTGGTCCGGATGATCCGACACCTGCTTGATCCGGGAGACGAAGGTCTCGTAGCCGCCGATGATCACCATGATCAGCAGGTTGGCGATCATCACCACGTCGACCAATCCGAGAACGACCAGCATCACGTCGTTCTCGCTCAGATGGTTGAAATCGGAGATGAGATGGATCAGCTCTTTCCAGAACTTCACCACGTAGACCCCCTGGGCCAGGATGAGGCCGAGATAGAGCGGCGCCTGGAGCCAGCGGCTGGCGAAGATCGACCATCCGATCAATCCGGCGGGCGAGCGGGACGGGTCTTTGAATGCCGACGGCGCGGCCGGTTCGGTGGCCGGCTCGGGAGCTTGAGGGGAAGACATGGACTGGGAATCCAATCAAACCGGCGGATCAGGCACTTTCCGCCATCCGCCGCACAGGCCGACGCCGGCGGCGTCGGGGTCTCGGATCAGGCCGGAGCGGCGGCGCGGGCGAGCGCCGTCATCGGCTCGACCTTCGCCGAAGCCAGACCGCGCACGACGATCACGTCGAGAGCCGAGTAGGCCGCCAGTTTCTCCTGTGCCCCGGCGCTGTCGGCGGCGGCCACCCCGACCGTGCCCTCCGGCTCGCCGAGCCGGTCGAAATGATCGCGATAGCCCTTGTGGAGATCCCGATAGAAGGATTCCTCCTTGGCCAGGCGGTCGGCCGCGTCATCGCCGACCGCTGTCCGCACGTATCCGAATACCGGCGGGGTCTCGACCCCGGCCTCGGCGGCTCCGTTCTCCACGTGCTCACGGGCCCCGGCGGCGAAATCGGGGGTCATCCAGTTGAAGAACACGCCATCCAGGTTCGCTCCCGCGAAACGGCACATCTTCGGTCCCATCGCGGCCATCACGATCCGGATTCCGGGCAGCTTCTCGCGCAGTTCCGGCAGCGCCTCACGCATCGCGGTCAGCGGCTTCCTGCTGAAACCGGCGCCGACGCCGATCCAGAGGCGGGCCGGATCGAGGCCGAGGCGCTCGATGTCGGCGGCGATCACCTCCGGGCTCTGCCGGTCGAGCGCGATCACGGCGACACCCAGCTCGATGCCGCTGGTCACCTTGGCGAACTCGGCCAGGGTCTCGAGACCCTTCGCGCCGGGATGGTCGTTGGCCCAGATCGAGGAGTAGCCGGCCTCCTCGCAGGTCTCGGCGAGCGGGCCGCAGACATCGACCGGGAATCCGGCGGCGACGCCGAAAGCTCTCTTCTGGGCGGGTCTACTCACGGATGTTTCCGTTGCGGTCGCGCTTCACGAGCGGTCCGACCAGATCGAACTGGGCGACACACTCGATGTGGGGAGTCTGGGGAAACATGTCGACGGGTCTCACGCGATTCAGCTTATAGCCGGCCTCGACCAGCTGGGCCGCGTTCGGGGCCAGAGTGGTCGGATTGCAGGAGATGTAGACGATGCGCTTCGCCTCGCACTCGATCAGGCGGCGGACGATCTTGGCGGAGAGCCCCGCTCGCGGCGGGTCGATCGTGATCACGTCGGGCCTGCCCGCCTCCTCGATCAGCGGACCGAGACCGGTGCGGGCATTGGCCGCGACGAACTTCGCGTTCGAGATGTTGTTGGCGATCGCGTTTCGCTTGGCGTTGGCGATCGCGTCCTGGACGATCTCGAGGCCCCAGACCTGTTTCGCCTGGTCGGCCATGCTGAGTCCGATCGTGCCGACCCCGCAGTAGAGGTCGAAGAGCTGCTCGGCACCGGTCAGGCCGGCGAACTCTCGGGCCACGGTGTAGAGCTTCTCGGCCATCGCGGTGTTGGTCTGGAAGAAGGAATCGTGGGAGAGCTGGATGTTCAGATCGAAGATCTTCTCCCGCAGCATCTCCTCGCCGAGCACTCCGGTCGGGCCGGTGGTTCCACCCGAAGGTCCGTCAATCGTGGTGTGAAGATCGACCGGGGGCTTGGGGAAGTTGGCGAGTGAGGTGACCAGGCGCGTCTGGACCTGGCCGGTGCGCATTCCCTCGCGAACGACCAGGTTCCGCAGGATGCCGCGATGGTCGTGCGGATCGTAGGCGGTGAGACCCTCGGCCTTGGCCCAGTCCAGAACGTCGTTCTTGGCCTGGTTGCTCGCCTCGGAAGAGAGCCGGCAATCCTCGATGTCCAGAACCTGATCCCAGCGTCCGCGGGGATGGAATCCCAGCACCAGCTGGCCCTCCTGCTCGCCGAACGAGTACTCGACCTTGTTGCGGTAGCGCCACTGCTCGACCGCCGGAACGATCGGATCGAGGGTGAAACCCTCGAGATGGCCGATCCTTCCGAGCGCGTCCTTGACCTGCTCTTCCTTGAACGCGAGCTGCGTTTCGTAGTTCAGGGCCTGCCACGGGGCGCCGGGACATGCCTCCTCCTGGTGGACGTCGGTGTCCGGCAGGCGGTCCGGGCTCGGTGTCACCAGCTCGATCGTGTTCGCTTCCGCGTAGCCCTTCTTCGACTTGGTGACGCGGGCCCGTACCTTGTCGCCGGGCAGGCCCCCGTTGATGAAGACGACGTAGCCGTCACGGCGGGCGATGCCGCGGCCGCCGTATGCGAGCGTTTCGATCTCGGCTTCGAACTCTTCGCCGCGCCTGATCCGGCCGGGGCGGTCGTTGCCGCCGGCGGCGGGCCGGGGCGTATCAGCCGAGTTTGCTGTGGATTCCGTTGCAGACATAGAGGTCCCACTATCTCAGGCCAGGCGCGAAGCTAGTATCCCGGCCTTGTCTGAGAACACCCCCAAGCACTATGTGACCGGCGAGGAGATCGCCGGCGGACGCATCGTCACGCTGCTCGATCGCGCCGAGGAGATGCGCGCCGGCCGGCCCGATGTCGGCTCCGATTCGCTGAAAGGCAAGTCGGTCGCGCTGATCTTCGAGAAGCCCTCGACCCGCACGCGTGTGTCCTTCGAGGTGGGTGTCGGTGAGCTCGGGGCGGCCCCGATCGTGCTCCGTGGTGACGAGATGCAGCTGTCGCGTGGGGAATCCGTCGAGGACACCGCAAGGGTGATGTCGAGATTCGTCGACGGGATCGTGATCCGTTCGGGCTCGCACGAGAACGTGGCCAAGCTCGCCGAGAACGCTTCGGTCCCGGTGATCAACGCGCTCACCCCGCTCTACCATCCCTGTCAGGCACTGGCCGACCTGCTGACGCTGAAGCAGCGCTTCGGCGGTATCGACGGCCTGAAGCTCGCCTACGTCGGCGACGGCAACAACGTTGCCCGCTCACTCGCGGTAGCCGGTGATCTGACCGGTGTCGAAGTGGTCGTCGCGGCGCCCGAGGGATATCAGCTGGAGGATGGCGTCCCGGCCCTTCTGACCGACGATCCGCTCGAGGCGGTGCGTGGTGCCGACGCGATCTACGGCGATGTCTGGGTGAGCATGGGTGACGAGGAGACCGCCGACCAGCGGCGTGCCGATCTCGCGCCGTTCCGCATCGATTCCGATCTGCTCGCGGCGGCCAAGAAGGAGACCATCGTCATGCATTGCCTGCCCGCCCATCCGGGTGAGGAGATCACCGCCGAGGTGCTCTACGGCGATCGTTCGGCGGTCTGGGATCAGGCGGAGAACCGGCTCCACGCGCAAAAAGCACTGCTCGAATACCTCTTGGCCTAGCCTCGCTGACGGGCCGGAAGGGCCACTTGCCCGTCTTCCTGAAAGAATGGCCGACCGCGGCCCCATTGTGTATCGGTTAGCACGCCAGGTTTTCAACCTGGAAGGGCGGGTTCGACTCCCGCTGGGGCTACTCCTCCGTCGTCCGAGCTGTCTCCCTGGGTAGGGTTGTCCGCGATGTATCCGGAAATCCACCTCGGTCCCCTCACGCTGCAGACCTTCGGTCTCATGTTCGCGCTCGGCTTCATCGTCGCCGGGGCGTTCTGTTACAAGCGCTTCGAGGAGCTGGGCAAGCCGGCCGACTGGGCCTACGAGATGGCCTTCGCCGCACTGGTCGGTGGATTGATCGGGTCGCGTCTCTACTTCGTGATCGACCACAGCGAAAGCATCGACGGCGCCGGGGATCTGATCTCCGGCACCGGCCTCACCTGGTACGGCGGTCTCGCCGGAGGAGCGCTCGCGGTGGTGCTCTGGGCCAAATGGCGCGGTTTCCTCAACCTGCGGCTGGCCGACGTCGCCGCGCCCGCCCTGCTGGCGGGCCAGGCCGTCGGGCGGATCGGCTGCCAGCTGTCCGGAGACGGCGACTACGGCAAACCCTGGGATGGTCCGTGGGCGATGGGCTACCCGGACGGCACCGTGCCGACCCCGCCCGGAGTGAAGGTCCATCCGACCCCGATCTACGAGACGCTGGCCCTCGGCCTCGGCGCGTTCGTCCTCTGGCGCCTCCGCAACCGGTTCCGTCCGGGCATCCTCTTCTCTCTCTTCCTGATCTGGGCCGGTACCGAGCGCCTGCTGGTCGAGTTCCTGCGAACCAACGTCGATGTCGCCCTCGGCCTCACCGCCGCCCAGCTCACCAGCGCCGGCATGATCATCGCCGGCATCATCTGGATCCTCGTGGTCAGAAACCGCTACGGAACCCTGGCCCCACCCTCCGGAGACGGCACCGCCGCCGGGGCGGCAGCCAAGTAACACCGGATTCCTAGATAATCCCCCATTCCGGGCGGTTAGCTCAGTTGGAAGAGCACCTGCTTTACACGCAGGGGGTCACTGGTTCGAGCCCAGTACCGCCCATTTTCGCCGCCCTTTTGGTCCCCTTCCTTTCACTCCTCGACACCTTGCCATGCGCCGAATCTGACGACTCATGCAGGCGGGGTGGCTGTCCTGCGATCTCGGTCATTTTGCTCAGTTTTACCTAATTACTCAAGAAATCCTGAGCTTGACATCTTGTGACGGTTGAGCTACGAATTTGTTAGCTCCAGGAACGTTCGTTCGATAACGGAGCCGGTGGAATCCAGTCATCGTGGCCAAGAGGGTCAGCCGAACGGACAAGAGGAGAAGTGCGAATGAAGAAGTTGAAGAGGCTCGGCCTCCTTCTTTTCACAGTGCTCGCTTTCGCGGCATTCATTCCGTCAGTCGCTTCGGCGGAATCCTTCGAGGGCACGATTGCGCTCGACGACGGATCGGGTGATCCCGGTGAGCCGTGTGCGATCCTGTTCGACTACAACGGCGGTTTCCCCGGCAGTGGACCGCTCTCCAACGTGGAGACCGATGGTTGCCTCTATGAAGGCATGCCGATCAACGTCACCGGATCGAGCCTGTCGGCCTCGTTCTCCGGTACCGGAAGCAGCGCGATCAACGGCAGTGTGACCGTCGCGCTTCTCGGTGGGCTCATCAGCTGCACCTACACCATCGATCCTCCGGGTCTGGTCGGTACGTATACCTACCCGCCGCTGGTCGGTACTTGGACCGGTACGGCGACCAAGACCGGGGGCAGCTCTCTGTGTCCGCCCAGCGTGAGCATCACGATCACCGTTCCGTGATCTGAGGGCCACGGCTGTACGCGTGCCCTGCTGACGCGGGACCGCGAGAAGTCGGAAGCGGGGGGCCCCCGGGCC